>NZ_DATJCS010000001.1:0-80619 GCF_035497915.1 Pseudomonas sp.
ACTATCACTCGATGCATCCACAAGCACCCACACGAATTGCTTGATTCAGTTGTTAAAGAGCGTTTCGATCTGACCGAAGGTCTCAACCGAGGCCGCGCATTCTACAGCGGCCGTTTTGCTTGTCAAGCGTTGTTTTGAAAACTTTTCGTTTCAACTCAACTGCTTACCACTGCGAACCGAATCAACCCAGCTCGCTAGCGGGAGGCGAATCATACAGCGCCAAACGACACTGTCAACCCCGCCCCGACCAGCAGCCCGCTTCCTCTAGCGAGCATTCCAACTCAGACCCGAACATTCAACTCATTGATTTACAAGGAGTTTTCAGCAGCTCTGCGCTGGAAGTGGGGCGCATTATAGGGCTGTCATTTCTGGCGTCAACGGATATTTGTAGTTTTATTACAAAAACAGCCGCGCGGTTACGGTGAGCCTCACGAAGGCGGCTAGCGAAGCGCTCGGCCAAGGCCGTAATCGTGAGGCTCAGGCCAGAACGGCACTACCATCCATGACACAGTCCCGAATACCCATACACTTGATGATCGCCATCACCATTGCACCGCGGCACGCATACATCGTCGCGGCACACAAACAGCATGGCGCTTGCCCCGACCTTGCCAGCCACCTAAAGTCCGCCCAGCCGAAGGGCACCGCCGTCCCCCGTACCCCATCCCCACGAATTTTTCGCGGCCCCAGGCCGCCCCCTCCGGCTCGGATACCCCCATGACCTGGACCCTGAGCGCAGCCTGCGAATACCAGGAAGACATTCGCAAGAGCCGCTTTCTCGCCCTGGCCGCCCCGGCCACCGATGCGGCCGCCGCGCAGGCCTTTCTCGCCGCCCACAGCGACGCCGCCGCCTCGCACAACTGCTGGGCCTGGAAGGTCGGCCAGCAATACCGCTTCAATGATGACGGTGAGCCCGGCGGCACCGCTGGACGTCCGATTCTGGCAGCCATCGAGGGGCAAGGCTTCGATCAGGTGGTGGTGCTGGTGATCCGCTGGTACGGCGGCATTCAGCTCGGCACCGGCGGGCTGGCGCGCGCCTACGGCGGCTGCGCCGTGAAATGTTTGCAGGGGGGCCAGCGTCAGCCGCTGATCGAGCGCATCGGCCTGTGTTGTCGCTGCGGCTTTGCCGAGCATGCGCTGGTGCGTCAGCGGCTGCTGGACGCCGAGGCGCTATTGGAACGCGAGGAATTTCTCGGAGATGGGGTGGAACTGCACTTCCGCCTGCCGCCCGATCGGCGGGAAGCACTACAGCAGCAACTCGCCGACCTGAGTCGCGGCCGCATCATCCTTCGGGAACCGTGACAAGCAACGGAAGCCGCGGCGCTGCCCACGCCACGGCATCCGCACCCATCAATGACCGCGATGCCCGCCCTGCATGGCGGGTGCGGGCGCCATGCGCAGCACCGGCACCTCGACACGCAGCTCGCCGGCCTTCTCGAAGCGCAGCGTTAGCGGGAAATGCTCGCCTTCCTTCAGCTGGCGCGGCAGTTCGAGCAGCATCACGTGATAACCGCCCGGCTGAAAGCTCACCTGACCGCCCGCTGGCAACGGAATACCGCCCGCCACTTCACGCATCTGCATCACCCCGCCGACGTGGGCGTGCTCGTGCAGCTCGGCCCGCCCGGAGATGGGCGCGCTGGCGCCGATCAGACGATCCGCCTGGTTTCCCGGATTGTGCAGCACGAAATAGGCGGCCGCGGCCGGCGCAGTGGGCGGCATCGCCCGCGACCAGGGCTGCTCGACCTGGATGTCCTGGGCCTGCGCCACGACGGAAGACAAGCAGAGCGCCGCGCCGAGCAGCGCGCGTTGGAATTTCAGCATGATGAACACCTTGATCGAATGAATGAGTAACGTATTGGCCACCGATGAGGATCAAGGCGCGCGCGGACAGGCCAGGGTGAAACGGCGACGCGAGCGCCGAACGGCACGTCCCGCTAGCAGGAGAAGCCCGGTTCCCGCCAGCATCGGCCCATCCGCGCTCCAGCCGCCATCGCTTACCCCGGGGTTCTGGCACAGCGGACAGCTCCAGTCATCCTGCGGTTCCGCGCCCTCTGCCGGAGACGCATCGAAACCCGCACCATCACTGGAACAGATGCCTCCCGCCAGCCCGCTCAGCGCCAGGGCGCTGGCCTGACCGTGCCGCACGCCGCAGAAATGCTGGCTCAGCAGCACGCTCAGGCACAGCGTCCAGAGCAGCAGGGGATGGATTCGACGGGCGGCAATCATGCCCGCGACTCTACCAGCCCCGGGCCCGACTGCAAGAACCGCCACAAGCGACCCGATGTCACGGGGCAGCCGCCGCCCCATCGCCACGCAGCGCCACCGCCAGCTCTTCCAGAATGGCGGGATCGTCAATCGTCGCCGGCGGGGCGCAGGGCTCGCCGGCCGCCATCTTGCGCAGCACGGCGCGCAGGATCTTGCCCGAGCGCGTCTTGGGCAACCGGCGCACTATCTGTACGTGTTGAAAGCAGGCCAGCGCGCCAAGCTCCTCGCGCACCCTGACCGCCAGTTCCGCGCGCAGGGTATCCGGATCGATCTCGACACCCTCCTTGCACACCACCAGCGCCAGCGGCAGTTGGCCCTTGAGCGCGTCCGGCACGCCGATCACCGCGCATTCGGCCACCGCCGGATGGCGCGCCACGCGATCCTCCATCTCTCCGGTGGACAGCCAATGACCGGCCACGTTGATGACATCGTCGGTGCGGCCCATGACGTAGACAAAACCGTCGGCATCCAGGTAGCCACCGTCGCCGGTCAGGTAATGCCCGGGCATCGCCTGCAGATAGGCCTGCCGGTAGCGTTCGGGATCGTTCCACAGCGTCTGCGCACACCCCGGCGGCAACGGCAGCGAAACCACGATGGCGCCCTCCTGGCCGGCATCCAGCAGCTCGCCCTCCTCGTTCACCACCAGCACGTGGTAGCCCGGTACCGCCGCGTTGCTCGAACCGACCTTGCGTCGATAGTCGTCCAGCCCCACGCAGGGCGCGGTCACCGGCCAGCCGGTCTCGGTCTGCCACCAGTGGTCGTGCACCGGCCGGGCGGTCTGCTCCTCGAGCCACTGGTGCGTGCTGGAATCCAGCCGCTCGCCGGCCAGGAACAGGGCGCGCAGCGAGCCGAGATCGTGGCGCCCGAGCAGCTCGCCGCGCGGGTCCTCCTTGCGCACCGCGCGAATGGCGGTCGGCGCGCAGGTCAGCGCATTCACCCGGTACTCCTCGATCACCCGCCAGATCGCCCCGGCGTCCGGCGTGCGTACCGGCTTACCCTCGTAGAACACTGTGCTGCAGCCCGCCATCAGCGGGCCGTAGACGATCATCGAATGGCCGACCACCCAGCCGATGTCCGACAGCCCCCACCAGACGTCGCCCGGCCGCATGCCGTAGACCCGCTCGAAGCAGTAGCGCAGCGCCACCGCGTGGCCGGCGTTGTCGCGCACGATGCCCTTCGGCCGCCCGGTGGTGCCGGAGGTATAGAGGATGTACAGCGGATCGCCGCCGAGCACCGGCACCGGCTCCACGGCCGACGCCTGCGCCACCTGTTGCGCCCAGTCCAGATCGCGGCCGTCGCGCAACGCCGCCGGCGCCTGCGGACGCTGCAGCACCATCACCCGTTGCGGCGGGTGCTCGGCCAGCGCCAGCGCCTTCTCCACCAGCGGCTGGTAGGCAATCACCCGATCGAACTCCAGGCCGCAGGAGGCGGTCAGCAGCAGCTTGGGCCGGGCATCGTCGATACGCACCGCCAGCTCCTGCGGCGCGAAGCCGCCGAACACCACCGAATGCACCGCGCCCAGGCGCGCGCAGGCCAGCATGGCCATGGCCGCTTCCGGCACCATGGGTATGTAGATGATCACCCGGTCACCCTTCTCCACCCCCAGCGCGCGCAACGCACCGGCCAGCCGGGCCACCTGATCGCGCAGTTGGCGATAGCTGTACTGGCGCTTCTCGCCGCCCACCGGCGAGTCGTAGAACAGCGCTGGCTGATCACCTCGACCCTGTTCCACGTGCCGATCCAGGGCCAGATGGCAGCTGTTGAGCAGCGCATCGGCAAACCAGCGGTGCGTTCCATCGTCCAGCGAGCGCAGGGTTTCCCGCGGCGCTCGGAACCAGTCCAGATCCCGCGCCTGCTCGGCCCAGAAATCGGCGGGTTCCGCCAGTGAACGCCGGTAATCCTGCAGATAACCCATCTCCATGCCTCACGCCATGCGCTATCGATGGCTTCGAGTATGGTTCGCCAGCGGCCGCTCGCCAGCCTGCTTAGGTTCTGGACAGAACCTAGATCGGGATGGGAAAGCGCTATCGGGCTTCTACCTGACCGCTGTACCAGGCCAGCAGCGCCGCCAGCAGTGCGCAGCCGGCGATCACCAGGGCCATCGGCAGGGCGCTGCCATCATGCAGCACGCCGACCAGCGCACTGGCCAACGCCGCCACGGCGAACTGCAGGCTGCCCATCAGCGCCGAAGCGCTGCCGGCCTGACGGCCCTGGCGGGCCATGGCACAGGCGGCGGCATTGGGCAGGATGCAGCCCAGGCAGCCCATGGCGACGAACAGCGGCAGCATCAGCAGCCACAGCGGCGCCTGCCAGGCCGCGAACGCCAACAGCAGCAGCGCGCAGAACAGGAACAATGCGCTCAACCGGCGCAGCCAGAAACCCGGACCCCGAAAGCGCATCAGCCAGGCGTTGAGCTGGGCGGCGAGGATGAAGCCGGCGGCGTTGACGCCGAACAGCCAGCCGTAATGCGCGGCAGGCACGCCGTACAGCTCGATGAACACGAAGGGCGAGCCGGCCACGTAGGCGAACATGGCGGAAATCGACAGCCCGCCTGCCAGGGCGAAGGTGAGAAACTCGCGGTCGCGGAACAGCCCCAGGTAGCGCCCCAGGCTGCCACGCAGCGGCAAGCGCTCGGCGCCGGCCGGCAGGGTTTCCGGCAGCCAGCGGTACAGCGCCAGACCGACCAGCGCGCTGAACAGCGTCAGGCAATAGAAGATCGACCGCCAGCCGAACAGCTGCAACAGCAGGCCGCCGGCCAGCGGCGCGAGGATCGGCGCCACGCCCATCACCAGCATCAGCTGCGAGAACACCTTGGCGGCGTCGCGCGGCTCACAGAGATCGCGCACCACCGCGCGCGAAACCACCATGCCGGCGCAACCGCCCAGTGCCTGAGCCAGGCGCGCGACGATCAGCGCATCGAGGCTCGGCGCCAGCGCGCAGGCCAGCGAAGACAGCACGAACAGCGTCACGCCGAACAGCAGCGGCCCGCGCCGGCCGTAGCGGTCGGCCAAGGGCCCGTAGATCAGCTGGCCGAACGCCAGGCCAATGAAATACACCGCCAGCGACTGCTGCACATGCTCGACATCGGTGCTGAATGCCTGGGCCAGGGCGGGAAAACTGGGCAGATAGAAGTCGATGGCCAGCGGGCCGAAGGCCGACAGGGCACCAAGGATCAGCAGCAGACGAAGAGGCATGAGCTACAAATTTCCTGAGTAAGCGCGCCGCGAGGGGCAGCGACTCTCTTACATACATTGACGTTTGTAAATGGCGAATCGACAATGCCGTCTCCTTTCCTGACTGCCCGAGGCCCCGGACCCACCCCATGCGTCGAACCAAAGAAGATGCCGAGAAGACCCGCGCCGCCATTCTGAACGCCGCTGAGCAACTGTTTCTCGAACGCGGCGTGGCGCACACCAGCCTGGAACATATCGCCCGGGCCGCCGGGGTCACCCGTGGCGCCGTCTACTGGCACTTCCAGAACAAGGCCGACCTGTTCAACGCCATGCTCAACCAGGTGCGCCTGCCGCCGGAACAGATTGCCGAAAAGCTCAGCGCCGATCCGCAACTGTCGCTGGGCTCGTTGCGCGACATGTGCGTCAGCGGCCTGCAGATTTTGATGCAGAACGAGCAGAAGCGCCGCATCTTCACCGTGCTCATGCAGCGCTGCGAGTTCACCGATGAGCTGCGTCCGGCCGAGGAGCGTCACAACCAGTTCATCAACCAGTTCATCGCCATCTGCGAGCGCCTGCTGGAAGACTGCGAACGGCTTGGCCAGTTGCACCCGGGCATCAACGCCCGTCAGGCCTCGCGCGCGGTACATGGCCTGCTGATCGGCCTGATCGGCGACTGGCTGCGCGACCCGCAGCAGTTCGACCCGCAGACCGATGCCGGGCCGATGTTCGACGCGCTGTTTCGCGGTCTGATTCGCGAGCGCGCCTGAACGGTGGAACGCTTGACCTTGCCATGAGGTCAAGGTCGAGCATAGGGTGACTCGCAAGGAGGAACCCATGTCCGCCACCCTCGATTTCCCCATCAGCGGCATGACCTGCGCCAGCTGCGCCGGCCGTGTCGAACGCGCCCTGAACAAACTGGCCGGCGTGCGTCACGCCGAAGTCAACCTGGCCAGCGAGCGCGCCCGCGTCGAAAGCGACGGCGCCACGCTGGACGAGCTGATCGCCGCCGTCGAGCGCGCCGGTTACCAGGTGCCGGCGCGCAGCCTGGAACTCGCCATTACGGGCATGACCTGCGCCAGCTGCGCCGGACGGGTCGAACGCGCGCTGCGCAAGGTGCCTGGCGTGCGCGCCGCCACCATCAACCTGGCCGGCGAGCGCGCCCATGTGCAATTGGTCGGCGAGGTGCGCGACGCCGTTCTGATCGCTGCCGTCGAGAAGGCCGGCTACCAGGCCAGCCTGACCGACCGCGCCAGCGCCGAGGGCGCGGACGCCGAACAGCGCCTGCGCCGCGAACGGCTGGCGGTGATTCTTGCCCTGCTGCTGGCCGCGCCACTGGTGATTCCCATGTTCGGCGACCTGTTCGGCCAGCACTGGATGCTGCCGGCCTGGGCGCAGTTCCTGCTCGCCACGCCGGTGCAGTTCATCCTCGGCGCGCGCTTCTACCGCGCGGCCTGGAAGGCGGTGCGCGCCGGCGCCGGCAACATGGACCTGCTGGTGGCCATGGGCACCAGCGCCGGCTACGGCCTGAGCCTGTACCAATGGTGGGCCGCCCCGGCCGGGCAGATGCCGCATCTGTATTTCGAAGCCTCGGCGGTGGTCATCGCCCTGGTGCTGCTCGGCAAGTATCTGGAAAGCCGTGCCAAGCGCCAGACCAGCGCGGCGATCCGCGCCCTGGAAGCCCTGCGCCCGGAGCGTGCGCGGCGGCTGAGCGAAGGGCGCGAGGAAGAGGTGCCGCTGGCCCTGCTGCAGCTGGGCGACGTTGTGGTGGTGCGCCCCGGCGAGCGCTTCCCGGTGGACGGCGAGGTGGTCGAGGGCGAAAGCCAGGCCGACGAGGCGTTGATCAGCGGCGAAAGCCTGCCGGTCGCCAAGCAGCCCGGCAGCACGGTTACCGGCGGCGCCATCAACGGCGACGGTCGCCTGCTGGTACGCACCCAGGCCCTCGGCGCGGAAAGCGTGCTGGCGCGCATCATCCGCCTGGTGGAAGACGCCCAGGCCGCCAAGGCGCCGATCCAGCGCCTGGTCGATCGCGTCAGCCAGGTGTTCGTGCCGGCGGTGCTGCTCATCGCCCTGCTCACCCTGGGTGGCTGGCTGCTGGCCGGCGCCGCGCTGGAAACCGCGCTGATCAACGCCGTGGCGGTGCTGGTCATCGCCTGCCCGTGCGCCCTCGGCCTGGCCACCCCGGCGGCGATCATGACCGGCACCGGCGTGGCCGCCCGCCACGGCATCCTGATCAAGGACGCCGAGGCCCTGGAACGCGCCCACGCGGTGACGGTGGTGGCCTTCGACAAGACCGGCACCCTGACTTCCGGCCGCCCGCGCATCGTGCACCTGCACGCCGTCGATGGCGACGAGGCCGAGCTGCTGCGCCAGGCCGGCGCCCTGCAGCGCGGCAGCGAACATCCGCTGGCCCGCGCGGTACTGGACGCATGCGCCGAACGCCAGCTGGAGGTACCGCAGATCCGCGCCAGCCAGGCCCTCGGTGGACGCGGCATCGCCGGCGAGCTGGACGGCCGGCGCCTGGCCCTGGGCAACCGGCGGATGCTGGAGGAACAGGGCCTGCAGCCCGGCGCCCTGACCGCACAGGCCTCCGACTGGGAAGCCGAGGGGCGCACCCTGTCCTGGTTGATCGAAACGGCGCCGCACGCGCGCGTGCTGGGCCTGTTCGCCTTCGGCGACACGCTCAAGGACGGCGCCGCCGCCGGCGTGGCCGCCCTGCAACGGCGCGGCATCCACACCCACCTGATCAGTGGCGACAACCGTGGCAGCGCACACAGCGTGGCGAAGCAGCTGGGCATCGAACAGGTGCATGCCGAAGTGCTGCCGGCCGACAAGGCCGCCGAAGTGACCCGACTGAAGAACGGCGGCGCGGTGGTGGCCATGGTTGGCGACGGCATCAACGACGCGCCGGCGCTGGCCGCCGCCGACGTGGGCATCGCCATGGGCGGCGGCACCGACGTGGCCATGCACGCCGCCGCCATCACCCTGATGCGCGGTGACCCGCGCCTGGTGCCGGCGGCCCTGGAGATCAGCCGGCGCACCTACGCGAAGATCCGCCAGAACCTGTTCTGGGCCTTCATCTACAACCTGATCGGCCTGCCGCTGGCGGCGCTGGGCTTCCTCAGTCCGGTGGTGGCCGGTGCGGCCATGGCGCTATCCAGCGTCAGCGTGGTCAGCAACGCGCTGCTGCTCAAGCGCTGGAAACCGAAGGAGTGACGCGATGAACATCGGCCAGGCGGCGAAGCACAGCGGCTTGTCGGCGAAGATGATCCGCTATTACGAATCCATCGGCCTGCTGCGCCCGGCCGGGCGCAGCGCCAGCGGCTACCGCACCTATGGCACGGACGACCTGCATCGCCTGGGCTTCATTCGCCGAGCGCGGGACCTGGGCTTTTCGCTGGAGGAAGTGGGCCGCCTGCTGAGTCTCTGGCAGGACCGCCAGCGCGCCAGCGCCGACGTGAAGGCCCTGGCCAGCGCCCATGTGCAGGAACTGAACCACAAGATCACCGAGCTCAGCGAACTACGCGACACCCTGCAATCGCTGGTCGAGCATTGCCACGGCGATGACCGACCGGACTGCCCGATACTCAGCGAGCTGGAATCCGGAAGCTGTTGCGATCCGACACGGCACAAAGCGTAGGGCGATCGGCGCCGTTCTGGCCGCCGTGGGGCCGCATCGGTGGACAAGAACGGCGTTGTCCACCCTACGTGGTGTTGCGTCCGGCACCGGTCAGCGTCTTCTGGCTGCCTCAAAGGTCCGTGATGTACCTGTAGGGCCGGCTTTATGCCGGCCAGTGGAGTCCCGCCATCAGCTCATCTGCGATTGCAGGTAATTCTGCAGACCCACGCGATCGATCAGCCGCAGTTGCTGTTCCAGCCAGTAGGCATGGTCTTCCTCGGTATCGTGCAGCTGCGCCACCAGCAGGTCGCGACTGACGTAGTCGTTCGCTTGCTCGCACAGCTCGATGCCCTTGGCCAGCGCGGCGCGCACGCTGTACTCCAGCGCCAGGTCGCTGCGCAGCATGGTTGGCACGTCGGTGCCCGGGTGGATGGCTTCCGGCGTCATGTCCGGGGTGCCTTCCAGGAACAGGATGCGCTGCAGCAGCACGTCGGCGTGCTGGGTTTCCTCTTCCATTTCGTGGTTGATGCGCTCGTAGAGCTTGGTGAAGCCCCAGTCGGCATACATGCGCGAGTGCAGGAAATACTGGTCACGCGCGGCCAGCTCGCCCTTGAGCAGGGTTTTCAGGTAGTCGACAACGTGCGCTTGGCCTTGCATGGTTCCACTCCTCGGGGCGCTGACTGACCCTGGCAAGCTTCGGCCTGTCTCCGCCCGAGGTCAAGACACGGCTTACCCACAAAGCCTGGGGATAACCCCGTGGAGAAGCTGTCCACCGAACCCTTCCGACCCGGTGGCTGCGGGGGCTGCCCTCAAATCGTGCACTTCTTGTCCAAGTGCTTGTTGGTAAAGGGAAAATCCGCAGGCCGAAATCCACAGGCAGCGATCCCTTTACCCACAAAGCCTGGGGATAACTCCGTGGACAAGCTGTCAGCCGAGGCCGCTCACGCCCGCCACGCGGGCCCCGGCCTCGGATTGTGCAGGTTTTCGCCAGTTCAGCTCTCCAGGATGGCGACCACACCCTGCCCACCGGCGGCGCAGATGGAGATCAGTCCGCGCTTGCCCGGGCCGGCCTGATGCAGCAGCTTGGCCAGGTTGGCGACGATGCGCCCGCCGGTGGCGGCGAACGGGTGGCCGGCGGCCAGCGAGCTGCCCTTGACGTTGAGCTTGCTGCGGTCAATCGAACCCAGCGGCGCATCCAGCCCCAGGCGCGTCCTGCAGTACTCGGCGTCTTCCCAGGCCTTGAGGGTGCACAGCACCTGGGCGGCAAAGGCCTCGTGGATTTCGTAGTAATCGAAGTCCTGCAGGCGCAAGCCATGACGGGCCAGCAGGCGCGGCACGGCATACACCGGCGCCATCAGCAGTCCCTCGGCGCCGTGCACGAAATCCACTGCCGCCGCCTCACCGTCGTTGAACCAGGCCAGGATCGGCAGGCCGCGCGCCCTGGCCCATTCCTCGCTGGCCAGCAGCACCAGCGAAGCGCCATCGGTCAGCGGCGTGGAGTTGGCGGCGGTGAGGGTGCCGCTTCCGCTCTTGTCGAACACCGGCCTCAGGGTGGCCAGCTTGTCCAGGTCGATATCCGGGCGCAGGTTCTGGTCGCGGCTCAGGCTGCCGAATGGCGTGAGCAGATCGGTATGCCAGCCCTCCTCGTAGGCGGCGGCCAGCTTGCGGTGGCTTTCATAGGCCAGACGGTCCTGCTCGTCGCGGGGGATCTGCCAGTGCTGCGCCATGCGCTCACAGTGCTCGCCCATCGACAGCCCGGTGCGCGGCTCGCCGTTGCGCGGGATGTGCGGTGCCAGGTGGCGCGGGCGCACCTTGAGCAGGCTTTTCACCTTGTCGCCGGTGGACTTGCCGCGATTGACCTCCAGCAGGATGCGCCGCAGCCCTTCGTTGACGCCGATCGGCGCGTCCGACGTGGTGTCCACCCCGCCGGCGATGCCGCAGTCGATCTGCCCGAGGGCGATCTTGTTGGCCACCAGGATCGCCGCTTCCAGGCCGGTGCCGCAGGCCTGCTGCAGGTCGTAGGCCGGCGTCTGCGGCGCCAGCCGCGAGCCGAGCACGCATTCGCGGGTCAGGTTGAAGTCGCGGGAGTGCTTGAGCACCGCGCCGGCGACCACTTCGCCGAGGCGTTCGCCATGCAGGTTGAAACGCTCGATCAGGCCTTCCAGGGCCGCGGTGAGCATCTCCTGGTTGCTGGCGGTGGCGTAGACGGTGTTGGAACGGGCGAACGGGATGCGGTTGCCGCCAACAATGGCGACCCGGCGCAGCTGGGCCATGAACGGACTCCTGGCAGGTGGGGAAGGCGGCTGTAGGCTAGCGACCCGCGCGCGCGTCGCATTGGCCGCCTCGCCAGCTGACCGGTCAGTCCGGTCAATGCGGGATGCGCGCCAGCCGGTAGAGTGCACGCCATTCTGCCCCCTGCCGGAGTCATTCCCCATGTCCGACCGCTATCTGGAATTCGCCAACTCGACCCTCGGCCGCCGCCTGGTCGGCGCGGTCGGCCTGCCGCGCCCGACCCGCCTGGAGCGCTGGGTCAGTGGCCGGTCGCGGCCGGTGGACGGGGCGATCCTGCTCGGCGGCGGAGCGCTCGCCGGCACGTTGGCCGGCAGCCTCAAGCGCCTGAGCAACGAGCTGTATGCCGATCGCGACGGTTTGGGCGAACTGACACGCTGGCCGGGCGTCGGCAAGCTCAAGGCGCTGGTGTTCGACGCCAGCGCGCTGAACAGCCCCGAACAACTGATCGAGCTGCAGCGTTTCTTCCAGCCGGCGCTGCCGCACCTGGCCAGTTGCCCGCACATTCTGGTCATCGGCCGCGCGCCGGAGTCGCTCACCGATCCCTTCGCCGCCAGCGCCCAACGCAGCCTGGAAGGCTTCACCCGCTCGCTGGCCAAGGAGGTGCGCCGGGGCGGTACCGTGCAACTGCTGTATGTGGCCGACGGCGCCGAGGACCAACTGGAAGGCGCGCTGCGCTTCTTCCTCTCGCCGAAGAGCGCCTACGTGTCCGGTCAGGTGATCCGCCTGCAGGCCAATCGCGCCCAGGTCAAGGACTGGAGCCGCCCGCTGGCCGGCAAGCGGGCGCTGGTCACCGGTGCCTCGCGCGGCATCGGCGCGGCCATCGCCGAAACGCTGGCCCGCGATGGCGCCGACCTGCTGCTGCTCGACGTGCCGCAGGCCGGCACCGCGCTGGAAGCCCTGGCCGCGCGCCTGGGTGGCCGCGCCCTGGCACTGGACATCTGCGCCGAGGACGCCGCGCAGCGCCTGGTCGAAGCGCTGCCGGACGGCGTGGACATCGTGGTGCACAACGCCGGCATCACCCGTGACAAGACCCTGGCGAAGATGAGCGAGGAACAGTGGAACGCGGTGATCGACGTCAACCTGCGCGCCCCGCAACGCCTCACCCAGGCGCTGCTGGACAGCGGCACGCTGCGCGACGAGGGTCGGGTAGTGCTGATCGCCTCGATCAGCGGCATCGCCGGCAACCTCGGACAGACCAACTATGCGGTCAGCAAGGCCGGCCTGATCGGCCTGGCCCAGGCCTGGGCGCCGCTGCTGGCGCCGCGTGGCATCACCCTCAACGCGGTGGCGCCGGGCTTTATCGAAACGCAGATGACCGCCGCCATCCCCTTCACCATCCGTGAAGCCGGCCGGCGCATGAACGCGCTGAACCAGGGTGGTCTGCCGCAGGATGTCGCCGAGGCGGTGGCCTGGCTGGCCCAGCCGAGCAGCGGCGCGGTGAGTGGCCAGGTGCTGCGCGTCTGCGGACAAAGCCTGCTGGGCGCTTAGGACACTCGGGCGGCGGCCTTGCCGCGGCGGCGGAATTCCACCGGGGTTTCGCCGACCCAGCGCTTGAAGGCGCGGTAGAAGGTGCTCGGTTCGGAGAAGCCGGTGCGCTCGACGATCACCTCGATGCGCTCATCGGTCTTGAGCAGCAGGTCCTTGGCCAGTCGGCAGCGGTAATCGGTGACCAGGTCGTTGAAGCGCACGCCGGCCAGCGACAGGCGTTCGCGCAAGCGGCGGGTGGGCATGTTCAGGCGCGCCGCCACCTGCTCCAGGGTGGGACCGCCGTCCAGCAGCAACTGACCGATCAGCTCGCGCACCTGGCGCACCAGATCCAGGCGCTCCACCTCGTGCAGCTGGCGACGCGCCAGCGATTCGTGCATGCGCAGCAGGTCCGGCGCGGCATGCCGCGAGGGGCGCTCCAGTACGCTGGCGTCGAACACCAGCGCATAGCGCGGCTCGCCCAGGCGGGTCGGACAGCCGTATACCTCGGCATAGCGCTCGGCCGGCGCGCCCTGGCCATGCATGAGCTGCACTTCCAGCGGCCGGAATTGCCCGTCGGTCAGCGCCGCGAACAGGCGAATCGCCGCGCCGGCCAGCATCTCCGGAAAGTGCCGGGACAGGTTGGGCGTCGCGCCCAGCACCAGCACCGCCCGGCCGTCGCCGGTTTCCAGGCTGGCGGACAGGGTGTCGGAGAGCAGACGGGCATAGCGCAGCGCATGCTGCAGGCCATCGCCGAAGGTCGGGCTGGAGAGAAACAGGTATTCGAGCAGCAGGCCGTGGTAGGGCGCCAGGTGCGCCACCAGATGCAGCCCCACATGCTCCTCGCCGCACGCTTCGGCGCAGGCCTGCCAGAACGGCGCCTGGGCGCTGTGGGGAAAACGCCCCTGCGGCAAGCCCTGCGCCGGCAGGCCCAACTGGACCAGCACGGGGGCCGGATCGACACCGCTGGCACGCAAAGCCTCGATCACCGGGCGCAACAGCGCCGCGTCATCGGTCAGATCTCGCATCGTCATTTTTGATTTTTCTTGTGAGGCGTGACGCCCGCATCTTAGACAGCTTTTCGCCAGGTGCTCAAGGCGACGGCGCTGCGGAATGGCTGCTGCGTCACCCTTGCGCGACAGTCTGGCCAATGCCAGCACCGGCAAAGCCCGGGAACCTGTGCGGTCATCGGAATCAAGGAGAGTCACCGATGCTGACCGACTGGCAAGAACTGCCGCGCGCCCCCGCCCTGCCCGGCCTGTTTGCCCGCGCCGCCCTGCGCCGGGGCACCCGGGGCACCACGCTGCCCCGGCGTGGCCTGGCCTGCAGCGTGAGCGTGGACCCCGGCAATCTGGCGCGCTACCGCGAGCTGTGCGGCTTCGCCGACGATGGCCGACTGCCGCCCAGCTACCCGCATGTCCTGGCCTTCGCCCTGCAGATGAAGCTGCTGACGGCCAGCGATTTTCCCTTCCCGCTGCTCGGCCTGGTGCATCTGGAGAACCGCATTCGCGTGCTGCGCGCGCTCGGTGGACTGGGACCCTTTCGCATCAGTGTCACCACCGAGCGGCTGGCACCCCACGACAAGGGCGTGACCTTCAGCATCGTGACGCGCCTGGAAGATCAGCTCGGCCTGCTCTGGGAAGGCGACAGCCGCATTCTCTATCGCGGCCTGCGCCTGGACGGCACGCCGCCAGCACGGGTCGAGCCGGAACCCCTGCCCCTGGAGGAAATCGCGCACTGGAAGGCGCCGGCGGACATCGGCCGCCGCTACGCGCGGGTGGCCGGCGACTTCAACCCGATCCACCTGACCGCACCGACCGCCAAGCTGTTCGGCTTTCCCCGCGCCATCGCCCATGGCCTGTGGAACAAGGGTCGCGCGTTGAGTGCCCTGGGCGAGCGCTTGCCGGATAGCGGCTATGAGGTGGAGGTGCGCTTCCAGAAGCCGGTGCTGCTGCCCGGCGAGGTGCGCCTGCTGGCCAGCACCCCGGCACCGGAGGGGCAGTTCGTACTGCGTGGCCGTGATGACCTGCCGCACATGAGCGGCGCTTGGCGGGCGACGCCAACGTAACGTGGGCTGGACCGGGCCACCGCCCGGCCTGCTGTTGTAGGAGGGGCTTTAGCCGCGACGTTCGTGGGCACCCGGTCGCGGCTAAAGTCCCTCCTGCCAGCCGGGTGCTGGCCCGGGGTTATCCCCGTCGGCATCTTCCGGGATAATCCCCGGCTCGCACCCCGGAGCCGCCATGAATCTCGACGCCCTCACCGCCCGCCTGCACGCCATCCGCGACGCCAACGACTGGCGGCGCTTCCACAGCCCGAAGAACCTGAGCATGGCCGCCAGCGTGGAAATGGCCGAGCTGGTGGAAATCTTCCAGTGGCTGGGCGAGGACGAGTCGCGCCACCTGTCGCCTGAGCAACTGGAACATGCCGGCCAGGAAATCGGCGACGTGGTGCTCTACCTGCTGTTGCTGTGCGCGGAGCTCGGCCTGGACCTGGACCAGGTGGTGCGCGCCAAGCTGGCCGATACCGAACGGCGGTACGGCAAATGAGCGACCGCCACTTCGACGAACTGGCGACGCGCTTCGCCGAGAAGATATACGGCGGCGCCAAGGGCGCCATCCGCCTGGCCGTGCTGCAGGCCGATCTGACCGAGGCGTTGCCCGCGCGGCCGCTGCGCGTGCTGGACGTCGGCGCCGGGCTCGGGCACATGAGCCTTTGGCTGGCCGGCCAGGGTCACCAGGTGACCCTCGCCGAGCCGGCCGCGCCGATGCTCGATGGCGCGCGCGAGCGCTTCGCGACGGCCAACCTGCCGGCGCAGTTCATCCAGGCCTCCTGGCAGGAACTGGCGGCGCAGGCCCACGAACCCTACGACCTGGTGCTCTGCCACGCCGTGCTGGAGTGGCTGGCCGAGCCGGCCGCCATCCTCGCGCCGCTACGCCAGCTGACCGCCGAAGGCGGCTGGCTGAGCCTGGCGTTCTACAACCGCGACGCACTGATCTACCGCAACCTGCTCAAGGGCCACTTCCGCAAGCTGCGCAAGGAGCGGTTCGCCGGTGAGGGGCAGAGCCTGACGCCGCAGCGCCCGCTCGCCCCCCGCGAGCTGGAAACGCAACTGGCGCCGCACTGGCGCATCGAAGCGCGCAGCGGCGTGCGCGTGTTCCACGACTACATGCCGGCGGAGTTCCAGGCCAAGGCCGCGCTCGACGACCTGCTGGAGATGGAACTGACCTATCGTCGCCATCCGGCCTTCATCGGGCTGGGTCGCTATCTACACTGGGTGTGTCGCCCCGTTGTATGACCGTGCGGGGTGTGGGAGTCGTGTATGCCCCGTTCAGTCCTGCTGGTCCTGTATGCGCTGCTGGTCGCCTGCCAGACAACCAGCAGCACCTCTCCCACCTCATTGCCGGCGCAAGCCGGCACCGACAGCCCGGATGTCGTCCAGCCCGCCCCCGGGGCGTATTACCCGGCGACCCCGCGTGATTACGCCGCCTACCGCACCTGGCGATGGCAACAGGAGCCGACCGGCAGCGCCCATTACAGCGCCACGCAGGTCCGCGACGCCGTCACCGCCGAGCTGGAACGGCTCGGTCTGCGTGAACGCCACGACGCCAGCGCCGACCTGACGGTCTGGGCCGAGCTGTTCCAGACCAGCCGCCTGCAACAGGTCGTCGAGCCTTACGGCGGCAGCCAGGGTTTTGCACCTCACGTCGGCGCCTTCGGTGGGGGATGGAACGCCATGCCCAGGGTCTACGCGTATCGGCGCAACATACTGGTCATGAACCTGGAGCTGCGCGACAGTGACGATGGCCAGGCGGTCTGGCGTGGCCATGGCGAGTCCCCCGCCGATGGCGCCGACCGAACCAAGCTATACCAGGCCGCGCGCAGAGCGCTGTCCGGCTTTCCGCCGTAGACTGACCGGCGTCACCGAACCGGAGGTTACCGCCATGCCGTACCGCCTCTTGCTGATTCCCCTGTTCGTGGTGCTCGGCGCCTGCCAGAGCACCATGGAGCTGGATTACGACCCCAACCGCGACTTCGCCGCCTACCGCAGCTGGAGCTGGCAGGAGCCGGCGGTGCGCTACCGTCCGGACGACCCGGTGATCAAGAGCGACCTGACCGAGCAGCGCATCCGCGACGCGATTGGCCAGCAACTGGAACAGCGTGGCCTGCGTCAGGCGGCCAGCGACCAGGCCGACCTGAAGGTGCAGGCCTGGTTCAGCGTGGAGCGCCGTCAGGACAGCTACACCACCTACTACGGCGGCATGTTCATGGGCTACCCGGGCGGCTGGTGGGGCGGTCCCAGCTACGCGCAGACCAACCAGTACGAATACCGGGTCGGCATCCTGCAGGTCGACCTGCTGGACGGCCGCGATGGCCGGCTGGTGTGGCGCGGCAGCGACGAGCAGGTGTTGTCGCGCCGCCAGCAGAGTCCCGGCGAACGTACCGCGCTGATCCACGAGACGGCGGCGCGGGTGCTCAGCCAATATCCGCCACGCGCGCGCTGACGGAGGCGACATGGACAGTCGCGACATACTGATCCTGGTGAGCAGCGGACCGAGCACCCCGGCCCGTTGCGCCGCGCCCTTTCACATCGCCACCCTGCTGGCCTGCATGGATGCGCGGGTCACGCTGTTCCTCACCGGCGAAGCCACGCAGCTGGCCCGGCGCCAGGTGGCCGAAACGCTGCGCCCCATGGCCGAGGGCGAATGCGTGCTGCACTTCATCCGCCAGGCCAAGCAGGCCGGCGCCCGCCTGCTGATGTGCCGCCAGCCGGGCGTGGCGCTGGACGAGGCCGCGCTGATCGAGGAGCTGGACGACATCTCCAGCGGCGGTGAACTGGCGCGGCTGATTCTCGAAACGGAAAAGGTACTGAGCTTGTGAATATCCACGGACTGGAATTCCCCGACGATCTCCATTACGCCCCAGCGCTGGGCCTGTGGCTGCGCGAGGAGGCGGACGGCCAGCTGACACTCGGGCTGAACGCCTACGGCTGCGCGCTGTATGGCGAGATCTTCGCCTTCACCCCCAAGCGCCTCGGCGCGCGCATCGAGGAAGGGCGCAGCTTCGGCGTGCTGGAGTTCGCCAAGGCGGCCACCTCCTCACGTTGCCCGCTGGGCGGCGAGCTGCGCGCGGTCAACGAGGCCCTGGAGCAGCGGCCGGCGCTGATTCATCGCGACTGCTACGGCGCCGGCTGGCTGGTGCGCCTGCGCCCGAACGACTGGCCCGCGCAGCGCCAGCGCTTCCCCCAGGGTGAAGCGGCGCGCGCGGCGCTGGAGGAACAGATGCGCCTGGATGGCTTCGACCCGGACAACCCGGCAGTGCAAGCGTTGAAGTGGAAATGAGGTGGAGTGGGGACCGGCCGGATCGCGGCTGAAGCCGCTCCTGCAGATCCTGTGCTTTGTAGGAGGGCAGCGACAGGTCCGGCTGGGTGTAGGGCCGGGTTTATCCCGGCCAACCGGGGGCGGGAACGAAACACGGGTGTGGCCGACGCGCCGTCGGCCGGCGTAAAGCCGGCCCTACAAGGTTCCATCCAAAAACATCTCGGAGCGCGTAGGACGGTCAGCGCCGTTCTGGCCGCCGTTGGCACCCGCACCGAATTGGCGGAAGGCAGTAGGAGTCGAACCTACCCGGGAGCGGCTGCCGCCCCCAACTGAATTTGAAGTCCAGCCGCGCCACCGGACACGCTTGCCTTCCAGGCTCGGTAACCCTAGTTGCCCGCCAGGCCGCTGTCACGCCGCACCCGGCGTTCATTGCCGAAGCGACGGGTCAGGCCGACGCGGTCGAAGTGTTCCAGCAACTGGATGCTGCGCTTGCGCCCCAGGCCGATGCGGTCGCGGAAGGCGGCGGCGCGCACGGCGCCCTGCTCGGCTTGGAGCGCCAGCAGAGCTTGCGCCGCGCGCCGCAGGGTGGCTTCCGGGTAGAACAGATCGCGCACCACCTGCTGCAGCTGCCCCAGCCGCGCCAGCTTGCGCAGCAGCAGGCGCATGTCGGCTTCGGCCGTGCCGGTGTCGCGGGCCAGATCGCGCACCCAGGGCGGGTCGAAGCCGCCGGCTTCCAGCAGCGGCCAGATACGCGCCTTGAGCGCTTCCTCCGCCTCATCCAGTCGCACCTGATGGTCCGGGCGATGCAGCCAGGGTCCGCTGCTGGCCACCTCGCCACGGACCATGCTCTCCTCCAGCCGGGCGATGAACACCGGGCGTTCCAGTTGCGGCAGCGCGTAGCGGCGCAGGCGATCGCGATCCGGGCCCAGCTCGTCCGGCTGTTCCTCGTGAAAGCGCTGCAGACCGGCGACCAGCGTCTCGCCCAGCTGCTCCCAGCGCTCGGCCAGCAACAGCCGCGGGCCGACGCGGGTGGCAATGCGCAGTACCCCTTCGGGCAACGGCCAACTGTCGGGCAGGCGGTTGAACTGGCGTTCCAGCATGGCCGGTTCCAGGCCGTTGGGCGCATGGGCCAGCAGCACCGGCAGGGCGCTTTCCAGCCCGCCTGCGACCAGCGCTTGCAGTTGCGCCAGACGCTCCGGACTGCGCCGCTGGCGACTGGGCGCAAAGGGATCCAGCACCCGGCCGCCGCCCAGGGTCTGGCGGGCGCTCTGGTCGCGCAGCACCAGGGCATCGCCGTGCACGGCGTGCAGCGGTGCGTTCAGCACCAGTTGCGCCAGGCCCTGCGTGCCGGGCTCCAGCAGCTCGCCTTCCAGCAGGGCGACGCGCCCGCTGACATCCTGCGCGCCGAGGTGCACATGCACCGGCGTCCAGTGGCGCAGCGGGCGCACGCCAGGCAGCAGGCGCAACTGCACATCCAGACGGCTGGACGGGGCATGCAGCGCCGGCGCCAGCAGCCAGTCGCCGCGCCGGATGCGTTCCGGGGACACGCGCTCCCCGGCCAGATTCAGCGCCACCCGCTGTCCCGCCCAGGCCTGCCGGCCCTCCCGGTTCTGCGCGTGCAGGCCACGCACCCGCACCCGGAGCCCGGCGGGACTGAGCAGCAGCTCGTCGCCGACGCTGACCGTGCCGGCAAAGGCGGTGCCGGTGACCACCGTGCCGGCGCCGCCGATGCTGAAGGCGCGGTCGATGGCCAGGCGGAAGTGCCCCTCGGCGCGCCGTTTCCGGCACACGCCGGCCTCGTCGATCAGCGCGGCGCGCAGAACCTGAACGCCCTCACCGCTCACCGCCGAGAGCGGAAACAGCGGCGCCCCGGCATAGGGGCCGGCCGCCAGCAACTGGCGGACGTCCTCAGCCACCTCGGCGACCCGCTCCGGTTCGACCCGGTCGATCTTGGTGATGGCCACCAGGGCGCGGGGAATGCCCAGCAGCTCGACGATGGCCAGGTGCTCGCGGGTCTGCGGCATCACCCCGTCATCGGCGGCCACCACCAGCAGCACCCGGTCGATGCCGCTGGCCCCGGCCAGCATGTTGTGGATGAAGCGCTCGTGGCCGGGCACGTCGATGAAACCCAGTGGCTCGTCCAATCCCAGGTCCAGGTACTGGTAACCCAGGTCGATGGTCATGCCGCGCTCGCGTTCCTCGCGGCGGCGGTCGCCGGCCTGGCCGGTGAGGGCCTGCAGCAGGGTGGTCTTGCCGTGATCGATATGGCCGGCGGTCCCGATGATCATTCGCGCAGCAATGGCCACTGGGCCAGGAAAGCCGGCTCGTCATCCAGCTGGCGCAGGTCGAGCCACAGGGCGTCGTCGTCGATGCGGCCGAGCACCGGAATCGGCAGGCCACGCAGGGCGTCTTCCAGCTGACGCAAGGCGCGGCTCCTCAGGCGGCGCGGCTGTTGCGGGGTGAAGCGCAGCGCCACGCTCGGCAGCCGGGCAACCGGCTGGGCGCCACTGCCGATCATGCCCAGCGCATCCACCACCTCCAGCTGCCAGTCGGCCGGCAGCGCGCCGCTTAGCGTCGGCAGCAGACGCCGGGCCTGGGCACGGATCTCCCCCTGCGCGCGGGTGAGCAGGCGCAGCGTGGGCAGTCGCTCGGCCAGCCGCTCGGGGTCGCGATACAGACGCAGCACCGCCTCCAGGGCGGCCAGGGTCAGCTTGTCGACCCGCAGGGCGCGCTTGAGCGGGTTCTTCTTCAGGCGCTGGATCAGCTCGCGCCGGCCGACGATCAGCCCGGCCTGGGGACCGCCGAGCAGCTTGTCGCCGCTGAAGGTCACCAGCCCGGCGCCGTCGGCCAGCGCCTGGCGCACGGTGGGTTCCTTGGGCAGGCCCCAGCGCGACAGGTCCAGCAGGCTGCCGCTGCCCAGATCTTCCAGCAGCGGCAGGTCGTGCTGGGCGGCAATGCGCGCCAGCTGGTCGGTCGGCACGCTGGCGGTGAAGCCCTGCACGCTGTAGTTGCTGGTGTGCACGCGCATCAGCAGCGCGCTGCGCGGACCGATGGCGGCCTCGTAGTCGCGGGCGTGGGTGCGGTTGGTGGTGCCCACCTCGACCAGCTTCACCCCGGCGCGGGCCATGATGTCGGGGATGCGGAAGGCGCCGCCGATCTCGATCAGTTCGCCGCGCGAGATGATGCCTTCCTTGCGCGCGCCCAGGCTGTTGAGCGCCAGCAGCACGGCGGCGGCATTGTTGTTGACCACGGTGACCGCCTCGGCGCCGGTCAGCTCGCCAAGCAGCTCCTCGACCAGCGCGTCGCGGTCGCCGCGCCGGCCGCTGGCCAGGTCGAACTCCAGATTGGACGGATAGCGGGCCGCCAGGCACATCGCCTCGATGGCCTCCTCCGGCAGCAGCGCACGCCCCAGGTTGGTGTGCAGCACGGTGCCGGTCAGGTTGAACACCCGTCGCAGCTGGCTGCGTTCCCGGCTGGCCAGTCGCTCGCCGACGCGCCCGGCCAGCACGGCGGCTTCCAGCTCCACCGGAGACAGGCGGCCCTGCAGGGCCGGCTCGCGCAACTCGTCCAGCAGTTCGCGCAGGCTGTGCAGCAGCGCCGCGCGTCCGTGCCGCTCCTGCAGCGGCACCATGGCCGGGGTCTGCAGCAGGCGTTCCACCGAGGGCAGACGCACCGCCTCGTTCACCCCTCGCCTCCCGGCGCCAGCAGCAGGTTGGGCGCCAGGCGATGAAAGCCCTGCTCGTTCATCAGCATGTCCAGCTCCAGGCTGGCCAGATCGGCGGACAGGCACTCACCATCCGAGCGCTGTTCCAGGTAGAGCAGCTTGAGATAACCGTGACAGCTGGGGCAGGCCTCGGCCTTCACGTCGCCGGGCGTACCGTCGCGGTGCACGTAGTCCAGCTCGCGGGTGGACAGGCAATGGCTGCACTTGAGGCGCACGAAGTGCCACTCCGCCGAACACAGCGAGCAGACCAGGTAGCGCAGGCCGTTGAGTTTGCCCCGATGGCGGATCACGCCCGCCATCGGCGGCGCGCCGCAACAGGGGCAATGGGTCAGCTCGCCCGGTTCGGGCAAGGCTTCCAGGCGCTCGCGCAGGCCGAACAGCCAATGGGTCCAGGCCAGTTGCAGGCCGGCCCCCAGGAACGGCACCAGCTCGGCTGGCACGCCTTCGTACTGGCCGGCCAGCAGCGCCACGCCCCAGGCCCTACGCTGCGTCTCGTCGGCCCGGTGCAGGCGGGTCAGCGCGGTGCGCACCATGGGATTGTCCGCCGTGTAGAAGACATCCAGCCAGGCATCCAGCAGATGCTGCCAGGCGCTCTCGCGCACCAGGGTGTCGGCGGCCAGCGGCGGCAGGCCGTGCGCCAGCGATTCCTGGATGCGCCGCGCGTTCAACGCAGGCACGGCGGGCGGCTGGTCGAGCACCTGCTGCTGGGCCCGGCAGACGCCGGCCAGCAGGCGCAGGTAGTCGCCCAGCGGGTGGTCGGTGGCCAGCGTGTCGAGCTGGGCGGCACGCAGCGCGAAGAGATTGTGCGGCGGCAGCTGAATGAACGGCGGCCGTTCGGCCGCCGCCTCGATCTGCCCCGGCTCGAGAAGTTTCCCTGTCACACGACTGTCCTTTTTCGGGTTTGCGTTGAGCCTAGCTGCGCGGTGGCCTGTGCACGCTGCGTGTCGTCGGCGTCTCCTCGCCCGTCAGCTGCCGGTACCAGAGGGAGTGATGCTTGCGCGCCCAGGCGCGACTGACGGTGCCGAACAGCATCGCGTCCATCGAGCCCTTCACCCAGAGGCCGGCATACACGTGCACGATGATGCTCATCACCAGCAACCAGCCGGCCGCCGCGTGAATCACGCTGGCCAGGCGCAGGCTGGTGAGGTCGAACAGGTGGCTGAACCAGGCGCGCCAAATGACCAGGCCGCTGAGCAGCAGCACCAGCATCAGCACGATCAGCACCCAGAACAGCAGCTTCTGGCCGGCGTTGTAGCGACCCACCTCCGGCAGGCGCTCCTCGCGGTTGGCCACCACGTCGTTCATCTGTCTGAGCCATTGCCAGTCGCGCCGCTCCATGCCGTTGTGGCGGGCGAAGCGGATGACCAGGAACAGGAAGAACACGAACATGGCCACCCCGAACCAGGGGTGCAGGATGCGCGTCCAGGTGCCGCCGCCGAACAGGCCGGACAAGCCGAACAGCCAGGGGTGGAACAGCGCCAGTCCGGACAGGCCGGCGGCCAGGAACAGCAGGGCCACCAGCCAGTGATTGGCGCGCTGGCCGGCGGTATAGCGAACGATGGGTCTGCTGCGGATCATCTCGGGGTTCCTCCGCTTCGCGGGTCGCGCGGATCGACCTGGTGCACGCCGGGGTCAACCTGATGCACCACGGTTTCGCCGGAGGGCGGCGGCGGGTCGCCGGCCTCGGGGTCGTACTCTTCCTCGACGCGGTTCGGACCGACACCCACGTAATGGAAGAAGCCACCGAGCACCGCCGCGCCCATGGCCAGCAGCGCCAGCGGCTTGGTGACGCCCTTCCACAGGCTGACCAGCGGGCTGATGGTCGGATCTTCGGGCAGGCCGCTGTACAGCTGCGGCTGGTCGGCGTGGTGCAGCACGTACATCACGTGGGTGCCGCCGACCCCCGCCGGGTCGTACAGGCCGGCCTGCTCGAAGCCGCGCTCCTTGAGGTCGGCGATGCGCCCGGCGGCGTGATTGCGCATGTCGTCCTTGCTGCCGAAGACGATGGCGCCGGTCGGGCAGGTCTTCACGCAGGCCGGCTCCAGGCCCACCGCCACGCGGTCGGAACACAGGGTGCACTTGTAGGCCTTCTTGTCCTTGCCCGAGAGGCGCGGGATGTTGAACGGGCAGCCGGTGATGCAGTAACCGCAGCCGATGCAGTGGTCCTGGTTGAAGTCGACGATGCCGTTGGCGTACTTCACGATCGCGCCGGGGCTCGGGCAGGCCTTCAGGCAGCCCGGCTCGGCGCAATGCATGCAGCCGTCCTTGCGGATCAGCCATTCGAGGTTGCCCGAGTCCGGGTTCTCGTACTCGGCGAAGCGCATCAGCGTCCAGGACTCGGCCGTCAGGTCCATGGGGTTGTCGTAGATGCCGTGGTTCTCGCCCACCTCGTCACGCAGGTCGTTCCACTCCGAGCACGCCACCTGGCAGGCCTTGCAGCCGATGCACTTGGAGGTGTCGATCAGCTTGGCCACCTCCATCGTGTCGCGCACCGAGGGCGGTTGCGTGGTGGTGGCGGAGCGGGCAATCAGGTCTTGGGTCGCCATGTCATGCCCTCTCCACGTTGACCAGGAAGGATTTGAACTCCGGGGTCTGGGTGTTGCCGTCACCCACGAACGGCGTCAGCGTGTTGGTGATGAAGCCGTTCCTGGCCAGCCCCGAGAACCCCCAGTGCAGCGGGATGCCCACGTGGTGCACCGTGCGCCCGTCCACCGTGAGCGGGCGGATGCGCTTGGTGACCACCGCCACCGCCTTGATGTAGCCACGGTTGGACGACACCTTCACGCGGTCGCCGGCGGCGATGCCCAGCTCGCTGGCCAGCGCCTCGCCGATTTCCACGAACTGCTCCGGCTGGGTGATGGCGTTCAGCCGGCAGTGCTTGGTCCAGAAGTGGAAGTGCTCGGTGAGCCGGTAGGTGGTGGCCGCGTAGGGGAACTCCTCGGCCGTGCCGAACAGCTCCAGGTCGTTCTTGAACACCCGCGCCGCCGGATTGCTGCGCGCCAGCGGATTTTCCGGGTGCAGCGGGTTGCGGCCGATGGGCGTCTCGAACGGCTCGTAGTGCTCGGGGAACGGCCCCTCGGCCATCATGTCCACGGCGAAGAAGCGCGCCGTGCCTTCGGGGGTCATGATGAACGGGCTCATGCCCTCCTCCGGCGGCGAGTCGAGCTTGAAGTCGGGGACATCCGTGCCGGCCCAGCGCGTGCCGTTCCACCACACCAGGCGCTTCTTCACCGGCTCCCAGGGCTGGCCGTCCGGCCTTGCCGAGGCGCGGTTGTAGAGGATGCGCCGGTTGGCCGGCCAGGCCCAGGCCCAGCCCAGGGTCTGGCCCATGCCGAAGGGATCGGCGTTGTCGCGCCGCGCCATCTGGTTGCCCTGCTGGGTCCAGGAGCCGGACCAGATCCAGCAGCCGCAGGCGGTGGAACCGTCGGCGCGCAACTGGCCGAAGCCGGCCAGCTGCTCGCCGGCGCGCACCTCGATCGCGCCGGTGTTCGGGTCCGTCAGGTTGGTCAGCGCCTTGCCGCTGTACTCCATGGCGATCTCTTCGGCGCTGGGCTCGTCGGGGCGTGCGTAATTCCAGT
The DNA here is from genome assembly GCF_035497915.1 of Pseudomonas sp. GTDB lineage: Bacteria > Pseudomonadota > Gammaproteobacteria > Pseudomonadales > Pseudomonadaceae > Serpens. Next base: position 25,431 of record NZ_DATJCS010000001.1, read on the forward strand.
GCAGGCCGAGGATCGGATCGGGGAATACCCCGCCCTCGCTGCGGTACAGCTCGCGCAGCCGGTGGAACAGGCCGGCCATGATGGCCACATCGGTGCGCGCCAGCCCCGGCGGGTCACCGGCCTTCCAGTGCCATTGCAGCCAGCGACCGCTGTTGACCAGCGCGCCGTTCTCCTCGGCGAAGCAGGTGGTGGGCAGACGGAACACGGTGGTCTGGATGGCCGCCGTGTCGACGTCATTGAACTCGCCGGCGTTGCGCCAGAAGTCGGCCGTCTCGGTCTGCAGCGGATCCATCACCACCAGATACTTCAGGCGCGCCAGCGCGCCGCTGATCTTGGCCTTGTTGGGGAACGAGCCAATGGGGTTGAAGCCCTGGCAGAAGTAACCGTTGATCTGGCCCTGGAACATCATGTCGAACACTTTCAGCACGTCGTAGCCGGGGATATCCAGCTTGGGCAGCCAGTGGTAGGCCCAGTTGTTCTCCGCCGTGGCGGCGGGGCCGAACCAGGCCTTCATCAGGCTGACGTGGAAGCGTTCGTAGTGTTGCCAGTAGGACAGCTGATTGGGCCGCAGCGGCCGCGGCGCCCGCCCGGCGATGTAGGCGGCATAGTCCTGCTCGTTGTCCCGGGGCAGGGTCAGGTAGCCGGGCAACAGGTTGGAGAGCAGGCCCAGGTCGGTAAGCCCCTGGATGTTGGAGTGGCCGCGCAGGGCGTTCATGCCGCCGCCGGGCATGCCGATGTTGCCCAGCAGCAACTGCACCATGGCGCCGCAGCGGATCATCTGCGAGCCGACCGTGTGCTGGGTCCAGCCCAGGGCGTACATGATGGTCATGACCTTGCCGGGCGCCGAGGTTTCGGCGACGGTCGTCCAGACTTTGAGCAGGGCGTCCAGCGGCGTGCCGCAGATGCTGCTGACCAGCTCCGGCGTGTAGCGGCTGTAGTGGGCGCGCAGCAGTTGGTAGACGCAACGCGGGTGCGTCAGGCTCGGGTCGATCAGCGCGTAACCGTCCGGGCCGATTTCGTAGTTCCAGCTCGACTTGTCCGGATAGCCGCGCCGTTCGGTGTCGTAGCCGTTGAACAGGCCATTCTCGAAGCCGAACCCCTCGCGCACGATCAGCGGCAGGTCGGTGTAGTTGCGCACGTACTCGTGCTGGATGCGATCGTTCTCCAGCAGATAGTTGATCAGCCCGCCGAGAAAGGCGATGTCGGTACCGGTGCGGATCGGCACGTACAGGTCGGCCACCGAGGCCGAACGGTTGAAGCGCGGATCGACGACGATCAGCCGAGCCTTGTTGTGGGCCTTGGCCTCGGTCACCCACTTGAAGCCGCACGGGTGGGCTTCGGCGGCGTTGCCCCCCATGATCAGGACCAGGTCGGCGTTCTGGATGTCACTCCAGTGGTTTGTCATGGCACCGCGGCCAAACGTCGGGGCAAGACCTGCCACCGTCGGGCCGTGTCAGACACGCGCCTGGTTGTCGAACCCCAGCATGCCGAGGGAGCGCACCACCTTGTGGGTGATGTAGCCGGACTCGTTGGACGACGCCGAGGCCGCCAGGAAGCCGGTACTCAGCCAGCGGTTGACCGTCTGCCCCTGCTCGTTGCGCTCGATGAAGTGGGCGTCGCGATCGTCCTTCATCAGGCGGGCGATGCGATCCAGGGCATCATTCCAGCTGATCGGCGTCCACTTGTCGCTGCCGGGCTCGCGCACCTCCGGCTGGGTCAGGCGGTGCGGGCTGTGGACGAAGTCCAGCAGGCCGGCGCCCTTCGGGCATAGGGTGCCCTGGTTGACCGGGTGATCGGAGTCGCCCTCGATGTGGATGATTTCCTGGCTGACGTTCTTGCCGCCACTGCCCTGGCTGTAGAGGATCAGCCCGCAGCCCACCGAACAGTACGGGCAGGTGTTGCGGGTTTCCCGGGTGCGGGCAAGCTTGAAGTGGCGAATCGATTCGGCGTAGGCGGGTGGCGGAGCCATGCCCAGCGCCGCCAGGCTGGATGCCCCAAGGCCGACACCGCAGACCTTGAAGAATTGCCGACGGTTCATGTCCATCACGCATCTCCTGCTCAGGCTGGCCGGTCCCTGCGGTCGTGCGGTGCCACAGGCTGTGCCGGCAGGCGCGACCTCTGCCGAAGCCGTCACCTCTGGTTAAACAGTAGCCAATGCCGGCCAGTTGGCAATCGACCGGCCGGACGGCCGTCCCCGCAGGCTCGCAAAGTCATGCCGACAGCCCCTACACTGCGCGTCCATTCAACGGAAGGTCGATGCGATGCGGGTGGAAGGCTTTTTCGAAAGCGTGGGCGAGGCGCTGGGTACCCTGCTGCGCTGGATCATCGATGGCCTGTACGGGCTGTTCGAGGCGATCGCCGATGCCGGCCGCGGCTTTCTCAACGGCCTGGCCAACGCCCTGGGCATGGACGCCTCGCTGCTCAGCCTGGCGGCCCTGGTCGTTGGCCTGCTGATCCTGGTATCGGCGGTGCGCGCCCTGCTGCGCCGCGCCTTCATTTCCGGGGTACTGCTGTTGCTTCTGGGTTTGTGGTTGCTGAGCCTGTTCATCCATTGACAGGCCGCTTGGGCAGGTCTCTCCGCTTCGAGTAAACTGCGCCGTCTTTTACCTCCAATAAAACGATCAGTCTGATGCCCAAGACGTTCCACGAACTCCCCCGCCAGCGTCCCGCCACGCCCCTGCTCGACCGCGCCGCAACGCCCGTCGAGCTGCGCCGTCTGAGCGAAGCGGAACTGGAACAACTGGCCGACGAACTGCGCCAGGAACTGCTCTATTGCGTGGGCCAGACCGGTGGCCACTTCGGCGCCGGACTCGGCGTGATCGAGCTGACCATCGCCCTGCACTACATCTTCGACACGCCGGATGACCGTCTGGTGTGGGACGTGGGCCATCAGGCGTATCCGCACAAGATCCTCACCGGCCGCCGCCAGCGCATGTCCACCCTGCGCCAGAAGAACGGCCTGGCCGCCTTCCCGCGCCGCAGCGAGAGCGAGTACGACACCTTCGGCGTCGGCCACTCCAGCACCAGCATCGGCGCGGCGCTGGGCATGGCCATCGCCAACCGCCTGCGCGGTGAAAAGCGCAAGGCCATCGCGGTGATCGGCGACGGCGCGCTGACCGCCGGCATGGCCTTCGAGGCGCTCAACCACGCCCCGGAAGTCGGTGCCGACATGCTGGTGGTGCTCAACGACAACGACATGTCGATCTCGCGCAACGTCGGCGGCATGTCCAACTACCTGGCCAAGATTCTTTCCAGCCGCACCTACGCCTCCATGCGCGAGGGCAGCAAGAAGGTGCTGTCGCGCCTGCCCGGCGCCTGGGAAATCGCCCGCCGCACCGAGGAATACGCCAAGGGCATGCTGGTGCCCGGCACGCTGTTCGAGGAGCTGGGCTGGAACTACATCGGCCCCATCGACGGCCATGACCTGCCGACGCTGATCGCCACCCTGCGCAACATGCGCGACCTGTCCGGGCCGCAGTTCCTGCACGTGGTGACCAAGAAGGGCAAGGGCTTCGCCCCGGCCGAGCTGGACCCGATCGCCTGGCACGCCATCAACAAGCTGGAAGACGCGCCCAAGGCGCCGAAGAAACCGGCCGGCCCGCGCTATTCCAACGTGTTCGGCCAGTGGCTGTGCGACATGGCCGCCCAGGACTCGCGCCTGCTGGGCATCACCCCGGCCATGAAGGAAGGCTCCGACCTGGTGGCCTTCAGCGAGCGCTTCCCGGACCGCTACTTCGACGTGGCCATCGCCGAGCAGCACGCCGTGACCCTGGCCGCCGGCATGGCCTGCGAAGGCGCCAAGCCGGTGGTGGCCATCTACTCCACCTTCCTGCAGCGCGCCTACGACCAGTTGATCCACGACGTGGCGGTGCAGGACCTCGACGTGCTGTTCGCCATCGACCGCGCCGGCCTGGTCGGCGAGGACGGCCCGACCCACGCCGGCAGCTTCGACCTCTCCTTCCTGCGCTGCATCCCGGGCATGGTCATCATGACCCCCAGCGACGAGAACGAGCTGCGCCGCATGCTGACCACCGGCTTCCTGCACAACGGGCCGGCCGCCGTGCGCTACCCGCGCGGCAGCGGCCCGAACGCGCCGCTGGAACCCGGTCTGCAGCCCCTGGAAATTGGCAAGGGCGTGGTGCGCCGCCAGGGCACGCGCGTCGCCCTGCTGGCCTTCGGCGTGCAACTGGCCGAAGCCTTGCGCGTCGGCGAAACCCTGGATGCCACCGTGGTGGACATGCGCTTCGTCAAACCGCTGGACGAGGCGCTGGTGCGCCAGCTGGCCACCGAGCACGAGCTGCTGGTGACCCTCGAGGAAAACAGCGTCATGGGCGGTGCCGGCAGCGCGGTCAGCGAGTTCCTGGCCAGCGAAGCCACCGTCAAGCCGCTGCTGCACCTGGGCCTGCCCGACCGCTATGTCGAACACGCCAAGCCCGGTGAAATGCTCGCCGAGTGCGGGCTGGACGAGGCGGGGATCGAAGCGGCGGTACGGGCGCGGTTGGGGAAGCTGTAAGGCGGCCGATTCTTTTGCTTCGGTAGTGACTCCCCTTCCCCCTCTCCCCCGGCCCCTCTCCCGCCAGGGGCGAGGGGAGAAAAGCGGTTGGTGCACGAACTGTCCCCTCTCCCCTCGTGGGAGAGGGCTAGGGAGAGGGGGGGAAGCAGCCCAAGCCCCCTGAATTCCTTTCCATCCATTCACACCCGCCCCGGCGGCGCTTACCAGTCCCGCCGGCGCTATCGAGCGTTTAGATGTCCCTGCCACGCTTTGCCATTTCCGCCCCCGACGCCGCCATCCTCCCGGCCCTGCGCCACGCCATCGACCGCAAGACCAAACCGCTCGGCGCGCTCGGCCAGCTGGAGGCGCTGGCCCTGCAGATCGGCTGGGTGCAGCAGACGCTGAATCCGCAGCTGACGCGCCCGAGCCTGACCATCTTCGCCGCCGACCACGGCCTGGCCCGCGCCGGCGTCAGCGCCTACCCGGCCGAAGTGACCCCGCAGATGGTGTTCAACTTCCTCGCCGGCGGCGCCGCCACCAACAGCTTCGCGCGTCAGCACGGCTTCGCCTTCCAGGTGGTGGATGCCGGGGTGAACCACGACTTCCCCGCCGACCTGCCGCTGCGCCACGAGAAGATCGCCCACGGCACCGCCAACTGCCTGGAAGGCCCGGCCATGAGTCGCGAACAGGCGCTGCGCTGCCTGGAAACCGGCCGGCGCATCGCCCACGAGGAAGTGGCCAAGGGCAGCAACCTGCTGGCCTTCGGCGAGATGGGCATCGGCAACACCTCCACCGCCACGCTGCTCAGCCACCTGCTGGCCGGCCTGCCGATCGCCGCCTGCACCGGGCGCGGCACCGGCCTGGACGACGCCGGCCTGGCACGCAAGGTCGCCTCCCTGCAGGCGGTGGCCGAGCGCGTCGGCCCCGGCCCGCATGAGGCGCTCACCGCCCTCGCCGAAGTCGGCGGTTTCGAAGTGGCGATGATGACCGGCGCCATGCTCGGCACTGCCGAGAAAGGCGCACTGATCCTGGTCGACGGCTTTATCGCCACGGCCGCGCTGCTGGCCGCCATGCGGATCGCGCCGGCGGTGCGCGACTACGCGGTGTTTGGCCATCGCTCCCAGGAAGGCGGCCACCCGCTGCTGCTCGCGCACCTCAACGCCACGCCGCTGCTGCAGCTGGACCTGCGCCTGGGCGAAGGCAGCGGCGCGGTGCTGGCCTGGCCGCTGCTGCAGGCCGCCTGCGGTTTCCTCAACGAGATGGCCTCGTTCGAATCCGCTGGAGTGTCCGACCGATGAGCGAGCGCTCCGCCCCGCGCCGGGAGATCGACCGCTTCCTGCTCTCGCTGCAGTTCTTCACCCGCGTGCCGATTCCGGCGCGGGTGCCGTACTCCGAGAACGAGCTGAACAAGGCGGCGGTCTATTTCCCGCTGATCGGCACGCTGATCGGCGCGGCCTGTGCGCTGGTCTACTGGGGCGCCAGCTTCCTGTGGGACGCGCCGATTGCCATCTTCCTGAGCATGGCGTTCGGCCTGCTGCTCACCGGCTGCTTCCACGAGGACGGCCTGGCCGACTGCATGGACGGCATGGGTGGCGGCTGGGACCGCGAGCGCATCCTCGCCATCATGCAGGACTCGCGGCTGGGCACCTACGGTGCCGCCACGCTGCTGGCGGCGCTGGGCGGCAAGCTCCTGCTGCTGGTGTCGCTGCCCGCCGCGCTGGTGATTCCGCTGCTGATCCTCGCCCACGCGGTCAGCCGGCTGAACGCGGCGACCATGATGCTCACCGAGTCCTACGCGCGCCCGGAAGGCAAGGCCAAGCCGCTGGCGGTGCGCATTTCGCTGTTCGGCCTGCTGATCGCCGCTGCGCTGGCCCTGGCTCCGTTCCTGTGGATCGAGCTGCCGCCGCTGCTGTGGCTGGCGCTGCTGCCGCTGATTCCCCTGCGCCTGTGGTTCGCCCGCTGGCTGCGCAAGTGGATCGGTGGCTTCACCGGCGACTGCCTCGGCGCGCTGCAGCAGCTGAGCGAGCTGACCTTCCTGCTCGGGGCCTTGGCGCTGTGCCGCTTTATCTGATCCGCCACACCCGCGTGGGCTGCCCGCCGGGGCTGTGTTACGGACAGCTGGATGTGCCGCTGGCGGACGGCTTCGCGGACGAGGCCCAGGCCGTGCGAGGAGCACTGTTGCAGCAATTCCCCAACGGCCTGCCGCCGGTATGGAGTAGCCCAAGCCTGCGCTGCCGCACACTGGCCGATGCTCTGGGCGAGCCGTATCGCACCGATGCGCGGCTGATGGAGCTGAACTTCGGCGCCTGGGAAGGACGCAGCTGGGCCGAGCTGGACTCCCCGGAAGCGCGTCACTGGGGCGACCACTGGCAGAGCGCTGCACCGCCCGCTGGCGAATCCCTGCCCGAGCTGCTGGCCCGGCTGCGGGGGTTCCTCGCGGAGATCGAAACCGGCGACGCGCTGCTGATCACCCACGCCGGGCCGATCCGCGCCCTGCATCATCTGCTGCTCGGCGAACCCCTGGAAACGGCGTTTCGCCGTCCGGTGGGTTATGGCGAGCTGCTGCGGCTGGGAAGCTGAACCGTCGGCCCATCGCTGCGGTTGACGTCCCTCGGCCGGCATAAAGCCGGCCCTACAGGTTCCAGGCAACACCCGTGGAGCCGCACCGCGCCCCTGTAGGGCCGGGTTTATCCCGGCCGGGGACCGCAGCCAGGGTGCCGGCCCTCCGCACTGACCTGTGGGAGCGAATTCATTCGCGAGCTTTTGCGTCGGCCCGCACAAAAGCTCGCGGACAAGTCCGCTCCCACAAAAAACACCGCCGCGCACAAACCCCGCCGCTCGGGCATTGCCCGGCCATTCTTAACGCCGGTCATTGCCTCCCATCGCCCCGCCCGTTATGGTGCGCGCGTTTTTCTTGTCGGTGCGCAAGCGTTTTTGCGTTAAACGGGAAGCCGGTGGCGCTCTTAGGAGCCATCCCGGCACTGCCCCCGCAACGGTGAATGACCGCCCTCTCGGGCAGCGACTCCTACAGCCACTGGGAATTTTCCTGGGAAGGCGGAGTCGTCAGGGTCATGAGTCCGGAGACCGGCCGACGGGAAGCGACTGGTGTTGCGGAGGGCGGCACCGTCAAGCGCTGTCTCCGCGTCCGCGCTTGTGATCCTGCCCTCCTCAAAAGCATTGATCTTTTGAGGAATTCTCCTGATGAAACTGTCCCGTCTGGCCCTGGCGATCGCCCTGGCCTCCCCTGCGGCCTTCGCCGCCAATGAAACGCCACGCCTCGATAAACAGCTGAAACTGTCGGAGGTGGTGGTGACGGCGTCGCGTACCCTCGAAGCCGCCAGCGACAGCAGCGCCTCGGTGAGCGTGTTTACCCGTGCCGATATCGACCGTTTGCGCCCGGCCACCGTGCAGGAGCTGCTGACTCACGTGCCCGGCGTGCAGGTCGCCAACTACGGCGGACGCGGCGCCAGTTACGGCCTGTACATCCGCGGCACCAGCACTGCGCAGAGCCTGATCCTGGTCGATGGCGTGCGGGTCGGTTCGGCCACCATGGGCGGCGCCAGTCTGCAGTACCTGAATGTCGATCAGATCGAACGCGTTGAAGTGCTGCGCGGCTCGCGGTCGGCCATCTACGGCGCCGACGCCATGGGCGGTGTCATTCAGGTTTTCACCCGCAGCAGCAAGGGCCAGGGGCTGAAACCTTTCGTGCGCCTGGCCGGCGGTAGCGACAACACCTGGGAACGCACCCTGGGACTGTCCGGCGGCGATGCGCAAACGCGCTTCAACCTCAGCGCCAGCCTGGAGGAAACCGACGGCTTCGACCGCACCCAGGTCTCCTACCCCAGCGATGCCGATGACGACGCCTATCGCAACCGGGCGCTGTCCCTGAGCCTGAGCCATCGCTTCAACGACAGCCTGGAAGCCGGCCTGAAGGTGCTGGACCAACGTGGCAAGACCGAGATCGACAACCCGTTCGGACGCTGGGACAACACGCTGTTCACCAGCTTCCCCGCCGCACCCTACGATGAATTCGCCGTCAGCAGCAGTAGCCTGTACGTGGACGGCCAGTTCGGCGAGCGCTGGAACAGCGTTCTGGAACTGGGCCACAGCGAAGACAAGCAGGAGAACTTCGACAAGCTGTTCCCCGGCAGTTCGGTGAACAACACCTACCGCGACTCCGCCGGCTGGCTGAACACCTTTCACGTGAACGACGCCCACCGCCTGCTGGTCGGTCTCGACTATCTCAACGACAAGGTCAGCAGCAGCAACGCGTTCGACCAGACCAGCCGCTGGAACCAGGCAGCCATCCTTCAACACAGATTCCAGGGTGAATCCTTCGGCACCGAGCTGGGCGTGCGTCATGACCAGAACGAACAGTTTGGCCATGAAAATACCTTCAATGCCGCGCTGAGCGTATCGCTCAATGCCGACCATCAGATGATCGTCTCCTACGCCGAAGGCTTTCGTGTGCCCACCTTCGCCGATCTGTACTGGCCGGATGAGGGCTGGACCAAAGGCAATCCCGATCTGCAGCCGGAAAGATCCAGGAGCTACGAGCTGAAGTGGCGTGCTCAACTGGCTACGGAAACCCGCCTGGAGGCCTCGGCCTACCGTACCGACTTCCGCGATCTGCTGGTCTATGCGAGCGACCCGATCACCTGGGTCGGCAGCACGCAGAACCTGGGCGTCGCCCGCATCAACGGCTTCGAGGCCAGCCTGGAACAGGAGCTGCTCGGCTGGCAGGCCGGCCTCGGCATCAGCGTCATCGACCCGCGCAATCGCGAAACCGGCCGTATCCTGCCCAACCGCGCCAAGCGCACCCTGAGCCTGGATCTGGATCGACAATTCGGCACCGTGGGCGTCGGCGCCAGCTGGCGGGCGGTCAGTCGCAGCTTCAACGACGCTACCAACACGCAGGAGATCGCCGGCCATGGCGTGCTCGACCTGCGCGCCAGCTGGAAGGCCAGCAACGAACTGGGCTTCGACCTGAAGCTGGCCAACATCCTCGACAAGGACTACAGCCGCCTGCTGTATTCCTACAACGGCGAGTCGTATGGCTACCGCGAGGCGCCTTTCAGCCTGATGCTCGGCGTGACCTGGACCCCCTCCCTGTAACACCCCAGCGGTTGCCGGCGCGCCGGCAACCCGCCATATTCCGCGAGCGCCGTCGATACGGCGCTTCCACTGATTCGACGAGGCGTTGTCTTGCTGCGTGCCCTGTTCCTGCCCCTGCTCCTGTCGCTTGCCCTGCCGGCGCAGGCGGACAACGCGCCGCAGCGCATCGTCTCCCTCGACCTGTGCCTGGATTGGATGGTTGCCCATTACCTGCCCCCCGCGCGGGTGGCCGCGCTGTCGCAGATGCAGCAGCGCTACCCCGTCGACTGGATCGGCCCGCAGTGGCCCGCCCATGACGGCAGCCTGGAGCAGGTGTACTCGCTCCAGCCTGATCAGGTGGTGGTCGGCCAGTTCGCCGCTACCCTGTTGCGCCAGCGCCTGCAGGCGATCGGCGTGTCGGTGGAGGTGCTGCCCCTGCCGACGACTCTGGCGCAGGTGGCCGCCTATGAGCGGCAGTTCCTGCGCGCCGTCCAGCTGTCCGAAACCTTGGCCAGCGCCCCGCCGCCGGCGCTGCCGGCGCCGAATCGCCCGCAACGCCTGCTGCTGCTCGGCGCCAACGGCATCGGCACCGGGCGTGGCACGCTGGAACACGAAATCCTCGAACGCGCCGGCTGGCGCAACTACCTGAGTGCCGATGGCTACCAGCGCCTGGACCTGGAGCAGGTGGTGACCGATCCGCCGGATGCGATTCTCTGGGCCGCGCCGGAACACCAGGCGCTGGCCAACCAGTTCGCCGAACACGCTGCACTCAAGCACGCCGTGCCCGCCGAACGCTGGCTCGCCACCGACTACTGGCGCTGGCAATGCCCCGGCCCCTGGACCTGGGAACTGATAGGACAACTGCACCAATGGCTCGATTGATCACTCCCCTGCTCGTTCTGCTGGCGCTGTGCCTGGCGCTGCTGTCGCTGGGCCTGGGCTCGACGCAGGTGTCGGTCATTACCGGCCTGCTCGACTGGCTGAGCGGCGGCAACGGCGCGGACGCCATCGTGATCGGCGAGATCCGCCTGCCACGTACCCTGCTGGCGCTGACCGTGGGCGCGGCGCTGGGGCTTGCCGGCGCGGCGCTGCAGGGCCTGCTGCGCAATCCGCTGGCCGATCCGGGGCTGACCGGCGCCAGCCAGGGCGCAGCGCTGGGCGCGGCCACGGTGTTCTATTTCGGCCTGCTGCCCTGGGCCGGCGCCTTCGCTCCGGCGCTGGCCGGCCTGTGCGGCGCGGCCATCGCGCTGGTGCTGATGCTCGCCCTGGCCGGCTCCAGTGGCGCCGGCATGGTGCTGCTCGCCGGTCTGGCGATCAGCACCCTGAGCGGCGCGCTGCTGGCGGCGGTGCTCAACTTCGCGCCCAACCCCTATGCCATGCAGGAACTGGTGTTCTGGCTGCTCGGCTCGGTGTCCGAACGCGGCCTGGAGCATCTGCTGCTGCTCGGCCCGGCGCTGCTGGTCGGCTTCTGGCTGATCTGGAGCCAGCGCCGCCTGCTGCTCGGGCTGAGCCTCGGCGAGCAGGTGGCGCAGAGCCTGGGCCTGGCCCACAAGCGCGGCAGCCGGCTGATCGTGCTGGGTTGCGCGCTGCTGGTCGGCGCCTCGGTGGCGGTGGCCGGCGGCATCGGCTTCGTCGGCCTGCTGGTGCCGCACCTGGTGCGTCCGCTGGTGCGCCATCGCCCGGATCGCCTGCTGATTCCCTCGGCGCTGGCCGGCGCCAGCCTGGTCTGCCTGGCGGACATGGCGGTGCGCCTGTTGCCGCCGGGACGCGAACTGAAGCTGGGCGTCCTGACCGCGCTGATCGGCGCGCCGCTGTTCATCTGGCTGGTGTGGAAGGAGCGCAAGCAATGGATCTGATCCGCCTGGACCGGCTGGCCGTGCCCGGCCGTCTGCAACCGCTGCGCCTGGCCCTCGCGCCCGGCGAGATGCTCGGCGTGATCGGTCCCAACGGCGCCGGCAAGTCCACGCTGCTCAACGCGCTGGCGGGCGTGCAGCCCTACACCGGCACGCTGGACTACTTCGGTTTCGACGCCCGGCGCCTGGGGCCGAAACAGCGCGCCCAGCGCATCGGCTTTCTGCCGCAGAGCCATCACAGCGCCTGGTCACTGTGCGTCGAAGACGTGGTGGCGCTCGGCCGTTTGCCGTGGGGCGATGAAGACGCCGCGCTGATCGAGTCGGCCATGGCGCGCACCGGCGTGCTGCCCTGGCGGCGGCGCAAGGTGGCGGAGCTGTCCGGTGGCGAGCAGGCCCGCGTGTGGCTGGCCCGTGTGCTGGCCGGCCAGCCGGTGCTGCTGCTGGCCGACGAGCCGGTGGCCAGCCTGGACCTGCTGCACCAGCGCAAGGTGATGGAGCTGCTGCGCGAGCACGCCCGCCAGGATCGCGCGGTGGTGCTGTCGATCCACGACCTGGGCCTGGCCGCGCGCTACTGCGACAAGCTCTGCCTACTGGCCGAGGGGCAGTTGCTGGCCTTCGGCACGCCGCGCGAGGTGCTGACCGAGGCCCATGTGGCGGCCGCCTTCCAGGTCGAGGTGCATGTGGACCTCGACGCCCAGCCGCCGATCATCCTGCCCAAGTGAGTTCGCCATGGTGCTGAAACTGAGCAAGAACCTCGACGAGGTCTGCTACCCGTTCATCCAGGACACCTCGTACCTGTGCGATTTCGAGGTGGTCACCGACGAGCTGTGCGCACTGATCGGCGGCGCGCTGGCCTACCTGCCGGACAACATGCCCGACCTGCGCGCCGACCTGGAGCAGCTGCAACCGCTGGCCTTCCACGTCAACGGCTCGGTGCGTGGCCGGCTGGCCATCGAGGAAGCGGATATCGTCTGGCTGGGTGCAAGGCTGGCCCATTACCGCGAGGAAGTCGCCGAGCAGCTGACGGGCTTCGTGCTGCCGCGCGGACTGCCACCGGTGCCGCAGCTGCACCAGGCGCGTTCGGCGGCCAAGAAGGCCATCCGTGCGCTGGTGCGCGTCGATCAGGAAGGCATCGCGGTGCCGCCGATCCTGCCGCGTATGTGCAACCTGATGTGCAATTTCTTCTTCGTGCTGACGCTGGTGGTGAACCAGCGCCGGGGTTTCGCGGAGACCTACTTCACCAGCAAGAGCTACGGCAAGAGCACCTGACGCGGGATGCGGTAGACGAGGGACAACAGCACGCTGCCGGTGACCAGCAGCAGTCCCGCCACGCCTTCCAGACCCAGCGGGCTGGCCAGCGCGGCGAGCCAGGCCGGCAGGCTGGCCCACAGCATGCCGTTGCGCTGCGCACTGGCCAGGGCGGCCCAGCGCTGGTCTTCCAGCGCCGCATCGACCGGCGGCTTGAGCGCCCAGAGTGCGCGCTTGTAGCTCGGAAACACCTTCAGGGTCGGCAGCAGACCGCACAGGCCAATGACGAACAACGTCATCGGCGGCAGCTGCGCCAGTTCCGGGACGTTGACCAGCAGCAGCCAGGGCAGCACCCCGGCCAGCAACAGTAGCCACCAGCGACGATTCAGCCGGCGATGCTGTGTCAGGCGCTCCATCAGGCTTCCGACTCGTCCTGATGCAGGTTGCCGAGCATGTGGCCGAGCTTGCCGGCCTTGGTGCGCAGGTAGTTGCGGTTGTGTGGGTTGAGACCGGTGAGCAGCGGCTTGCGCTCGGCGATGCGGATGCCGAAGCCTTCCAGCGCCGTTACCTTGCGCGGGTTGTTGGTCATCAGCTTGAGCGCGTGGATGCCCAGGTGGTCGAGCATCGGCAGGCAGATGCTGTATTCGCGCTGGTCGGCGGCAAAGCCCAGACGCTCGTTGGCTTCCACGGTGTCGGCGCCGCCATCCTGCAGGTGATAGGCGCGGATCTTGTTCAGCAGGCCGATGCCGCGGCCTTCCTGCCGCAGGTACAGCAGCACGCCGCGTCCTTCGGTGGCGATGGCCTTCAGCGCCGCCTCCAGCTGATACCCGCAGTCGCAGCGCTGGCTGAACAGCGCATCACCGGTCAGGCATTCGGAATGCACGCGACCGAGCACCGGCTGGCCGTCCTCGAAGCTGCCCATGGTCAGCGCCACGTGCTCCTTGCCGGTGGCCTCGTCGAGGAAACCGTGCATGGTGAATTCGCCAAAGGGGGTGGGCAGTTTGGAAGCGGCGACGAAAACGACGGACACCGGAGGCGCTCCAGAAAAGGAAAGGCCGGGATTATAACCCCAGTGAAGCGGCTTGCGGGCGACGCCGGGCCGGCTACAGGCGCGACTCCAGCACCAGCACGCCGTGTTCCTCACGCCAGCGCACACGGTTGAGGAAGCTCATGCCCAGCAACGCCTGGTTGAGCGCGTTGCCCTGCAGCACCACGGCTTCCACGCCGGGCACCTCCAGGCCGCCGACATTCACCCGATCCAGGTGCACGCGCCAGCCATTCACCACGCCATTGGCGGTGTTGGCCCGCATCGGCGTGCCCTTCTGGTAATCGAGGCCCAGGCGTCGCGCCTGCTGCTCATTGATCGCCAGGCTGGTGGCGCCGGTGTCTATCAGCAGCGGCAGGGAAACGCCGTTCACCGCGCCGATCACCCGGTAATGACCACCCTCGCCCCGGGCGATGCTCACCTGCTGGCGCGTGGGCGCACTGAAGCCGGCGGACTGCTCGCGGCCCAACTCGACACGCCGCGTCTGGCCAGCGATGCGCAACAGCGCGCCCTGCGCATCGGCCGCCAGCAGCACCACCCCGCCGGGGCCGGTCTCGCCGACCCGTACCAGCTTGCGCTCGCCATCCACCGTCAGCACGGCGGCATTGGGGAACAGGCCAACCACCTGCACGTGTCCCGGCACGGCCTGGGCCAGCGAAGCAGCCAGCAGCAGGCTGGCGAACGAAAGGAAACGGGGCATCGGCACTTCCTGCGCGACATCGGAACGGGATGGGCAGGATAGCCAGCTTGGCGCCGGCTGGAGCGGGGACGGTTCACAGACGCGTGGTGGATCTGACGCCTGATATATCTCGGAGCGGGACTACCATGGCCTCATTCGTTGGAGGTCGTCATGGCGAGAGGTTCCGTTTTTCAAAGCAATCGCGGGCAGATCGTTCGCTTGCCCAAGGCAGTCGCCCTGCCGGAAGGGGTGAGGCGCGTGGACGTGGTCGCCGTCGGTCGAACCAGGATCATCACGCCTGCGGGGGAAGCGTGGGACAGCTGGTTTGACGAACCCGGCGTCAGCGCCGACTTCATGACGGAACGGGAGCAACCCGCCGACCAGGAGCGCGAGGCGCTCTGATGCTCAAGTTATGCTCGATACCAACATCTGCATTTACACCATCAAGAACCGAAGGATTCTCGGCGCGCCTGGAAGTGCTCGCCTACGACTTTGACGCCGCCGTTCATTCCGGCCTGGACGCGACGCCGGAGCGGGAGCTTCAGCTCCGTCGGCCGGCATAAAGCCGGCCCTACAGGTTCGTTGCGCGGGCGGCAACCGCTTGCCGGGGCCGGCAGGCATTTTCCGTGCATCCTTGGCCAGCCGTTGGCCGAGCCCACAGCCCACAAGGGTTGGGGCACCTGGCATGCAAGCTGCTATCTCCTCGCTGTGCATTAGCAACCCTGCGAAATGGAGATCCAGCATGCAAATCACTGCGCCTTCGGTATCACCGATCCAGACTTTCAATCCAAGCGCTGCCAAAACGGCTCATGCACCGGACGCCACGCCCGAACCGTCCAATAGTCTCGCCGATCGCGTCACGCTGTCCGAAGCCGGCCTGCGGGCCGCCGGCGCCGCGCAAACGCACGATCATCCGGTGGAGATGTATCAGCTACCTGCCTGGATGGCCGGCAGCTACATCCAGGCGCCCAATACCCTGGGGGCAAACGCCAGCTGGCTGACCGAGCGCTATCCCCAGGTTGCTACGGCCTCGTCCGCCGAGCGCAGCGAGTACTCCAGCCTGCTACAGAGCACCTATCAGGCGCTGCTGAAGGACAACGGCATCCACAGCGTGGCGGATCATTACCAGGCCATGATTCTCGACCGTGAATCCAGCGAGTCGCTGCGGCTGCAGATGCGGGAGCGGGTGGCGGCCAATCCACGACTGCTGGAGCTGATGAATCGGCTGGGGCTGGGGAAGGCGCTGACCTAGATCCTGTGGGACCGACTTCAGTTGCGAAGCTCGGTCTACACAAAAAGCGTCGCGGCTAAAGCCCCTCCCACACAAGCGGCTGCGCCGCCGGACCTGTAGGAGCGACTTCAGTCGCGAGCTTCTGAGCGGCCGACACGAAAAGCATCGCGGCTGAAGCCGCTCCTACGGAAAGCGGAAAGCGGTGCGGGGCGGCTCTCAGCCCACCAGCCAGACCAGCCCCTGCATGCCCAGCCAGGCGAACACGCCGGCCAGCACGTCGTCGAGCATGATGCCGACGCCGCCGTGCACCTGGCGGTCGATCCAGCGGATCGGCCAGGGTTTGAGGATGTCGAAGAAGCGGAACATCAGGAAGCCCGCGATCAGCCAGTACCAGCCTTCCGGCACCAGCCAGAGGGTGATCCACATGCCGACCATCTCGTCCCAGACGATGCCTTCGTGATCGTGCACGCGCAGGTCGTTGGCCACCTTGCCGCACAGCCAGACGCCGAACAGCATGGTGACGCCGAGCATCAGCCAGTAGCCCCAGTCCGGCAGCATCTGCCAGAGCGGCACGAACGGCAGCGCCACCAGCGAACCCCAGGTGCCCGGCGCCTTGGGCAGGGTGCCGGAGCCGAAGCCGAAGGCCAGGAAGTGCCAAGGGTTGCGCCATACCGATGGCGGCACGGGGGCGGTCTGTTCGGTCACGGAATCATCCAAAGTGTTGGTAGCCACGGGCAGCCAGAGCCAACTCGCGTCCTTGCTCATCGTAGAGGTGCACGCCCTCGCCCGCCTCGACCCGGCCGATCACGGCCAGCTCCGGGAACTCGGCCTGTAGCGTATCCAGTTCGCCTGCCGGCAGGGTGAACGCCAGCCGGTAATCGTCGCCACCGGACAGCGCACAGCGCAGCGCTTCGTCCAGATCGAATCGTTCGCGCAAGGCCGCCGACAGCGGCAGGCGCGCCCGCTCGATGCACAGCGCCACGCCGGAGGCCCGGGCGATATGACCACAGTCGGCCAGCAGACCATCGGAGATATCCAGCGCCGCCGTGGCGCGGCTGCGCAGCGCCTGGCCGAGGGCCAGTTGCGGCTGCGGCTGCCAGTAGCGCGCCAGCAGATATTCCGCCGCCCCGCCCTCGGCCGGTCGCTCGCCGAGCACTAGCGGCAGCGCGCCGGCGCCGTCACCCAGGCTGCCACCGACACACAGCAGGTCGCCGACCCGCGCACCGGAGCGCACCAATGCCAGCCCTCTGGGCACGCGGCCGAACACCGTCATGCCGAGGGTCAGCGGGCCGCGCGTGGTGTCGCCGCCCAGCAGGGTCAGCCGACACTGTTCAGCCATGCGCTGCAGGCCGTCGGCGAAGCGCCGCAACCAGGCTTCGTCGGCTTCCGGCAGCGTCAGGGCAAGGGTGAAGCCGATGGGCGTGGCGCCCATGGCGGCCAGGTCGCTGGCGGAGACCGCCAGGGCGCGCTGACCGAGCAGGAAGGGATCGTACGACAGGGGAAAGTGGCTGCCGGCGACCAGGGTGTCGGTGGACACCGCCAGTTGTTCGCCGGGCGGCAGTTCGAGCAGGGCGCAGTCGTCGCCGATGCCCAGCGCCACGCCTTCGCCGGGTTGCGCACAGCGCGCAGCGGCGAAGAAGCGGCGGATCAGCTCGAACTCACCCACGGATCAGCGTTTGCCGGCCCGCAGCTCGGCGCTGCGCAGCTTCGGCGCCAGCTTGTCGAGCACCCCGTTGACGAACTTGTGACCGTCGGTGGCACCGAAGGTCTTGGCCAGCTCGATGCCCTCGTTGATCACCACGCGGTAGGGCACGTCGATGCGCTGCTTCAGCTCGTAGGTGGACAGGCGCAGGATGGCCAGCTCCACCGGATCGAGGTCGGCCAGCGGACGGTCCAGGCAGGGCGCGATCAGTTCGTCGATCTCGCCACGGTTGTCGATCACGCCGTTGAGCAGCTCACGGAAATAGGCGCCGTCGACGCCGACGAAGGCGTTGTCGACGCGGAACTGGGCTTCGATCTCGTGCGGCGCCTGGCGCGCCATGTGCCATTGGTAAAGGGCCTGCATGCCCAGGGCGCGCGCCGCGCGGCGCGCACCACCCTTGGTCGGCTTGCCAGCCGGCTGCGGGGTGTCCTGACTGTCGTCGTGGTGCAGGCTCACTTGACCTCCAGAGCGGTCAGCAGGCTGACCATTTCCAGTGCGGAAAGGGCCGCTTCGCCGCCCTTGTTGCCCGCCTTGGTGCCGGAGCGCTCGATGGCTTGCTCGATGGAATCGACGGTCAGCACGCCGAAGGCGACCGGCACACCGTATTCCATGGACACCTGGGCCAGGCCCTTGGTGCATTCGCCGGCCACGTACTCGAAGTGCGGGGTGCCGCCACGGATCACCGCGCCGAGGGCGATGATGGCCGCGAATTCGTCACGCTGGGCGACCTTCTGGGCCACCAGCGGCAGTTCGAAGGCGCCCGGGGCGCGGATGATGGTGATGTTGTCTTCGCTGACACCGTGGCGAACCAGGGTGTCGACGGCGCCGCCCACCAGGCTTTCGACGACGAAACTGTTGAAGCGGCCTACCACCAGGGCGAACTTGCCCTGGGGTGCAACGAAGGTGCCTTCGATGGTCTTGAGGGTCATGAAAAAGGTCTCTTTCGAAAAAGAACAAAGGCGCCGCGTTCCTGCGGCGCCCTGAGCATCATTCTGCGGCGACGTATTCTACAACTTCCAGGTCGAAACCGGATATCGCGTTGAACTTCATCGGCGCACTCATCAGGCGCATCTGACGAACGCCCAGGTCGCGCAGGATCTGCGAGCCGGCACCGACGGTGCTGTACATCGCCGGGGTCGGCGTCGGCTGCTGGGTACGGCTGAGCTGGGCGAGCAGCTCCTGGCCACTGAACGGCTTGCCGAGCAGCAGCACCACGCCCTTGCCGGCACTGGCGACTTCCGCCATGGCTGCGCGCAGGCTCCAGCGCCCCGGCACCTTGACCTGCAGCAGGTCGCGCAACGGCTCCATATTGTGCACGCGCACCAGCGTCGGCTCTTCCGGAGTGATGTCACCCATGGTCAGCGCCATGTGCACGTTGTCCTCGACGCTGTCGCGATAGGTCACCAGGTTGAACTGGCCCAGCTCGGTGTCCAGCGGCTGCTCGGAAATCCGCGCGATGGTGCGCTCGTGGATCATGCGGTAGTGGATCAGGTCGGCGATGGTGCCGATCTTCAGGCCGTGCTGTTCGGCGAACACTTCCAGTTCCGGACGACGGGCCATGGTGCCGTCGTCGTTCATGATCTCGCAGATCACGCCGCTGGCATCGAAGCCGGCCAGACGCGCCAGGTCGGTAGCCGCCTCGGTGTGGCCGGCACGCGCCAGTACGCCGCCGGGCTGGGCCATCAGCGGGAAGATGTGCCCGGGGCTGACGATGTCCTCGGCCTTGGCCTCGCGGGCCGCAGCCACCTGCACGGTGCGCGCGCGGTCGGCGGCGGAGATGCCGGTGGTCACGCCTTCGGCGGCCTCGATGGACACGGTGAACTTGGTGCCGAAGCCCGAGCCATTGCGCGGCGCCATCAGCGGCAGATTGAGGCGCTCGCAGCGCTCCCGGCTCATCGGCATGCAGATCAGGCCGCGGGCATGGCGGGCCATGAAATTGATGTGTTCGGCCTGGCAGCACTCGGCCGCCATGATGATGTCGCCTTCGTTTTCGCGGTCCTCGTCATCCATGAGGATGACCATCTTGCCCGCGCGCATGTCGGCAATGATTTCTTCGATCGTGTTGAGAGCCATCGGGCCCGCTCCTTACTTGGTCAGGTAGCCGTGTTCGGCCAGAAAGCTTTCGGTGATGCCGGAACCGGTCGGCTCGGCGGCCTTGTCACCCAGCAGCAGGCGCTCCAGGTAACGGGCCAGCAGGTCCACTTCCAGGTTCACGCGGCGGCCGGCGCGGTAGTCGGCCATGACGGTCTCGGCCAGGGTGTGCGGCACGATGGTCAGCTCGAAGTCGGCGCCGTCGACGCCGTTCACCGTGAGGCTGGTGCCGTCGACGGTGATCGAGCCCTTGAGGGCGATGTACTTGGCCAGCTCGCGCGGCGCGCGGATGCGAAACTGCACGGCACGGGCGTTGTCTTCGCGGCTGATGATTTCGCCCACGCCGTCGACGTGGCCGCTGACCAGATGGCCGCCCAGGCGGCTGGTCGGCGTGAGGGCCTTTTCCAGATTGACCCGGCTGCCGGTCTTCAGGTCGGCGAAACCGGTACGGGCCAGGGTCTCGCGGCTGACGTCGGCCCAGAAGCCGTCGCCCGGCAACTGCACGGCGGTCAGGCACACGCCGTTGACGGCGATGCTGTCGCCGAGCTTGACGTCGCCCAGATCCAGCTTGCCGGTTTTGACATAGACGCGGACGTCGCCGCCCTTGGGGGTGATGCTCTGAATGGTGCCGATGGCTTCGATTATGCCGGTGAACATGTCGCCTCCCGGCCGGAGCAAAGAACGCACTGCATGGAACGAACTCCTGTTTTCATGGAAAAACAGGGCGCTGCTGATCGAAGGGGAAACGGACGCGTGCACGAACCGCGCGCGTCGAGGCGTCCCGCTCTCTCTCATCCGGACTCTGACCGTCGGCTCCGGAATCACACCGGATCTGCTGACCCCACCGAAGGTGGGCGCTCGCGGGCTTGGGCCATTCAGGCCATCACCGCCGGTGGGGAATTTCACCCCGCCCTGAGAACGTTGGATCGGAGGGCCGATCCGCCGGCGTTTTTACCACAAATGGCTGTGGCATGCAGCCACAGGGGGAGTGGGGCTTTGTGCGCGGTTTTTTGTGGGCGGTTTTTTGTGGGCGGTTATTTGCTGGGCCTTTGCAGGAGCGGCTTCAGCCGCGATGCGTTTCGTGCGGGCCGTAGCCAGAAGCTCACGACTGAAGTCGCTCCTACAGGTTTCGTGCAGATCCGTAGGGTGGTCAACGCATAGCGTTGGCCACCATTGGCGGCAGGGTGCTCACCGCTGACGGTGGCAGAAAAGCGTTGGCCACCCTACGTAGGCCTGCGCTCCGTGCGGGTGTTCAGCGTGCCGGGACGGCAATGATCCGCCAGTCGTCGCCCACCGCGCGCACTTCGCGGATGCGCAGCTCGGGCGCCTCAGCCATATATTCCAGCGGCCAATCCAGCAGCGGCCGGGCGCTGGAGCCGAGGAACTTGCCGGCCATGAAGATCTGGTATTCATCCACCAATCCCAATTGTGCGAAGGCCCCGGCCAAACGCGGACCGGCCTCGACCAGCACCTCGTTGGCGCCGCGCTCGGCCAGGTTGCGCAGCAGTGCGGCCAGATCCACCCGTTCGCCGTCGCCCGGCAAGGCCAGGCACTCATGCCCGGCGGCGGGGTAATCCACCGGGGTATTCAGCGCGGTCACCACCAGCGCCGGGCCGGCCTGGAAGAACGGCGCCGACAGCGGCACCCGGCCCCGACCGTCCACCAGCACGCGCAGCGGGGGACGGCCCAGCGCCAGCGTCGCCTGTTCGGGTGAGACGCCCAACTCCTCACCTCGCACGGTCAGCCGCGCAGCGTCCATGAGCACGGTATCGGCACCGGTGACCACCACGCTGGAGCGCGCACGCAGGCGCTGCACGGCGGCGCGCGCCGCCGGCCCGGTGATCCACTGGCTTTCGCCACTGGCCATGGCGGTGCGGCCGTCCAGGCTCATGGCCAGTTTCACCCGCACATGGGGCAAACCGGTTTCCATGCGCTTGATAAAGCCGACATTCAGTTCGCGGGCTTCGGCCTCCAGCACGCCGGAGCTGACCTCGATGCCCGCGCTGCGCAGGCGCTCCAGGCCACGCCCTGCCACCTGGGGATTGGGATCCTGCATGGCGGCCACCACGCGGGCGACGCCGGCCTTGACCAGCGCTTCGGCACAGGGCGGCGTGCGGCCGAAATGGCTGCACGGCTCTAGCGTCACATAAGCGGTGGCGCCACGCGCCAGCTCGCCCGCCTGGCGCAGCGCATACACTTCGGCATGCGGTTCGCCGGCGCGCACGTGCCAGCCTTCGCCGATGATCTGGCCGTCACGCACGATGACGCAGCCAACCCGGGGATTGGGGTGGGTGGAATACAGGCCCTGCCGCGCGAGTTCCAGGGCCCGCGCCATATAACCCAGATCGTTCATTGCCGGGCCGGCTCGCGGGACAGACGCTCGATTTCCTCGCGGAATTCGTTGAGGTCCTGGAAACGGCGGTATACCGAGGCGAAGCGGATGTAGGCAATCTCGTCGAGCTTGCGCAGCTCGTCCATCACCAGCTCACCCACTACCAGCGACTTGACCTCGCGCTCGCCGGTGGCGCGCAGCTGATGCTTGATATGGGCGATGGAGGCTTCGAGGCGCTCGACGCTGACCGGACGCTTTTCTAGCGCCCGCTGCATACCGGCGCGCAGCTTGTCCTCATCGAATGGCTGGCGGCTGCCGTCCTGCTTGATCAGGCGCGGCAATACGAGTTCGGCGGTCTCGAAGGTGGTGAAGCGGTCACCGCAGGCCAGGCATTCGCGCCGGCGACGGACCTGGTCGCCCTCGGCGACCAGCCGCGAGTCGATGACCTTGGTGTCGTGGGCACTACAGAAGGGACAATGCATGGGATGCGCCCGTATGGCTTGAAAGTGCGGCCATGGTACTCGATAGCCCGGGCGAGACAAATTGCGCCGGTTTGCGCTATACAGGCGCGCCTTTTGCCACCGAGCGCTGTTGTCATGTCGCCGCCCGCCTCCCTGCAAACCGCCCTCGATTCCCTGCTGGGGGATGCCCGCCTGACCGCCACGCCGCTGCCCGGCACGGACGTATCCCTGTGGCTGATCGACCCGGCGAATATGGAGCGCGCCTTCAGCCAGGAAGAAACCCGGTGCATTCTCGAAGAGCCACCTTACTGGTGCTTTTGCTGGGCGAGCGGACTGGTACTGGCACGCTGGCTGGCCGAGCGCCCGGAGTGGGTACGCGGCAAGCGCGTGCTGGACTTCGGCGCCGGCTCGGGCGTGGCGGCGATTGCCGCCGCCAAGGCTGGCGCCGCCGAAGTAGTGGCCTGCGACCTGGATCCGATTGCGTTAGAGGCTTGCCGCGCCAACGCGGTGCTCAACGGCGTGACCCTGGGTTATTCGGCGGACTTCTTCGCCGAGGCCGACCGCTACGATCTGATCATCGTCGCCGACGTGCTCTACGACCGCGCCAACCTGCCGCTGCTGGATGCCTTTCTCAGTCGCGGGCAGGCAGCGCTGGTGGCCGACTCGCGGGTGAAAGACTTCCGGCACCCGCAGTACCGCCATCTCGGTCAGCAAGAAGCCTGCACCTGGCCGGATCTGGCGGAGCCGGCGGAGTTCAGGCATGTAAACCTCTACCACGCAGCTCGCGATTGACGAATCAGGCCTGCGCCGGCACGCGAATCAGGAAGCGGAACAGCGAACCGTGCTGCTCCACCGACAGGCAGTCGTAGCCCTTGGCACGCGTATCTTCCGGAATGCCATTGACCGATTGCGAGCAGTCGGTCACCACTTCCAGCAGCTCACCCGGGCGCATGGTTGCCAGGGTTTCCAGCGTGGCGATGGCGTTGTAGGGGCAGTGTTCACCGCGCAGGTCGAGCGACAGGGTGGGTTTCATTTACGGCACTCCGAGTGGTCTTGAAACGACGAGAATTGAGCTGCACCAGCCACATGGCCAGCGCCAGTCCGACGAAGGTCAGCAGCAGGCCTGCGCCGGGACTGAAGGATTCCAGCAGATTGATCTTCGGATAGGGCAAGGCCAGCGCGCCGCCCAGCTCGTCCCACCAGACAGCCACCAGGGTGCCGCCGATGACATTGCCCAGGCCCACCACCCAGAACTGCACCTGGCCTTCCATCGCGCGGTACATCCAGCCGGTTTCGCAGCCGCCGGCCACCACGATGCCAATGCCGAACAGCACCCCGCCGACGATGGCATTGGGGCCCATCCAGAAGATCTTCGGATCGGCACCCAGGCCAATGGCACCGAAGGTGCCGAGGCAGGCCACCGCCATACCGAGCAGGATGCCCTGGGCCACCTGGGTGCGACCGGTGGTCCACAGGTCGCGGGCGGCGCTGGTAAAGCAGATCTGCGCCCGCTCGATCAGCCCGCCGAACAGCAGCCCGAACGCGCAGGCAAGGCCAAGCACCAGCGAGACCTGAGAGCGCCAGATGACGAATACCAGGCTCAGCGCCAGTACCGCCAGGCCCAACAGCCATTGCCGGCGGGCGCGCCGCGCCAGTACTTCGGCGTCCGGGAACAGGCCTGCCGGCGATGCGCCGACCTTGAGCGGGACCCGCAGGAACGGCAGCAAGCAGATCTTCACCCCCAGCCAGGCACCAGCCACGCTGGCCAACATGAACGCCCAGGCGTGCAGCGAGAACATCGGGATGCCGGTGAAAAATGCGGCCAGATTGCAGCCCATGGCCAGCCGCGCGCCGAAGCCGGCGATGATGCCGCCAATCAGCCCCTGGGCTAGGCGCCGCTTGCTGTTCGGCCAGCGCAAACTGACATTGTTGGCCCACAGCGCGGCGCACAGGGCACCGGCCAGCATGCCGATGATCATCACGCCATCGACGCGATCCAACGGCGTGCCGGACAAACCGATCAGCTGGAAATAGCTCCAGCTCTCGGGCTCGGCGCCGAACCAGGACAAGACATGTCCACCCCAGCGGGTGAACTCGCCGGTGACGGCCCAGAAGGTGCCGGTGATTGCGAAATAGTAAGCGGAGGCGATGCCCAGGGCGACCAGGGCAGGCAGCGGCGACCAGAAGCGCACCAGATAGCGCTCCCGGAAGGCGGAAAGACTCGACATGTGTTGCTCCTCAGCCGCGGTTCAATAGCGCGGCGGCGCGGATTCTAGTCGCACACGAGCAACGGAGCAGCAGAAAAATGCGGCCGGCATGCAGCCGGCCCGAGGGCAGTGGCCGGCAGGACGGGTCACCCGCCCTGCCGATCAACCGATATCAGAATGTCAGACCGACGTTCAGGCGGGCACCGTCAAACTCGCTCTTGTCGTGACGCTGATAGCTGGCACCGACGAAGAACTGGGTATTGGTGTCGGTGGAAGCCGACCAGCCGAAGTTCACGCCCAGCTCGTTGTTTTGCTCCGAATACAGCGTGTCGCCATAGAAGCGGGTGTCGCGCAGATACACCTGGGTCGCCAGCTTCCACGGCAGGGCAACATGCCAGGCCACGCCGTTGGTCATGGCCTTGTTGCTCAGGTCGTAGTCGATGACATAGACGTCGGTGATGCCGGTATCTTCGTCCTCGTCTTCATACTCGAAGCGCACGCTATCGATCTTCGCCAGACTGTTGGTCAGCGTGAAGTTCTGGCCCAGCAGCGAGAAGTCGAAGCGGGTGGTCAGCGACAGGGCGCGCAGGATGCCGGCGGTCATCAGCTCGCCGGAGCCGGCGATGCCGTAGTCGATGGCCGGAGTGGTCTCCAGGCCGTCGATCAGCGGGATGGTCCAGCCAAAGCCCAGCTGCAGGCTGTAGTTGTTGGTTTCGCTGTTGATCTCGGTGTGGCTGATCGGCATGCGGAACTGCAGGCGATGGCCGGGGAGCCAGTCAAGCTTGAAGGTGTAAGCCAGCGGCAGGTGAATGCTGGTGATCTCGTTGCCGGCCACGGTCTGCGAACCGTAGCGGATACCCAGGTCCCACTGGTTGTCGATGTCCTGCTGGTTGGTGCCAGTGATCGAGGTATTGGTCAGGCCGTGGATGGTGCCGACCATGGAGGCCATCAAGCTGTTGGGGTTACCCGCGACCGGATCGAAGCCGGTGTTGGCTACAGCAGCCTTGTTGATTTCGGTGAGGATTTCCCGATCGCCATCAACCTTGACCAGATAATCGGCCAGCTTGTCGAGCGCGTCATCCCCACCATACAGATCATCGGTGAATGCCTCACCGTTAATACCCAGGCTGGGAATGTCCAGAATCACTTGGGTAACCGTCTGGCCATTCTGAATGACGGGCTTATGGGTCAAGGTGATGGGCACACCACGGAACTTAATATTGGCAATAGCAGTGTTCGCATTTTCGTTGAACCCCGTCCACTTGCTGCGGATGTAATCGACATCGACTACATCAATGGCGTCCTCCGCCGTGTTAAAAGCCACCTTATAAGGAGCCGTCTCTGTGGGGGCATCATCCCAGATAAGCTCCACTTCAAACAAAGCCGCCTGCGCAGGCACCGCCGTCAGCGCGATGGCCGAAGCCAGCACTAGTTTACGAAACATAGTTTTTCCTCCCCCGTTGATGATCCCTACCCCGGTGTTGGCAGACTCCGTTCGGCAGGCGATGTTATTTTGCCTTTATTCCCCGGCAGCGCCTAGAAGCGAAGCGCCAGATCTTGTCAAGGCGCCCCACGAGAAGCAATAAACGCGCCGGATTGCCGATCCTGCCTATCCGCTTATCGGAACGCACCCGACTTTCCGCCAGCGCCAACCCGTCTTACCATCTCTGCATTGCCCGTTTCCTTTGAGAAAGCCCGATGAGCGCAACCCCGTACGTCTTCGATGTCACCGACGCCAGCTTCGAGAAGCTGGTGATCGAGAACTCCTTTCACAAACCCGTGCTGGTGGACTTCTGGGCCGAGTGGTGTGCGCCGTGCAAGGCGCTGATGCCGGTGCTGGCGAAGATCGCCGAGGAGTATCAGGGTGAGCTGCTGCTGGCCAAGGTGAACTGCGATTTCGAGCAGGGCGTGGTGACGCAACTGGGCATCCGCAGCCTGCCCACCGTGGTGCTGTTCAAGGACGGTCAGCCGGTGGATGGTTTTGCCGGGGCCCAGCCGGAATCGGCGATTCGCGCCATGCTCGAACCCCACGTGCAGCTGCCCGCCACACCCGAGGCCGACCTGCTGGACAGCGCCCGGGCGGCCTTCGCCGAGGGCCGCATCGGCGAGGCGGAAGCGCTGCTCGTACAGCTGCTCACCGAGGATAATCAGAACGCCCCCGCGCTGATCCTCTACGCTCGCTGCCTGGCCGAGCGCGGCGAGCTGGGCGAAGCCGAGACGGTACTCAACGCCGTGCCCGCCGGTGACGAACACAAGCAGGCGCTGGCCGGCGCCCGCGCCCAGCTGACCTTTCTGCGCCAGGCAGCCGACCTGCCGGAGATGGCGCTGCTCAAGTCACGCCTCGCCCGGGATGCCGGCGATGACGAGGCGGCCTATCAACTGGCCATCCAGCAACTGGCGCGCCAGCAGTACGAGGCGGCGCTCGACGGTTTGCTGGCGCTGTTCATGCGCAACCGGCATTACGCCGATGGCCTGCCGCACAAGACGCTGCTGCAGGTCTTCGACTTGCTGGGCAACGATCACCCGCTGGTCACCCAGTACCGTCGCCGTCTGTATCAGGCGCTGTATTAAGTGCCGGAGCACCTTGCCAGAGCGGCGCGAATGCAGCCGCTTCCGCAAAAGCCGGGCAGCACGGTGGCAAGCACCCCGGGAATTTAGTTATAAAGTAACAATTAACCCCGAACGCCAGACATCCGCTCCATCCCCTGAGGAGGTTTCATGCATTACCTTCTGCTTTCTCTCGCCCTGCTGCTGCCCGGTTTCGCCCAGGCCCAGGCTCATGACCACGAGCACGCCAACAACAGCCTGGACGCCCATGTCCACGGCGAGGCCGGGCTGGATGTCGCGCTGGAGGGCAAGCAGCTGGAGCTGCAGCTGCACAGTCCGGCCATGAACCTGGCGGGCTTCGAACGCGCTCCCGCCAATGCCCGGGAACAGGCCCGCCTGAATGCCGTGCGGGATTTCCTCACCCAGCCGGAAAAGATGTTCGCGCTGCCCGCCGAGGCCGGATGCGCACTCGAACGCGAGGCCGTGAGCAGCGAGCTGTTCGGCGTGGCCGCCGGTGATGAAGATCACCTGGCCCTGCATGACGAAACCTCCGAGGCCGTGCCCGCCGACGATCACCACGACATTCATGCCTATTACCAGTTCACCTGCGCCAAGCCCCAGGCCCTGCGCTCGATCGACCTGCGCAACCTGTTCCGCCAGTACCCGGGGGTGCATGAGCTGGATGTGCAGCTGATCGGCCCGCGCGGACAGAAAGGCCAGACCCTGAGCACCCGCAATCCTGTCCTGCAGTTCTGAACGTGACGACCGACCCCCTGCTCGACATTGTCCAGCTCGGCTTCGCCTGGCCCGGCCAGGCGGAGCTGCTGGACATCCCGGCCTTCCAGCTGCGGCGCGGCGAAAGTGTGTTCCTGCGTGGACCATCCGGCAGCGGCAAGACCACCCTGCTCGGCCTGCTCGGCGGCGTGCAGGTGCCAGGACGCGGCCAGGTGCGCCTGCTCGGCCAGGATCTCGCCAGCCTCGGCCCCGCAGCCCGGGACCGCTTCCGGGTCGACCATACCGGCTACCTCTTCCAGCAGTTCAACCTGCTGCCCTTTCTCTCGGTGACCGAAAACGTCGCGCTGCCCTGTCGTTTCTCGCGCCTGCGCCAGCGCCGCGCCCAGGAACGGGATGGCAGCGTGGTCGCCGCCGTCGAGCGCCTGCTGGGCGATCTGGGCCTGCCCGCCGAATTGCGCACGCAGCCGGCCTCGTCGCTCTCCATCGGCCAGCAGCAGCGGGTCGCCGCCGCCCGGGCGCTGATCGGCCAGCCCGAGCTGGTGATCGCCGACGAGCCCACTTCGGCGCTGGATGCGGACAGCCGCGAGGCGTTCCTGCGCCTGTTGTTCGCCGAATGCTGCGCAGCCGGCGCCAGCCTGCTGTTCGTCAGCCACGACCAGAGCCTCGCGCCGCTGTTCGACCGCGCCCTGTCACTGGCGGAGCTGAACCGCGCAACACCGCGCCCGGGAGTCTGATATGCCGCTGCTTCGCCTGGCCCTGGCCAGCCTGGCCAATCGCCGTTTCACCGTACTGCTGACCGTTTTCGCCATCGGCCTGTCGGTCTGCCTGCTGCTGGCCGTCGAGCGCACCCGCAGCGAAGTACGCAACAGTTTCGCCAGCACCGTCAGCGGCACCGACCTGATCGTCGGCGCGCGCTCCGGTGCGGTGAATCTGCTGCTCTATTCGGTGTTTCGCATCGGCAACGCCACCAACAACATCCGCTGGGAAAGCTACCAGCGCTTCGCCGAGCACCCGCGGGTGAAGTGGGCGATCCCGCTGTCGCTGGGCGATTCGCACCGGGGCTTCCGGGTGCTGGGCACCAGCGCGGCCTACTTCGAGCATTTCCGTCACGGCCGCCAGCAGGCGCTGCAGTTGGCCGAAGGGCGGCCGTTCGGCAGCGAGCCTTTCGAAGTGGTGCTGGGCGCGGAAGTGGCCGGCAGCCTCGGCTACCGGCTGGACCAGGAGATCGTGCTGGCCCACGGCGTGGCCCGGGTGAGCCTGACCCACCATGACGACAAGCCGTTTCGCATTGTCGGCATTCTCAAGCGCACCGGCACACCGGTGGATCGCACCCTGCACGTGCCGCTGCAAGGCATCGAAGCCCTGCATGTGGACTGGCGGAACGGCATGCCGGCGCGCGGCGCCGGCCGCGTCAGCGCCGAGCAGGCGCGCCAGCTCGATCTGCAGCCCAAGCAGATCACCGCCGTGCTGCTCGGCCTGCATAGCCGGGTAAGCACCTTCGCCCTGCAGCGGGAGATCAACCAGTACGGCGGCGAACCGCTGCTGGCGATCCTGCCCGGCGTGGCCCTGCAGGAACTGTGGAGCCTGATGGGCGTCGCCGAGCAGGCGCTGTTCGTGGTCGCGCTGTTCGTGGTGCTGATCGGCCTGGTCGGCATGCTCACCGCCATCCTCTCCAGCCTCAACGAGCGGCGCCGCGAGATGGCCATCCTGCGCTCGGTGGGCGCGCGTCCCTGGCATATCGCCGGCCTGCTGGTGCTGGAAGGCGGCGCCCTGGCGCTGGCCGGCATCCTGCTCGGCCTGATGCTGCTCTACCTGGGCCTGTTGCTGGCGCAGGCGCCGTTGCAGAGCCATTTCGGCCTGTATCTGCCGCTGAGCGCGCCGAGTGCCTATGAATGGGGCCTGCTGGGCGCTATCTTCGTCACCGCCCTGCTGATGGGCGCCCTGCCGGCCTGGCGCGCCTATCGCCAGTCGCTGGCCGATGGTCTGTCGATCCGCCTATGAGGTTATCCATGCTGCGCCACCTGCTTGTCCTGCTCTTCGTGGTGTCCCTGCCGCTGCACGCCGCGCAAGTGCGCGAGCTGAGCTGGGACGATCTGGTGCCAGCCGACGCGCCGCCGCCGGTAACCCCGGAGCTACCGATGCATGACCTGGCCGAGCTGGGCGACGTGCTGCTGGGCACGGCCGAAGCGACCACAAACATGCCCCAGGCCACCGGCCAGCCGGTGGTGCAGGCGCTGAACGGCCAGCGAGTGCGTCTGCCCGGCTACATCGTGCCGCTGGATATGACCGAACGCGGCCGGGTGATTGAATTCCTGCTGGTGCCCTACTACGGCGCCTGCATCCACGTGCCGCCGCCGCCTTCCAACCAGATCGTGCATGCGGTCAGCGAGCTGGGCGTGGCGATCCAGGAGCTCTGGCAGCCCTTCTGGATCGAGGGAACGATGCACACGGAGTCGATCAGCAGCGAGCTGGCCGAAGCCGGCTACCGTATCCGCGCGGAAAAGATCTATGCCTACGAGGAAGGTGACCTTTAAGGCACATTGACAGCAGGGACAAGCTGTCGCAGGCACGACCTTTGGACTATTGAGCCAGATCAAAAATCACCAAAAACCCCAGGCGCACCATGGTTATCACTAAACACGAAACCCTGGAGTTCCCCATGCGCAAGACTCTGTTCGTTGCTTCCGCCCTGGCCCTGGCCATTGCCGCCCCGCTCGCCCACGCTCACCAGGCAGGGGACATCATTGTTCGTGCGGGGGCGGTGACGGTCGATCCCAATGGCGACAGCGGCGCGCTCAAGGTTGATGGAACCGCTTTGGCCGGCACCGAGGCCACGGTAGACAGCAACACCCAACTGGGTCTGAACTTCGCCTACATGCTGACCGACAAGGTCGGTGTCGAGCTGCTGGCCGCCACCCCCTTCACCCATGACGTGCATGTGAAGGGCCTGAACAACGCACTCAATATGACCGGCCTGGATGGCAAGCTGGGCGAAGTCACCCACCTGCCGCCGACCCTGAGCGTGGTGTATTACCCGCTGGACAACAAGGCCGCCTTCCAGCCCTACGTGGGCGTGGGCCTCAACTACACCGTGTTCTTCGACGAAGAGCTGACCGCCAACCGCAAGGCCCAGCAGTTCAGCGACCTGAGCCTCGACAGCTCCGTAGGTCTGGCCTTCCAGGTCGGCGCCGACTACATGCTGAACGACAAGCTGATGGTCAACGCTCAGATCCGTTATATCGATATCGGCACCGACGCCACCGTGAAGGGGCCGGGCGCCCTGAACGTGCAGAAAACCACCGTCAGCGTCGACGTCGACCCGATGGTCTACATGGTCGGCCTGGGCTATAAGTTCTAAGCCAACCGCAAAAGCAAACGCCCCGCTCAATGCGGGGCGTTTGCTTTTGATACGCCCGCACACAGCCGAAGCGTTTGTGTGTGGGGGCCGGGTTTATCCCGGCCGAGGGCAGTGGGAGCGACACCGAGGCGCGAGACCAATTCCGCTGACCGGCATAAAGCCGGCCCCACAGGAAGCCACGCCCACATCGAATGATTGTCAGCGCCTCTCCGGCCTTTCAATTCGCCCCGTGCCGGAAATAGCGATCCAGCAGGGCCGGTAGGCCGGCGCGCCAGGCGCGTGGCTTGACGCCATAGGTGTTGAGGATCTTCTTGCAGGCCAGCACCCCGTGCTGGGGTTCCACGGACGCATCGGCACAGGCCGCGTGCGCCAGCGCGATGATCTCGGCCGGCGGCAGCGTGCGCAGGTTGCGCGCCTCGGCGACCATGCACTGCCCCAGCGCCAGCACGGTGGTGGCTTCCTGGGCGCCGTAGTGGTAAGTGCCCCACAGCGGCGCGGCGCAGTCGAGCTGCTTGAGTATCGCGAGGATCACCCGCGCCACATCGTCTACCGGGCAGGGATTGCCGCGCCGGTCATCGGCCAGCTCCAGCGGGTCGCCGGTTTCCAGGCGACGCAGGAAGCGGCCGAGCACGCCATCGCGGCTGTCGTCGAGAATCCAGCCGGTGCGCAGGATGACGTGGCGCGGACACAGGGAACGCACTACATGCTCCATCTCCACCAGGGCCTGGCCCAGAGGACCGAGCGGCTGCGGCTCGTCCGCCTCGCCATAGGCGGTTACCCGCGCGCCATCGAACACGCGGTAGCTGGACGGCTGCAGCAGGATGATGCCGTGATACTGGCAAAGCTCGGCCAGGCGCTCGACGGTTTCCTGCTGCGCGGCCAGCCGAGCCTCGTCCACCTTGCTGTTCTGGAACCAGTCGTAATAGAAGGCCAGATTGACCACGACATCCGGACGGGTGTCGTCGAGCAGTTGGGTCAGGCTGGCGGCATCCCAGGCGGCATCCGGTGGACGCGGGGCGAGAAAGCCGATGTCCTCCTCGGCACCCTTGGCAATCAGCGACTGCCCCAATGCGCTGCCGCCACCGAGCAGCATCAGACGCATGCGCATGGAATCGACTCGCTATATGAAGAATGACTGAATGACTGCATGGTGGCCGGCATGGGGAAATCAGGTTGAACGGCACGCGTTGCGGGCGATGACCTTCGGCATTCTGCGGGTTTGCTATCGGATCGTCACTAGTGATCTTGCTTCCTGGAAGCAAAAAGCGCAGCCGAGGCTGCGCTTTTGTCTGTGACGCACTTCTCAGAACGGGATGTCGTCGTCGAAGCTGTCGTAATCGGGCGCCGGCTGGGCCGGAGCCTGCTGCGGAGCCGGACGCGACGCGGCAGGAGCCTGCTGCTGCGGCTCGCGCTGCGGACGGGCCGGACGCTGGGCGTATTCACCGCCGCCTTCGGCGTTGCCGCCACGGCCGCCGAGCAGCTGCATGGTGCCACCCATGTCCACCACGATCTCGGTGGTGTAGCGGTCCTGGCCCTGCTGGTCCTGCCACTTGCGGGTCTGCAGGCGGCCTTCGATGTAGCATTGCGAGCCCTTGCGCAGGTACTCGCCGGCGATTTCGGCAACCTTGCCGAACAACACGACACGGTGCCATTCGGTACGTTCCTGCAGCTGGCCGGTCTGCTTGTCCTTCCAGCTGTCGGTGGTGGCCAGGGTGATGTTGGTCACCGCGTTGCCGTTGGGCAGGTAGCGGGTTTCCGGATCTCCGCCCACGTTGCCGATCAGAATGACTTTGTTAACCCCACGGGCCATGACGCTTCTCCCAGGTTCAGCACGCCGGCGTCGGTTCGATCAGACGCTCGAGCGACGCGCGGTCCAGTTGTTCGGTATCCACTTTGATGTACAGGGCGGCTTCCTCAGCCACCACCACGACGTCCGCCACGCCCGGCACCGCCAGCAGGCGCGCGGTCAGCCCGCTATCGGCCAGCGCCGCGCGCGACAGCGACAGGCGCAGGCTGGTGACATAGGGAGGCTCGCGCATGGTAGCAGCAATTACCAGCCAGATCGCGCACAGCAGCGCACAGCCGATGAAAACCGCGCCCAGTCCGCCCTGCTCCAGCAGCCAGCCGCCGAAGATGCCTCCCAGCGCCGCGCCGAGGAACTGGCTGGTGGAATACACCCCCATCGCCGTGCCCTTGCCGGCCGCCGGCGAGACCTTGCTGACCAGCGAGGGCAACGAGGCTTCCAGCAGGTTAAAGGCCATGAAGAACAGGATGGCGCCGATCACCAGCGCGGTCAGGCTATGGCCCAATTGCCAGAAATACAGCTCGCAGACCAGCAGCAGCGCCACGGCGCCAAGCAGCACGCGCTTCATCTGGCGCTTCTTCTCGCCATAGATGATGAACGGCACCATGGCGAAGAAGCCCACCAGCATGGCCACCAGGTACACCCACCAGTGCTCGTCGCGCGGCAGGCCGGCCTGTTCGACCAGCGTCAGCGGCAGCGCCACGAAGCTGGCCATGAGGATCGCGTGCAGCACCAGGATGCCGACGTCCAGGCGCAACAGCTCGCCATGGCGCAGGATGCCGCCCAGCGCCTGGCGGGCCACGCCGGACTCGCGATGGCGCAGCGCCGCCGTGGCCTTGGGCACCATGCCCGCCACGACCACCATGCCGAACAGCGCCATGCCGGCGGTGATCCAGAACAGGCCGGACAGGCCGAAGGCGCGCGTGACCAGCGGCCCGGCCACCATGGCCAGGGCGAAGGACACGCCGATGCTCATGCCGATCATGGCCATGGCCTTGGTGCGATGCTGTTCGCGGGTCAGGTCGGAGAGCAGCGCCATCACGGCGGCGGAAATCGCCCCGGCGCCCTGCAGCACCCGGCCGGCGATGACGCCCCAGATGGAGTCGGCATTGGCCGCCAGCGCCGAGCCGGCGGCGAAGATCAGCAGGCCGGCATAGATCACCGGACGCCGACCGATACGGTCCGACAGCACGCCAAAGGGAATCTGCAGCAGCGCCTGGGTCAGGCCGTAGGCGCCGATGGCCAGGCCGATCAGCGCCGGGGTGCTGCCGGCCAGTTCCTGGCCGTAGGTGGCGAGCACCGGCAGGACCATGAACATGCCGAGCATGCGGAAGGCGAAGACCATGGCCAGCCCGCCGGCGGCCCGGGTCTCGGCCGGGGACATGCGTTCGCTGGACGAATCGTGCATGAACGAACAAGCCTCGTGAAAAGGGCCGCAGATTCTAGCAGGACGAGGCGGGCTTGGACGGACAAGCGCGCTTGTGACGCGCCTTTCTCCTGCCCGTATACTTCCGCCTTTCCGCCCGCCATGCGAGGCCCGCTGTACGTGGACCAGATCCTGATCCGTGGGGCGCGTACCCACAACCTGAAGAACATCGACCTGACCCTGCCGCGCGACAAGCTGATCGTCATCACCGGCCTGTCCGGCTCCGGCAAGTCCTCCTTGGCCTTCGACACGCTGTATGCCGAGGGCCAGCGCCGCTACGTAGAATCGCTGTCCGCCTATGCGCGGCAGTTCCTGTCGATGATGGAAAAGCCCGACGTGGACACCATCGAGGGCCTGTCGCCGGCGATTTCCATCGAGCAGAAGTCCACCTCGCACAACCCGCGCTCCACGGTGGGCACCATCACCGAGATCTACGACTACCTGCGCCTGCTGTACGCGCGGGTCGGCACGCCGCGCTGCCCGGATCACGACATTCCGCTGGAAGCGCAGACCGTCAGCCAGATGGTCGATCAGGTGCTGGCCCTGCCCGAGGGCAGCAAGCTGATGCTGCTGGCGCCGGTGATCCGCGAGCGCAAGGGCGAGCACCTGGCGGTGTTCGACGAACTGCGCGCCCAGGGTTTCGTGCGCGCACGGGTGAATGGCCGACTCTACGAGCTGGACGAACTACCCGCGCTGGAAAAGCAGAAGAAGCACACCATCGAGGTGGTGGTGGACCGCTTCAAGGTGCGCGCCGACCTGCAGCAGCGCCTGGCCGAATCCTTCGAGACCGCGTTGAAACTGGCCGACGGCATCGCCCTGGTGGCGCCGATGGACGAAGGCAGCGATCAGGAGGAGCTGATCTTCTCCGCGCGCTTCGCCTGCCCGGTGTGCGGCCACTCGATCAGCGAGCTGGAGCCCAAGCTGTTCTCGTTCAACAACCCGGCCGGCGCCTGCGGCACCTGCGACGGCCTGGGCGTCAAACAGTTCTTCGATGCCCGCCGGGTGGTCACCGGCAATCTGAGCCTGGCCGCCGGGGCCATTCGTGGCTGGGACCGGCGCAACATCTATTACTTCCAGATGCTCGGCTCGCTGGCCGCCCATTACGGCTTCGACCTGGATGCGCCGTTCGACAGCCTGAGCGCCGAGAACCAGAAGCGCATCCTGTACGGCAGCGGCAAGGAGAGCATTGCCTTCCGCTACCTGAACGACCGGGGGGACATCGTCAGCCGTTCGCATCCGTTCGAGGGCATCCTCAACAACCTGGAACGCCGCTACCGCGAGACCAGTTCCGACAGCGTGCGCGAAGAGCTGGCCAAGTACCTGGGCACCCAGCCCTGTCCGGACTGCCTGGGCACCCGCCTGCGCCGTGAGGCGCGGCACGTGTGGGTTGGCGACAAGACGCTGCCGGGAGTGACCGGCCTGCCGGTGGGAGACGCCTGCGAGTACTTCGCCGGTCTCAGCCTGCCCGGCCAGCGTGGCGAGATCGCCGCCAAGATCCTCAAGGAAATCCGCGAGCGCCTGCAATTCCTGGTCAATGTCGGCCTTGACTACCTGACCCTGGACCGCAGCGCCGAGACGCTGTCCGGCGGCGAGGCGCAGCGCATCCGCCTGGCCAGCCAGATCGGCGCCGGCCTGGTGGGCGTCATGTACATCCTCGATGAACCCTCCATCGGCCTGCACCAGCGCGACAACGAGCGCCTGCTGGGCACCCTCACCCACCTGCGCAACCTGGGCAACACGGTGATTGTGGTGGAGCACGACGAGGATGCCATCCGCCTGGCCGACTACGTGGTGGACATCGGCCCCGGCGCCGGCGTGCATGGCGGGCGCATCGTCGCCGAAGGCACGCCCGACGAGATCATGGCCCACCCGGATTCGCTGACCGGCAAGTACCTGTCGGGCCGCGAGCGCATCCGCTACCCGGCCGAGCGTACGCCGCGCGATCCGCAGAAGCTGCTTACCCTCAAGGGCGCGCGCGGCAACAACCTGCGCAAGGTCAATCTGGAGATTCCGGTCGGCCTGCTGACCTGCGTCACCGGGGTGTCCGGCTCGGGCAAGTCGACGCTGATCAACAACACCCTGCATCCCATCACCGCCACCGCGCTGAACGGCGCCACCAGCCTGGAAGTGGCGCCCTACGACAGCTTCGACGGTCTGCAGCACCTCGACAAGGTGGTGGACATCGACCAGAGCCCGATCGGCCGCACGCCGCGCTCCAACCCGGCCACCTACACCGGGCTGTTCACACCGATCCGCGAACTGTTCTCCGGCGTACCGGAAGCCCGCGCGCGCGGCTACGGCCCGGGCCGCTTCTCCTTCAACATCAAGGGCGGACGCTGCGAGGCCTGCCAGGGCGACGGCGTGCTCAAGGTGGAGATGCACTTCCTGCCGGACATCTATGTGGCCTGCGACGCCTGCAAGGGCAAGCGCTATAACCGCGAAACCCTGGAAGTGAAATACAAGGGCAAGAACATCTACGAGGTGCTGGAGATGACCATCGAGGAGGCCCGCGCCTTCTTCGATCCGGTGCCTGCCGTGGCGCGCAAGCTGCAGACGCTGATCGACGTCGGTCTCTCGTATATCAAGCTCGGCCAGAGCGCGACCACGCTGTCCGGCGGCGAGGCCCAACGGGTGAAACTGTCCCGCGAATTGTCCAAGCGGGACACTGGCAAGACCCTGTACATCCTCGACGAGCCCACCACCGGCCTGCACTTCGCCGACATCCAGCAGTTGCTGGACGTGCTGCACCGGCTGCGCGACCACGGCAACACCGTGGTGGTGATCGAACACAACCTGGATGTGATCAAGACCGCCGACTGGCTGGTCGACCTGGGCCCCGAAGGTGGCTCGCGGGGCGGCCAGATCATCGCCACCGGCACGCCGGAGCAGGTCGCCGACAACCCGGCCTCGCACACCGGGCGCTTCCTCAAGCCCCTGCTGGCGCGCGACGCGCAACCGCTCGGCGCCTGAGGTTGCCGATACGTCGCCCCTCAGGCGTATCCTGAAAACAAAAAGCCCGCAGCATGCTGCGGGCTTGTTTTTTCCGGCCTCGATCAGACCAGGGCTTCCTCCACGGGAATCTCCAGAGCCTTGGCGATACCGCTGCCGTAGGCCGGGTCGGCCAGGTAGCAGTGGCGGATGTGGCGCAGCTTGATGTGCCGCTCCACCCCGTTCATGGCCCGGGCGGTGTTACCGAACAGACGCTCCTGCGCAGCACTGTCCATCAGGCGGAACAGGTCGCCGGCCTGGGTGAAGTAATCGCTGTCGTCCTCGCGGTAGTCGTAGCGACCGGCCGCGCCGGAAAGCGCCATCGGCGGCTCGCTGAAGTCCCGCTGCTCCTTCCATTCCCCGTAGCTGTTCGGCTCGTAGTGCAGCCGGCTGCCATGGTTGCCGTCCACGCGCATAGCACCGTCGCGGTGGTAGCTGTGGAACGGGCAGCGCGGCGCGTTGACCGGGATCTGGTGGTGGTTGACCCCCAGGCGGTAGCGCTGTGCATCGCCGTAGGAGAACAGACGACCCTGCAGCATGCGGTCCGGCGAGAAGCCGATGCCGGGCACTACGTTGGCCGGGGTGAACGCGGCCTGTTCCACGTCCTGGAAGTAGTTGTCCGGGTTGCGGTTCAGCTCGAAGTAGCCGACCTCGATCAGCGGGTAGTCTTTCTTCGACCACACCTTGGTCAGGTCGAACGGGTGGAAGCGGTAGGTCGCCGCGTCGGCCTCCGGCATGATCTGCACGTACAGCGTCCAGCGCGGGAAATCGCCCC
The DNA here is from genome assembly GCF_035497915.1 of Pseudomonas sp. Lineage (GTDB taxonomy): Bacteria > Pseudomonadota > Gammaproteobacteria > Pseudomonadales > Pseudomonadaceae > Serpens. The sequence goes on from NZ_DATJCS010000001.1 coordinate 63,499, forward strand.
GCTCGATCGCCTCATAGAGGTCCCGCTGCCCGCTCTCGCGGTCATTGGCGACGATGGCCGCCGCTTCCGCGTCGGTCAGGTTCTTGATGCCCTGCTGGGTCTTGAAGTGGAACTTGACCCAGTAGCGCTCGTTCTGCGCGTTGATGAAGCTGTAGGTGTGCGAGCCGAAGCCGTGCATGTGCCGGTAGGAGGCCGGGATGCCGCGATCACCCATCACGTAGGTCACCTGGTGCAGCGCTTCGGGCAGGCCGGTCCAGAAGTCCCAGTTGTTGTTGGCGCTGCGCATGTTGGTGCGCGGGTCGCGCTTCACGGCGTGGTTCAGATCGGGGAACTTCAGCGGGTCGCGGAAGAAGAACACCGGGGTGTTGTTGCCCACCAGATCCCAGTTGCCTTCCTCGGTATAGAACTTCAGCGCGAAGCCGCGGATATCGCGTTCGGCATCCGCAGCGCCACGCTCGCCGGCCACGGTGGAGAAGCGGGCGAACATCGGAGTCTGCTTGCCGATCTGCGAGAACACCTTGGCGCGGCAATAGCGGGTGATGTCATGGGTGATGGTCAGCGTGCCGAAGGCGCCGGAACCCTTGGCGTGCATGCGCCGCTCCGGAATCACCTCGCGGTCGAAGTGGGCGAGCTTTTCCAGGAACCAGACGTCCTGCAGCAGCATCGGGCCGCGCGGACCCGCGGTCATGACGTTCTGGTTCTCGGCTACCGGAGCACCGGCGGCGGTGGTGAGTTTCGGCTTGTCGGTCATCGTCTGGATCCCTCTGGTTTCTGTTCGGAGGAACTGGCGGGCCAGTTCGTTGAGGCGACTATACGCAGCCGCTTCGATAGAAACTCATGACATGACTCAAAGAATTCAATTGAGAAAAACTAACGAAGCACGCACTCAGTTTCCGCCGAGCCGATACTCCAGGGTCAGCCCCGCGTACCAGGTGCGTCCGGCGCCGGGTTCGTAATAGCGGGCGTTGCCGTCGCCGATGATCACCGAGCCGATATGCTTACGGCCGGTGAGATTGTCCACACGCAGCGTCTCGCGCAAGCTCCACGCGCCGCGCCGCTGCTCGAACTGCGCATAGCCGCTGAACAGCGCGTGCCCCGGGGCGGCGCGATCACGGTTCAGGTCATGGACTTCCATGGCGCTGCGCGCGATCGCCTCCAATCCCAGCTCGGAGTCGCTGCCGGGCTGCCAGGCCAGCGCCGCGAAAAGGCTGTGCTCCGGTGTGCCGGGTAGCCGGTTGCCGCTGGCAACCACCTGCCCCTGGCTGCTGAACCGTTCGCTGTACCGCGCGTCCAGCCAGGTGTAGGCCAGCCGGGCCTGCAGACGATCCCCCAGCGGCTGCTCCAACCCGACCTCAAGCCCGCGCCGTCGCGTTTCGGCCGCGTTCTGGTAGAGGGTGCGGCCACCGCTTGCCGAAGCCACTACCAGTTCATTGTCGGTGCGGATATGGAACCCTGCGGCCTGCAGGCGTGCGTGCCCGGGCAGGGTCGCCCGCAGGCCCACCTCGTACTGCTCGCTGCTGGCCGGGCGCAGATCGAAGCCGAAACGACCATCCGCCCCCGAGTAGGCCAGCTCGCCCAGGGTGGGCGTCTCGAACCCCTTCGACCAACCGGCATAGAGATTCAGACCAGAGGCGAAGGTAAAGCCGGCGCCCACGCTGGGAGTGAGCTTGCGGTAGGTAACCCGTCCACTGTCGTCTCCATTGCCGGCGACCAGATAGTGGTCGTCAACCTCGAACGCCACTTCGTTGTGGCGCAGGCCCAGCTGGACGTCCAGCCCCTCACCTCGCCACGCCAGTTGCAGGTAGGGCGCCAGACTGCGGATCTCATCCCGCTCGTCCCGTCGCAGGCGCCCCTTCACGCCCAGCAGGTCGCCGACAAAGTTCTCATAACCCTGGCGGTCATCCACCGATACGTCGTAATCGATGCCGCCCGTGAGGGTCAGCTCGCCGGCCCCGACCAGCCAGGGCTGAATCCAGCGGGTGTTCAACCCGTAGTAGTCGCGCTCGAAATCGACAACGCCGCCGGCCTGCGTTGGGCTGGCCTGCTGCACAGCGCGGGGGATCGACAGGAACTGCACGACGCGGCGCTGCCCGCCGTACAGCGTGGTCTGCCATTGCGCAGCCCACAGATCCTGCTGGTAGTTGATGCCCACCTGCTGCTGGTCCACGGACTTGCGCGTGTCGTACAGCAGCGTATTGGCCGAGTTACTACGTGGGTCCCGCCGATAGGCGGCCCAATCGAGCCCCTGCGGGTCCTGGGTGTCGTCCTGCTGCAAATCGCTGTAGATCAATGCCAGCCGGCGGTCGGCCGGGGTGACCGTCAGCTTGGCGAACCGTTTGTCGACACGCGCCGAGCTGTGATGACGGAAACCAACCAGATCGAGACTGGACTGATTGAACACGAAGCCACCCCAGTCCGTGCCGGACTCGAAACCCACCCGGTGCCGCCGGGTGCCCCAGCGTCCGAAGGTGCTGCCCGCCAGGAGGCGTGGATCGCCCGTACCGTCGCGGGAGAACAGCTGAATCACCCCGCCCGAGTTGCTGCCATACACACTGGCGAAGGGGCCGCGCAGCACTTCGATGTGATCGAGGGTATCCAGGTCGAAACTCGACGCCTGGCCCTGGCCGTCGGGGATACTCGCCGGGATCCCGTCGCTGAGCAGCTTGACGCCACGGACGCCAAAGGCCGAGCGCGCCCCGAAGCCACGGATCGACAGTTGCGGCTCCTGCGCGAGGTTGTGGCGCTGCCGCACGCTGAGACCCGGTACGCCTTGCAGTGCTTCCGTCAGGTCAATGCCCGGGTGGCCCTGCCGCACATCGCCAAGGTCAATCCTCTCGACGGAAAAGGGCTGCGTGTCCACCGGCGCTTGAAAACGACTCCCGCTGATCACCATAGGACCGACCTCGACGGCAGCTACGGCGGCGCTACTGGCGAGTAGAAGTGCGACGGTAAAGGCTGTTCTGGGCATCCGCCTCTCCCTGGCATGTGGGCGGCAGATCGAGGCCGAGTGCCACCGCGCTGTTGAGCGTAGCCAGTGCGCTTCGGTAAAGACGCGTAGGCGACCGATGACCCTTCGGTTTTCCACAGACGAAAAAAAACCGGGCCAAGGCCCGGTTTCTTTCTGGATCGCGACTTACTCGGCCGCGGCTTCCACGGAGCCGGCGACCGGACGGTCAACCAGTTCGACGTAAGCCATGGGCGCGTTGTCGCCAGCGCGGAAACCGCACTTCAGGATGCGCAGGTAGCCGCCCTGACGGGTGGCGTAGCGCTTGCCCAGGTCGTTGAACAGCTTGCCGACAGCAGCCTTGGAGCGGGTGCGGTCGAAAGCCAGACGACGGTTGGCGACGGTGTCTTCCTTGGCCAGGGTGATCAGCGGCTCGGCAACGCGACGCAGTTCCTTGGCTTTCGGCAGGGTGGTCTTGATCAGTTCGTGCTCGAACAGCGACACCGCCATGTTCTGGAACATGGCCTTGCGGTGGGCGCTGGTGCGGCTCAGGTGACGGCCACTTTTACGATGACGCATGATTGAAATTCCTTACCAAACGTGAAAGTTCGGTGACTGGGGACGATCAGGCCGTTGCCTTGTCGTCCTTCTTCAGACTTGCCGGCGGCCAGTTGTCGAGGCGCATACCGAGGGACAGACCACGAGAAGCCAGAACGTCCTTGATTTCGGTCAGGGACTTCTTGCCCAGGTTCGGCGTTTTCAACAGCTCGACTTCGGTGCGCTGGATCAGGTCACCGATGTAGTAGATGTTCTCTGCCTTGAGGCAGTTAGCCGAACGGACGGTCAGCTCCAGGTCGTCGACCGGGCGTAGCAGGATCGGATCGATCTCGTCTTCCTGCTCCACCACCACCGGCTCCGCATCACCCTTCAGATCGACGAACGCGGCCAGCTGCTGTTGCAGGATGGTCGCGGCGCGACGGATGGATTCCTCGGGATCGAGGGTGCCGTTGGTTTCCAGGTCGATGACCAGCTTGTCCAGGTTGGTACGCTGCTCGACACGGGCGTTTTCCACCACGTAAGCGATACGACGGACCGGGCTGAAGGAAGCGTCAAGCTGCAGACGACCAATGCTGCGGCTTTCGTCTTCGTCGCTCTGGCGGGCGTCGGCCGGGACGTAACCACGACCGCGCGCCACCTTGAGCTTCATGTTCAGGGAACCGTTGTCCGCCAGATGAGCGATCACGTGGTCGCCGTTGACGATTTCGACATCGTGATCCAGCTGAATATCGGCGGCGGTGACCACGCCCGGGCCCTTCTTGGAAAGGCTCAGCGTTACTTCATCGCGGCCGTGCAGCTTGATAGCCAGGCCCTTGAGGTTCAGGAGGATCTCGATGACATCTTCCTGAACGCCTTCGATAGCGCTGTACTCGTGGAGCACGCCATCGATCTCGGCCTCGACCACTGCACAGCCAGGCATGGAGGACAACAGGATGCGACGCAGCGCGTTGCCCAAGGTATGGCCAAAGCCACGCTCGAGAGGCTCGAGCGTGATCTTGGCGCGGGTCGGACTGACCGCCTGAACGTCGATATGACGCGGGGTCAGGAACTCATTTACCGAACTCTGCATGGATGCACCTATTTTCTAGCCCTTACTTGGAGTAGAGCTCGACAATCAGGTTTTCGTTGATGTCGGCGGACAGATCAGAACGGGCCGGAACGCTCTTGAACACGCCCGACTTCTTCTCTGCGTCTACTTCAAGCCATTCGGCACGGCCACGCTGAGCCGCCAGCTCGAGAGCCTGAGCAATACGCAGCTGGTTCTTCGACTTCTCGCGAACAGCAACCACGTCACCAGCCTTGATCTGGTAGGACGGGATGTTCACGGTCTGACCGTTGACGGTGATGGACTTGTGCGACACCAGCTGACGGGATTCGGCGCGGGTGGCACCAAAGCCCATGCGGTAGACGACGTTGTCCAGACGGCACTCGAGCAGCTGCAGGAGGTTCTCGCCGGTTGCGCCCTTGCGACGGGCAGCTTCCTTGTAATAACCGCTGAACTGACGCTCGAGAACGCCGTAGATGCGACGCACTTTCTGCTTTTCACGCAGCTGGGTGCCGTAGTCGGACAGGCGACCACGACGTTGACCGTGTTGACCAGGAATCTGCTCCAGCTTGCACTTGGAGTCGAGGGCGCGAGCGCCGCTCTTCAGGAACAGGTCGGTGCCTTCACGGCGAGACAGTTTGCACTTGGGACCAATGTAACGAGCCATTTCTCACTGTCTCCTATTACACGCGACGCTTTTTCGGCGGACGGCACCCGTTGTGCGGGATGGGCGTCACGTCGGTGATGCTGGCGATCTTGTAACCGCAGGCGTTGAGGGCACGAACAGCAGATTCGCGACCCGGGCCCGGGCCCTTGACGTTCACATCGAGGTTCTTCAGACCGTACTCCAGCGCAGCCTGGCCGGCGCGCTCGGCAGCCACCTGGGCAGCGAACGGAGTGGACTTACGGGAACCACGGAAACCGGAACCACCAGAGGTAGCCCAGGACAGTGCATTGCCCTGACGGTCAGTGATGGTCACGATGGTGTTGTTGAAAGAGGCGTGGATGTGGGCGATGCCATCAACCACCGTCTTTTTGACCTTCTTGCGAGGACGAGCAGCAGGTTTTGCCATGATCGAATTCCTAAGCGGTTACTTGCGGATCGGCTTACGCGGGCCCTTACGGGTACGCGCGTTGGTCTTGGTACGCTGACCGTGTACCGGCAGACCGCGACGATGGCGCAGACCGCGGTAGCAACCGAGGTCCATCAGACGCTTGATGTTCATGTTGATCTCACGGCGCAGGTCACCTTCAGTGGTGAGCTTGGCGACTTCGCCGCGGAGCTGCTCAAGCTGCTCGTCGGAGAGATCCTTGATCTTCACCGCCGGATTCACGCCGGTGGTGGCACAGATTTGCTGTGCAGTGGTGCGACCAACACCGTAGATGTAGGTCAGCGAGATAACAGTGTGCTTGTTATCTGGAATGTTGACGCCTGCAATACGGGCCATTCAGTGTGGACTCCAATTGACAGCTACCGACGCCCCGGAAGCCAAGAAATAGGGCGCGCGATATTAGCGCTGTAATAGCAAATGTTCAACCCGGCAGCACACTAGCTGCCGGGCTATTGACGCTGGATCACAATCAGCCTTGGCGCTGCTTGTGGCGCGGCTCCGCCTTGCAGATCACGCGCACGACGCCGTCGCGACGCACGATCTTGCAGTTACGGCACAGCTTCTTGACCGATGCACGAACTTTCATCAGTAACTCCTAGAACCTTACGGCAACCAGGTCAGCGGAGCATGCCGCTGCCATAGCCCTTCAGGTTGGCTTTCTTCATCAGGGAATCGTACTGGTGCGAGACGAGATGGGACTGGACTTGCGACATGAAGTCCATAACCACCACGACCACGATCAATAGCGAGGTCCCGCCAAGGTAGAACGGCACGTTGGCGGCCACCACCAGGAACTGGGGCAGCAGACACACAGCCGTCATGTACAGAGCACCGAACATGGTCAAGCGGGTCAGGACGCCATCGATGTAGCGAGCCGACTGCTCACCCGGACGGATACCCGGGATAAAGGCACCAGACTTCTTCAGGTTCTCCGCTACGTCCTTCGGATTGAACATCAGCGCCGTATAGAAGAAGCAGAAGAAGACGATCCCTGCACTAAACAGCAAGATGTTCAGCGGCTGGCCCGGAGCGATCGACTGAGAAACATCCTGCAGCCAGCCCATGCTCTCGGACTGACCGAACCACTGACCCAGCGAAGCCGGGAACAACAGGATGCTACTGGCGAAGATGGCCGGGATCACGCCCGCCATGTTCACCTTCAACGGCAGGTGGCTGGTCTGCGCGGCGAAGACCTTGCGGCCCTGCTGACGCTTGGCGTAGTGCACCGCAATACGGCGCTGGCCACGCTCGATGAACACCACGAAACCGATGATCAGTACGGCCAGGAGGCCGATGACCAGCAGAGCGAAGATGTTGATGTCGCCCTGCCGAGCCGATTCGAACGACTGACCGATAGCAGACGGCAGGCCCGCCACGATGCCGGCGAAGATCAGCATGGAGATGCCGTTGCCGACACCCCGCTCGGTGATCTGCTCGCCCAGCCACATCATGAACATGGCACCGGCTACGAACGTGGTGATGGCCACGAAGTAGAAGCCGAAGTCGGTCGCGAAAGCCACACCCTGGCTCGCCAGACCAACGGACATGCCGATGGCTTGCACGATGGCCAGCACCAGGGTGCCGTAGCGGGTGTACTGGCTGATCTTGCGACGGCCAGATTCACCTTCCTTCTTCAACTGCTCCAGCTGCGGGCTGACGGCGGTCATCAGCTGCATGATGATCGAGGCCGAGATGTACGGCATGATCCCCAGTGCAAAGATGCTCATCCGCTCCAGCGCGCCGCCGGAAAACATGTTGAACAGGCTAAGAATGGTCCCCTCATTCTGACGGAAGAGCTCCGCCAGACGGTCAGGATTGATCCCGGGAACCGGGATATGCGCACCAATTCGGTAGACGATGATCGCCAGGAACAGGAAGCGCAGCCGAGCCCACAGCTCGGACAACCCGCCGTTGCTTAGCGCAGAGAGAGCACCTTGCTTAGCCATTTAGTCCTCGATCTTACCGCCAGCTGCTTCGATAGCCGCACGCGCACCCTTGGTGGCGGCGATGCCCTTCAGAGTGACAGCGCGACCAACCTCGCCGGACAGCATGACTTTGACACGCTGCACGTTCTGGTTGATGACGTTGGCATCCTTAAGCGCCTGCAGGGTCACCACGTCACCCTCAACCTTGGCCAGCTCGGCAGTACGCACTTCGGCGCGATCCAGAGCCTTCAGGGAGACGAAGCCGAACTTCGGCAGACGACGGTGCAGCGGCTGCTGGCCACCCTCGAAACCGGGGGCAATGGTGCCGCCGGTACGGGAGGTCTGACCCTTGTGGCCGCGACCACCGGTCTTACCCAGGCCGCTACCGATACCACGACCGGGACGATGCTTTTCGCGACGAGCGCCGGGAGCGGAGCGCAGATCATTCAGTTTCATGGTTAGCCCTCCACGCGCAGCAGATAGTAGGCCTTGTTGATCATGCCGCGGTTTTCAGGAGTGTCCTGAACCTCGACGGTATGACCGATACGACGCAGGCCGAGGCCCTTGACGCACGCCTTGTGGTTGGCCAGACGGCCGTTCACGCTCTTGACGAGGGTGACTTTGACAGTGTTAGCCATGGTTAGAGGATCTCCTCGACACTCTTGCCACGCTTGGCTGCAACGCTGGCCGGAGCCTGCATGGCCTTCAGACCCTTGAAGGTGGCCTGAACCACGTTCACCGGGTTGGTGGAGCCATAGCACTTGGCCAGGACGTTATGCACGCCCGCGACTTCCAGGATGGCGCGCATGGCACCACCAGCGATGACACCGGTACCTTCGGAGGCCGGCTGCATGTACACCTTGGAGGCGCCATGAGCAGACTTCAGCGGGTACTGCAGGGTGGTGCCGTTCAGGTCGACCTGGATCATGTTGCGGCGAGCCGCTTCCATGGCCTTCTGAATGGCGGCCGGCACTTCGCGGGACTTGCCGCGGCCGAAGCCGACACGACCCTTGCCATCACCAACAACGGTCAGCGCGGTGAAGGTAAAGATGCGGCCACCCTTGACGGTCTTGGCAACGCGGTTCACCTGAACCAGCTTCTCAATGTAGCCTTCGTCGCGTGCTTCTTCGCGGTTGTCGCGGTTGTCGCGATCGCGCTTTTGCTCGTGATTTGCCATAACTTAGAACTCCAGCCCGCCTTCACGAGCAGCATCGGCCAGCGCCTGGACGCGACCGTGGTACTTGAAGCCAGAACGGTCGAACGCCACCTGGGTGACGCCAGCGGCCTTGGCACGCTCGGCTACCAGCTGACCAACCTTCTTGGCCGCCTCGACGTTGCCGGTGGCACCGTCGCGCAGTTCTTTGTCCAGAGTCGAGGCGGAAGCCAGGACCTTGGCGCCGTCGGCCGAGATGACCTGGGCGTAGATGTGCTGGGAGGAGCGGTACACGCAGAGGCGTACGGCTTCCAGTTCGCGCATTTTCAGGCGTGCCTTGCGAGCGCGACGCAGACGAGTTTCTTTCTTTTCGCTCATTTGCTATGCCCTACTTCTTCTTGGCTTCTTTGCGAAGGACGACTTCGTCTGCGTAACGCACGCCCTTGCCCTTGTACGGTTCGGGACGACGGAAGTCGCGGATTTCGGCCGCCACCTGACCGAGCAGCTGCTTGTCGATACCCTTCAGAACGATATCGGTCTGGCTGGGGGTCTCGGCAACGATGCCTTCCGGCAGCTCGTAGTCGATCGGGTGCGAGAAGCCGAGCGCGAGGTTCAGCACCTTGCCCTTGGCCTGGGCCTTGTAACCCACACCAACGAGCTGGAGCTTGCGCTCAAAACCTTGGCTGACACCGAGGACCATGTTGTTGACCAGAGCACGAGTGGTGCCGGCCATGGCGCGAGTCTGCTGATCGCCATTGCGACCGGCGAAACGCAGCTCACCTGCTTCCTGAATCACTTCAACAGAAGAATGCAGCTGCAGCTCCAGAGCGCCTTTGGCACCCTTGACCGACAACAGCTGACCATTCAGCTTGACTTCCACACCCGCAGGCAGCTTGACGGGGTTCTTAGCAACGCGAGACATGCTGTAACCCCCTTAGAACACGGTGCAGAGCACTTCGCCACCAACGCCAGCGGCGCGAGCAGCACGATCAGTCATCACACCCTTGTTGGTGGAGACGATCGAAACGCCCAGACCGCCACGAACCTTCGGCAGCTGATCGACGGACTTGTACTGGCGCAGGCCAGGACGACTGGTGCGCTTCAGCTCTTCGATGACCGGACGGCCTTCGAAATACTTCAGCTCGATGGTCAGCAGCGGCTTGGCTTCGCTGCTCACCTGGTAACCCGCAATGTAACCTTCGCTCTTCAGAACGTTGGCAACCGCCACCTTCAGCTTGGAAGACGGCATGCTTACGACGGACTTTTCAGCCATCTGGGCATTACGGATACGAGTTAGCATGTCCGCTAACGGGTCCTGCATACTCATGGGCTTGATGCTCCTAAACAATAAAACGGCCTTTCGGCGCCTGGAGCGCCAGAGACCGAAACGGCAAAATGCCGGGCTCTGGCGAGCCGGCAATTCTAGAGATCGCTCAAAAACAAATCAAGCCCCGAGCGGGGCTTGATTTGAGCGCCGAAGCGAGGGGAACTCCCCTCGCGTCATGCTTACCAGCTGGCCTTGACCAGGCCGGGTACGTCGCCGCGCATGGCTGCTTCACGCAGCATGTTACGGGACAGACCGAACTTGCGGTACACGCCGTGCGGACGACCGGTCAGACGGCAGCGATTGCGCAGACGAGCGGCGCTAGCGTCGCGCGGCTGCTTTTGCAGTGCTACCTGAGCTTCCCAACGCGCTTCCGGAGTGGAGTTCGGATTGGCGATGATAGCTTTCAGCTCGGCACGCTTCTTGGCGTACTTGGCTACCGTTTGCTGACGCTTCAGCTCACGGTTTTTCATGCTCTGTTTGGCCATTGCCTACTCCAGATCAGTTGCGGAACGGGAATTTGAAGGCGCGCAGCAGCGCACGACCTTCATCATCGTTACGGGCGGTGGTGGTCAGGGTGATATCCAGACCACGCAGCGCATCGATCTTGTCGTAATCGATTTCCGGGAAGATGATCTGCTCTTTCACGCCCATGCTGTAGTTGCCACGACCGTCGAAGGACTTGGCATTCAGACCGCGGAAGTCACGCACGCGGGGCAGGGAAATGGACAGCAGACGGTCCAGGAACTCGTACATGCGATCGCTGCGCAGGGTGACCTTCACCCCGATCGGCCAGCCCTCGCGGACCTTGAAGCCGGCGATGGACTTGCGAGCGTAAGTGACCACCGGCTTCTGACCGGTGATCTTTTCAAGATCGGCTACCGCGTGCTCGATGACTTTCTTGTCACCGATAGCTTCGCCCAGACCCATGTTCAGGGTGATCTTGGTGATGCGCGGAACTTCCATCACGTTGGCCAGCTTCAGGTCTTCCTTCAGCGCGGGCGCAATCTGGTTCCGGTAGATATCTTTGAGTCGTGCCATTGGTTTCTACCTGCTCTTCTCAAGCGCCAACCGGCTTCTGGGTGGACTTGAAGACACGAATTTTCTTGCCGTCTTCAACCTTGAAGCCAACGCGGTCAGCCTTGTTGGTTTCACCGTTGAAAATTGCAACGTTGGACACGTGCAGCGGCGCTTCTTTCTCGACGATACCGCCTTGAACGCCCAGCATCGGGTTCGGCTTGGTGTGGCGCTTCACCAGGTTGACGCCAGCGACGACCAGACGGTCGTCGGCCAGCACCTTGAGCACCTTGCCACGCTTGCCCTTGTCTTTGCCGGCGATGACGATGATCTCGTCGTCACGACGAATCTTTTGCATGACGGCTTCTCCTTACAGCACTTCGGGGGCGAGCGAGACGATCTTCATGAACTTCTCGGTACGCAGTTCACGAGTCACCGGCCCGAAGATACGGGTGCCGATCGGCTCCTGCTTGTTGTTCAGCAGAACCGCGGCGTTGCCGTCGAAGCGGATGATCGAGCCGTCGGGACGGCGCACACCATGACGGGTGCGCACGACCACAGCAGTCATGACCTGGCCTTTCTTGACCTTACCGCGCGGAATCGCTTCTTTCACAGTGACCTTGATGATGTCGCCTACACCGGCGTAACGACGGTGCGAACCACCCAGGACCTTGATGCACATAACGCGACGAGCACCGCTGTTGTCAGCGACGTCGAGCATGGATTGAGTCTGAATCATAAAATTTCTCCGACCCCTAGTCCTTAGACTTCCGCTGCGCGCTCGACGACTGCAACCAGTGCCCAGGACTTGGTCTTGGAAACCGGACGGGTCTCGCGAATGGTGACCAGGTCGCCGATGCGGCACTGATTGGTTTCGTCGTGGGCGTGCAGTTTGGTCGAACGCTTCACGTATTTGCCGTAGATCGGGTGCTTGACGCGACGCTCGATCAGAACGGTGATGGACTTGTCCATCTTGTCGCTGACGACACGGCCGGTCAGCGTACGGACGGTTTTCTGAGCTTCAGCCATGATTACTCACCTGCCTGCTGGTTGAGCACAGTCTTGACGCGAGCGATGTCGCGCTTCACTTGCTTGAGCAGGTGAGACTGCCCCAGCTGACCAGTTGCCTTCTGCATGCGCAGATTGAACTGATCGCGCAGCAGACCGAGCAGTTGCTCGTTCAACTCCTGCGCCGATTTTCCACGAAGTTCGTTCGCTTTCATCACATCACCGTCCGCTTAACAAAGGTGGTGGCGAGGGGCAGCTTTGCAGCGGCCAGTGCGAAGGCCTCGCGCGCCAACTCTTCGGAAACACCCTCGATCTCGTAGAGCACCTTGCCCGGCTGAATCTGGGCTACCCAGTACTCGACGCTACCCTTACCTTTACCCATACGAACTTCGAGGGGCTTCTTGGTGATTGGCTTGTCGGGGAACACGCGGATCCAGATCTTGCCGCCACGCTTCACGTGACGGGTCAGTGCACGACGTGCAGCTTCGATCTGACGTGCGGTCAGGCGACCACGGCTCACGGACTTCAGTGCAAACTCGCCGAAGCTGACTTTGCTACCGCGTTGAGCCAGGCCACGGTTGTGGCCGGTCATCTGCTTGCGGAACTTCGTACGCTTGGGTTGCAACATGATGCGTACTCCTTATTTCTTGGCAGCTTTACGAGGAGCGGGCGCTTGGGGCTTCAGCTCTTCGGTGCGGCCGCCAATGACCTCACCCTTGAAGATCCAAACCTTGACACCGATCACACCGTAGGTGGTGTGCGCTTCGTAAATGGCGTAGTCAATGTCGGCGCGCAGGGTGTGCAGGGGCACACGACCTTCGCGATACCATTCGGTGCGCGCGATTTCCGCACCGCCCAGACGACCGCTCACCTGGATCTTGATGCCCTTGGCACCAATACGCATGGCGCTCTGTACCGCGCGCTTCATGGCGCGTCGGAACATGACACGGCGCTCCAGCTGCTGAGCCACGCTCTGTGCAACCAGCATGGCATCGAGTTCCGGCTTGCGGATTTCCTCGATGTTGATGTGCACGGGCACACCCATTTGCTTGGTCAGGTCCTGACGCAGCTTTTCAACATCCTCACCCTTCTTGCCGATCACGATGCCGGGACGAGCGGTGTGGATGGTGATGCGTGCGGTCTGAGCCGGACGAGCGATGTCGATGCGGCTAACGGACGCGTTTTTTAGTTTGTCCTGGAGATACTCACGAACCCGCAGGTCGGCCAGCAGATAGTCGGCGTATTGACGCTTATCTGCGTACCAGACGGAGGTGTGCTCCTTGACGATGCCCAGGCGAATGCCAATGGGATGTACTTTCTGACCCATCTGATCGACCCCTTACTTGTCCGCAACCTTGACAGTGATATGGCAAGACCGCTTGACGATGCGATCAGCACGGCCCTTGGCACGCGGCATGATGCGCTTCAGCGAACGCCCTTCGTTGACGAAGACGGTGGAGACCTTGAGGTCGTCCACATCGGCGCCTTCGTTGTGCTCGGCGTTGGCCACGGCCGACTCCAGCACTTTCTTGATGATCTCGGCGGCTTTCTTGTTGCTGAAAGCCAGCAGGTTGAGCGCTTCGCCCACCTTCTTCCCGCGGATCTGGTCGGCGACCAAGCGGGCTTTCTGGGCGGAGATGCGAGCGCCCGACAGCTTAGCGGCTACTTCCATCATTCCTTACCCCTTAGCGCTTGGCTTTCTTGTCCGCAGCATGCCCGCGGTAGGTGCGGGTAGCGGCGAACTCGCCCAGTTTGTGGCCAACCATGTCCTCGTTGACGAGCACCGGCACATGCTGGCGGCCGTTGTGAACAGCGATGGTCAGACCAACCATTTGCGGCAGAACGATGGAACGGCGCGACCAGGTTTTCACCGGCTTGCGATCGTTCTTTTCCACCGCCACTTCGACCTTCTTCAACAGGTGAAGATCGATAAAAGGACCTTTTTTCAGAGAACGCGGCACAGTCGTATCCCTCTAGTTACTTACGGCGACGGACGATCATGTTGTCGGTGCGCTTGTTGGTACGGGTCTTCTTACCCTTGGTCGGGAAGCCCCACGGCGACACCGGATGACGACCACCGGAAGTACGACCTTCACCACCACCATGCGGGTGATCAACCGGGTTCATGGCCACACCGCGAACGGTCGGACGGATACCCTTCCAGCGCTTGGCGCCAGCCTTGCCCAGCGAACGCAGGCTGTGCTCGTGGTTCGAGACTTCGCCCAGGGTCGCGCGGCACTCGGCCAGAATCTTGCGCATTTCACCGGAGCGCAGGCGGACGGTGACGTAAGCACCTTCGCGAGCGACCAGTTGAACCGATGCACCCGCCGAACGAGCGAGCTGAGCGCCCTTGCCCGGCTTGAGCTCGATGCAGTGGATGGTGGAACCCACCGGAATGTTGCGCAGCGGCAGGCTGTTGCCGGGCTTGATCGGCGCATGGGCGCCAGAGATCAGCTGGTCACCGGCACTGATGCCCTTCGGCGCGATGACGTAGCGACGCTCACCGTCGGCATACTTCAGCAGCGCGATGTGGGCAGTACGGTTCGGATCGTATTCCACGCGCTCAACGATGGCGGGAATGCCATCCTTGTTGCGACGGAAGTCGACCAGACGGTAGTGCTGCTTGTGACCACCGCCAACGTGGCGAGTGGTGATACGGCCGTTGTTGTTACGGCCGCCGGACTTGGACTGCTTTTCGACCAGCGGAGCGTACGGAGCGCCCTTGTGCAGATCCTGGTTGACCACCTTGACGACAAAGCGGCGACCAGCAGAAGTCGGTTTGCATTTAACGATTGCCATGATGCACCCCTTTACTCAGCGCTGCTGGCGAAATCGAGATCTTGACCCGGCTGGAGAGCGATGTACGCCTTCTTCCAGTCGTTGCGCTTGCCCATGCCACGCATGGTGCGCTTGGTTTTGCCCTGCACGTTGACAGTGCGGACACCAGCGACCTTGACGTTGAACAGGACTTCGACGGCCTTCTTGATTTCCAGCTTGGTTGCATCGGTGGCAACCTTGAAAATGAACTGCTTCTTGCTGTCAGCCAGGACAGTGGCCTTCTCGGAGATGTGCGGGCCGAGCAGTACTTTGAATACGCGTTCCTGGTTCATCCCAGCAGCTCCTCGAATTTCTTCACCGCCGGCACGGTGATCAGCACCTTGTCGTAGGCAATCAGGCTGACCGGATCGCTGCCCTGGACGTCACGAACGTCGACGTGCGGCAGGTTGCGCGCAGCCAGGTACAGATTCTGATCCACCGCATCGGTAACGATCAGCACGTCGGACAGGTTCAGACCACCCAGCTTGCTCAGCAGACCCTTGGTCTTCGGGGCGTCGACGGCAAAGTCTTCGACCACGACCAGACGGTCGGTGCGAGCCAGCTCAGCGAGGATGGAGCGCATCGCGGCGCGGTACATCTTCTTGTTGAGCTTCTGGGAGTGATCCTGCGGCTTGGCTGCGAAGGTCACGCCGCCGCTGCGCCAGATGGGGCTGCGGATGGAGCCGGCACGCGCACGGCCAGAGCCCTTCTGACGGAACGGCTTGGCACCGCCACCGGATACTTCTGCGCGAGTCTTCTGGGCGCGAGTACCCTGACGGCCGCCAGCCATGTAGGCCACAACTGCCTGGTGCACCAGCGTCTCGTTGAATTCACCGCCGAAGATACGATCGGAAACTTCGATCGCCTGAGCGCCATTTACATTCAATTGCATCTCAGTTTCTCCCCTTACGCCTTGACAGCCGGACGGACGATAACGTCGCCACCGGTAGCGCCCGGAACGGCACCCTTGACCAGCAGCAGGTTACGTTCGGCATCGACGCGGACCACTTCCAGGGACTGCACGGTCACGCGCTCGGCGCCAAGATGACCGGACATTTTCTTGCCCTTGAAAACACGACCAGGAGTCTGGCACTGGCCAATGGAGCCCGGAGCGCGGTGGGAAACGGAGTTGCCGTGAGTGTTGTCCTGGCCACGGAAATTCCAGCGCTTGATGGTACCGGCGTAGCCTTTACCCTTGGACTGACCGGTGACATCCACCAGCTGACCTGCCTGGAAAATTTCCGCCTTGATCTCGTCGCCAGCCTGGTAGTCACCGTCTTCGAGACGGAATTCCAGAACGGCACGACCAGCGGCGACATTCGCCTTGGCGAAGTGACCGGCTTGCGCCTTGGTCACGCGGGAAGCGCGACGCTCGCCCACAGTCACCTGTACGGCGCGATAGCCATCGCTCTCTTCGTTCTTGAACTGGGTGACGCGATTCGGCTCGATCTCGATGACCGTAACCGGAATAGAGACACCTTCCTCGGTGAAAATGCGGGTCATGCCGCACTTACGACCGACTACACCAATAGTCATGTTGTAAAACCTCATGAGTGTACGGGGCTTTCACCCGCTATGGCCGCCCATTTCAGAGCGTTACACGACTAAAACCGAGGGGTTTTAGCCGAGGCTGATCTGCACTTCCACGCCAGCCGCAAGATCGAGCTTCATCAGCGCATCGACGGTTTTGTCGGTCGGCTGAACGATGTCCAGCACGCGCTTGTGGGTACGAATTTCATACTGATCGCGCGCGTCTTTGTTGACGTGCGGAGAAATCAGCACAGTGTACCGCTCCTTGCGGGTAGGCAGAGGAATCGGACCACGCACCTGAGCCCCAGTACGCTTCGCGGTTTCCACGATTTCCTGGGTGGATTGATCGATCAGGCGATGGTCAAAAGCCTTCAACCGAATACGGATTTGTTGGTTTTGCATTTTGACCTCAGACTCCAATTTGCCATCCCCAACGGACGGACTACGCCCGTTAAAAGGAGGCGCAATTGTACGGATGCCCCCAAGGGGTGTCAATCTTTGATCAGTCAAACAAAAAGGGCCCCGAAGGGCCCTTTCTGCTCAGCTCACCGATTACTCGATGATCTTGGCAACCACGCCGGCGCCAACGGTACGGCCGCCTTCGCGAATTGCGAAACGCAGGCCGTCTTCCATGGCGATCGGAGCGATCAGGGTGACGGTCATCTTGATGTTGTCACCCGGCATCACC
>NZ_DATJCS010000002.1:0-21335 GCF_035497915.1 Pseudomonas sp.
GGCCAACAGGCCCGGGCCGTCTACCAGAGCGGCGGTGCCGAACCCCTCAAGCTGTTGCTCAACCAGCAGGACCCCGCCACCTTTTCCCGCACCCTTACCTATTACGAGTACCTGAACCGCGCGCGCCTGGAACAGTTGGCCGACTACGCCCGCAGCCAGGAACAGCTGAGCGAGCTGGAGCGCCAGCGCACCGCCCGCCGCGATGCACTGGCCCGCCAGCAGCAGACGCTGGCCGAGCGCCAGGCGCGCCTGGCCGAGGTGCGCAAGCAGCGCCAGCAGGTACTGGCGCGCCTGAATCGCGACAGCACCGACCGCGCGACCCGCCTGCAGGAACGCCAGCGCGAACAGGCCGAGCTGCGGCAGGTACTCAAAACCATCGAGGAAACCCTCGCCCGTCAGGCCCGCGAACGCGAAGCGGAAGCCGCGCGCCAGCGCCAGCTCGCCGAGCAGCGCCGCCTGGCCCCCGAGGACGAGGCACCCTGGCTGAGCAACACCGCGGCCCGCTACTACGGCGGCCCGTTCGACAAGGCGCGCGGCAAGCTGCCATGGCCCGTGCAGGGCCGGCTGATCGCCCGCTTCGGCGCACAACGCGGCGAGGACTCGCGCACCACCTGGGACGGCGTGCTGATCGGCGCCGGCGCCGGCCAGCCGGTGCGCGCCGTGCACGGCGGCAAGGTGGTGTTCGCCGAATGGCTGCGCGGCGCCGGCCTGCTGCTGATCCTCGACCACGGCGGCGGCTACCTGAGCCTGTACGGCCACAACCAGGCGCTGCTCAAGGAGGCCGGCGACATCGTTGCCGCCGGTGATACCATCGCCACCGTTGGCAGCAGTGGCGGGCAGAGCGTTCCCGCGCTGTACTTCGCCATTCGCCAGCAGGGTCGCCCGAGCGACCCGACCCAGTGGTGCCGCGCGCAAGGCTGAGCGCGCCATCTCGCAACCCGGAGTTTTCCCATGCAGCAGCGCCCCATTTTCCGCAACACCGCCCAGGGCCTGGCCCTGTGCCTGGCTCTGGCCGCCGGGGCAGCCCATGCGCAGAGCGACGCGCCGACCGCGCCGGCCAACGGCCCGGCGGTGCGCGCCCAGTTGCCGCTGGACGAGTTGCGCACCTTCGCCGAGGTGCTCGACCGCATCAAGAGCGCCTACGTCGAGCCGGTGGACGACAAGACCCTGCTGGAAAACGCCATCCGCGGCATGCTCAGCAACCTGGATCCGCACTCCGCCTACCTGGACCCGCAGGCCTTCCAGGAACTGCAGGAAAGCACCAGCGGCGAATTCGGCGGGCTGGGCATCGAAGTGGGCATGGAGGATGGTTTCATCCGCGTGGTCTCGCCCATCGACGACACCCCCGCCTCCAAGGCCGGAATCGAGGCGGGCGATCTGATCGTGCGCATCGATGGCCAGCCGACCAAGGGCCTGAGCATGCAGGAAGCCGTGGACATGATGCGCGGCAAACCCGGCAGCAAGGTGGTGCTGACCCTGGTTCGCGAGGGTGGCCAGCCCTTCGACGTCACCCTGACCCGTGCGGTGATCCGCGTACAGAGCGTGCGCACCCAGCTGCTCGAGGACGGCTACGGCTACCTGCGCATCACCCAGTTCCAGGTCAACACCGGCGCGGAAGTCGGCAAGGCCCTCGCCACCCTGCGCAAGGACAACAAGGCACCACTCAAGGGCCTGGTCATGGACCTGCGCAACAACCCTGGCGGCGTGCTGCAGGCCGCGGTGGAAGTGGCCGATCACTTCATGACCAGGGGGCTGATCGTCTATACCCAGGGCCGCATCGCCAACTCCGAGCTGCGCTTCTCGGCCGATCCCGCCGATGCCAGCCAGCGCGTGCCGCTGGTGGTGCTGATCAACGGCGGCAGCGCCTCGGCGGCGGAGATCGTCGCCGGCGCCCTGCAGGACAGCCGTCGCGCCGTGGTCATGGGTACCGACAGCTTCGGCAAGGGCTCGGTGCAGACCGTGCTGCCGCTCAACAACGACCGCGCCCTGAAGCTCACCACCGCGCTCTACTACACCCCCAACGGCCGCTCCATCCAGGCCCAGGGCATCGTGCCGGACATCGAGGTACAGCGCGCGCGCCTGACCCGCGAGGACGAGGTGGCCGGCGTGAAGGAGGCCGACCTGGCCGGCCACCTGGGCAACGGCAATGGCGGTGCGGACCGCCCCAGCAACGGCAAAGCCGCCCAGGCGCCGCGCCCGCAGGACGAGGATTACCAACTGGGCCAGGCGCTCAACCTGCTCAAGGGCCTGAACATCACCCGCAGTCAGTGATGGACGGGCTGTAGCGGGTCGCGCTGCGGCCGATACAGGTTCTGTCCCGTCACCAATGAGGTTTCCCTATGCCTTGGCGCGCGTTGTGTGTCGCGCTCGGCCTGCTGTTTGCGGGCTCCGCTTTTCCGGCCCAGCCCGTTTACCTGAGCCTGATCATCGACGACCTGGGTCATGACCCGGAGCGCGATCGCCGCGTGCTGGCCCTGCCTGGCCCGGTGGCCCTGGCCATCCTGCCGGACGCGCCGCATGCGGCCGTTCTGGCCGCCGATGCCCACCGCGCCGGCCGTACCGTGCTGGTGCACATGCCGATGGCCCCGGCCGACGGCAACTTCGCCTGGCAGCCCGAGCAGCCGCCCTTCGTCTGGCTGGAACGTCTGGAGGCGGCGCTGCGGGTGATCCCCCAGGCCAGCGGCCTGAACAACCACATGGGCAGTCTGATGACAGCCAATGAAACGGCGATGGCCACGCTGATGCCGGAGCTGCAGCGGCGCCATCTGTTCTTCGTCGACAGCCGCACCACGCCGAAGACCGTGGCCGCCGCCAGCGCCCAGCGCATCGCACTGGCCAGCCTGTCCCGCGACCTGTTTCTCGATCACGACACCAGCCCGGAAGCGGTGGCCGCCGCCTTCCAGCGCGGCCTGGAGATCGCCCGCCGTGAGGGTTCGGTGGTGATGATCGGCCATCCGCACGCCAGCACCCTGGCGGTGCTGGAACGCGAGCTGCCCAAACTGGCCGCCCAGGGCATCGACTGGATCGACGTGCCGCCGATGATTGCCCTGCGCGGCAACCAGGCCATGCCGGCGCATGGCGAGAAAGGCGTGTATCGGTAGGCGGGGGAAGCCTGTGGGGCCGGGTTTATCCCGGCCAAAGGCCGCTACCAAGCGGCCCCTGGGCACACACCCGAAGCCCCGTCGGCCGGCATAAAGCCGGCCCCACAAGGCATCGGTGGCATCACTGTGTATCGGCAGGATTTTATAGGAGCGGCTTTAGCCGCGATGCGATGCTGTGGCCTGCACGCGAGTCGCGACTAAAGCCCCTCCTACAAGGCAGCCAGAATCCTCTGGTCTCAGCGCACCACGATGCCGCGCGCGGCCATATAGGCCTTGGCTTCCGGCACGGTGTATTCGCCGAAGTGGAAGATGCTCGCCGCCAGCACCGCGTCGGCCTTGCCTTCCAGGATGCCGTCGGCCAGGTGCTGCAGGTTGCCGACGCCGCCCGAGGCGATCACCGGAATGCCCACCGCCTCGCTGATCGCGCGCGTCACACCGAGGTCGAAGCCGTTCTTCATGCCGTCCTGGTCCATGCTGGTCAGCAGGATCTCGCCGGCGCCCAGGTCTTCCATCTTCTTCGCCCACAGCACGGCATCCAGGCCGGTGGGCTTGCGTCCGCCGTGGGTGAAGATTTCCCAGCGCGGCGTCTCGCCCGGCGCGGAGACCTTCTTGGCGTCGATGGCCACCACGATGCACTGCGAGCCGAAGCGCTCGGCGGCTTCGCCGACGAACTCCGGATTGAACACCGCGGCGGTGTTGATCGACACCTTGTCGGCCCCGGCGTTGAGCAGGTTGCGGATGTCCTGCACGGTGCGCACGCCACCGCCCACGGTCAGCGGGATGAACACCTGGCTGGCCATGCGCTCGACGGTGTGCAGCGTGGTGTCGCGGTTGTCGACGCTGGCGGTGATGTCCAGGAAGGTGATCTCGTCGGCGCCCTGCTCGTTGTAGCGGCGGGCGATCTCCACCGGGTCACCGGCGTCGCGGATGTTCTCGAACTTGACGCCCTTCACCACGCGGCCGTTGTCCACGTCGAGGCAAGGGATGATGCGTTTGGCGAGGGCCATAACAGATATCTCTCGTAGGGTGGACAACCGCGTAGCGTTGTCCACCGGGTCACCAGGTATGCGGTGGACAAGCAAGGCGTTGTCCACCCGGCTCACATCAGCCCTTGAAGCCGTCGCACAGCGCCTGGGCTTCGGCCACGTCGAGGGTGCCCTCGTAGATGGCGCGGCCGGTGATGGCGCCGATGATGCCCGGCGCGCGGGCATCGAGCAGCTTCTGGATATCGCCGAGGTTGTGGATGCCGCCGGAGGCGATCACCGGGATGCGGCTGGCGGCGGCCAGCGCGGCGGTGGCCTCGACGTTGCAGCCCTGCATCATCCCGTCCTTGGCGATGTCGGTGTAGACGATGGCGGACACGCCGTCAGCCTCGAAGCGACGGGCCAGGTCCACCGCCTGCACGCTGGAGACTTCCGCCCAGCCATCGGTGGCGACGAAGCCGTCCTTGGCATCCAGGCCGACGATCACCTTGCCGGGGAACGCCTTGCAAGCCTCGGTGACGAATTCCGGCTGCTTGACCGCCTTGGTGCCGATGATCACGTAGCTGACGCCGGCCTTGACGTAGTGCTCGATGGTTTCCAGCGAGCGGATGCCGCCGCCGATCTGGATCGGCAGGTTCGGATAGCGCTTGGCGATGGCAGTGACCACCTCGCCATTGACCGGCTGGCCCTCGAAGGCGCCGTTCAGGTCGACCAGGTGCAGGCGGCGGCAGCCACCCTCGACCCACTTGGCGGCCATGCTCACCGGGTCGTCGGAGAACACCGTGGAGTCTTCCATGCGGCCCTGGCGCAGGCGCACGCAGGCGCCGTCCTTCAGATCGATAGCGGGGATAATCAGCATTGCTCGGAACCTGCTCGAATCGGTAATCGGGTAATCAGTAATCGGATGAAAGGACTCAGCCCTTCTCGAGCGCCCACACGTCACTTTCGACGCTGGCGAAGCGGTCGGCCAGCAGCGCCTGCACATCGGCAATCGCCTTGTTGTAGTAGTGCGGGGCGACTTCGCGGCCAATCAACTCCAGGACTTCCAGCACCTCGAAGGAGCCCAGCTCCAGCTCGAAGCGCTCCTCGAGGAAGCGCTTGAGAACCTGCGCCGCAGCCTGCTCCTGAGCGGCGTCCAGCTTGAGCGCCGCCAGCGCGCCCTTGCCGCGACTCACCAGCGTCCGTCCCAGGCCACGAAGTTCTGCAGCAGCTGCAGGCCGTGGGTGTGGCTCTTCTCCGGGTGGAACTGCACGGCAAAGCGCGAGCCTTCGGCCAGCACGGCGGCGAAATCCACGCCGTAGTGACCACGACCGACCATCTGGCGCGGATTGCCGGCCTCGATGTAGTAGCTGTGCACGAAGTAGAAGCGCGCCCGGTCGGGAATGTTGTGCCACAGCGGATGGCTGACCACCTGCTCGACCTCGTTCCAGCCCATGTGCGGCACCTTCAGGTGCTCACCGTCCTCGTGCAGGTCCTTGCCGAAGAAGCGCACCTGGCCGGGGAACAGGCCGATGCAGTCGACCCCACCGTTCTCCTCGCTGCGCTCCATCAGCGCCTGCATGCCGACGCAGATGCCGAGGAACGGGCGGTCCTGGCTGACCTCGCGCACCAGCGCGTCGAAGCCCAGGCGGCGGATCTCCGCCATGCAGTCGCGAATCGCGCCGACGCCGGGGAACACCACGCGATCCGCCTCGCGGATCACCTGGGCATCGCTGGTCACCAGCACGCGGCCGGCGCCGACATGTTCCAGGGCCTTGGCCACCGAGTGCAGGTTGCCCATGCCGTAGTCGATGACGGCGACGGTCTGCATCACAGGCATCCCTTGGTGGAGGGCATCTGCCCGGCCATGCGCTCGTCCAGGGTCAGGGCCATGCGCAGCGCGCGGCCGAAGGCCTTGAACACGGTTTCAATCTGGTGGTGGGTGTTGCTGCCACGCAGGTTGTCGATGTGCAGGGTCACCTGGGCGTGGTTGACGAAGCCCTGGAAGAATTCCTGGAACAGGTCCACATCGAACTTGCCGACCACCGCGCGGGTGTAGGGCACGTTCATGACCAGGCCGGGACGTCCGGAGAAATCGATCACCACGCGCGACAGGGCTTCGTCCAGCGGCACGTAGGAGTGCCCGTAGCGGGTCATGCCCTTCTTGTCGCCGACCGCCTTGGCGAAGGCCTGGCCGAGGGTGATGCCGACGTCTTCCACGGTGTGGTGGTCGTCGATGTGTAGGTCGCCCTGGCATTCGATGTCCAGGTCGATCAGCCCATGGCGAGCGATCTGGTCGAGCATGTGCTCGAGGAAGGGCACGCCGATGGCGAAATTCGCCTTGCCGGTGCCATCGAGGTTGATCGCAACCTTGATGCGGGTTTCCAGGGTGTTGCGTTCGACGAACGCCTTACGTTCGACCATGACCAGCTCCGCAAAAGAACAGAGGGCGCCGTGGAAGTTTTCCACAGCCCGGAGGGCGCGCATTATAGGCCGGAACCCGCCTGCCGGGGAACCGCACGGCCCGTGGGCACCCGCCGCGCGGCTTGCTACCCTAGCCGCCTTCTTTTCCGCAGCGATGCCGCCATGCCTGTCTATGTCGAACGCCCCGTCCAGCTCACCGATCAGGACCGCCAGGACCTGCTCAACGTCTACGCCGACGCCCCCGACTGGCTGCTGCCGCCCTTCGCCGACGGCGCCGCGCTGATCCAGCAAAGCCTGGCCGACGGCAGCCTGCGCGTGGCGCGCTTCAACGGCCGCCTGCTGGGCGCCGCGCGCCTGCAGTCCGGCGGCAATTTCCTGCGCCTGTCGCACCTGTGCGTACGGGCGCTGACCCGCGGGCGCGGCGTGGCTCGCCGCCTGGTCGACGAGGCGCGCCGCGAGGCGCAGCAGCAGGACCTGCTGCTGGTGCTGGCCGCCGATCCGGCCCAGGAAGCCGCCGAGCAGTTGGCCGCGCATCTGATGCTGCCGCTGAGGGCGCTGTGAACAGCCATCCGTTCGCCACGCTCGGCCCGGACCAGGTGCTGGATGCCGTGGAAAGCCTGGGCCTGGTCAGCGACGCCCGGGTGCTGGCGCTGAACAGCTACGAGAACCGCGTCTATCAGGTAGGCATCGAGGACAGCGAACCGCTGATCGCCAAGTTCTACCGTCCGCAGCGCTGGAGCGACGCGGCGATCCGCGAGGAGCATGCCTTCACCGAGGAACTGGCCGAGGCCGAAGTGCCGGTGGTGGCGCCGTTGCGCCGGGACGGCGAGAGCCTGTTCGAACACGGCGGCTTTCGTTTCGCGCTGTTTCCGCGCCGTGGCGGTCGCGCGCCGGAGCCGGGCGATCTGGACCAGCTGTATCGCCTCGGCCAGCTGCTTGGCCGTCTGCACGCCATCGGCGCCAGCCGCGCGTTCCACGAGCGCGAAACGCTGACGGTAGCCAACTTCGGCCACGCCTCGCTGGCCACCCTGCGCGACAGCCCGCTCCTGCCCGCCAGCCTGCGCGCCGACTATGTCGCCGCCGCCCAGGCGCTGCTGGCACGGCTGGACCGGCTGTTCGCCGCCACGCCCTATACCGCCATTCGCCTGCATGGCGACTGCCACCCGGGCAACCTGCTGGAGCGCGACGGCAGCTTCCATGTCGTCGACCTGGACGACTGCCGCATGGGCCCGGCCCTGCAGGACCTGTGGATGCTGCTGTGCGGCGATCGCCAGGAGCGCCTGCGCCAGCTGTCCGAACTGGCCGACGGCTATTCGGAATTCCACGACTTCCCGACCCGCGAGCTGCCGCTGCTGGAAGGCTTGCGCAGCCTGCGCCTGCTGCACCACAGCGCCTGGCTGGCGCGACGCTGGGACGACCCGGCGTTTCCACCGGCCTTCCCCTGGTTCACCACGGAAAACTACTGGCGCCAGCAGATCGGCCTGCTGCGCGAACAGCTGGCGGCGCTGGATGAGGAGCCGTTGCGGTTGTATTGAGGGGGAAGGGAAACCTGTGGGGCGATGCGCGGGACTGACACTCCACCGGCCGGCGTAAAGCCGGCCCTACAACGTCTCGGCGCTGCCCGCAGGTTGGCAAAACCTGTAGGGCCGGGTTTATCCCGGCCGACGCGGGCAGGACCGGTGGCGAGGCGCAGGCTGACACTCCGATGGCCGGCGAAAGCCGGCCCTACAACCTCGGCGTTGCCCGCTGCCCGTAGGGTGGACAACGTTTTCCTCGTCCACCATGGCCGCCAAACGGTGGCCCTATGACGGCCGGAACAGCGCCGACCGCCTACAAGCCAGGCTTCGCTAACTGGCACCCATATAGCGCCCGTCGCGATGATTGAGCGCCAGCACCAGATTGAGCGACACCGCCCCCAGCACCGAGAGCAGCACCCGGTCCGCCGGCACGATGGCGATGGCCGCCAGCACGATCAGTGCGTCCACCGCCATCTGCACATGCCCGGCGCGCAGGCCGAAGCGTTCCTGCAGGTACAGCGCCAGAATGTTCACCCCGCCCAGGCTGGCGCGGTGACGGAACAGCATGAGCAGGCCCACGCCGATCATGAAGCCGCCGAACAGGGCGGCGTACAGCGGCTCGACATGGGAGAAGGCGACCCAGCCGGGGGTCAGCTCGACGAACAGCGACACCAGCGCCACCGCACAGAAGGTGCGCAGGGTGAATTTCCAGCCCATGCGCCACAGCGCCAGGGCATAGAACGGCAGGTTGATCAGGAAGAACATGCCGGCCAGTGGCCAGCCGCCCCAGTAGTTGAGCAGGAAGGCCAGCCCCACCGTGCCGCCGCTGAGCAGCCCGGCCTGGGCGAAGAAGCTGATGCCCAGGGCGATCAGCGCGCAGCCCAGCGGCAGGGCCTGGATGTCCTCCCACCAGGCATGGCGCACGGCGACGCGGGCGGCGTCACTCATGCGCGACGGCGAGTCCAGGTTTCGAAGGCGTAGGCCGGCGCGTCGCCCTCGGCGGCATGCGCCGCATGGCTGTCGCGTCGCCACTCGTGGTCCAGCCACTCCGGGAAATGCGCGTCGCCGGCCGGCTCCAGCTCGATGCGCGTCAGGTACAGGCGCTCGGCCAGCGGCAGGGCCTGGGCATACAGCTGCGCGCCGCCGATCAGCATCAGTTCGTCGACACCCTGTTCGCGCGCCCAGGCATCGGCGCGCACCAGGGCATCGTCCAGCGAGTCGAACACCTCGGCGCCTGGCAGGCGCAGGTCCGCCTGGCGGCTGACCACGATATTCAGCCGGCCGGGCAGCGGTCGGCCGAGGGAATCCCAGGTCTTGCGACCCATGATGATCGGCTTGCCGAACGTCATGGCCTTGAAGTGCTTGAGGTCGGCCGGCAGGTGCCAGGGCATCCGGTTGTCGAGGCCGATCACCCGGTTGCGGGCCAGGGCGGCGATCATGGCGAGGGGGAGGCGAGTGCTGTTCATGGGGCGCGAGGATAGCGCTCGGCAGCCGTTACTGCCTACTCCCGCCCCGCCGCGAACGGTTATCCTCAGCCCAGTTCTTGTCGTGAGTGAAGCCGTGAGTTCATCCCCCCTGTCGCGCCTCGACCGCCTCTGGCTGTGCGAAGCCATCCGCCTGCGCGAGGAGCAGGCCGGCCCGCTGGAAGATGGCGAGGCCAACCGCCGCGCCCGCCTGGCCGGTCCCGCCCTGGAACAGCGCATCGAATCCCGCGCCCTGCTGCTGGCCGAACGCGACGGGCAACTGGTCGCGTTGCGCCATTGGCATCAGGGCGCACGCCTGGCGCTGCTGGTGCTCGCCCTGTTCGCCCTGCTCAGCGGCGCCGGCCTGGCGTTCGCCGCCCTCGGCGACGGTCAGCGTCCGGTCAATGTGTTCTGGGCGCTGGGCAGCCTGCTTGGCCTGCATGTGCTGACGCTGCTCGGCTGGCTGGGCGGCCTGCTGTTCACGCGCGATGCCGGTGGCGCCCTGGGCCGCCTGTGGCTGTGGCTGAGCGAGAAGCTCGCCCGCGACGCCCAGGCCGCGCAACTGGCGCCGGCCCTGCTCGTCGTGCTGCAGCGCCAGCGGCTGGCGCGCTGGGGGCTGGGCGCGCTGGTTCACGGCCTGTGGCTGCTGGCGCTGCTCAGCGCGCTGGCGCTGCTGCTGGCCATGCTCTCCACCCGCCGCTACGGCTTCGTCTGGGAAACCACGCTACTCGGCGCCGACAGCTTCGTTGCCCTGACCCAGACGCTCGGCGCGCTGCCCGCGCTGCTCGGCTTCAGCCTGCCGGATATCGCGCAGATCCGCGCCAGCGGCGAGCGCGCGCTGGTCGAGGAAAGCGCCCGCCAGGCCTGGGCCGGCTGGCTGCTCGGCGTGCTGCTGGTCTACGGCATCCTGCCGCGCCTGCTGCTCGCACTGTTCTGCCGGTGGCGCTGGCGCCGCGGACTGCGCCGACTGCGTCTACCGCTGGACGCGCCCGGCTACCTGCTGCTGCGCGAGCGACTGCAACCGGCCAGCGAACGACTCGGCGTGCGTGACGCCGCCCCGACAGACCTTCCCGAACCCCAGGCCGGTGCCTTCACCTCCGACGCCGAAGGCGTCCTGCTGGCCGGCATCGAGCTCGACCCCGCCTACCCCTGGCCGCCCGTTCTGCCCGAGGGCGTCGGCAACGCCGGCGTGCTGGACAGCCGCGAACAGCGCCGGCTGCTGTTGGAACGTCTGGCCCAGCGCCCGGCCGCGCGCCTGCTGCTGGCCTGCGACCCGCGCCGCTCGCCGGATCGCGGCACCCTGGCGCTGCTCGGCGAACTGTCGCGCAGCGCGGTGGCCACCCGCGTCTGGCTGCTGCCGGTGGATGCCGACGCCGCGCGCCTGGACGACTGGCGCGCCGCGTTGCAGCGCCTCGGCCTGGCCGAGGCTTCCCTGGACTGGCTGGAGAAGGGCCATGACTGAGCCGCTGAAACTCGCCGTGGTCGGCCATACCAATGTCGGCAAGACCTCGTTGCTGCGCACCCTGACCCGCGACGTCGGCTTCGGCGAGGTCTCGCACCGGCCGAGCACCACGCGCCACGTCGAGGGCGCGCGGCTGTCGGTGGACGGCGAGGCGCTGCTGGAGCTGTACGACACCCCCGGGCTGGAGGACGCCATCGAACTGCTGGACTACCTCGAACGCCTGGCGCCCGCCGGCGAACGCCTCGACGGTCCGGCGCGGGTCGAGCGTTTCCTCGCCGGCCCCGAGGCGCGCCAGCGTTTCGAGCAGGAAGCCAAGGTGCTGCGCCAATTGCTCGGCTCGGACGCCGGCCTGTATGTGATCGACGCCCGCGAGCCGGTGCTGGCCAAGTACCGCGACGAGCTGAGCGTGCTGGCCGACTGCGGTAAGCCGCTGCTGCCGGTACTCAACTTCGTGCGCGACCCGCTGCAGCGCGAGGAGGAATGGCGCGCAGCGCTGGCGCGCCTGGGCCTGCACGCGCTGGTGCGCTTCGATACCGTCGCGCCGCCCGAGGATGGCGAGCGCCGCCTCTACGAAAGCCTGGCGCTGCTGCTGGAGCCGGCGCGTGGGCGCCTGGAGCGACTGATTCACGCCCACGAGGCGCAGGCCGCCGAGCGTCTGCAGGCTGGACGCCGGCTGATCGCCGAGCTACTGGTGGATGTCGCCGCCTGCCGGCAGCGCGTGCCGGACAAGGCCGAACAGGAGCGCAGCGCCATGCTGGCGCTGCGCGAGGCCGTGCGTCAGCGTGAGCAGCGCTGCGTGGAGGCGCTGCTGCGGCTGTACGCCTTCCGCCGCGACGACGCCGAGGCCGGCGAGGTGCCGCTGCTGGACGGCCGCTGGGGCGATGACCTGTTCAATCCGGAAACGCTCCGGCAGATGGGCGTGAAGATCGGCGGCGGCATGGCCGCCGGAGCCGCCGCCGGCGCCGGCATCGACCTGATGGTCGGCGGCATTACCCTCGGCGCCGCCGCGCTGCTCGGCGCGCTGGCCGGCGGCGGCGCGCAGACCGCCCGGCACTATGGCAATCGCCTGCTGGGCAAGCTCAAGGGCGAAAAGGAACTCACCGTGGACGACGCCGTGCTGCGCCTGCTGGCGCTGCGTCAGCGGCAACTGCTCGACGCGCTGGCCGCCCGCGGCCACGCCGCACAGGACGCCGTCCGCCTGGAGTCGCCGCAGGAGCAGGCCTGGAAGGACGGCAAGCTGCCCAAACCGCTGTCGGTGGCCCGTGCGCATCCGGAATGGTCGTCGCTGAATGGCAAGGTGCGCGGCGAGGAAGACCGTCAACAGTGGATTGATGCCCTGGCCAAGCGAACGTAGCCGCCATTCGGATCCCGCACGGCGGCCAAGAAAAACGTTGTCCGCCCTACCGGGGTGGGAGACCACGCTTCATGCCGGCCTGCTGGCGTAGGGTGGATCGCGCTTCACCGATCCACCAACGCGCCGCGAGGTGCGGCCGGCCAGGCGCGCCGTGCCGGCGCGATGGTGGACAAGAACAACGTTGTCCACCCTACGGGCGCCGCGATTTAAACCGCCACCGGCGCCTTGATATGCGGATGGCTCTGGTAGCCGACCAGCTCGAAGTCCTCGAAGCGGAAGGCGAACAGGTCCTTCACCTCGGGGTTGAGCTTCATCTGCGGCAGCGGCAGCGGCTCGCGGCTGAGTTGCAGGTCGGTCTGCTCCAGATGGTTGGCGTACAGGTGGCAGTCGCCGCCGCTCCAGATGAACTCGCCCGGCCGCAGGTCGCAGACCTGCGCGACCATCAGCGTCAGCAGCGCGTAGCTGGCGATGTTGAAGGGCACACCGAGGAAGATGTCGGCCGAGCGCTGGTACAGCTGGCAGCTGAGCTTGCCGTCGGCGACGTAGAACTGGAACAGCGCGTGGCAGGGCGGCAAGGCCATCTGGTCGACCAGCGCCGGGTTCCAGGCCGAGACGATCAGCCGGCGCGAGTCCGGGTTCTTCCTGATCATCTCCACCAGCTTGGCGATCTGGTCGATGGACTCGCCGTTGGGTCCCGGCCAGCTGCGCCACTGGTAGCCGTACACCGGTCCCAGCTCACCGTTCTCGTCGGCCCACTCGTCCCAGATGGAGACGCCGTTTTCCTTCAGGTAGCGGATGTTGGTCTCGCCCTTCAGGAACCACAGCAGCTCGTGAATGATGGACTTCAGGTGGCACTTCTTGGTGGTGACCAGCGGAAAGCCGTCGGCCAGGTCGAAGCGCATCTGGTGGCCGAACACGCTGTAGGTGCCGGTGCCGGTGCGGTCGCTCTTGAAGGTGCCGTGCTCGCGCACGTGGCGCATCAGGTCGAGGTACTGTTTCATCGGAGGCTCGGAGGGGGCAGACGTCGCGGCATGGTAAGGGCTGCGCGCGCGGCGGGGAAGGAAGGCGGTCGGGTTCTGAAACCTGTGGGGCCGGCTTTATGCCGGCCAGCGGCGCTCGGTTCGCAGCCGAAGTGTCGCTCCCACCCACGTCGGCCGGCATAAAGCCGGCCCTACACATCCTATGCCGGCTGGCGACCCTCGCGCCGGTACGCCCAGACCATCATCCCGGCGCCAATCAGCACCATCGGAATGCACAGCAGTTGACCCATGGTCAGCCAGCCGAAGGCCAGGTAGCCGAGCTGGGCGTCCGGCACGCGCACGAACTCGACGATGAAGCGGAACACGCCGTAGCACACCGCGAACAGGCCGGACACCGACATCACCGGGCGCGGCTTGCGGGTGTACAGCCAGAGGATGACGAACAGCGCCACGCCTTCCAGGGCGAACTGATACAGCTGCGAGGGGTGGCGCGGCAGCTGCGCCGGGTCGGTAGGGAAGACCATCGCCCAGGGCAGGTCGGTGGCCTTGCCCCACAGTTCGGCGTTGATGAAGTTGCCGATGCGCCCGGCGCCCAGGCCGATCGGCACCAGCGGGGCAATGAAGTCCATCAGCGCGAAGAACGATTTGTCGTTGCGTCGGCCGAACAGCCACACCGCCAGCAGCACGCCGATCAGGCCGCCGTGGAACGACATGCCGCCTTCCCAGACGCGCAGGATCTTTGCCGGATCGGCGAGGTAGGCGGCGAAGTCGTAAAACAGCACATAGCCCAGCCGCCCGCCAAGGATCACCCCCAGGGCCACCCAGAACACCAGGTCGGACAGCTTGTCCTTGTGCCACTCCGGGGCGAAGCGCTGCACCCGGCGCGAGGCGAGCAGCCAGGCGCCGCCGATGCCGATCAGGTACATCAGCCCGTACCAGTGGATCTTCAGGGGACCGATGGCGATGGCCACCGGATCGATCTGCGGATAAGGCAGCATCCGACACTCCTCAAATCAGGAAATTGGTGCCCACACACACCAGCAGCACCGCGAACAGGCGCTTGAGCATCAGCGGGGACAGACGATGCGCCAGGGTAGCCCCGAAGCGCGCGAAGAACATGCTGGTCAGCGCAATGCCGACCAGCGCCGGCAAGTAAACGTAGCCCAGGCTCCACTGCGGCAGGTGCGGAGCATCCATGCCCACCAGCATGAAGCTGATCGCGCCGGCGAGGGCAATCGGCAGGCCGCAGGCGGCGGAGGTGGCCACCGACTGCTGCATGGGCACACCGCGCCAGTTGAGGAACGGCACGGTCAGCGAACCGCCGCCGATGCCGAAGATCGCCGAGGCCCAGCCGATCACGGTGCCGGCCACGCCCAGCCCGAGCTTGCCGGGCACCCCGCCGCCGGCCTTGGGTTGCAGGTTGAAGCCCATCTGGATGGCCATGCCGATGGCGAACACGCCGATGATCTTTTGCAGTACCTCGCCCTGCAGCCAGTCGGCGGTGAGGCTGCCCAGCGCGGCACCGACCACGATGCCGGCGGTCATCCAGCCCACCAGCGTCCAGAGCACGGCGCCGCGCTTGTGGTGTGCGCGGATGGAGTTGATGGAGGTGAACACGATGGTGGCCAGCGAGGTACCCACCGCCAGGTGCGTGAGCACCTCGGGGGCGAAGCCCTGGGCGGTGAAGCTGAATACCAGCACCGGCACGATGATCAGCCCGCCGCCGACGCCGAACAGCCCGGCCAGCACACCGGCGCAGGCCCCCAGAACGAGATAGATCAGAAATTCCATGCCAGCCCCCTGAAAGCGAAGCCGGCATGGTAGAGCAAGCGCCGGGCCGCAGCTACCGGACGGCCCTTGCCGTGACGTCCGCCCGGCGGCAAGCTGGGCCGGTCATCGTTCTGGGTGAAGTACATGTGTCTGATCCTGTTCGCCTGGCGCCCCGGCCATGCACTGCCGCTGGTGGTCGCCGCCAACCGTGACGAGTTCCATGCCCGGCCCAGCCTGCCGCTGGCGCACTGGGATGAGGCGCCGGGCGTGTATGCCGGGCGCGATCTGGAAGCGGGCGGTACCTGGATGGGCGTCGGCCCCGGCGGGCGCTTCGCCGCGCTGACCAATATCCGCGATCCCGCGCAGCCGCTCGGGCTGCGCTCGCGCGGCGAGCTGGTGGCGGGCTTCCTGCGCGGTGACCGCTCGCCCGAAGACTATCTGGGCGAAGTGGCCGAACGCGCCGGTGAATACAGCGGCTTCAACCTGCTGGTCGGCGATGCCGAGCGCCTGTACTACCTGCATGCCCGCCAACCGGCACCGCTGGAGCTCGGCGCCGGCGTCTACGGCCTGTGCAACGCCGCACTGGATACGCCCTGGCCGAAGCTGCTGCGCGCGCGCCAGGCCTTGGCCGAACGCCTGGAGGCGCCGCATCCCAAGCGCCTGCTGGAGCTACTGGGTGACCCCACGCCGGCCGACGACGCGCAGTTGCCGAACACCGGCGTCGGCCTGGATACCGAGCGCCTGCTGTCCAGCGTGTTCATTGCCAGCGCCCACTACGGCACCCGGGCCAGCAGCGCGCTGATCGTGCGAGCCGACGGCCGGCGCGAGTTCCACGAACGGCGTTTCGGCCCCAACGGCGCGCGGCTCGGCGAGGTGCGACTTAAGTTGTAGGGGTTATGCCCAGCTTCGGGGGATCAACCTGTGGACAAGCTGTTGGCCACGGACCTTGAAGCCCGGTCGGCGCGGCCTGGCCGCAGGCGGTCACTTTTCAGCCGCCGCGCCAGCGGTTTCCCACCGATCACGGGGAGCATTCTGTGGATAAGCTGTTGAGCGCCGTCTGCGGCCGCGCTACGCCGGGCCTTTGCGTAAAGAGCTTGAATTTCAGACAGTTAGCCAGCAGCCTGGGGGCCGCCACGGTCCGTCGCCGGGCGCATCGGCCTGCCGCGCGGGTCGCCCGAAGCTCGCCCGGGGTTTTCCCCGGAAGCGGGGGATGGCTCTGTGGACAAGCTGTGGGCGTGCCGCTGCGCAGGCTGTTTTCCGGGGGGCCGATCCGGGTGATGCTTTTTTGGCCAGCAGTCGCTGCGACGCGATGTCACTCTGCCAGCTTCGTTGATCCAGCGCATGATTTTTGCCGGAATACTGTGACAGGTTAGGCGGATACGGCATCCGATCCGAAGGGTACGGTCATGCCTGACCTTATTCCTTGCGTGCGAGCAAAAAAATAAGGTGGCGCCTCCGGCGTCACAGGTGGGTAAAAGAATACAAAGGAACCTGTCCCTGCCCGCCGCGACAGGGTTTTGCTCGGATGCAGCACCCAACCATGTGAAGGTCCAATAATAAAATGCCTAAACCCTTCGATCTGCTCATCCGGCGCCTCGCCTCGCTGCTGCCCAACGAGCTCAAGGCCGTCGAGTTTCCGCAACTGCTGCTGCCGACGCGTCATTCGCTGCTGCTCAGTCAGCGCCGGGCGACCATGATCGTCAATCGGGTACGCCTGTTCGCCTTCCTGTACGCCCTGCTCACGCCGCTGTGGAGCGTGGTCGACCTGATCGTCTTCGACTACCCGCTGTGGTCCAGCCTGGCGGTGTCCCGGCTGCTGGCCTCGATGGCCTTCGCCAGCCTGCTGGTGTTCTATCGTCCCAATGGCAACCTGCTGGATGCCTACCGGGCCATCGCCATCCTGTTCTTCATTCCCACGGTGTTCTATGTGGTGTCCCACACCCTGATCACCGGCCACCAGCTCGAACCCTTCTCCGCGGCGGTGGCCACCGGCTATGCCTTCCTGCCGTTCGTGCTGATGGCCGGCCTGGCCATTTTCCCGCTGACCCTGGTTGAAAACCTGATCCTGGCCAGCACGCTGCTGCTCGCCCAGGGCCTGGCCGGCTTCCTGAACTGGCCAGTGCTCAACTGGCCGTCGTATGCCGGCGGCTACTGGCTGCTGGTGCTGATTGCCGGCGTCACCGCGCTGGCCTGCATGAGCCAGCTGGCGTTCATGATCGCGCTGGTGCGCCAGGCGATTCGCGATCCGCTGACCGGTATCCTGTCGCGCGGCAGCGGCACGGAAATCCTCCATCTGCTGTGGAGCAATGCCGAACAGAACAATGGCTGCCTGGCGCTGGCCTTCTTCGACATCGACCACTTCAAGGCCGTCAACGACACCTACGGCCACGAGGCCGGCGACCGGGTGCTGCAGGAGTTCACCAACAGTCTGCAGGCGCGCATGCGCGGCTCCGACACCCTGCTGCGCTGGGGTGGCGAGGAGTTCCTGCTGGTGATGCCCAACACCGACATGAACCAGGCCCGCCGCGCGCTGCAACGCCTGACCGAGTCCGGCCTGGGCGTGCGTCCGGACGGTACGCGGCTGACCGCCAGCATCGGCCTGGCCGAGCGCTGCGCCGACAAGGTCGTGGCGCCGACCGCGCTGCTGGAACTGGCCGACCACCGCATGTACCGCGCCAAGACCGGCGGCCGCGACCAGATCTGCTCCACTCCGGACGGCCAGCCCGAGCCGGAATCCTGCGCCCAGAAGGCCTACTGCTGAGGCCCGGCGCTCAGCGCATCGGCTCGGCGCCCCAGGCGCCAGCCCAACCAGCCCCATAGCGCCGCGCACGCGGCGCCCACCAGGGCCACCGGCAGCGGCCCGTGGCCCAGCGCATCCAGTCCGTTTTTCAGCCAGGCGCTGGCCACGTCACCACCCCGGTACACCAGCGTGTCGATGACGTTCTTGGCCTTGTACTTGCTCTGCGCATCCAGTGGCGCGAAGAGCATTTCGCGCCCCGGCCGCACGAACGCGTATTCGCCGATGCGCCGCACCACCATGAGCGCCGCCAGCAGCAGGAACATCGGCGCCAGCGCCAGCCCCAGAAAGCCCAGACACACCAGCAGGGGCACCACCGAGAGCAGCACCCGCACACCCAGGCGCTTGGCGACCCGTCCGGTGATGAACAGCTGGGCGGTCAGCGCGCCGGCCTGCACCAGCAGATCGATCAGCGCGAACACCCGCACCTGGCTGGCACGCTCGGGAAACAGCGCGTCCACCAGACGGGCCTGCTCGAAATACAGAAAGGTGGTGGTGGCCGACAGCAGCACCACGAACAGCGCGATGCCCGCCAGGTAACGGGAGTGCAGCAGCAAGGTCAGGCCACTGAAAGGGTTGCCGGGGATCGGTCGTCGGCTGCTCTCGCTCGGCGGCGCACCGGGCCGCCCGGCGCCGCCCCGCTCGCGCCAGCCCATCAGGTAGTGCTTGCAGCCCAGCGCCAGCAGCAACAACAGGGCGGCCAGCACCAGCAGCCCGGCGGTGCCCAGGCGCCCCACCAGCAGCGCGCTCAGTGTGGGGCCCAGCAGCCCGCCCGTGCTGGCGCCGGCGGCGATGAAGGCGAACAGCCGCTTGGCCTGCTGCCCGTCGAAGACATCCGCCATCAGGCTCCAGGCCACGGAAATCACGAACAGGTTGTAGACCGAGATCCACACGAAGAAGGTGCGCGCCAGCCACACGTGGTCCGGCTGCACGGCGAACAGCAGCGCGAAGGCCACCAGGTGCGTGGCGAAGAAACCGTATACCCAGTCGAGGTAGCGCACCCGTGGCACCCGGGTGCTCAGCCAGGCGAACAGGGGTACGGCCACCAGCATGCTCAGGAAGGTGGCGGTGAACAGCCACTGCAGGTGCTCGACCCCACCCTGGATGCCCATGGCCTCGCGCAGCGGCCGCAGCATGAAGTAGCCGGAGAACAGGCACAGGAACAGGGCGAAGCCCGCCAGCGCCGCTGGCAGCTCCCCCGGCCGCGCGTCGATCAGCCGCGCCAGTCGGTCGGCAGGCTGCATGCCGTCAGGCGAAGGCCGCGGCGATCCGTTCGCGCAGCCTCGCATCCGGCAGGCGTCCGCGCCCGGCGAGCAGGTTGTCGGCCATGTAGCGCGGGTTGGAGGTGGCCGGAATCACGGCGGTCACCGCCGGCTGGGCGAGGATGAACTTGAGCAGCAGTTGCGCCCAGGAGGTGGCATCCACTTCCATCGCCCAGTCCGGCAACGGCCGGTTCCTGACCCGCGCCAGCAACTGGCCGCGCGCGAACGGCCGGTTGATCAGCACGGCGATACCGTGATCCGCGCACCAGGGCAGCAGACGCTGCTCGGCCAGCCGCTCGCCAACCGAATAGTTGATCTGCACGAAGTCGATGCCCGGCTCTCTGCCCAGCACATCCAGCACGTCCTGCTGGGCCGCCTCGCGGTAGTGGGTGATGCCGACGTAGCGGATGTTCCCGCGCGCCTTCTGCTCACGCAGCAGGTTCAACTGGGTGCGGGTGTCTTGCAGGTTGTGCACCTGCACCAGGTCGATTTGCGGGGCCTGCAGCGCCCGGAAGCTGGACTCCAGCTGGCGGCGACCGGCCTGTTCACCGCTCGCGGAAACCTTGGTGGCGATGAACACCTTGTCGCGCACCGCCAACTGCTGCACCAGATGGCCGCACACCCGCTCGGCATTGCCGTAGCTGGGTGCGGTGTCGATCAGTCGCCCGCCACCGTTGACCAGGGTCTTCAGCACCTCCAGCAGCGGCCGCAGGGCCTCGTCATCCAGCGGCACATCGTGGGTACGCGAGGTGCCCAGCCCGATCACGGGCAGTTGTTCGCCACTGGAGGGAATGCGGCGCTGCTGCAGCCGGGTCTGCGCCCACAGGGGGCCGCACGGCAGCTGGGCCAGGGCGGCCAGCAGGGTGGCGTTCAGGAGGAACTGGCGGCGGCTCGGCATGGCGGATCCTCTGCGGCGGTTCCCGTGTGACCGCAGCCCACGGCGCGCATTCACCCCGGTGGCTCAGTGTCGTGCTTGCCGTTAGACCAAACGGTCTATGGAGTTCTCGCCCATGAACGACTCCCTGACCTCGACCGCCCACGAAAAAGCCGCCCGAAGGCGGCTTTTTCAACAGCGGCTAACGCTTACAGCTGCGGGCCGGCGTTGCGAATGGCCTCGCTCACCTCGAACTTCTGGAAGTTCGTGACGAACTTGCCGGCCAGCTCGAGGGCGGCGGCGTCATAGGCATTCTTGTCGGCCCAGGTGTTGCGCGGGTTGAGCAGCTGGGTCTCGACGCCGGCAACGGCCTTCGGCACGTCCAGGTTGATGATCGGCAGGTGCTCGGTCTCCACGCCCACCAGCGAACCGTTCTGGATCGCGGCGATCACCGCGCGGGTGGTCGGGATGTTGAAACGCTTGCCGACACCGTAGCCACCACCGGTCCAGCCGGTGTTGACCAGGTAGACCTTGGAGCCGAACGCCTGGATGCGCTTGATCAGCAGCTCGGCGTAGACACCGGCCGGACGCGGGAAGAAGGGCGCGCCGAAGCAGGTGGAGAAGGTCGACTTGATGCCGGGACCCGAACCCATCTCGGTGGAACCGACCAGGGCGGTGTAGCCGGACAGGAAGTGGTAGGCGGCCTGCTCGTTGTTGAGGATCGACACGGGCGGCAGCACGCCGGTCAGGTCGCAGGTCAGGAAGATCACGGCCTTGGGTTCGCCACCCAGGTTCTTCTCGCTGCGCTTCTCCACGTATTCCAGCGGGTAGGCGGCGCGGCTGTTCTGGGTCAGGCTGTCGTCGCTGTAATCCGGAACATGGTTCTCGTCGAGCACGACGTTTTCCAGCACGGTGCCGAACTGGATGGCCTTCCAGATCACCGGCTCGTTCTTCTCGGACAGGTCGATGCACTTGGCATAGCAACCGCCCTCGATGTTGAACACCACGCCTTCGCCCCAGCCGTGCTCGTCGTCGCCGATCAGGTAGCGGCTCGGGTCGGCGGACAGGGTGGTCTTGCCGGTGCCGGACAGGCCGAAGAACAGGGTGACGTCGCCGTCTTCACCGATGTTGGCGGCGCAGTGCATCGGCAGGACGTCCTTCTCCGGCAGCAGGAAGTTCTGCACCGAGAACATGGCCTTCTTCATTTCACCGGCGTAGCGCATGCCGGCGATCAGTACCTTCTTGCTGGCGAAGTTGATGATCACGCAGCCGTCGGAATTGGTGCCGTCACGCCCGGGCACGCACTCGAAGTTGGCCACGTTGAGCACCTGCCACTCGTCCTTGCCGGCCGGGTTGTAGGTGTGCGGGT
>NZ_DATJCS010000003.1:0-46452 GCF_035497915.1 Pseudomonas sp.
TACCTCGACGCAGGCGCTGCAGGCCCTGGAGGAGGTATAGCCCGGCGCGGGCCGGCCGGTGATCTCGGCCGCGCCGGGCTATACCTCGACGCAGGCGCTGCAGGCCCTGGAGGAGGTGGCCGCCGCGATGCTGCCCAGCGACATGTCCTATGCCTGGAACGCCATGTCGTACCAGGAAAAGGCGGCCGAGGGCTCCGGTAGCCTGGTGTTCGTCATGGCGCTGGTGTTCGTCTTCCTGATCCTCGCGGCGCAGTACGAAAGCTGGTCGCTGCCCTTCGGCGTGCTGTTTGGCACACCGATCGCCATCTGCGGGGCCATGTTCGGCCTGTGGGTCGCGCGCTTTTTCAGCGCCAGCTACGAGAACAACGTGTTCGCCCAGATCGGCCTGGTGATGCTCATCGGCCTGGCGGCGAAGAACGCCATCCTGATCGTCGAATTCGCCCGCACGGAAATCGAGCGCGGCAAGGAGCCGGTGGAGGCTGCGCTGGCCGCTGCGCGGCTGCGCTTCCGGCCGATCCTGATGACCTCGTTCGCCTTCATCCTGGGGGTGATCCCGCTGATTCTGGCCAGTGGCGCCGGCGCCGAGGCGCGCAAGATCATGGGCATGACCGCGTTCGCCGGCATGCTCACTGCCACCCTGGTGGGCGTCGTGCTGGTGCCCGGCCTGTTCGTGGTCGTCGAGCGCTACCTCACCCGCCGCAAGCATCCGGCCCCGGCCGCCGGCACGGTTGGCGAGGAAGCCGAGCCATGAGCGGCGGCGCGGCGCGCCCCGTGCACATCGCCTTGCTGGCGGGCGGCCTGCTGCTCGCTGGCTGCATGGTCGGGCCGGATTACCAGCGGCCCCCCCTCGACATGCCACCCAGCTACCGCGAGCCGGCACCGGTCGATGACACCTTCGCCAACCTGCCCTGGTGGGGGCTGTTCGCCGATCCCACCCTCGAGGCGCTGATCGAGGAGGCGCTGGCCAACAACCGCGACCTCGGCGTCGCCCTGGCGCGCATCGAAGAGGCGGCGGCGATCCTGAGCGTGGTGCGCGCCAACCAGTTCCCCTTCTTCGACATCCAGGCGGGCGCGGGCCGGGCGTCGACCAGCGAGGACGCGCTGGGTGGCGGCGTGACCGACAACAGTTTTTCCCTCAGCGGCGTGGCGTCGTTCGAGATCGATCTGTGGGGCAAGCTGCGCCGGGCCACCGAGGCGGCGCGCGCGGATCTGCTGAGCACCGAGGCGACCGCGCGCAACGTGACCATCTCGCTGATCGCCTCGGTGGCCATCAGCTATTTCCAATTGCTGGATCTGGACAACCGGCATCGCATCGCCATCCGCACGCAGGCGTCGCGTGAGGACTCGCTGAGCATCATCCGCCAGCGGTACGGCAAGGGCACGGTGCCGGAGCTGGACGTCAACCAGGCCGAGATCGAGGCCGCCGACGCCCAGGCATCGGTGGCCGCCTTCGAGCGCGCGGTGCGCGAGACCGAGAACGCCCTGAGCGTACTGGTCGGCTCGCGGCCACGGGTCATTGCGCGCGGCGCGCAACTGACGCGGCAAGGCCTGCCGGTCGAGGTGCCGGCAGGCCTGCCGCTCAGCCTGCTGGAGCGGCGCCCGGATGTCCTGGCCGCCGAGCAACAACTGGCCGCCGAGACCGCGCGCATCGGCATCGCGCGCGCTCAGCGGCTGCCGTCCCTGTCGCTGACCGGCAGCCTCGGCTACGCCAGCCGAGACCTGAGCGACCTGGTGGACAGCGGCAATGAAAGCTGGAATCTCCTCGCCAACCTGTTTGCCCCGATCTTCAACGCCGGGCAGCTCAGGGCGGTGGAAGAAACGCAGCGGCAGCGTGCCGAACAGGCGCGGCTGGGCTATGAGCAGGCTGTCCTGAATGGCCTGCGCGATGTGGATGACTCCCTGACCCGCGTGCGCACGTCACGCGACGAGCATCTGGCTCGCCAGCGCCAACTGGCGGCGGCGCGCAACGCGGCGCGGCTGTCGCGGGCGCGGTATGACGGTGGCCTGGTCAGTTACCTCGAAGTGCTGGATGCGGAGCGCAGCCTGTTCCAGGCGGAACTGCTGGAGTCGCAGACAGGGCAGCAGCAGTTGAGCGCGGTGGTGAGCTTGTACCGCGCGCTCGGTGGCGGGTGGCTGGCCGACGAGGCGCCGGAGTGAGGCCGCCGCATGATGAAGTGCCTGCTGCTGGTGGTCTGGATGGTTGTGTTGGCCGGTTGCGCGGCCCGCCCACCGCCGGTGACTGTTGCGCCGGGCACCTGGCGGCAGATCGACCGCGACATCCTCGCCGCCTCGCAAAATGCCACCGAGCAGGCCGAGCAGTTCGCCCGTGACGCCATGCAGGAGTGGCGCACGCTGGTCTATCAGCGCACCGAGACGGATTTCATCCCCTGGTTTTTCAGCTACCGGACCCACCAGTGGCTGAGCGTGAAGCTGTCCTGGTACCGACTGAGCGCTGGCGATGAAAACGATGAGGTGGTCGACCGGTTGGCGCTTTACCTGCAGCAGCAATACCGCAAGCGCGTGCTGGTGCCGGTGGCGCGGGAGACCGATCCCGTACGGATCAGGGAGCGCACGGTGCGCTTCTATGTCTGGCTGATGGCCGAGCTGCTGGCGAGGATTCCACCGCGCTACGGGGTGCCCGCCGACCAGTTCGAGCGTTGGCTGGAGGGGATTCCCGCCATCGCCCTGGCCCCGCCGCCGAACCGGAATGCCTCGCTTCAGCAACTGATCGGCAACGAGCGTCTCGACCGGCTGCCCGCCTATCGCGCCCTGACGGCACATATCCACAAGGCGCCCGCCGAAGTCGCACTCTGGTCCGAGGATGGCGGTATCTCGTCCGTGGCAACGCAGGCCAGCCGCCAGTTGACGAATGAGCTGACTGCCGGCGGCATCACGGGTGTGGTGTCGGCCATGATCGGCCCGGCGGGTGCACTGCTGTCTTTCGGGATGATGGGCGTGACTGCGCTGATGCGTGAGCACCAGCGGCCGGAGCAGGAAGCGCTGCTGCGCAAGAGCATGAGCGCGGCGTTCGACACGGAATGGCGCGAATGGCTACGCAGCCGCGACCGTGGTGTGATGGCTGGGGTGCACTACCTGGACGACACCCTCGAGCGGCAGCTGACCTCGCGGCTCGAAGCGCCGGAGCGGCCGGCGCTCCGGGCCCCGTAGATCAGGGTGGCGCCACGGGTACGTACAGCAGGCTGCCCTGTGCGTAGGCCTGGACGTAATAGGTGCTGCCGCAGCGGTAGTAGGTGACGCCGCCCACCAGGCTGGACGCGGGGGAACAGGGCAGGCTGGTGACGGCCACCGGCGCGGGGGCGCTGGTGGTCAGCGCCGTCACCTCCGTGACCTGCACGTCGGGTTGCAGCGCTTCGTTGACCAGCGCGCCGGCCGCCGCGCCGACGACGAAGCCCGCCGCCGCGTCCGAATGGTCCCAGTCGTCGTCCCAATCGATGTCGTGATCGTGCGGCGGTGGGAGCGGCGGCGGGCGGCCTTCCGGTGGCTGCTGGCTACCCGGCGGCGGGTAGCCCCCCGGCAACCGCTGACTGGTGGGCGGCGGCCGCTCCCGTGGCGGCCGTTGCTCGGCCGAAGGTGGCGGAGTGGGCCGGGAAATCTCCGGTCGCGTTGCGGCGTGACCGGGCGCACTGACGCGCGCGGAAAAGGCGCCCGAGGCGGCCACGCCCCCCCGGGAGAAACCTCCACCGCCACGGCCAAGGGCGTCGCTGTCCTGCAGGGCGGGGCCCAGCAGCAACAGGGTGGCGATCAGGCCGGTCAGGCGGGTTCTGGCGAGCGAGTTCATGGCTGCTCTCCGGTCCGCTCGCCGCCCGCCGGGCTTTCGGCCGGCGGGGTAGCGCCGTCGGGCGCCGGCATCACGCTGACCGGCAGCTCGCTGGCGAAGGAGATCTGCCGGGCGTCGGCGGGCGGCGTGAAGACGAACGCATCATCGGGAAGGGCCGGTGCCAGATCCCAGTCGCGGAAGTCCGCCCGGAACTGCGGCTGCCCGTCGGCATCCGGATAGGTCAGCACCAGGCGCACCGGCAGGGGCGTGTCGCCGTCGCGGACCCACACCTGGTAGTCGACGCTGTCGGTACGGCCGGCGAGGTGGTGGACGGTCACGCCGGCCAGGCGGGTCTCCTCCACGTAATCGATTTGCCGGGTGCGCCGTCGCAGATCGTCGCTGGCGCTGCTGACCAGCAACACCGCGAAAGGGAGGCGCATGTCGAGGTCGCGGATGAAGAATCTGACCGCGTCGTCCACCGTGCCCGGCCGATTGACCTGCGCATAGACCCGGCTCTGCGGGGTGGCGAGGGATATCTGGCTGCCGTCGTAGAGGAGCTGGTGGTGCAGGCCGTCGCTTTCCTCAAGCTCGACCCGCAGGTGATCGGGCCGCGCCAGCAGCAGGCGCCGCGTCTCGGCGAATTCGATTTTCTGGCCGTCCGGCTGGACCGCGTCATAGCTGCTCTGGACCGCGACGCTGAAGCGGGGCTGGCCGGCCAGGAAGTCGGTCATGCCCAGCAGGATGTCCATGGCCTCGTCCGCTTCGGCCTGGACGCTGCCCGGCGTGAAGGGCACCAGGGCGATCAGCGTCAGACCACCCAGAAGCCGGGCGATTGGCGAATGCTTCGGATGCTTATCCATACGGCCTCGCACGTTCCCCTGCAGGGGATGGCAACGGGGCCTCGGGAGGCCACGTGTTTCACTGTAGTTCGCTCCGGTCAATGCGTGGGGCAGGCGGGCGTACGGCATCGCCTGCGGCCGAGCTGCCGTGTCGTGGCCAGCCAGTCCCCAGGATCTACGATCATTCGTCTGCGATCTGCGCCCATCCGCCGCGAATGTGTTTTTGGGGGTGAGGTGGGGTAGACTCCCCGGCTGCCATCAATGGCGGCAGATGCTTCATCTGCATTCTTGTTGAGCACCTTGCTCACTGCCTTTTCAGTGCGAGACGTACTGTCCTTGGGCGGTTCGCCTAATTCGGCGGCCCTTGCGGGCCGAAATCGAAGGAGGAACTCCGCATCGCTGTCTGCACGCCCATCGTTGTCCGGCGCGCCTTCCCTCGGATGGTCCTGCCGGGCCGAGCCGGCTGTGGGACCTGGACAGGTCTCGTCACTGCCCTCCCTTTGCGTCACCCCCGTGGTGACGGCCCATCCTCACACCGCCGGCGTCGGGAGGCCCTGCGCGTGCAGGGCCAGCAATCGTCGCGTCAATCGGCGGTGGCTGAAGTCAAGGAGAATCCCTATGAACTTCCATGGACATTTCATCCAGGCCGCGCTGTTCGACATGGACGGCACCATGTTCGATACCGAGCGCCTGCGTTTTCAGACCTTACGACAAGC
The DNA here is from genome assembly GCF_035497915.1 of Pseudomonas sp. Taxonomy (GTDB): domain Bacteria; phylum Pseudomonadota; class Gammaproteobacteria; order Pseudomonadales; family Pseudomonadaceae; genus Serpens. The sequence continues at coordinate 5,334 of NZ_DATJCS010000003.1, forward strand.
CTCCACTGAGCTGTTCGGCGCAGCCATCGACGACGAGATATTGCTGGGCTCGCTCGGGCTGAGCGCCCTCAAGGCCGAGGCACTGGCCAAGTCGCGCTACGGTGCGGACTACCCCTATGTCGAGATCCGCGCCCGCGCCGATGCGCTGGAGCTGGCCCATGTGCGCGCCCATGGCGTGCCGGTGAAGGCCGGACTCTACGAGGTCCTGGAGCGCCTGAAGAAAAGCGGCCTGCGCCTGGCGGTGGCAACCTCCAGCCGGCGCGCCATCGCCGAGGAGTACCTGATCAACGCCAATGTGCTGAAGTACTTCGATGCCACGGTCTGTGGTGACGAGGTCAGCCAGGGCAAGCCCCATCCCGAGATCTTCCAGAGCGCGGCGGCAGCCCTGGGCTGTGCGCCGGCACACTGCCTGGTCTTCGAGGACTCGGAGAACGGCCTGCTGTCCGGTGCGGCCTGCGGAGGCCTGCCGATCCTGCTCAAGGACATCAAGGAGCCGGCCCCGGCGATCAAGGCCAAGGCCCTGCGCGCCTACGAGAGTCTGGAGGCGTTTCTGGAAGACCTGACACCCTGCACGCCGCTGCTGCCGGTGCCGGCGCCGACCGATCCCTTTCCGCAGTCCTATAACGAACATATCGCCGCCATCCACGGTTTCGGCGCCATCGGTGGCGGCTACCTGGCGCAACTGTTCGCCCACTGGGATGGCTATACCCGACCGGCGGAAATCGTCGGCGTGACCAACAATCGGCTGCTGCGCGACCTGGTCAACGCCTATGGCAAGTACAGCGTGCATTACCCGGATCAGGCGTTCGAGCAGACCATCGACCGGGTGCGCCTGATCGCCGCCGACGATGAGGCGGCGGTGATCGCGCTCTATGCACAGGCCGAAATCGTCGGCCTGAGCCTGCCGGAAGGCGCCATTGCCCAGCAGGCCGGGCTGATCGCCGACGGCCTCATTGCGCGCCAGCGGGCGCGGCGCGGACCGCTGACCGTGCTGGTGGCCCTGAACAAGGTGGGTGGGGCGGCCTATGTGCGGCGTTGCGTCGGCCGGGCGCTGGAGCAGCGACTGGCGGCGGAGGAGGTGGCCGAGGTGTTGGCGGCGACAACCTTCGCCGAGACGGTGGTCAACCGTATCGTGTCGCGGGTCTCCCGCGAGGCGCTGCTCAAGCAGGTGCGTATCAATGTCGGCAGCTTTTCCGCCGTCGTCCCGGACGGCGGGTTCGGAATGCTGCCGCGGGAGCCTGGCGTGCTGGGTGTCGAGTCGCTGGTGGACCGCTTGACCGAAGCGGCGCAAATGGATCGGGCCCTGGCGGCGCTGAACATCGTGCTGTTCCACAGCGGGCCGGAGATGGCGTTGTACGCCGAGCGCGGCAGCGCCATCCTCGAGCGCCTGCGCCAGGTGCGCACGGTGGACGACATCGGAGAGATCCAGGCGATCAAGAACAAGATGCTCAACGGCACCCACGCGATCATCGGTTGGTACTCGGCGCTGCTGGGTTATCGCACCATCGGTCAGGGCATGGGCGACCAACGGGTACGACGCCTGGTGCGTCGCCTGCTGGAGCAGGAGATCAGGCCGGCGATGCTGGCGCACAACCCGGCGCTGAAGACGCACATCGACACCTTTGTCGAGCGCTTCCTCAAGCGCTGCGAGGAGTCCTTCAAGGATGCCTGCGCGCGTGTCGGTCGTGATCCGCGCCGCAAGCTGCAGCGCAAGGAGCGGATCCTCGGCAACATCGAACTGGCCGCCCGCCACGGAATTGCGACGCCGATGCTGGAATTCGGCACGGCCCTGGGCATTGTCTATGCGCTGCGTTACTCCGGCTCGGAAGACAAGGAGTGCCTGTGGATCCGCGAGGTGTATGAGCGGCGCCGTTCGGTTGCGGATGTGCTGACCGATGCCAGCGACTACCAGGGACGTGCCTACGCCGGGCTCGACGCGCTGGCGGATCGGGCCCTGATCGCCCGGATCGCCGGCCATGTGGAACGCCTGCAGGATCCTCAAGCGTCGCACTGGGACTGGCCGTTGGCGAAGGACCCCGCTCGCGAAACGGCGTGAACGCCCGGCACGCCCTGCCCGCGGCACGGTTTGATTGACGACCATCAAGGGTGATTGCGCGACATGCGCCTAAAGTGCGGTCGGTTTACTGCGCTTGAGGTGTTGCCATGCAACTGGTTTGTCCGGCGGGCAGTCTGCCTGCCCTGAAGGCCGCGGTGCGGCAGGGTGCCGATGCGATCTACGTCGGCTTTCGCGATGACACCAATGCCCGCCATTTCGCCGGCCTGAACCTGGACGACAAGCAGCTGGACACCGGTCTGCAGCTGATTCGAAAGGAAGGCCGCCAGCTGTACATCGCCGTCAACACCTATGCGCAGCCCGGCGGCTGGCAGCGCTGGCAGGCGGCGGTGGATCGCGCCGCCGACCTGGGCGTCGATGCGCTGATCTGCGCCGACCCCGGCGTGCTGGCCTACGCCAGCAAGCGCCATCCGCGGCTCAACCTGCACCTCTCGGTGCAGGGTTCGGCCACCAATCCGGCCGCGCTGGCGCTGTTCCAGCAGCGCTACGGCATCAAGCGCGCGGTGCTGCCGCGCGTGCTGTCGCTGGCGCAGGTCAAGGCGCTGGCGGAGAAGACCACGGTGCCGCTGGAAGTCTTCGCCTTCGGCAGCCTGTGCATCATGGCCGAGGGCCGCTGCCACCTGTCGTCCTACATCACCGGTGAGTCGCCCAACCTGTGCGGCGTCTGCTCGCCGGCCAAGGCGGTGCGCTGGGAACAGGAGGCCCAGGGCCTCAGCTCGCGCCTCAACGGCGTGCTCATCGACCGCTACGCCGACGGCGAGGCCGCCGGCTACCCGACCCTGTGCAAGGGCCGCTTCATGGTCAACGGCCAGCGCTTCCACGCCCTGGAAGAGCCCACCAGCCTGAATACCCTGGACCTGATACCCGAGCTGGCCGCGACCGGGATTGCCGCCGTGAAGATCGAAGGCCGCCAGCGCAGCCCGGCCTATGTCGAGCAGGTCACCCACGTCTGGCGCGAGGCGCTGGATGCCTACAAGCGCGCGCCCAAGGGCTTCACCGTGCAGCCCGGCTGGCGCGCCGCGCTGGGCGGGCTGTCGGAAGGCAGCCAGACCACCCTGGGCGCCTACCACCGTGCCTGGCAGTGAGGAGAGCCGCATGAAACTCAGTCTGGGACCGGTCCTGTTCTACTGGACCCGCGAAAAACTGCAGAACTTCTACGCCGAGATGCTCGAGCAGCCGCTGGACATCATTTACCTGGGCGAAACCGTGTGCTCCAAGCGCCGCGCCTTCAGCCTCGACGGTTGGCTGGGCCTGGCCCGCGAGCTGCGCGAAGCCGGCTGCCAGGCCGAGCTGGTGCTCTCCGGACTGACGCTGATCGAGGCGGCCAGCGAGCTGTCCAGCCTGCGCCGCCTGTGCAACAACGGCGAACTGCTGGTGGAGGCCAACGACATCGGTGCGGTGCAGATGCTCAGCGAGAGCCGTCTGCCGTTCGTCGCCGGCCCGGCCCTCAACATCTATAACGGTCACGCGCTGGCCGAGCTGATCGACATGGGCATGCGCCGCTGGTGCCCGCCGGTGGAAGTCTCCGGCGCACTGGTGCGTGACAGCCTGCAGCAGCTGGATGCGCTGGGCGTGGCCCGCCCGGAAGTGGAGCTGTTCGCCTACGGTCACCTGCCGCTGGCCTATTCGGCGCGCTGCTTCACCGCCCGCGCCGAAAACCGCCCCAAGGACGACTGCGAATTCGTCTGCCAGAACTACCCGGAAGGCATTCCGCTGCTCAGCCAGGAGGGCGAGGCGATGTTCACCATCAACGGCATCCAGACCATGTCGGCCAAGGTCTGCAACCTGCTCGCCGAATATCCGCAGCTGCGCGACAGCGGCGTCGACATCCTGCGCCTGAGCCCGCGCGCCGAAGGCATGGCCGAGATCGTCCGCGGCTTCGACGCGGTGCGCGGCGGCGCCCTGCCGCCACTGGCCATCGACGGCTGCAACGGCTACTGGTACGGCCAGCCCGGCATGCTGCGTGCCGAGGAGGTGGGCCTGTGCTGACCCTCAGTCCGAAACTGGCGCGCCTGGCCCTGAAAGTCGGCGCACCGCTGCTGCCCCTCAGTCGCCATGTGCCCTTCATCGTCCAGAAGCAGGTGCTGGAGCGCGCGGTGGCGCGCATCTTCGCCGCGCCGCTGGCCGACGGCGCCTTCGACCTGCTCGACGGCCGCTGGCTGCGCCTGGAAGTCAGCGACCTGGGCCTGGCCTGGAACATCACCCGCACGCCGGGCGGGCTGCGGCTGGTGCGCGGCGACAGCGCCGACGTGTGCATTCGCGGGCAGTGGAAGGAATTCCTGCTGCTGGCCAGCCGCCAGGAAGACCCGGACACGCTGTTCTTCCGCCGGCGCTTGGTGATCGAGGGCGACACCGACCTGGGCCTGGCGATCAAGAACCTGCTCGACAGCCTGGATCCGGACGACATGCCGGCCTGGCTCTGGCAGCTGCTGCGCACGCTGGGCGAGGCGGCCAAGGCGGACGCCCAGCCGGCACAGCCCGCCGCCAGCCTGTAACCGCGCGGCGGCGCGCCGCCGCGCTGGTCTACGCTTGAGTTCCAGACCCCCAACGGAGGAACTGGAACATGCAGGCGACTCTCCCCCCGGCCTTGCGCGCGCTGCGCCTGCCGCTGCGTCTGCGGCTCTGGGATGGCCAGCAACTGGAGCTTGGCCCGGACCCGCGCGTCACCCTGGACATCAAGGACCCGGCGCTGCTCGCCCTGCTCGCGAGCCCGCGCCTGGACGCCCTGGCCGGCGCCTATATCGACGGCGGCCTGGACCTGCAGGGGCCGCTGCCCGACGTCATCGCCCTGGCCGATCAGCTCAGCACCGCCATGGGGGTGGGCGACAGCGTCACGCCCGAGGCGCGCGAGGCCCATGACCGGCAGACCGACGCCGACGCCATCGCCTACCACTACGACCTGTCCAATGCCTTCTATGCCCTGTGGCTGGATCCGGAGATGGTCTACTCCTGTGCCTATTTCCCGACCGGCACGGAAGACCTGGCCACGGCGCAGCGCGCCAAGCTGGATCACCTGTGCCGCAAGCTGCGCCTGCAGCCGGGCGATCGGCTGCTGGATGTCGGCTGTGGCTGGGGCGGCCTCGCGCGTTTCGCCGCCCGGGAGTACGGCGCCCAGGTCACCGGCATCACCCTGAGTCGCCAGCAGCTGGCGCTGGCCCGCGAGCGGGTCGCCGCCGAGGGCCTCGCGGATCGCGTGAGCCTGGAGCTGATGGACTACCGCGACCTGCCCGGCGACGGTCGCTTCGACAAGGTGGTCAGCGTCGGCATGTTCGAACACGTGGGTCACGCCAACCTGGGGCTGTACTTCCGTCACCTGTTCGACGCGGTGAAGCCGGGCGGCCTGGTGCTCAACCACGGCATCACCGCGCGCTATCCGGACGGCCGGCAGGTCGGCCGCGGCGCCGGCGAGTTCATCGGGCGCTACGTGTTCCCCCACGGCGAACTGCCGCACCTGTCCACCGCCATCGCCCAGATGAGCGAGCAGGGCCTGGATGTGGTGGATGTGGAAGGCCTGCGCCTGCACTACGCGCGCACCCTGGAGTTCTGGAGCGGCAACCTCGAGGCCCGATTGGCGGAAGCCGCCCGACTGGTCGACGAGAAGATCCTGCGCATCTGGCGCCTGTACCTGGCCGGCTGCGCCTACGGGTTCCGGCACAACTGGATCAACCTGCACCAGATCCTCGCCGTGCGGCCGCTGGCCGACGGGTCGCACAGGCTGCCCTGGAGCCGCGCCGACCTGTACGCCTGAGGCACCGAACCTGTAGGAGCGGCCGTAGGAGCGGCTTCAGCCGCGATGCCTTTCGTGCGGTCATGGCCAAAAGCTCGCGGCTGAAGCCGCTCCTACAACAAACGGGGGCGGCGCGACCCGATGGAGGCGGGCTGCGCGCGCGCGCAGCCTGGCATACCATGCCGGTCCTTTCGTCTGCCGAGTCGTGTCGTGCCCCGTCTGCGTCGTTCCGTGCTGTTCACCGTGCTGCTGATCGTCTGCGGCGGGCTGTTCTGTGCCTGGCTGGGCGGCCGGCTGGGCGAGCGCAGCGCCTGGGAAGCGCGCAGCCTGGAGGGCCGCGCGCAACTGGAGCTGTACCGGCAGAACCTGCATACCCTGGTGGAGCGCTTCCGCGCCCTGCCGGCGCTGCTCGCCGAGGACAGCGCCGTGCACCGCCTGCTGCGCGACCCGCACAACCCGGCGTTGCGCCAGGCACTCAATGAGCGGCTGGAGCGCCTCAACCAGGCCGCCGGTTCCAGCGTGCTGTACGTGCTGGATCGCGATGGCCAGACGCTGGCGGCCAGCAACTGGAACGAGCCGAGCAGCTTCGTCGGCCACGACTACCGGTTCCGCCCGTATTTTCGCAATGCGCTGGAGCAGGGCGCCGGCCGCTATTTCGCGGTGGGCGTCACCACCGGGATTCCTGGTTACTTCTTCTCGCGGCGGGTAGAGGATGGCGAGCCGCTCGGCGTGCTGGTGGTCAAGCTGGAGCTGGAGGAGCTGCAGCGCGACTGGGTGGGTCAGCACGGCACCCTGCTGATCAGCGACGACCACGGCGTGGTGATCCTCAGCAACCGGCCCGCCTGGCGCTTCGGCCACCTGCAGCCGCTGAGCCCCGAACAGCGCGCGCGCCTGCTGGCCGAGCGCAAGTACGCCGAACAGAACCTGCGTGCCCTGCACAGCGAGCCGCGCCTCGACTTTGCCGATGGCGAGCTGCGTCGCCTGCACGGGCCGGACGGCCCGCGCGACTACTTCTGGCAGCGCCAGGCGCTGCCCACCGAGGACTGGACCCTGCACCTGCTGCAGGACCCCGCAGTGGTCGCCAACACGGTCCTCGCTTACCGGCTGATCGCCGCCGCCCTGTGGATGACACTGGCCTTCGGCACCCTCTACGGGCTGCAGCGTCGGCGCAACCGCCAGCTGCTGCGGCGCAGCCGCGCCGAGCTGGAACGCCTGGTGGTCGAGCGCACCGAGGAATTGCGCCGCACCCAGGACGGCCTGGTGCAGGCCGCCAAGCTGGCCGCGCTGGGGCAGATGTCCGCCGCCCTGGCCCATGAGCTGAACCAGCCGCTGACCGCGCTGCGCATGCAGCTGGGCAGCCTGCAGCTGCTGCAGCGCAGCGGTCGCGCCGCCGACATGGCGGAGGCACTGGAGCAGGTCGACGCGCTGGTCGCGCGCATGAGCGCGCTGACCGGCCACCTGAAGACTTTCGCCCGCAACAGCCCCGGCGGGCTGCGCGAACATTTGCACCTGGCGCCGGTGGTGGAGCGCGCGCTGCAGCTGCTGGCGCCGCGCCTGCGGGGGGCGGAGGTGCGCGTGGAGCTGGCGGTGGACCCGCGCGCCGAGGTGCTGGGCGAGGCGATCCGCGTCGAGCAGGTCCTGGTCAACCTGCTGGACAACGCCCTGGACGCCTGCGCTGACCAGCCGGCGCCCTGTGTGTGCATCAGTACGCGTCGCGACGGTGACTGTTGGGCGCTGTCAGTGGCCGACAACGGCGGCGGCATCGATCCGCAGCACCTGCCCAGCCTGTTCGACCCCTTCTTCACCACCAAGCCGGTGGGCGAGGGGTTGGGGCTGGGCCTGGCAATTTCCTATGGCATCCTGCGCGACCTGGGCGGCAGCCTGCAGGCCGCCAACGGCGAGCAGGGCGCCATCTTTACCCTGCGTTTGCCGGCGGTGGAGGATGCAGGCAGGAACGAGAGGCAACGGGCATGAGCACCGAAGTGCTGTTTATCGACGATGAGGCGGCCATCCGCCAGGCGGTGCGCCAGTGGCTGGAGCTGTCCGGCGTCAGCGTGCGCGTCTGCGCCGGGGTCGCCGAGGCGCTGCCGCTGCTCGGCCGCGACTTCCCCGGCGTGCTGGTCAGCGACGTGCGCATGCCCGGCTGTGATGGCCTGCAACTGCTCGAACGCCTGGCGGACATCGACCGCGAGCTGCCGCTGATCCTGGTCACCGGCCACGGCGATGTGAACATGGCGGTGCAGGCCATGCAGCGCGGTGCCTACGACTTCATCGAGAAGCCGTTCAGTCCCGAGCGCCTGCTGGACAGCGTGCGCCGCGCCCTGGATACCCGCCGGCTGGTGATGGAAAACCGCCAGTTGCGCGCCCAGGTGGCGCGCAAGGGGCAGCTGGACGGCCTGCTGCTGGGCGCTTCGCCGGCCATGGTGCAATTGCGTCAGCAGGTGCTGGAGCTGGCCGGCGCGCCGGTCAACGTGCTGATCCGTGGCGAGACCGGCAGCGGCAAGGAGCTGGTGGCGCGCAGCCTGCACGACTTCAGCCCGCGCGCCGGGCGCGAGTTCGTCGCCCTCAATTGCGCGGCGATTCCGGAGAGCATCTTCGAGAGCGAGCTGTTCGGCCACGAGAGCGGCGCCTTCACCGGCGCGCAGGGCAAGCGCATCGGGCGCATCGAGCACGCCGACGGCGGCAGCCTGTTCCTCGACGAGATCGAGAGCATGCCGCTGGCCCAGCAGGTCAAGCTGCTGCGCGTGATCCAGGAGCAGAGCCTGGAACGCCTGGGCTCCAACCGCAGCATCCGCGTCGACGTGCGGGTGATCAGCGCCGCCAAGCCCGACCTGCACGACGAGGTGCGCGCCGGCCGCTTTCGCGAGGACCTGCTGTACCGCCTGAACGTGGCGGAGCTCGAAGTGCCGCCGCTGCGCGCGCGGCGCGAGGACATTCCGCTGCTGTTCGACCACTACACCCGCCAGGCCGCCGAGCGGCATGGCCGCGCCGCGCCGCCGCTGCAGCCGGCGGACATGGCGCGGCTGCTGGCCCATGACTGGCCGGGCAACGTGCGTGAGCTGATCAACGCGGCGGAACGCCATGTGCTGGGCCTGGGCAGCCCGGGGCTGGCGCGGACGCCGGCCAGCCAATCGCTGGCCGCGCAGATGGAAGCCTTCGAGGCGCAGTGCCTGCACCAGGCACTGCAACGCTGCCAGGGCAACATCGCCGAAGTGATGGCCTTGCTGCAGCTGCCGCGGCGCACCCTCAACGAAAAGATGCAGCGCCATGGCCTGCAACGCAGTCGTTATCTGCCGGCCGGGGTCAGCGATACGGAGTCGGAATAGGCGGATTCTTGCCGATGCCCGACCGGTAATGAGCGGATTCCCGCTGATTCTCTGGCGTCGGAGAACCGCCAGAGGCTCGCCAAGGTCCGCCAGGCGGGCCTGCGCCGGGCCTGCGGAGCCGCTGGCACAGCTCCTGCTAGGGTATTGGGAAGCCCTTCGACCGTCGGGTCGAAATGGCTTCGCCCCTTGCGGGGTCTGCCCAATAAAAAAGGAGTTGCAACCCATGCGCATGAGCAAACGCTTCGGCCTGTTCGCGGCCGCTGTCGCCTTCACTGCCAGCACTGCGGCTGTCGCCGCACCCACCTTCATCAACGTACTCACCGGCGGTACCAGCGGTGTGTATTACCCGATCGGCGTGGCCCTGTCCCAGCTGTACGGCAACGGCATCGATGGCGCCCGCACCTCGGTGCAGGCCACCAAGGCCTCGGTGGAAAACCTCAACCTGCTGCAGGCCGGTCGCGGCGAGCTGGCCTTCTCGCTGGGCGACTCGGTGGACGACGCCTGGAAGGGCAACGCCGACGCCGGTTTCAAGGCGCCGCTGAACAAGCTGCGCGCCATCGCCGCCATCTACCCGAACTACATCCAGGTGGTGGCCAGCAAGGAATCCGGCATCAAGACCCTGGCCGACCTGAAGGGCAAGCGCGTGTCCGTCGGCGCGCCCAAGTCCGGCACCGAGCTGAACGCCCGCGCCATCTTCAAGGCTGCCGGCCTGAGCTACGAAGACCTTGGCCGCGTGGAGTTCCTGCCCTACGCCGAGTCGGTCGAGCTGATCAAGAACCGTCAGCTGGACGCCACCCTGCAGTCCTCCGGTCTGGGCATGGCGGCGATCCGTGACCTGGCGGCAATGATGCCGACCACCTTCGTGGAAATCCCCACGTCCGTGGTCGAGAAGATCGGCAGCCCGGTATACCAGTCGCGCCCGATTCCGGCCGGCACCTATGACGGCCAGGACAAGGACGTGATGACCGCGTCGATCACCAACATGCTGGTCACCCACGAGAAGGTTTCCGACGAGGTTGCCTACCAGATGACCAAGCTGGCCTTCGAGAACCTGGAGCGCCTGGGCAACGCCCACTCCGCGGCCAAGGGCATCACCCTGGAAAACGCGGTCAAGGGCCTGCCGATTCCGCTGCACCCGGGTGCCGAGCGCTACTACCGTGAAGTGGGCGTGCTGAAGTAAGCACGATCCCCGGCGGGCCTCCGCCCGCCTTGCCAGCCCCCCGACGACAGCCGGGGGTCTGGTCGTTCCTTTCGATTGATTCCACGCCGTCTCCGGGGAGTTTTCCATGAGCGAGCAACAAGGGCTGAACGTCAGCCCCAGCCAGTGGCCGAAGACGTTGTTCTATGTCGCCCTGCTGTTTTCCGCCTACCAGATCATCACCGCCGCCTTCCACCCGGTATCCACCCAGGTGTTGCGCGCCGGCCACGTGGCCTTCTTGCTGCTGCTGATTTACCTCTCCTACCCGGCGCGTGGCGCCAGCCGTCCCTGGCAACCGCTGGCCTGGCTGCTCGGCCTGGCGGGCATGGCCACGGCGTTCTACCAATGGCACTTCGAGGCCGATCTGATCCAGCGTTCCGGTGATCTGACCCGTGAGGACATGTTCGTCGGCGTATTGCTGATCGTGCTGGTGTTCGAGGCCGCGCGGCGTGTGATGGGCATCGCCCTGCCGCTGATCTGCGCGCTGTTCCTGGCCTACGGCCTGTTCGGCCAGTACCTGCCGGGCGACCTGGCCCACCGTGGCTACGGCTTCGACCAGATCGTCAACCAGCTGTCCTTCGGCACTGAAGGCCTCTACGGCACGCCGACCTATGTGTCGGCCACCTACATCTTCCTGTTCATCCTGTTCGGCGCCTTCCTGGAGCAGGCCGGGATGATCAAGCTGTTCACCGATTTCGCCATGGGCATGTTCGGCCACCGCACCGGCGGTCCGGCCAAGGTCTCGGTGGCGTCCTCGGCGCTGATGGGCACCATCACCGGCTCCGGCGTGGCCAACGTGGTGACCACCGGCCAGTTCACCATCCCGCTGATGAAGCGCTTCGGCTACAAGCCGGAATTCGCCGGCGCCGTGGAATCCACCTCCAGCATGGGCAGCCAGCTGATGCCGCCGGTGATGGGCGCGGTCGCCTTCATCATGGCCGAGACCATCAACGTGCCCTATGTCGAGGTGGCCAAGGCCGCGCTGTTGCCGGCGCTGCTGTACTTCGGCGCGGTGTTCTGGATGGTCCACCTGGAAGCCAAGCGCGCCGGCCTCAAGGGCCTGCCCAAGGACGAATGTCCGAGCGCGCTGGCCGCGGTCAAGCAGCGCTGGTACCTGCTGATTCCGCTGGTGGTGCTGGTCTACCTGCTGTTCTCCGGCTTCACGCCGATGTTCTCGGGTACCGTCGGCCTGGCGCTGACCGCCATCGTCATCCTCGGCTCGGCACTGATCCTCCAGGTGTCTTCCAATGCCCTGCGCATGGTCTTCTGGATCGCCCTGGGCATCGCCTGCGCGGGGTTCTTCAAGCTCGGCATCGGCGTGGTGTTCGGGGTGATCGCCGCGCTGGTGGCGGCCTGCTGGTTCGTCAAGGGCGGTCGGGAAACCCTGCGCACCTGCGTGCACGCGCTGGCCGAAGGCGCCCGCCACGCGGTGCCGGTGGGCATCGCCTGCGCCCTGGTCGGGGTGATCATCGGCGTGGTGTCGCTGACCGGCATCGCCACCACCTTCGCCGGCTACATCCTGGCCATCGGACAGAACAACCTGTTCCTGTCGCTGGTGCTGACCATGATCACCTGCCTGGTGCTGGGCATGGGCATCCCCACCATCCCCAACTACATCATCACCAGCTCCATCGCCGCGCCGGCGCTGCTCGACCTGGGCGTGCCGCTGATCGTCTCGCACATGTTCGTGTTCTATTTCGGGCTGATGGCCGACCTGACCCCTCCAGTGGCGCTGGCCTGCTTCGCGGCCGCGCCGATCGCCCGGGCCAGCGGCTTCAAGATCAGCCTGTGGGCGGTGCGCATCGCCGCCGCCGGCTTCGTGGTGCCCTTCATGGCGGTCTATGATCCGGCGCTGATGATGCAGGGCGACAGCCTGGCAGCGATTATCTACATGTTCGTCAAGGGCGCCTTCGCCATTGGCCTGTGGAGCTTCGCCGTGGTCGGCTTCATCAGCCGGCCGCTGGCCTGGTGGGAACGGCTGATAGCGTTCGCCGCCGGCGTCTCGCTGGTGCTGGCGCTGCCGATCAGCGATCAGCTGGGCTTCGGCCTCGGCATCCTGCTGGTCGCCCAGCACCTGTGGCGCGCGCGCCGGGCGCAGCCGATCGCCGCATGATCGGTCTGTGCCTGGGACTGGCCGGGGTGGTGTGGGCAGAAGTGCCCACCACCGAGTTCACCCTGGCCTGGACCCACACCATCGAGAAGATCCGCTGGGAAGAGGATTACCGCGTCACGCCGCAGGGCTTGCGGCTCGACGCGGCGCGCATCCGCGGCACCGGCGCCGGCATGGAAGTGCCGGACGGTGCCGTGCTGCGTGACGGCAGCTGGCAGTACCATCCGCAGCTGCCGGTCCTGCCGCAGCTGCGCCTGGGGCGCACCCCCGAGGCCGGCGACTACCAGCTGTGTCAGGCCGGCGCCTGCCGGCCGCTGGCCGACTGGCTCGGCCCGCCGCGCCACGATCGCCCGGCCGTCGAAGTCTGGCCCTGCGAACGGTAGGCATCTGTAGGAGCGGCTTTAGCCGCGACCCCCGCGTCTCCCCCGGTGGCTGAACTAGGCTTTGCGGCATCCATCACGCAAGGATCGCCGCATGCCCCCTCCGCTTCGCCTGTCGCTGGCAGGTGTCCTGTTGTGCTCATCCCTGGCCGTCCACGCCGTGGAACCGCTGCCGGGCCTGTGGGAGTTCACCCCGCGCAATCTGCAGGTCGATGGTCAGCCGCTGCCCGACCTGGATCGGCTGCTGGTCGGCTTGGAGAACCTCTCCGGCGCGCAGCGCGAACAATTGCTCGATCAACTGGCCCGTCAGGGCGTGCAACTGGCCGGGCGCGCGGTGCAGCTGTGCCTCGGCGAGGCGCAGCTGCGCACCACCGACTTCGTGCTGCCCCAGGGTCCCGGCTGCCGCCCGCAGCTGACCGAGCGCGGTGAGCGGCTGTGGCGCTTCACGTTCGACTGCCGCGATGCCCGGGGCGAGGGTGAAACGCAGTTCCTCAGCGAGCGCGAGTTCGTCACCCGGCTCGATGGACGTTTCGCGCTGCGCTCCGCCCGCCCCGGGCATGGCCGCCTGGAATCCCACGCCCGCTGGCTCGGCGCCGACTGTGGGGGCCTGGCGCCACGGGACGGCTGACGGCCACCGCGCGAAGGCGCACCATAGCGCCATGCTCGAACAGATCCCCACCCATGTGATCGCCGGCCCGCTGGGTGCCGGCAAGACCAGCCTGTTGCGCCAGTTGCTCGCCCAGAAGCCGGGCGAGGAGCGCTGGGCGCTGCTGATCAACGAATTCGGTGCCATCGGCCTGGATGCCGCGCTGCTGGAAACCGGCGAGGACGGTATTGCCATGGCCGAGGTGGCCGGCGGCTGTGTGTGCTGCGTCAGCGGCGCGCCGTTCCAGGTCGGCCTGGCCCGGCTGCTGCGCCGCAGCCGGCCGCAGCGGCTGTTCATCGAGCCGTCCGGCCTCGGCCATCCGGCCGAGCTGTTGCGCCAGCTGGCGGCGGCGCCCTGGCGCGGCGTGCTGCACCTGCAGCCGCTGGTGCTGGTGCTGGATGCCGCCGCGCTGGCCGCCGGTGCGCCGCTGCCGCACAGCCAGGCGGCGGTGCTCGACCAGGCCGGGCTGCTGATTCTGAACAAGGCGGAATCCCTGTCGCCGGCCCAGCGTGAGGCACTGGCGGCGCGTTGGCCGGCCACGCCGCTGCGCTGGACCGAGCAGGGGCGGATCGCGCTGGCCGAGTTGCCGACCACGCCGCTGCCGGAAACGCCGGCGGCCGCCTGGCCGGACGCCGCCCCGGCGCCAGCCGGCGCGCTGTGGCGCGATCCGGCGCAGCCGCTGTGCGAGATGCGCGAGGCCGAGGAGGGCTGGAGTATCGGCTGGCGCTGGCACCCGAGTCAGCGCTTCGATCTGCCGCGACTCTGTGCCCGGCTGGCCACCCTGCCGTGGCGGCGCGCCAAGCTGGTGATGCAGGGCGAACAGGGCTGGATGGCTGCCAACGCCCTGGACGGTGCCGAGCTGATGCTGCAGCCGAGCGCCTGGCGGCGGGATTCGCGGCTGGAGCTGATCTTCGAGCGGGCACAGGATTCGCAGCGGCTGAACGCCCTGTTCCAGGATTGTCGATTCGCCGATTGAGGGCTCGCCCGTTAAGATGCCAGCCCGCGTTCCGCGGCCCTGTTCATCTCAGCAGTAGAAACCGCCTATGAATCTGCATCCCTGGTCCCACACCAGCTCCGCCGGCTTCACCCTGCGCGGCTGGCACAGCACGCCGTCCGGTAAGCCATTGCTGCACTTCCTGCATGGCAACGGTTTCTGCGGGCGCGCCTATGAACCCCTGCTGCGGCACCTGGCCGAGCCTTTCGATCTGTGGATCAGCGACGCCCAGGGCCATGGCGACAGCGACCATGGCGGCCGCTTCGTGGGCTGGAACCGCAGCGCCGAGCTGGCGGTGGAGGCCTTCGAGGCCGGTCGTGCAGCGTTCGGCGAGGTGCCGCGCTTTGCCCTGGGCCACAGCTTCGGCGGCGTGCTCAGCGGCCTGATCCTGGCCCGCCAGCCGGGGCTGTTCCAGCGCGCCGTGCTGCTCGATCCGGTGCTGTTCACCCCGAACATGCTGCGCCTCAAGCAGGTGCTGGGGGCGCTGGGTCTCTACGATCGCTTGAATGACAAGGCCAAGCGGGCCCGCGCGCGCCGCAACCACTGGGCGGACGCCGACGAGGCGCGCAACCGCCTGCGCGGGCGGGGCATCTTCAAGAACTGGGATGAGTCCGCGCTGACCGCCTATGTGGACAACGCCATGAAGCCGCACCCCGAGGGCGGCCTGCAGCTCAAGTGTCATCCGGATCGTGAGGCGGAGGTGTTCAGCACCGCGCCGCAGGGGCTGTGGCGCGCGCTGCGCCAGGTGCGCACACCGAGCACGCTGATCTACGGCCAGGACAGCTACCCGTTCGTGCTGGACTCGGCGCGCCGCTTGCCGCGCCTCAATTCCCAGGTGCAGGCCCGGGCGGTGGAGGGCGGGCACTGCTTCATGCAGGAGCGCCCGCAGCCCACGGCGCGACTGGTGCAGGATTACCTGCTGGGCAACTGAGGCGGTACGGATGAAGGGCGGTCAGCGTCGTTCTGGCCGCCGCTTCGAGGCGCATGAACCCTTGTAGGGCCGGCTTTACGCCGGCCGAGGCGGTGGGAGCGGCGGCAAGGCGGCGACTTCGGCTCCGCTGGCCGGCGTAAAGCCGGCCCTACCGGTTCGCCGCTCAGCGTGAACGCTCGCGCTTCCACTGCTCCAGATGGATGACCTGTCCCTGACTCGCGCGCGGCGGTTCGGCCACCTGCTCGTGGACCGCGCCGGGCTCCTCGGCGGCGCGCGGGCACGGGTAGGGGTCGAGCTGGATGCCGCCCGGGTACACGCCGAACATGCGGATGCTGCCGCGATGGCGCTGTTCGCCGGTGACGGTGAATTCGAAGGCATACAGACGAGCCAGCCGGCGGCGGCCGTTGGCGTCCGGCAGCCACTTCAGCCCCTGCAGGGCCACGGTATCGTCGAGCAGTTGCAGGTCATGGCGCTCGCAGTGCCGTTTCACCGCGCGCAGCGCCCGTTCGCGCACGCCATGGGCATGCCAGAGCCAGGCGGCGGCCGCGCCGGCGCACATCAGCAGGAAGATCGAGGCGAGGGACACGGGGGCGGGCTCCGGCGGGTGAAGTCGCGCCAGCTTACCGCAAGCGACGCCGCGTTTGCGCCGGTATACTGCGCCGCTTCGAAACCCCCGGATCCTCCCTCGATGAAGCGCACGCCCCACCTGCTGGCCATCCAGTCCCATGTCGTCTTCGGCCATGCCGGCAACAGCGCGGCGGTGTTTCCCATGGCGCGCCTGGGGGTGAATGTCTGGCCGCTGAACACCGTGCAGTTCTCCAACCACACCCAGTACGGTCAGTGGACCGGCGAGGTGCTGGCGCCCACGCTGATTCCGCAACTGGTGGAAGGCATCGCCAACATTGGCGAACTGGGCAACTGCGACGCCGTGCTGTCCGGCTACCTGGGCAGTGCCGCCCAGGGCCGGGCGATTCTCGAGGTGGTGCGCCGCATCAAGGCGGCCAACCCCCGCGCGCTGTACCTCTGCGACCCGGTGATGGGTCACCCGCAGAAGGGCTGCATCGTCGCCCCGGAAGTCAGTGATTTCCTGCTCGAGGAGGCGATCGGCGAGGCGGATCTGCTGTGCCCGAACCAGCTCGAACTGGACAGCTTCCTCGGCCGCCGGGCGGAGTCCCTGGCCGATTGCGTGGCGATGGCCCGCGCCCTGCTGGCGCGTGGCCCGCGCGTGGTGCTGGTCAAGCACCTGGACTATCCCGGCAAGTCCGCCGAGGATTTCGAGATGCTGTTGGTCACCGCCCATGACGCCTGGCTGCTGCGCCGGCCGCTGCTGGCCTTCCCCCGCCAGCCGGTGGGCGTCGGCGACCTGACCTCCGGCCTGTTTCTTGCGCGCCTGCTGCTGGGCGACGAGCCGCTGCAGGCGTTTGAATTCTGCGCCGCCGCCGTGCATGAGGTGCTGCTGGAAACCCAGGCCTGCGGCAGTTACGAGCTGCAGCTGGTGCGCGCCCAGGACCGTCTGGCCCAGCCGCGTGTGCGCTTCGCGGCGCATCGGCTATAACCGTTGGGCGGGCCGTGCCGGCCCGCCAGGTCTGGCCCGCGTCCGGCGGGCCGGGCGATACGGAGCGGCGACATGAAGGCCATTCTCGTTCTGGCGCTGTTGGTGCTGGCCGGCTGTGGCGGGCTGCGCATCGATACCAGCCATCCCTCCATCGGCCATAGCAGCCGGGTGCAGTACATCGTGCTGCACTACACCTCCACCGACCTGCCGCGTTCCCTCGAACTGCTGACCCGGGGCGAGGTCAGCGCCCACTACCTGATCGGCGCCGAGCCGCCCACGGTCTACCGCCTGGTAGATGAACAGCGGCGCGCCTGGCACGCCGGGGACAGCGAATGGCAGGGCCGCACCTGGCTGAACGCCAGCAGCCTGGGTATCGAGCTGGTCCATCCGGGCTACGAGGAAGACGCCGAAGGCAACCGCCACTGGCATCCCTATCCGCGCGCGCAGATCGATGTGCTGATCCGCCTGCTCAAGGAGCTGGTTGAGCGCCATGAGCTGCCGCCGGGCAGCATCGTCGGCCACAGCGACATCGCCCCGCAGCGCAAGGTGGACCCCGGCCCGCTGTTCCCCTGGTACCGCCTGGCGGCCGAAGGCCTGATCGCCTGGCCGGACGACGCCCAGGTGGGCATCCGCCAGCGCCTGTTCGCCGCCGTCGGCCTGCCGCCGCCCGCCTGGTACCAGGAGCGCCTGGCGACCCTGGGCTATCGCGTGCCACGGCATGGCGAGCTGGATGAGGCGACCCTCAAGGTGCTGGCCGCCTTCCAGATGAAGTACCGGCCCTCGCGCCACGATGGCGTTCCGGATGCCGAGACCGCCGCCCTGCTGCAGGTGCTGGCGCAGTCCGCGCAGGCGGTGTTGGCGCCTGCCGCTCAAGAGGGCATGTAGGCGACCGCCCGACAGCCTGTACCGGCTTAGCTGTGCGAGCGGGCTACGCTCACAGGCGTGGCGGGTATGCGTGTTACCGCGTTCCCGCGTCAGGCGAGGGTGTGAAGTGATGCATGACCACAAGAGGTGTTCGCCGGGGACTGCTCTGCTGGCGCTGGCAATGCTGGGCCTCCTGCAGGGCTCTGGTGACGGGCATGGCGGCAGCGGGCATACCGGCTACGGGCATACCGGCAGCGGGCATCCGTCGGCTGCAGGGGCACATCCGGACGCAGCGGCGGTCCATCCAACAGACGCACATCGGCAGACGCTGCCGGTTGACCAGCCGGCCAGGCTGGAACGCTCGCAACCGTCGAGCTGGGTGTTCTAGCGGCCCCGAGCCGCGCCATCGGGTCAACACGAGGGCTACGCCATGCTGAGCTGGGCCATTACCTTCCTGATCATCGCCATCATCGCTGGGGTACTCGGCTTTGGCGGCATCGCCGGCACGGCCACCGGGATCGCCAAGATCCTGTTCATCATCTTCCTGGTGCTGTTCGTCGCTTCCTTCCTGTTCGGACGCTTCCGGGGGCCGTGAGCGTCCGAACCGGAGGGAAGGCTCAGGTAAAGCGCACCGCCAGCCGGGCCACATGTTCGCCCTGGAAACGCGCCAGGGCCTTTTCCTTCTCGCTGGGTTGGCGCGAGCCGTCGGCGGCGGCGACGGTGGCGGCGCCATAGGGTGAGCCGCCACGCAGTTCGCTGATGTCGTTGAGTTCGGGTGCGCTGTAGGGCAGCCCGACGATCAGCATGCCGTGGTGCGCCAGGGTGTGCCAGAACGAGGTGATGGTGGTCTCCGAGCCGCCGCCGGTGCCGGTGGACGTAAACACGCTGGCCAGCTTGCCGATCAGGCTGCCCTTCACCCACAGGCCGCCGGTCTGGTCGAGGAAGTTGCGCATCTGCGCCGTCATGTTGCCGAAGCGGGTCGGCGTGCCGAACAGGATGGCGTCGTAGTCGGCCAGCTCCTGCGGCGTGGCCAGCGGCGCCGCCTGATCGAGCTTGGCGCCCGCCTTGCGGGCGATGTCCTCGGGCATGGTTTCCGGCACGCGCTTGAGGCTCACCTCGACGCCCGGCACGCGGCGTGCGCCCTCGGCCACCGCCTCGGCCATCTGTTCGATGTGGCCGTACATCGAGTAATACAGGACCAGAATCTTCTTCATGGCGTCGTTCTCCACGGGTGGGGTCCTGTCAGCGTAGATGACCGCCCGGGTACGCCTCCGTATCATCCCGGCCATTCATCCACGAGGGATCGCACGATGCTCAATGGCCTGTGGCTGGGCTTCTTCGTCGTCGCCGCGCTGGCGGCGCTGGCGCGCTGGCTGGCTGGCGGCGACCCGGCGGTGTTCGCCGCCATGGTGCAGGGCCTGTTCGACATGGCGCGGCTGTCGGTCGAGGTGATGGTGGTGCTGTTCGGCACCCTGACCCTGTGGCTGGGCTTTCTGCGCATCGCCGAAAAAGCCGGGCTGGTGGATGGCCTGGGGCGTTTGCTCGGGCCGCTGTTCGCCCGGCTGATGCCCGAGGTGCCGCGTGGTCATCCGGCGCTGGGCTTCATCACCCTGAACTTTGCCGCCAACGGCCTGGGCCTGGACAACGCCGCCACGCCGATCGGCCTGAAGGCCATGCGCGCGCTGCAGGAGCTCAACCCCAGCAGCACCACGGCGAGCAACGCGCAGATCCTGTTCCTGGTGCTCAACGCCTCGTCGCTGACCCTGCTGCCGGTATCGATCTTCATGTACCGGGTGCAGCAGGGCGCGCCCGACCCGACCCTGGTGTTCCTGCCGATCCTGCTGGCCACCAGCGCCTCGACACTGGCCGGCCTGCTCTCGGTGGCGCTGCTGCAGCGCCTGCGCCTGTGGGACCCGGTGGTGCTCGCCTACCTGCTGCCCGGCGCGCTGCTGCTCGGCGGCTTCATGGCGCTGCTGGCCACCCTGAGCGCCACGGCGCTGTCCGCGCTGTCCGCGCTGCTGGGCAACCTGACACTGTTCGGCATCATCCTGCTGTTCCTGCTGGTGGGCGCGCTGCGGCGGGTGCCGGTCTACGAGAGTTTCGTGGAGGGCGCCCGCGAGGGTTTCGACGTGGCGAAAAGCCTGCTGCCGTACCTGGTCGCCATGCTCTGCGCCATCGGTGTGCTGCGCGCTTCCGGCGCGCTGGAATTCGGCCTGGACGGCATTCGCTGGCTGGTGGACTGGGCGGGCTGGGACAACCGCTTCGTGGAGGCGCTGCCCACCGCGCTGGTCAAGCCGTTCTCCGGCAGCGCGGCGCGGGCCATGCTGATCGAGACCATGCAGACCCACGGCGTGGACAGTTTCCCGGCGCTGCTGGCCGCTACCCTGCAGGGCAGCACGGAAACCACCTTCTATGTGCTGGCGGTGTATTTCGGCGCGGTGGGCATCCAGCGCGCCCGCCACGCGGTGGGCTGCGCGCTGCTGGCCGATCTGGCCGGCGTCATCGCGGCCATCGGCGTGTGTTACTGGTTCTTCGCCTGAGGAATGCGGCGGTCCCAGAACTGGCTGGCCAGGGTGCGCAGCTGCTCGGCCTGGCCGCCGATCTCCAGGGCGGCCTCGCGACTGGCCTGGCTGTGGCCGACGTTGTCGGCGTGGCCCTGGCGGATGGCCTCCATGCCCCGGAAGATCACCGTGCAGGCGGCGGACTGCTCCTCCACCGCGCGGGCGATCTGCGCACTCATCCCGGTGATGGTCGCGACCCGCTCGTGTACGTCGATCAGCGCCTGGCTGGCCAGTTCGGCCTGGGCCTCGCTGTGTTCGGCCTGCGACCGGCTGTCGTGCATCGCCTGGGCGGCCGTTTCGATCTGACCCTGCAGGGCGCCGAGGATGTCGCGGATCTGCTTGGTGGACTCCTGGGTGCGGATCGCCAGGTTGCGCACCTCGTCGGCGACCACCGCGAAGCCGCGTCCGGCCTCGCCGGCGCGCGCTGCCTCGATGGCCGCGTTCAGCGCCAGCAGGTTGGTCTGCTCGGCGATGGTGGCGATCACCTCGATCACCGAGGTGATGCGGGTGCTGTGCGCCTGCAGGCCGAGCACCCGCTCGGCGGTCTGCTCGATCTGCCCGGCCAGCGCGGCGATGGCCTGGGCGGTGGCGCCGACCTGCTCCTTGCCGACCTGCGCGGCGTGGTCGCCGAGGGTGGCGGATTCGGCGCTGTGCTGGGCGTTGTCGGCGACCGCCTGCACACTGCCGTTCAGCTGCTCGATGGCGCTGGCGATGTGCTCGGCCTCGACCTGCTGGCGGCGGGCGCCGCTGTCGCTGCGGCACACCGTCTCCTGCAGCCGCTCGCCCTGTTCGGCCAGCTGGCGTGAGGCCTCGCCCATGCGGCCGATGATCGCGCCGCTTTCCATGGTCTGCATGCGCAGGGCGAAGGCGACTTCGCCGATCTCGTCGCGGGTGCCGGTGTAGACCCACTGGCTGATGGGGTTGTCGGCAATCTTGCGGGCCTCGTCCAGCAGCCTGCGCCAGGGCTTGAGGGTCAGCCACAAACTGGCGCAGCGCAGCGCCAGGCCGACGGCGCCGCACAGCAGAGCGGTGACCAGCGGCACCTCCAGCAGCAGGCAGGCGAACGCGATCAGCAATGTGGTGATCACGCCGCTGTGGGCCATCTGCGTGCCGAACAGACCCAGCGCCGGGCGGGTGATTCCGCGTGGCCGCCGGCCTGCGGCCAGTTCCTGGTAGAGCTGTTCCGCCGAGGCCACCGCCTGGGGTGTCGGGCGGGTGCGCACCGACTGGCACTCGACGATCTGGCCGTCCTTCATGATCGGCGTCACGTAGGCGCTGACCCAGTAGTGATCGCCGTTCTTGCAGCGGTTCTTGACCAGGCCCATCCAGGAACGGCCGGCCTGGATGGTTTTCCACAGGTCGGCGAAGGCCGCCTGCGGCATGTCGGGGTGGCGCACGATGTTGTGCGACTGGCCGAGCAGTTCGGCTTCGCTGAAGCCGCTGATCTTGACGAACTCGGGGTTGACCGAGGTGATCACGCCCTTGGACGTGGTGGTGGACAGGATATTGCTGTCTTCGCCCAGTTCGATGCGGCGACCGGTGACGGGTAGGTTGAGTTTCATCGCGGGACTGCTGCGCTCGGCGCGGGATCGCGCCAGAAAGGGGTCAGTTGCACGCTAGATTGCCATTAAAATGACATTGCGTGTAACCCCCCATTCTTGTCGCGGATCATGACATTGACATGACACCGGGTTCAGCGCAGGCCGCCCCGGCGTCGCTGGCGCGGCGGGCCCACCCGCTTGTGCCAGAACTGCCGGGCCAGCAGGCGCAACTGCTCGGCCTGGCGGCTGACCGCGGCGGCGGCGCGATTGCTGTCATGGCTGTGCACCGCCTGCTGCTCGCTGGCCTGGTGGATCTCCTCGATACTGCGGTGGATGGCCTCGCTGGCCACGCCCTGCTGCTCCACCGCGCCGGCGATCTGCCCGTTCAGGGCGGTGATGGCGCTGACCTGGGCATGAATTTCCGCCAGCACCTGCGAGGCCTCGGCGGCCTGGCGCTCGCTGAGGCCGACTTCCTGGCTGCCGGCCTGCATGGCCTGCACCGCGCCCTCGATCTCGCCCTGCAGGCCGCCGAGGATGTCCTGGATCTGCCGGGTCGAGTCCTGGGTGCGGATCGCCAGGTTGCGCACTTCATCGGCGACCACCGCGAAGCCGCGTCCGGCCTCGCCGGCGCGCGCCGCCTCGATGGCCGCGTTCAGCGCCAGCAGATTGGTCTGCTCGGCGATGGCCTCGATCACGCCGATCACCGAGTTGATGCGACTGCTGCTGGCCTGCAGGTTCTGCACCGCCGTCGCCGCGCGCTGCATCTCGCGCGCCAGGCTGGCGATGCGTCGGCCGGTGGCCTGCACCTGTTCCTCGCCACCGCGCGCGGCGTGGTCGGCGGCGCCGGCGGTGGTTGCGCAGTGCTGGGCGCCGCGTGCCACTTCGCGCACGCTGGCGGCCATCTCCTCGATGGCCTGGGCGATCTGGCGGGTTTCCTGCTGCTGGCGCTGGCTGCTGGCGTCGCTGTGCGCCACCGCGCTCTGCAACCGCTCGGCCTGTTCGGCGAGCTGGCGCGCCGCCTCGGCCAGGCGCCCGACGATGGCACCGGCTTCCATGGTCTGCATGCGCAGGGCGAAGGCGATCTCGCCGAATTCGTCGCTGCGGCCGCAATACACCCACTGGCCGACCGGGTTGACCGCCACCTTGCGGGCTTCGTCGAGCAGTTGGCGCAGCGGGGCGAGCACCTGCCAGAGCCCGGCGGCGAACACGCCGAGGCCCGCCGCGCCGCTGGCCAGGGCAATGAAGGGATCGGCATCCAGCGCCAGGATCGCCAGGCCGAGCGCCGCGCCCACCGCCAGGCCGCACAGGCCGAGCAGGCGGGCGAACAGGCCGGGCCGCCAGCGCAGCGGCTTGGGCGTGCGCCCGGCATTCAGCGCGGCGTACACCGCGTCGGCGCTCTCCACCCAGGCGGGTTCCGGACGGGTGCGCACCGACTGGTACTCGACCACCTCGCCGTCCTCGACGATGGGGGTGACGTAGGCGCTGACCCAGTAGTGGTCGCCGTTCTTGCAGCGGTTCTTCACCATGCCCATCCACGAGCGGCCGCTTTCCAGGGCGTTCCACAGGCCGGCGAAGGCCGCCGGCGGCATGTCCGGATGGCGCACGATGTTGTGCGACTGGCCGAGCAGTTCGGTTTCGCTGAAGCCGCTGACCTTGACGAACTCCGGATTGACCGAGGTGATGATGCCCTTGAGGTCTGTGGTGGAGAGGATGTTGATGCTCTCGGCGAGCTCGACGGCTCGACCGCTGACGGGAAGATTGATCTTCACGGCCGTCCCCGGGGGCGAAGCTGCCCGCTTGCTGTTGTCACGTGGTGCGTCCTTTCAGTGAGGCTCGGCATCGAGCGTTCCATTAGTCGACCGAGGCGTAGCGCCGGTCGGGTTGCGTGGCGAACAGTTGCTCCAGCTGCGCGGCGGGCAGCGGGCGGCTGAACAGGAAGCCCTGGACGTGCTGGCAGCCTTCGCGGCGCAGGAATTCCAGGTGCTGCTCGGTTTCCACCCCCTCGGCGGTCACCGACAGCCCCAGCGCCCGGCCCAGGCCGATGATGGCGCGGCTGATGGCGTACAGGTCGGGATCGGTGTGCGCGCCCATGATGAAACTCTTGTCCACCTTCAGGCTGTGCAGCGGGAAGCGCTTGAGGTAGCCCAGCGAGCAGTAGCCGGTGCCGAAATCGTCCAGCGCCAGGCGGATGCCCATGCGCGCCAGGCGGCGCAGGTTGGCGTGCAGCTCGGGGCTGTCTTCCATGAGCACCCCTTCGGTGATTTCCAGCAC
The DNA here is from genome assembly GCF_035497915.1 of Pseudomonas sp. Lineage (GTDB taxonomy): Bacteria > Pseudomonadota > Gammaproteobacteria > Pseudomonadales > Pseudomonadaceae > Serpens. The sequence continues at coordinate 29,512 of NZ_DATJCS010000003.1, forward strand.
CAGCGATTCGGGCGCCAGGCCGGTCTGCGCCAGCAGGCTCATGACCCGGGCGGCGAAGCCCGGCTGCAGCAACTGGCGGTTGGACAGGTTGACCGAGCAGCTGAGCAGCGGCTGGCCGGCCAGTTGCCAGGCGCGCACCTGGCGGCAGGCCTCGCGCAGCACCCAATCGCCGACCCGGACGATTTCCCCCGACTCCTCCAGCACCGGAATGAAACTGTCCGGCTCGACCGGCTTGCCGTTCTGCCGCCAGCGCAGCAGGGCTTCCACGCCGCGCAGTTGCGGCCGCCCTTCATCGATGCGGTAGATGGGCTGGTAGTAGAGCTCGAACTCGTCGCGGCTGAGGGCATGGGCGGTGGCGTTCTCCAGCGCCAGCCGATGCTGCGCCGCCGACTGCAGATCGCTGCTGAAACGCGCGTACTGGGCCTTGCCGGCGCTCTTGGCGCGGTACAGGGCCAGGTCGGCGGCCTGCAGGGCCTCGCGCACCTGGCCGGGCTGGTTCAGCGGGGCGATGCCGATGCTGGCGCTGACCGCCAGCTCCTGACCGGCCACCGGCAGCGGATCCTGCAGGGCGTCCAGGATGGTCTGGGCCACCTGCTCGGCGTCCTGCGGGGTGCGGATGTCGTGCAGCAGCACGACGAATTCGTCGCCGCCGAAGCGCGCCAGTTGATCGCCCTGGCGCAGGCAGCGGCGCAGACGCTGGGCAATCTGGATCAGCACCTGATCGCCCACGCTGTGGCCGAGGCTGTCGTTGATCAGCTTGAAGCGGTCCAGGTCGACGAACAGCAGCGCGGCGACGTCCTGCTCGCCCTGCAGCTGGCGCTGTTCGAGCTCCTGCAACAGTTCGTCCAGGCGCGTGCGGTTGGCCAGCCCGGTCAGCGGATCGTGGCGCGCCGCGTGGCGCAGGCGCTCCTCGGCCAGCTTGCGTTCGCTGATGTCGGTCTGCGAGCCGGTCAGGCGCAGGCCGCCGTTGCGGTCGCGCTCGGCGATGCCGCGCACCAGTACCCAGGCGTAGCCGCCCTCGCCGCGGCGAATGCGGTACTCGTGCTGCAGGGTCGGCGTTTCGCCATTGAGGTGGGTGTCGATGGTCTGGCGCAGGGCGGGCAGGTCGTCCGGGTGCACGCGGTTGAACCAGCTCTGGCTGCTGTCGTTGAGCGCGTCGCGGGTCAGGCCGAGCATGCTCGCCCAGCGCTCGGAGACGTACAGGCGGTCGTTCTCCACGTCCCAGTCCCATAATCCGTCATTGGCGCCGCGCATGGCGCGGGCGAAGCGCGCCTCGCTGTCCTCAAGCGCCTGGCGCTGGGTGGCGGCATAGGCGTCCACCGCCAGCGAGATGTCGAAGAACACCGCCTTGAGCAGGCTGGAGAACAGCGGCAGATGCTCACTGTCGGAAAACAGTTCGTTGTGCAGGTTGTCCAGGTACAGGCGATAGGCGCCCAGGTACCACTTCATCTCCAGGCCGATGCGCTCGTGCACCATGCCCACGCGCAGGCGCTCGTGCACGTAGTGGTAGTCGTAGGGGCCTTCGAACAGGCTGCGGTAGTACTCGCGCTGACTGCTCTTCAGGCGCAGCAGGACGCTGTCGTCGCGCAGCAGGCGCGACAGCGGCTGGAAGGCCTGCAGGTGGGCGTAGAGGCGATTGACGAAGGCGTCATGGAACGGACGCAGCGCCTCGGCATGCCGGTTGAGCCGAGCGCCGTCGGCCGCCGACCAGTCCAGGTAACGGCAACGCGTGTGGATCTCGGCGCGATCGAGGCCGATGCGCTGGAACAGCGGCTTCAGTTCCTGCTCTGGGCTCATGGAAATTCCCTTCCTGGAGCGGTGGCTCTCCGGAGCGTGGCGGGTCAGGACGGGCCTGAACTGGCACAAAGCCATCAAGTTAATCAGGGCGACGAACGGTCCTGTTGATCTGCGTCAGCAAAGCGGGGTGAAACCTCGGCGAGCGACCAGGGTCGACTCAGGCGGGTATCGAGATGTCGTTTCGGTATAGAGTTACCCCCGACGACCCGTGCCCCACGAAGGCGGTCGTACCCATGACAATCAGAAGAAGGAGCTATCCCTCATGAAAGGCCAATCCTTGGCATGGGCCCTGACGGCCACCCTGGCCACTGCCCTGGGCGGTACCGCCTCGGCACAGGCGCAAGATCGCTATGTCACCATCGGCACCGGTGGACAGACCGGCGTTTATTACGTGGCGGGCCAGTCGATCTGCCGCTTCGTCAATCGCAACGCCGAGAACCTCAAGTGCAACGCGCCGGCCAGCGGCGGCGGCGTGGCCAACGTCAACGGCCTGCGCAGCGGTGAATTCAACTTCGGCGTCATGCAGTCCGACCACCAGTACAAGGCCATGCAGGGCCTGGCGCCGTTCGAGAAGGAAGGCGCGATGGGCGACCTGCGCGCGGTGTTCTCGCTGCAGAGCGAGGTGTTCACCGTACTGGCGCGTCGCGACGCCAACATCAAGGGCCTCGACGACCTCAAGGGCAAGCGCGTCAACATCGGCAACCCCGGTTCCGGCCAGCGCGACACGCTGGAAGAGATCATGAAGGTCAAGGGCTGGGACAAGTCGGTGTTCTCCCTGGCCGCCGAGCTCAAGCCGGCCGAACAGGCCAGCGCGCTGGGCGACAACAACATCGACGCGATGACCTACTTCGTCGGTCATCCCAACGGCGCCATCCAGGAAGCCACCACCACCGTCGACGCGGTGCTGGTGCCGATCACCGGACCGGAGATCGACAAGCTGCTGGCAGACAAGCACTACTACACCAAGGCCGAGGTGCCCGGCGGCCTGTACAAGGGCAACGACAGCGCCACGCCGTCCATCGGTGGCAAGGCGGTGCTGTCCACCACCAGCAAGGTCGATCCGGAAGTGGTCTACCAACTGGTCAAGGCGGTGTTCGAGAACATCGAGCGCTTCAAGCGCCTGCACCCGGCCTTCGCCGACCTCAAGCCGGAAGACATGATCCAGGTCGGCCTGACCGCGCCGCTGCACGAGGGTGCCGAGCGCTACTACAAGGAACGTGGCTGGCTGTAAGCCGAAACCGGAGCCGCTGACTCCGTTCTCCGCAAAAACCCGCGAGCCGTCCGGCAGCGGGTTTTTGCGGTCTCCGCCTCCTGAAAGACAGGCCCTCCTGCCATGCAAGACAAGACTCTCTCCACCCAGGAACTGATCGCCCAGGACGTTGGCGCCCGCCTGCCGCAGGGGCCCATGGCCAAGGCGATTGCCGGGCTGGCGCTGCTCTGGTCGCTGTTCCAGCTGTGGATTGCCTCGCCGCTGCCGTTCGTGTTCGGCGTCGGGGTGTTCAACGACACGGAAACCCGCTCCATCCACCTGGCCTTCGCCCTGCTGCTGGCCTTCCTGGCCTACCCGGCGTTCAAGCGCTCGCCGCGTGACCGGGTGCCGCTGGTGGACATCGCCCTCGGCCTGGTGGCCGCCGCGAGCGCCGCGTACCTGTTCATCTTTTACCAGCAGCTGGCGCTGCGCCCCGGCAGCCTGACCACCGCCGACCTGGTCACCGCCTGTATCGGTATTCCGCTGCTGCTGGAAGCCACGCGCCGCGCGCTGGGCCCGCCGCTGGCGGTCATCGCCCTGCTGTTTCTCCTCTACAGCCTGGCCGGACCCTGGATGCCCGGCATGCTGGCGCACCGCGGCGTCAGCCTGAATGCGCTGGCCAACCATCAATGGATCACCACCGAGGGGGTGTTCGGCATCGCCCTGGGCGTGTCCACCAGCTTCGTGTTCCTGTTCGTACTGTTCGGCGCGCTGCTCGAGCGCGCCGGCGCCGGCCACTACTTCATCCAGCTGGCCTTCAGCCTGCTCGGCCACCTGCGCGGCGGCCCGGCCAAGGCGGCGGTGGTGGCCTCGGGCATGACCGGACTGATTTCCGGCTCGTCGATCGCCAATGTGGTGACCACCGGCACCTTCACCATCCCGATGATGAAGAAGGTCGGCTTCTCCGGCGAAAAGGCCGGCGCGGTGGAGGTGGCCTCCTCGGTCAACGGCCAGATCATGCCGCCGGTGATGGGCGCTGCCGCCTTCCTGATGGTCGAGTACGTCGGCATTCCCTACGTGGAGATCATCAAGCACGCCTTCCTGCCGGCGGCGATTTCCTACATTGCGCTGCTCTACATCGTGCACCTGGAAGCGCTCAAGCTCGACATGCAGCCGATCGGCACGCGCCAGCCCAAGCCCTGGCTGCGCCGGCTGACCGGCTTCGCCTTCGGCGCGGCGCTGATCAGCGGCCTGTCGCTGGCCGTCTACTACGGCCTGGGCTGGCTCAAGCCGGCGCTCGGCGCGGCGGCCATCTGGGTGATCGGCGTGCTGCTGGCGCTGGTCTACCTGGGCCTGCTCAAGGTGGCGGCCAGCAACCCGCCGCTGCCGGCGGAAGATCCGGACAAGCCCCTGGAGGAGCTGCCGCAGACCCGCGCCGTGCTGCTCTCCGGCCTGCATTTCCTGCTGCCGGTGGTGGTGCTGGTCTGGTGCCTGATGATCGAGCGCCTGTCGCCTGGCCTGTCGGCGTTCTGGGGCACGGTGATGCTGGTGGTGATCCTGCTCACCCAGCGCCCGCTGCTCTCGTGGATGCGCGCTGACGGCGGCCAGACCCATGGCGGTTTCGCGGACGGCGTGGTCGACCTGCGCGAGGGCCTGATCGGCGGCGCGCGCAACATGATCGGTATCGGCATCGCCACCGCGGCGGCCGGCGTCATCGTCGGCGCGGTGTCGCAGACCGGCGTCGGCCTGGTGCTGGCCGACGTGGTGGAAGTGCTGTCGATGGGCAACCTGCTGCTCATGCTGCTGTTCACCGCGGTGTTCAGCCTGATCCTCGGCATGGGCCTGCCGACCACCGCCAACTACATCGTGGTGTCCAGCCTGCTGGCGCCGGTGGTGGTGGCGCTGGGGCAGCAGAACGGGCTGATCGTGCCGCTGATCGCGGTGCACCTGTTCGTCTTCTACTTCGGCATCATGGCCGACGTGACCCCGCCGGTGGGCCTGGCTTCGTTCGCCGCCGCGGCGGTGTCCAAGGGCGATCCGATCAAGACCGGCCTGACCGCCTTCTACTACAGCCTGCGCACCGCGGCGCTGCCGTTCCTGTTCATCTTCAACACCGATCTGCTGCTGATCGACGTGGGCTTCTGGCACGGCGTGCTGATCTTTATCGTCGCCACCATCGCCATGCTGATCTTCGCCGCCGGCACCCAGGGCTTCTTCCTGGTGCGCAGCCGCTGGTACGAGGGCGTGTTGCTGCTGCTGGTGGCCTTCACGCTGTTCCGCCCGGGCTTCTGGATGGACCTGGTGCATGATCCCTACCAGGACCTTCCGCCCAGCCAGTTCGTGCAGGCGCTGGGCCAGGTGGAGGCCGACAGCCAGCTGCGCCTGCGCGTGCTCGGCGAGGACGACGTGGGTGATCCGCGCGAGTTCGCCCTGCTGCTGCCGGTGCCGGACGGCGAGAGTGGCGAGCAGCGCCTGGAGGCGCTGGGCCTGATGCTCTACGAAGAGGACGGCAAGCTGCTGATCGACAGTGTGGCGTTCGGTAGTGTCGCCGCCGACCTGGGCCTGACCTTCGACCAGCAGATCCTGCGGGTGCGCGCACCCACCGATCGCTGGGCCAAGGAATGGATGTGGATCCCCGGCTTCATGGTGTTTGCGCTGGTGGTATGGCTGCAGCGTCGGCGGGCACCTCGGCGCTGACGCGCTCGGCCGCTGCCGCCGCGTCGGCTGACGCGGCGGCGGCATCCAGCACCGGATAGGCGCTGGCGCAGAACAGCGAGTTGAGGCGCTTCATGTCGGCGATCAGCTCCAGGTGCAGGCCACTGCTGTGCAGGCTGGCCACCACCCGCTCGCTGAGACGGTTCACATGTGCGTGGGTCAGGCGCCGCTCCCAGACCTGGAAGCGGCGTTTCTCGTCCAGCAGGCGCTGCGCGCTGGCGCGGTCGCCGCCAAGGAACACCGACAGGCCCAGGCGCAGGTTGTCGCGCAGGCCGGCGTGCAGGGCCAGCAGCTCCTGCAGGCCGACCTCGGAAAACGCATGGGCACGGGCGGTCTTGTGGCTCTGCAGCTTGCCGAGCATGTGTTCGATCAGGTCGCCGGCGTGTTCCAGGTTGACCGCCAGCTCGATGGTTTCCGCCCAACGCCGGTTGTCCTGCACCGACAGGTCGTCGCGGTTGATCTGCGCCAGGTAGAGCTTGACCGCGCTGTACAGCGCGTCGACATCGTCGTCCAGCGCGCGGATGCGCTGCCCGGCGTTGCGATCGTCGTCGCGCAGCACCAGATGGAACTGCTCGAGCATCTGCTCCACCAGATCGCCGATGCGCAGGGTCTCGCGCACCGCGTTGGCCAGCGCCAGGCCGGGGGTGGCCAGCGCCGCCGGGTCCAGGTTGCGCGGGCGCACGCCGTCCTCGCTTTCGGGACGCTCCGGCAGCAGCCAGGTGCTCAGCCGCGCCATGGCGCCCACCGTGGGCAGCAGCAGCACGCAGCGCAGGCTGTTGTAGAGCACGTGGAAGCCGATCACCAGGCTGGCGCTGTCCAACGCCAGGCTGTCCATCCAGGCCACCAGCGGGTCGAGGAAGGGGATGATCAGCAGCAGGCCGATCAGTTTGTAGAACAGGCTGCCCAGCGCCACCCGGCGTCCGGCGGCGCTCTGCAGGCTGCTGTTGAGCAGCGCCAGCACGCCGCTGCCGATGTTGGCGCCGATCACCAGGCCGATGGCCACCGGCAGGCTGAGCAGTCCGGCGCTGGCCAGGGTGGCGGTGAGCAGCACGGCGGCCAGGCTGGAATAGCTGAGCAGCGCGAACAGCGCGCCGATCAGCGCGTCGAGCAGGATGTCGCCGGTCAGCTCGGCGAACAGCACCTTGATGCCGGCGGATTCGGTGATCGGCTGCGCGGCGGCGACGATCAGCTGCAGGGCCAGCAGGATCAGCCCGACGCCGATCTGCACGCGGCCGAACTGGCCGACGCGTGTCTGCCGGCGCGTGAGAAACAGCACCACGCCGATCAGGATCAGCAGCGGCGACAGCCAGTGCAGGTCCAGGGTCAGCACGCGGGTCATCAGCGCGGTGCCGACGTCGGCGCCCAGCATGATGGCCAGCGCCGGGCCGAGGGTCATCAGCCCCTCGGCGACGAAGGAGGTGGTCAGCAGGGCGGTGGCGTTGCTGCTCTGCACCAGGGCGGTGACCGCGATGCCGGCGCCGAACGCCAGCGGCAGGTTGCGGGTGCTGCGGTTGAGGGTTTCGCGCAATTGCGAGCCGTACACGCGCAGGATGCCGGTGCGCACGATGTGCGTGCCCCATACCAGCAGGGCGACGGCGGACAACAGGTTGAGCAGGGTCAGCATGACCAAGCCTCCCAGAAAAAGCCTGACAGGCAGCTAAACCGCACAACCGGGCGGATGACGGATTCGTTTGGGAGTAATGGATGGGGTGAGCGAGGCCGGCGGTGACGCAGCTGGCGAACTGATGTTACTCGGCCCGCCAGGTTCCGGCCAGAGGGGGGATCAGAAGCCCAGCAGGCCGATGATCAGCGGTAGGCTGGCGACCGACAGCAGGGTCTGCAGGGTGATCACGCCGGCCATCAGCGGGGCGTCCCCGCCCAGCTGGCGGGTGAGGATGTAGCTGGCCGTCGCGGTCGGAATGGCGAAGAACACCACCACCACGGCGGTTTCCAGCGCCGGCAGGCCGAGCAGGAAGGCCACGCCCCAGGCCAGCAGCGGCATGACCAGCAGGCGAACCCCGGTGTTCCAGGCCAGCGGCGCCAGTTGGCTGCGCAGTTGCTGCGGCTGCAGCGCGGCGCCGACGCAGAGCAGGCCCAGCGGCAGGCTGGCGGCGGCCATCAGGCTCAACAGCCGGTCGCTGCCGGCCGGCAGGCCCACGCCGCTGAGGTTGATCAGTGCGCCCACCACGCAACCGAGGATCAACGGGTTCTTGAGGATGGGCAGCAACAGGGTGCGCGGGCTGACGCCGCCTTCGGCGCTCAACGCCCAGACGGACAGCACGTTCACCGCCGGCACCATCAGTGCCAGCAGCACCGCCGCGATGCCCAGCCCTTCGGCGCCGAACAGGTTGCCGACGATGGCCAGGCCCAGGTAGGTGTTGAAGCGCAGCTGCGCCTGGGTGAACACGCCAAAGTGCGCGGTTTCCCACTTGAACAGTTTGCGCAGGATCAGCAGGGCGACCCAGCCGATGCCCAGGACGCTGAACACACCCAGCGCGAGGCGCGGCATGGCCGGGTTGTCCAGCGGCGCATTGACCAGGCTGGCCACCAGCAGCGCGGGGAAGAGGATGAAGTAGTTGAGGCGCTCGGCGCCGGGCCAGAAGCTGTCGCTGGGGAATTGCCAGCGGCGCATCAGGTGCCCGGCAATGATCAGGGCGAAAAGTGGCCAGATGGCCATCAGGACTTGCAGCACATATCCACCGAAGCCGGGCGTACGGCCGGCGAGAACGAAAACGCCGCTATCTTGGTTGCGGCGCGCGGCGAACGCAAGATCATTAGCACGCTTGCTAGTGGGCGGATCGCAGGGCGGACAAGGTTGTCGTGGTCCGCCCGGGTTTTGCGCGCGCGGCGGCTAGCGCAACTGCAGTCCGCCGGCTTCGCGGTGCAGGCTGCGGACCCGCTCGCCGAGCCGGGTCAGGTTGGTCTCGACCGCCGCCAGCTCGTTGCGCCGTTGCGGCAGCAGCAACTGGCGCAGGTCATGGTCGAGGTTGTCGCTCAGCTGGCGCAGCGACCGGTGGCGTTCCTCGGTCAGCGCGTTCAGCTCGCGCCATTCCGCCGGTTGTGGCAGCCCGTAGCCGCTCTTCAGCAACTCCGCCGGACGGCTGAGGAAGCCTGCCTGCACCAGCATGGTCTGCAGAGTTTCCCCGGTGCGCTTCATCTGCGGGTCGGCGGTTTCGCCCAGGTAGCGCTGCTTCAGTTCGTCCTGGGCCAGCAGCAGTTGCTGGCGCTGGGCGGCTTGTTCGAGCAGTAGCAGGGCGGCGCTGGTGCGCAGGTCGGCCCTGGCGATCCACGGCAGGCGCTCGCCCGCCGGCAGGGCCAGCCAGGCTTCGACGCTGCGCTGGGCAATCGGCAGTTGCTGGCGCAACACATCGAACATCGCCTGGTAGCGGCCACGGAACGAATCGAAGCGGTAGCCCAGGCGCAGCGCCTGACGCGCGTCGGCCAGCGGCGCGAGATCGGCCAGGCCGCGGGTGGCCAGCGAGGCGAGCAGGGCGTTGGGCATGACACTGTCGAGCCCGCGCAGTGCGGGATGGGCGGTGCCGGTACGCAACAGCTGCAGGGTTTCCACCGCGCAGTTGTTGGTCAGGAAGTAGTAGCGCCCGTCGTAGCTCCAGTGCGTTTCCACCGCGCGGCGCACCAGGTCGTCCTGTTCGGCGCGGCTCAGGCGCAGCGGTACGGAGAGCAGGTCGCGCAGCTCGACCTTGGTGTACTCGTCCACCACCTGGGACAGCGGCAGGATGAACAGCCGCGATGGGTAGACGCCGGTCAGGCCATCCCAGCTGGACAGCTGCAGGTCGCCGACGAAGGCGCGGTAGGAGAGCACCAGATGGTGCTCCAGATCCAAGCGGCAATCCGCGCCGCGCGGCCGGCCGGGTGCGCAGATCACCAGGCGCAGCATGCTGTGGCCCCAGCGGCTGACCCAGTTGTCGTTGGCCTCGGCGTACAGGTAATCGACCTCGTAAACACGCTCGGGGTCGATCCAGGCCAGCGGCGCCTTCTCATAGTCGCGGCTGGCGTTCAGGAACGGCAGGCGCGGACCGCAGGGTTCGGCGCGGGACGGCTGCCAGCCGAAGTGCTCGCTGAAGTACTGCTGCAGCGCCGGGCGCCGGCAGGCGTAGTCGGGGTCGAGCAGGAAGTACTCGAAATTGACCGCGAGGAATTCGCGAGGGTTGTGCAGCTCGTAGCGGTCCGGGCTGCGCTCGTGCTGGCCGTTATCGTCGACCGGTTCGCCGCGTCCGCCGATGCGCTGGGGCCAGCCGGCCAGTTCCAGCAGGCGCGGATCGTCGGACAGGGTGAAGCGCCGCGCGCTCTCGCCACGACAGTCGTCAGGCAGGCCAACCGGGCCCAGCGTACTCGCCAGTCGGCTGCAGCGCGCCAGCTGGCGACGATCCAGGGGGGACCAGAGGCGGGCACGGTCATACAGGTGCGCCAGCTCGTGCAGCACGGTGGCCAGCAGTTCGCGGTATTGCGTGCCATGGGTGCGCCCGGTCGGCTGGCGGTGCGCGCTTCCGTCGGTCAGCCCCGGCAGCAGGGTGCGATTGAGCAACAGTCGCTCGCCGGCCATGCGCCCGTGCACGGCCTCGGGCAGTTCGGCCCAGCGCACGGTGACGCGACGGTCCAGGCGTTCGATCAGGCGCGGTGGCAATGCCGCGACGGCTTCGTCGAGCAGTTGGCGACTGGCCAGGCGCTGGGCATCGTTCAGCCCCTGCTCGTCCAGCTGCAGACGCAGTTCGGCGCGCGCGCCGGCGGCCAGCGACAGGAGCAGGAGAAGGCAGAAGAAGCGAAACGAGAAGGAATGGGTCATGCGGGTTGGACCGCAGCCAGATGACTGCGTGAAGGAAAGCACGCGCCGCCTGTCGACGGCGCGTCGTACCGCTTAGCGGGCGAGGATGGCCTCGGCCAGCTCCAGGTCGGAGGCTTGCAGGGCGGGCGCCTTGGCGCGGATCACCTGCAGTGCGGACTCCAGGTGGGCGCCGCGGATTTCGCCACGGCTGGCAACGAAGCTGGCGGCGTCTTCACGGGCAGCCAGAACGATCTTTTCATCGCCGGAGGACATGTCGGTGGTGGATTCGGTGGTGCCGATCAGGGCACTGCCGATCATGTCGGTGGTACCGATGAAGCTGGAGGCGCTGGCCAGGGACGACAGGCTCAGCAGAGCAGCGGCGCCGAACAGACGAATCGGAGTCATGCGGTTTACCTCGGGGGTTGTTGGCAGATTTTGGAGCCGCGAGTGTAACGAGCTTTGTGCACAGCGACCATTAGCTAGATAGCTAAAAGCCAGCAGCGCCGGCGCGCACGGCCGCGGCCCGCACCACCGGTGGGTGGTGCGGGCCGTTGCAATCAGCGCTTGCCCAGCATGTGGCCGGTCTTGCACATGTTGGTGTGCCAGGAGAAGGCTTCTTCGAGGATGTGCGGGGTCTGGCCGCCGACGCTGGCGCAGGCGCGGTCGAAGTAGTCCTGCATGGCCGGGCGGAAGTCCGGGTGCACGCACTTGTCGATGATCAGCTGGGCGCGCTCGCGCGGCGCCAGGCCACGCAGGTCGGCCAGGCCCTGCTCGGTGACGATGATGTCCACGTCGTGCTCGTTGTGGTCGACGTGCGGAACCATCGGCACGGCGCTGGAGATGGCGCCGCCCTTGGCGATCGACTTGGTCACGAAGATCGCCAGGTGGGAGTTGCGGGTGAAGTCGCCCGAGCCGCCCAGGCCGTTCATCATGTGGGTGCCGTTGACGTGGGTGGAGTTGACGTTGCCGTAGATGTCGAACTCCAGCGCGGTGTTGATGCCGATGATGCCGATGCGGCGGACGATCTCCGGATGGTTGGAGATTTCCTGCGGGCGCAGCACCAGCTTGTCCTTGTACTTGTCGAGGTTGGCCATCACATGGTGGCACATGCGCTCGGACAGGGTGAACGAGCAGCCGGAGGCGGCGGCCAGCTTGCCGGCGTCGAACAGCTCGAAGGTGGAGTCCTGCAGCACTTCGGAGTACATGGTCAGGCCGCTGAAGTTGGACTTCAGCAGGCCGCTCATCACGGCGTTGGCGATGGTGCCGACGCCGGCCTGCAGCGGCAGCAGGCTGGAGGTCAGGTTGCCGCGCTCGACTTCCATTTCGAGGAAGGCGATCAGGTGGTCAGCGATGGCCTGGGTGTCCTCATCGGACGGCAGGACGGCGGAGTAGGAGTCTTCCTGGTCGGTGATGACGATGGCGGCGATGCGCGCCGGGTCGCACGGGATGTAGGGGGTGCCGATGCGGTCCTGGCCGTTGATCAGCGGCACCGGGCCGCGGTTCGGGCGCTTGGCCGGCAGGTAGATGTCGTGCAGGCCTTCCAGGGCGGCCGGGTGGGCCAGGTTCAGCTCGACGATCACCACGTCGGCTTCGGCGAAGCTGGCGGAGTTGCCCACCGAGGTGGTCGGCACGATGCCGCCGTTCTCGGTAATGGCGCAGGCTTCGATGATTGCCACGTTGACCTTCGGCAGGCTGCCGGCACGCAGCTGTTCGACGGTGTCGGACAGGTGCTGGTCGATGAACATGACTTCACCGCTGTTGATCGCCTTGCGCAGGCCGGCATCGGACTGGAACGGCATGCGGCGGGCCAGCAGACCGGACTCGGCCATCTGCTTGTCCATGTCGTTGCCCAGGCTGGCGCCGGTGATCAGGGTGATCTTCAGCTCTTCCTGACGAGCGCGCGCGGCCAGGGCCAGCGGCAGCTTCTTGGCTTCGCCGGCACGCGTGAAGCCGCTCATGCCGACGGTGTTTCCGTTCTTGACCAGCTTGGCCGCTTCTTCGGCGGTGGTGATTTTTTCGCAGAGGGACGCGAGGCGGATACGATCGGCGTACTGGGACATGCAGCGGCTCCTAGATCTTCTTGTGGGCTGAACAGCCCCCGAGTCTAGGGTTTCGCTCGCCTCACGCCTGTAATACGAAGGTCAAGTGCGCATCACGGAGGGGGCTTGCTCAGAAACATCGACAGCCACCGCCGATTGTGCGCAGGTGGCTGTCGCTCAACGCTTTTTGGGTCAGTCCACGGCCTTGACCATGTCTTCGATGACCTTCTTGGCGTCGCCAAAGACCATCATGGTCTTGTCCATGTAGAACAGCTCGTTGTCCAGGCCGGCGTAGCCGCTGGCCATCGAGCGCTTGTTGACGATCACCGTCTTGGCCTTGTAGGCCTCGAGGATCGGCATGCCGGCGATCGGCGACTTCGGATCGTTCTTGGCCGCCGGGTTGACCACGTCGTTGGCGCCCAACACCAGCACCACGTCGGTCTGGCCGAACTCGCTGTTGATGTCCTCCATCTCGAACACCTGCTCGTAAGGCACCTCGGCCTCGGCCAGCAGCACATTCATGTGCCCGGGCATACGGCCGGCTACCGGGTGGATGGCGTACTTCACGGTCACGCCACGGTGGGTCAGCTTCTCGGCCAGCTCCATCAGCGCGTGCTGGGCACGGGCCACCGCCAGGCCGTAGCCGGGCACGATCACCACGCTGTCGGCGTTGGTCAGCAGGAAGGCGGCGTCATCGCTGGAGCCGGACTTCACGTTGCGCTGCACCTGCTCGCCGCCGGCGTTGGCGCCACCGGCCTCGGCGCCGAAGCCGCCCAGGATCACGTTGAAGAACGAGCGGTTCATCGCCTTGCACATGATGTAGGAGAGGATCGCGCCCGAGGAACCGACCAGCGAACCGGCGATGATCAGCATCGAGTTGTTCAGCGAGAAGCCGATACCGGCCGCCGCCCAGCCCGAGTAGCTGTTGAGCATCGACACCACCACCGGCATGTCGGCGCCACCGATGGGGATGATGATCAGCACGCCGATGATGAAGGCCAGCGCCACCAGAATGGCGAACGAGATGACATCACCGGTGAAGGTGTACATCAGGCCCAGGCCGACGATGACCAGGCCCACTGCCAGGTTCAGCAGGTGCTGGCCCTTGAACACCACCGGCGCGCCCTGGAACAGGCGGAACTTGTACTTGCCGGACAGCTTGCCGAAGGCGATCACCGAACCGGAGAAGGTGATGGCACCGATGGCCGCGCCGAGGAACAGCTCCAGGCGGTTGCCGGCCGGAATCGGGTCGGCGATCGAGGTGACGATGCCCAGCGACTGCGGCTCAGCCACGGCGGCGATGGCGATGAACACCGCGGCCAGGCCGATCATGCTGTGCATGAACGCCACCAGCTCGGGCATCTTGGTCATTTCCACGCGCTTGGCCATGATCGAGCCGGCGGTGCCGCCGATCAGCAGGCCGACGATCACGTAGCCGATGCCCTGGGTGGCCAGCTCGGTGCCGAGCTTATAGATGAGGGCGACGGTGGTCAGCACGGCGATGGCCATGCCGATCATGCCGAACAGGTTGCCGCGCCGCGAGCTGGTCGGGTGCGACAGGCCCTTGAGCGCCTGGATGAAGCACACCGAGGCGATCAGGTAGAGGACGGTGATCAGGTTCATGCTCATTGATTACTTCTCCACCGGGGCCTTCGCGGCCTTCTTCTTGAACATTTCCAGCATGCGCCGGGTCACCAGGAAACCGCCGAACACGTTGACCGCCGCCAGCGTCACGGCCAGGGTGCCCATGGCCTTGCCCAGCGGGGTGACGGTCAGCGCGGCGGCCAGCATGGCGCCGACGATGACGATGGCCGAGATGGCGTTGGTAACGGCCATCAGCGGGGTGTGCAGGGCGGGGGTGACGTTCCAGACCACGTGGTAGCCCACATAGATGGCCAGCACGAAGATGATCAGGTTGTAGATACCGTCGGAAATCAGGTCCATGTCCGTGCCCCTTAGCCGTTCTTGCGCACGACTTCACCGTCCCGGCACATCAGGCAGGCGGCGACGATGTCGTCTTCGAGGTTGAGGTGGAACTGGCCGTCCTTGTCGATGACCAGCTTGAGGAAGTCCAGCAGATTGCGGGCATACAGCGCGGAGGCGTCCGCCGGCACCAGCGCGGGCAGGTTGGTGTGACCGACCAGGGTGACGCCGTGCCTGACCACTACCTGATCCGCTTCGGTCAGCGGGCAGTTGCCACCCTGGGCAGCGGCCAGGTCGATGATCACCGAGCCCGGCTTCATTTCCGCGACGGTGGCTTCCTGCAGCAGGATGGGCGCCTTGCGGCCGGGGATCAGTGCAGTGGTAATGACGATGTCGGCCTGCTTGGCGCGCTCGTGCACGGCCTTGGCCTGGCGCTCCATCCAGGACTGCGGCATCGGGCGGGCGTAACCGCCGACGCCCTGGGCGCACTCGCGCTCCTCGTCGGTCTCGAACGGCACGTCGACGAACTTGGCGCCGAGGGATTCGATCTGCTCCTTCACCGCCGGGCGCACGTCGGAGGCTTCGATCACCGCGCCCAGGCGCTTGGCGGTGGCAATGGCCTGCAGGCCAGCCACGCCGGCACCGAGAATCAGCACGCGGGCGGCCTTCACGGTGCCGGCGGCGGTCATCAGCATGGGCATGAAGCGCGGGTAGTGGTTGGCGGCGAGCATCACGGCCTTGTAGCCGGCGATGTTGGCCTGGGAAGAGAGCACATCCAGGCTCTGCGCGCGCGAGGTGCGCGGCGCGGCTTCCAGGGCGAAGGCGGTGACGCCTTGCTGGGCCATGCGCGCGAGGCTGGCGTTGTCGAAGGGGTTGAGCATGCCGACCAGCACCGCGCCCGGCTTCATCTGCGCCAGTTCGCTGTCGCTGGGGGCGACTACCTTGAGCACCAGGTCGGCGGCGAAGGCCTCGGCGGCGGAGACGATGCGTGCGCCGGCCTGTTCGTAGGCGCTGTCCGGGATGCAGGCATGGCTGCCGGCCGAAGCCTGAACGGCCACCTGATGTCCCTGACCGACAAGCTTCTTCACGGTCTCGGGGGTGGCGGCCACGCGGGTTTCCCCAGCGTGGGTTTCTAGGGGAATGCCGATGAGCACTTCCGTTCTCCTATTTATCGTTGTTCTGTCCGGCCAATACTGGGACTACACCCTCCGAAGGTCGTAGTTCCGGAGGAAGGCGCGGCATTGTGCAGGTGAACGAATAGGCCATCAAGATTTTTGAAGTAAAACATCCGTTGAACTACAAGTCGATATATGACCGTTCAGTCATATCTCTCTGCCGTGCGGTTCTCGGTAATTCCTTGACTGGAAATAAGGGTCTTGGGGCTGAAGTCGAAGAAAGGTCGGCTTCGTGCATCCGGGGATGGTGGGTCACCGGCTTGCGGTCCGGAAAATGTAGTCGTTTCTGGCCGTGACTACATTGCGGGCTGGATGGCTGTGCTGGTCGAATCGCTCGGTGGTGAGCGTGCAGCCCTCGCTGGTGATGGTGCCCATCTATATGTATGTGCGGCACCGGGGCTTCCCGGCAGAAGTATCTGCTCGGCTCGCCAGTGGCGAATCGATCGGCTGGTTTGGTCTGACCGAGTCGGATCATGGCGATCCCGGCGCGATGATCACCCGGGTGCGCAAAGGTTCGCGGCTTCGTGCTGGCTGGCAGGGATTCAGCGCCTCGGGCCTCCAGGGCAAGGTTGGGCTGCGTGCGTCGCGATCGCCATGGACGAGGCGTTCTGTTCGGACGGCCTTCCCCAAGGCGTGTGGCTTGAAGGGTCCCCCTGAGCTCGGCGCGCTATGGAATTGCCTGGGGCGCGTTGGGCGTGGCGGAACCCTGCTGGCATGCCGCCAACCAGCTGATTCAGAAGAAGCTGGCCGACATGCAGGCGGACATTGCCCTGGCATTGCAGGGTTGTCTGCCTCTGGGGTGCATGAGGGATGAGGGGGCTGCTGCCGTGGAAATCATCTCGATGATGAAGCGCAACAGTTGCGGCAGGTGCTGGATCTCGCGTGGCAACGGTATCAGTGATGAGTTCGGTATGACGCCGCCTGGTCAATTTGGAGGTGGTAAATACTAATGAAGGTACGCACGACGTATATGTCCTGATCCTGGGGCGGGCCCAGACTGGCATCCAGGCGTTCTTTTGATAGCTGCGCAATAAAAAGTTTGACAACAGTTTCTGCTCACCTATAATGCGCCCCACTTCCAGCGCAGAGCTGCTGAAAACTCCTTGTAAATCAATGAGTTGGATGTTCGGGTCTGGGTTGGAATGCTCGCTAGAGGAAGCGGGCTGCTGGTCGAGGCGGGGTTGACAGTGTCGTTTGGCGCTGTATGATTCGCCTCCCGCTAGCGAGCTGGGTTGATTCGGTTCGCAGTGGTAAGCAGTTGAGTTGAAACGAAAAGTTTTCAAAGCAACGCTTGACAAGCAAAACGGCCGCTGTAGAATG
>NZ_DATJCS010000004.1:0-121119 GCF_035497915.1 Pseudomonas sp.
CAGTTGTTAAAGAGCGTTTCGATCTGACCGAAGGTCTCAACCGAGGCCGCGCATTCTACAGCGGCCGTTTTGCTTGTCAAGCGTTGTTTTGAACAACTTTTCGTTTCAACTCAACTGCTTACCACCGCGAACCGAATCAACTCAGTTCGCTAGCGGGAGGCGAATCATACAGCGTCAAACGACACTGTCAACCCCGCCTCGACCAGCAGCCCGCTTCCTCTAGCGAGCATTCCAACCCAGACCCGAACATCCAACTCATTGATTTACAAGGAGTTTTCAGCAGCTCTGCGCTGGAAGTGGGGCGCATTATAGGCCGCCCCATTCAAACGTCAAGCCTTCGTGCAAATATAATCAACATATCTGCAATGCTGACAAATCGAGCACGCCATCACGCAGCGGCGGACACCAGTAATACTCACCCGAAACCGGCCGACTGAATCGGTAAAGCGCATCGACAATCCCGTCATCGACCCCAGCCATCCGACGCATCTGAACCTCGAATGCAGCGAAGCTCCGCCCGAAACACAGGAACATCAGCCCCGCCCGCTCCCCCTCTACCCACGGCATGGAACGCCGCACCATAAAGGCCTCCGGCTCGAAGCTTTCCTGGGCCGTGCGTTTCACATGCGCTGACGCCGGAGCCTCATCCAGCTCCTCGTTGTCGCTCTTGCGACGCCCGAAGATATCATCCTGATCCGTCGCAGGGAGGCTCTCGAAATAATTCAGGTCATGCACCCAGCGCTGGATGACGGCAAAACTGCCACCCACGTCGCCAGCCCCACCCTCGGTAACAAGCGCCGCTTCGATGGCAGCATCGCCAACCGGGTTCTCAGTGCCATCCTCGTACCCGGTCAGGTCACGGCCCTCCTTGTGACGGAACACCTCAACCATATGATCGAGAGTCAACGCTGGAAATAGCGCAGCCTCCAACCGGCGAGACAAGTGCAGCAACTCTCCGCGATCCGCCCCTCTCAACCAACACCACAACGCATGCTGAGTAGAGGGAACATCAACCAGGGCACCCCCGAAGCAAGGGAACGCCCGGAGCCCCGACACAGAACAGCCAAGCACCTGCACCAGCGGTTGCCCCAACCCTACGACCAAACTCCGACCATCAATCAGCGGAACGAGACGATCCAGCGCCGCACGCAACTCGCCAGGCGAACCCAACGAAAAGAACAGATGACGCGCCTGCAAGGGAACCGGGGCTTCCAGAATGGCCGGCTGGCAGTGATTCATGACTTCTCCTCTACTCACATGGATAGCTTGGAACGAACAAGGCGGCGCGATCCCGACTGACGCACCAATAAAAACGGCACCCTGATGGGTGCCGTTTTCATCACGCCCACTTTAGGCGTGCAATTGATCCGCCGCGTGGAGCGTATTCTCCAGCAGGCAGGCGCGCGTCATCGGCCCCACTCCTCCCGGGACCGGGGTAATCCAACCGGCGCGTTCACTGGCACCCTTAAACTCGATATCACCGAGCAGCCGCCCATCTGGCTGGCGATTGATCCCCACATCGATAACGATCGCACCAGGCTTGATCCAATCACCCTTCACCAATCCGGTGATTCCCGTAGCCACCACCAGCAGGTCGGCGCGCTTGACGTGCTCTTCCAGATTCCTGGTGAAACGGTGGGTGACCGTGACCGTGCATCCCGCCAACAGCAACTCAAGCGCCATGGGCCGCCCCACGATATTTGATGCGCCCACCACCACGGCGTCCAACCCATGGAGATCGACTCCGGTTTCTGCCAGCAGCGCCATGATGCCCTTGGGCGTACACGGGCGCAGCAACGGAATCCGCTGCGCCAGGCGACCTACGTTATAAGGATGGAAGCCATCCACGTCCTTATCGGGACGGATACGCTCCAGCAACCCGGAGGCATCCAGATGCTTCGGCAGGGGCAACTGCACCAGGATGCCGTCAATCGCGGGATCGGCATTGAGCTCATCGATCAGCGCCAGCAATTCATCCTGACGAGTCGTCTCTGGCAAATCATAAGCACGGGACTCGAAACCCACCTCGATGCAGTCCTTGCGTTTGTGAGCCACGTAAACCTGCGACGCAGGATCGGAACCCACCAGGATCACAGCCAGACCAGGTACGCGCAGCCCCTGCTGGCGACGTTCGGCAACACGTTGAGCGATCTGCTGGCGGAGACGGGCGGCAATCGCCTTACCGTCGATCAATTGAGCGGTCATTACGCTTGGTCAACCATCACGAAGGTGAAATAGAAGGCGCGCATTCTCGCACGCCAGCCCCCGCTGGCAAAAGCCACGAAGGACGGACAGACGTAACCCATTTATCTCACAGGATTTTTTTAAAAAAACCTGTTGACGAGGCATAGGCGCATGACTAACATACGCCCCGCTTGTCGAGCACAGCTAGTCGCTGGGCCTGAAGGCAACAAGCCTCACCAAGGGTTGGTTGTCATCAAAGCCAAGATTTGCGCTCTAACCGAGATAGCAGAAATAGGCGCCCGTAGCTCAGCTGGATAGAGCATCCGCCTTCTAAGCGGATGGTCGCAGGTTCGAGTCCTGCCGGGTGCGCCATAAAGGCAGCTTTGGCACAAGCAAACGCAACAACGCAATATGGTGGGCGTAGCTCAGTTGGTAGAGCACAGGATTGTGGCTCCTGGTGTCGTGGGTTCGATTCCCATCGTCCACCCCATATTCGAGAAAACGCCAGACTCAAGGTCTGGCGTTTTCGTTTCAACCACGCGGACGTGGTGAAATTGGTAGACACACCAGATTTAGGTTCTGGCGCCGCAAGGTGTGAGAGTTCGAGTCTCTCCGTCCGCACCATCTTCTAGGGCTCCCGCCCCGCAAAGCCTCATGAATCAAGGCTTCCAGCGGATGCGCCCCTCGCAAGAACGCCTGTTTTTGCGGCTGTTTTATTCCCAGAGTGTTCCCAGCGAAAGCGCGCAGGTCGGGTGTTGAGAGCACCCGGGGCTGGATTTGCGCTGTTTTATGTTGACCCCTCGATTTGGGGTAATTTTGGTTAGGTCCTATATCTAAAGCAGCGAAGCCCTTGCGGCACTAGGGCTGCGAGCGATCTGGCAAAGGTTAGGAAACGGTTAGGTGATGGTTATCTGATTACCTTTTTTCTGGTTTCCTTCTCCAAAACTGAAAGCCTTTAAAATCAAGGGCTTGGGAAAACCTAACCTTTACCCTTACCTCAAATCACCCTCCAAGGTAATACCGCTAACCCAGCATTCATGCGGGTTACAGCCCCGGTCAGTTATGCAGCTAACCGAAATTACCTCTAGCGAACACCCCCTCCGAGATTCCCCCATCCTCCCCTGCCCTGCTGCAATCCAGCGCGACTCCGAAAACCACCCTTCGGTGCAGGGATTCGCAGGGAAACCAGCACCGCAAAACCTCCTCGGTCCGCCAGTGCTGGCGGCGCCCGCTGCAATCTGCAGGGGTGCAGAAAAAGCCACAGGTTTAGCCCGCAGGCGTGGCGGGGGGACGATTGCGCGCGCCGGGTCCAGGGTGAGCCAGGCCCATCCCGCCCGCCAGATCCTCCAGCTCATCTGAGCACCACGCTGTAGCGCACTCTCCTGGCCTCGCCTGATCACCTGGACCCCGCATGAATCCTGGGTTTCAGCCAGCCTGATGATGGCTTTGCAAATGCTGGCGTGGTAATATCAGCTACCGCCTTTTACGCCGTAGAACCGCAAAATTTCATGTCGCGCAGACACAAAAAAGCCGCCTCGTTGGGCGGCTTTTTCGTTTCCGGGCGGCTCAGTTCTTGGTCGGCAGCTCGAACGGCCTGAACCGGATCACCTCCTCCCCCAGCCAGTCGTTCACCTGCTGCAGGCGCGCCTGGATGGGTTCGAGTTCGTTGATGGCCCATACCTCGGCCGCCTCGCGCAGGCTGCCGAAGCCGCCAGCGTTCTGCGGGACGATGCCCATCAGTTGCGGCGGGATGCGCAGCGCGGCCAGCAGGTCGTCGCGGCTGATGTTCTTGATGCTGCCGAACTCGTCCTTGGCCGCCACTTCACTGACCGGCAGCAACTGGATGCCATCCTTCTTGCCTCCCGGGGCGTACATGAACAGGTTGCGGAAGTTGCCTGGCCCCTTGGCGTTCTTCAGCGCGGTGCGTAGCGCGGCAACGTCGCCCTCGTTCTGCGCGGCGTCGGTCATGTAGAGGATGAACCCCGCATGTGACCCGTTCTGGTAGTACTTACGCCGGAACAGGGTCGCCGACTCGTTGAGCAGCGCGCTCTGCAGGGCGGCCAGCCACTCCGGCATGCCGTAGATCTCCTGGTTGATGTCGGCCTCGCGCAGGTGCAGCACGGTACCGCGCTCGAACTCGTGTTCATCCTTCCAGCCGCGCACCTGGAAGCACTCGCCCGGCTCTGCGCCCACCCGCATGTACTTGGCCAGCGGCGGCAACAGGCCCAGCGCCTGGCCGAGCATGTTGCGGCGCTTCTCCAGGTAGGCGTTGCCGCACCACAGCCAGTCCAGGGCGAATTGCCCGAACGCGGCACGGCTGAGCAGCTTGTGGGGGATGAAGGTGCGCTCAAGCATGTTGCGCTTGAAGCCGATGCCGCTCTGCAGGTAGACGCTGGCCCGGGTGGACTTCGCCAGGCCGTCAAGCGACAGCGGCGGTTCGTACCAGCGGCCGTTCTGCCAGCACTCCAGGTAGTCCAGAATCTCGCGGCCATCGAGCACCGGAACCGGGTCGCCGAAGGTGAAGGCTTCAACCCGCCCGCCTTCGCCGGCAGGGATCACCTGACCTTCCAAGGGTTTGCCGGCAAATTTCTGGGGGTAGCGGCGGCGTTTGCTCATCAATAAATCTCCATGAAGCTGCTGTTCTGGGCGGTGCGGCCCTCCAGCGGCTCGTTGTGCAGGGCGTGCATGAGCGCCCAGGCGAGGTCGGCGTGGCCGGTCTCGTCGGTGCGCCCGGCGGTGTAGGTGAACTGGCGGCCGCTGGCCGTCATGGTCTTGCGGATGGCCATCAGGCTGGAGGCCATGTCGGTCCAGCCAGCGTCGAACTCCAGGCGGCCACTCTTGATCACGTCCCAGGTCTTCATCACCAGGCGCGTCTTCACTTCGGGCGAGTAGCTGAAGGTGGTCAGGCCGGGGAAGAACTGGCGTACCAGCTGAGCGACGCCGGTGCCCATGCCGGTGGTGTCGATGCCGATGTAGGTCACCCAGAAGCGCTGGGTCACCTGGCGGATGAACTCGGCCTGGGCGGCGAAATCCATGCCCCGGAACTGGTGGCGTTCCAGCACGCGGAACTTGCCGCCGGGCACCATCGGCGGCGCGACCACCACCAGGCCGGCGCTGTCGCCGGTCTCGGCCGGGTCATAGCCGATCCACACCGCGCGATCACCGAAGGGTCGCTGCGCGAAGGGCTTGTAATCCTCGGCCCAGGCCTCCCAGCTATCGATCATGCAGGGCTGCAGCATGGCCAGCGGGAAGATGCTCGCGCCGTCGTCGACGAACTCGCACATCAGCAGGTTGGCGAACTGCTCGGCGTTGTACTCGAAGCGCAGCTCGTCCAGGTCGAACAGGTCGCAGCCACGCGACTCGGCGTCGAGGATGGTCACGATCTGTCGCCAGATCTTGTCCTCGCACAGCCGCCCCTGGCTCAGGGCGTCGTGGCTGACATCCAGCTTGATGTGCTGGGCGCTCGGTTTGCCTCGGTTCAGGCGCTCCCCGGTCCACCACTTGTAGGCCTCATGCCCCTTGCTGGAGGGCGTCGAGAAGTAGGTCTTGCGCCACTTCTTGTGCAGAGCCATGCCCGAGGCGACCTTGTTGAGCTCCTCGAACTTGTGGGTCCAGAAGAACTCGTCGAAGTAGAAGTTGCCGCTGCGCCCCTGGGCGGTGCGGTAGTTGGTGCCCAGGAAGTGCAGCTCGGCGCCGTTGGCCAGGATGATCGGGTCGCCGGTCAGCTGGCGGTCCAGGACCTCGCGCGCCATGTCCTGCATGTAGTTCTTGAACTGGTGCGCCTGCGCCTTGCTGGCCGAGAGGAAGATCTGGTTACGCCCGGTGATCGCCGCGTCGAGCAGCGCCTCGCGGGCGAAGTAGTACGTGGCGCCGATCTGGCGCGACTTCAGGATCATGCGCGTGCGCTGATTGCCCGCCCGGTACCAGTCCTTCTGGTAGTCGAAGCAGGTGTCGAGAAACGCCTCCTGCAGCTTCTCGATATCCTCCTCGGTGAATTCGTTACGCTTGGGCTGTTTCTTCGGCCCCTCGTTACGCGCGGCGATGTTCGGGTTCAGGTCGGTTTCGGTGCCGCCGCCCTGGTAGCGCTGGATGCGCGCCTGGCGCTCCAGCTGGCGGTGCAGCAGGTCGATCTCCTTGAAGTCCGCGCCGGTCTTCGGGTCCTTGAGCAGCAGTTGCACCAGCCGGGCTTCCAGGGCGCCGCCGATTCGTTCTACGGTATCGGCCCGGTCCCATTCGTCCCGCCCCTTCCAGGAATGGACGGTCTTCTCCGGCTCGCCCAGGAAGTCGGCGATGTCGGTAATGCGCCAACCCGTCCAGTACAGGAACTTGGCCTGCCGGCGGTTATCGCGGATGGGGATTGATACGGTCTCAGTCATGGCGGCGATGCTGCCGCCCGCGCGCGAGCCGCCCTAGCTCGCGGCGTTGTAACGCCCCACCCTACAACTCCCCGTCGTTGCCGCTCATCGCGCGCCTGCCGACCATGCCCTCAACCCACTGCACACCCGCAGCCCGGATTGAGGACATCCCACGATGAAGAAGAAATTCCGCTCCAAGTGGTTCCGCGTCGCCGTCGAGGGCGCGACCACGGACGGCCGCCAGATCGAGCGCCAGTGGCTGGTCGATGCCGCCGAAACCTACAACCCGAAGACCTACGGCGCCCGCGTCTGGCTGGAGCATTTCCGCAGCCTGGTAGCCGACAGCCCGTTCAAAGCCTACGGCGACGTGCTGGCCCTGAAGACTGAGGAAGTCGAGATCGCCGGCACCAAGAAGCTCGCCCTGTTCGCGCAGATCGAGCCGACTGACGAACTGGTCGCCATGGTGAACAAGGCCAAGCAGAAGATCTTCACCAGCATCGAGATCAGTCCGAAGTTCGCCGACAGCGGCCGCGCCTACCTGTCCGGTCTGGCCGTCACGGACACCCCGGCCAGCCTGGGCACCGAAATGCTCGCCTTCAGCGCCCAGCACCCGGACGCCTCGCCACTGAAGGCCCGCAAGCAGCACGCGGACAACCTGTTCACCCTGGCCGAAGAGGCCACCCTCGAATTCGACGAAATCGAAGACAAGCCCAGCATCGGCGCCGCCCTGTTCACCAAGGTGCAGGAGCTGCTCAAGGGCAAACAGACCAAGGACGACAGCGAGTTCGCCCAGGTCGGCCAGGCCGTCGAGGCCATCGCCGAGCACGTCAAGGACCTGCCCGACCAGTTCGCCCAGGCCGAGCAGCGCGTCACCGAGCTGACCAGCCAGGTGCAAGGCCTGCAGACCGAACTGACCGACCTCAAGAAGCAGCTCGGCAACACCCAAGACCACAGCCAACAACAGCGCCCGCCGGTGGCCGGCGGCGACGGCCAGATCAAGACCCAGTTCTGATCAGCGCGCCACAGGAGAGAAATTCCCATGCGTAACGAAACCCGCCTTGTCTTCACCGCCCTGGCCGCGCAGATCGCCCTGCTCAACGGCGTGGCCAGCGCGACCGAGAAGTTCACCGTTGCCCCGTCGGTGCAGCAGACCCTGGAAGCCGCCATGCAGGAGTCCACCGACTTCCTGGGGCGCATCAACCTGATCGGCGTTATCGAAAAGGACGGCGAGGCTCTGCTGCTGGGTGTAAACGGCCCGGTTGCCGGCCGCACCAACACCGCAGCGGGCAACCGTCGCACCCCGACCGACCGCAGCGCACTGACCAAGGACGACTACGCCTGCAAGCAGACCAACTTCGACACCTCGTTCCCGTACTCGCTGCTGGACGCCTGGGCCAAGTTCCCCGACTTCCAGGTGCGTCTGACCAACGCCATCATTCAGCGTCAGGCGCTGGACCGGATCATGATCGGCTTCAACGGCGTCAGCGCCGCCGCTGCCACGGACCGCGCCACCTACCCGCTGCTCCAGGACGTGAACATCGGCTGGCTGCAGAAGATCCGCACCAAGGCGGTCGACCGCGTGCTGGCCGAGGGCGTCGAGGGCTCCGGCAAGGTCACTGTCGGCCCGGCCAGGATCATCAAGGTCGCCGGCGTGGACACCGAATTCGCCGGCGACTACGCAACCCTGGACGGCCTGGTGTTCGACGCCATCCAGATGCTCGACCCGTGGCACCGTGCCCGCCCGGACCTGGTGGTGATGGTCAGCCGCGACCTGATGCACGAGAAGCTGCTCAAGGCCGTGGAAAAGGGCGCCGCGTCCAACCAGGAAGAAAACGCCGCGCAGGAAGTGGTCAGCCGCGCCCGTCTGGGTGGTCTGCCGGTGGTCGATGCCCCGTTCTTCCCCGAAGGCACCGTGCTGGTCACCTTCCTCAAGAACCTGTCCATCTACTGGCAGGAAGGCGCCCGCCGCCGCCACCTGAAGGACGAGCCGGAGTACGACCGCGTTGCCGACTACCAGTCCAGCAACGACTCCTATGTCGTCGAGGACTTCGGCGCCGTGGCCCTGGTGGAGAACATCGAGGCCATGACCTACCCGGCCCCAACGGAGGCGTAAGCCATGGCCCTGACCCTCGCCCAACGCAACCAGCTGCGCAAACGCGCAGCCCAGGAGGCCGCCGCCGCTGCGCCGGCCGCCTCCATGGCCGGCGCCACCTCCTACGAACTGCAGCTCGCCGAGCTGCACCAGCACCGCCACCGCCTGAAACAGATCCAGTCCACCGAGGGCAAGATCGAGCTCAAGCGGCAACTGGTCCCGCAGTACGCCCCGTATATCGACGGCGTGCTGTCGGCCGGGGTCGGCGCCCAGGATGAGGTGCTGTCCACGCTGATGATCTGGCGCTTCGACATCGCCGACTGGGCCGGCGCGCTGGCCATCGCCCGCTACGTGCTGCAGCACGGCCTGGCCATGCCCGACCGCTTCGCCCGGACCCCGGGCACGCTGATCGCCGAGGAAATCGCCGAGGCCGCGCTCAAGGCCCTCAAGCTCGACCAGCCCTTCGAGCTGGCGGTGCTGGAACAGGCCGAGGAGCTGACCCGCGAGCAGGACATGCCCGACGAGGTGCGCGCCAAGCTGCACCTGGCCATCGGTCGCTGCCATCTGACTGCTGCCGACGTTCATGCCAAAGCCGTTGAGGCTGGCCAGAACGTGGAAGCGGAGCGGTTTCATGTGGAAGGCCACGTCCAGACGGCGCACTCCCACGTGCTGCGCGCCATCGAGCTGCACGAAAACTGCGGCGGCAAGAAAGACCTGGAGCGCGCCACGCGCCTCCTCAAGAAACACGCCCCGGCCCCGGCCGAGGCATAACCGAGCGTCCCCGCGACCCCGGCGGCTCGGGGCGGATCAGCAGGTTGAATCCTTCGCTGTGAAGCCCCGACCACCGCCGACCAGATTCCGAGGCATTGATGAGCGGATTTATCGCCACCGGCACCACCGAAGCCTTCACCCTGACCAACGATGGCTTCTGGCCGGACATCGATGCCGACCACCTGCGCGCCTCGCTGCGCCTGGACGGTACCGTCAGCAACGCTCGCCTGGAGCTGGCTGCGGTCAACGCCATGCTCAGCGTCAACCGCGAGCTGGCCCATCTGCAGGCCGAATACCAGGCCGAGGGTTACGCCACGCTGGCCGCCGTGCCGGCCGCCGAACTGCAGGGCCTGAGCGGGCTGATTCACCTCTACCGTCGCGCCATTTACTGCACCGCCGGCGCCGAGCTGGCCGAGCGCTATCGGACGTTCGACGCCACCGCCGCCGGCAACCAGCGCGCAGACGACCTGACCCCGAGCATCGACGAGTACCGCCGCGACGCCCGCTACGCGA
This sequence comes from Pseudomonas sp., assembly GCF_035497915.1. Classification (GTDB taxonomy): domain Bacteria; phylum Pseudomonadota; class Gammaproteobacteria; order Pseudomonadales; family Pseudomonadaceae; genus Serpens. Next base: position 9,916 of record NZ_DATJCS010000004.1, read on the forward strand.
TCCGCGACCTGCTGGGCGTCACCCACAGCACGGTGGAACTCATCTGATGGACACCGTGCGAGCCACCCAGGGCGACACCCTCGACGCGATCTGCTGGCGGTACTACGGCCGCACGGCCGGCGTGGTCGAGCAGGTGCTGGAGGCAAACCCCGGGCTGGCCAGCCTGGGGCCGGTGCTGCCGATCGGCACACTGGTGCGGATGCCCGCCGTGGCCACCCAGGCCACCCAGCGCGACGTGGTGAACCTATGGGACTGACCCACCACCCCCTCCCCGAGGGCCAACGAGATGAACAACATGCCTGACCGTCCCGAAACCTGGGCCTGGCTGAGCGCCTGGCTGCAGATCCACATGCCGGCCCTGTATGCCGGCGGGCTCGCCTTCATGATCGCCGTGTGGCGCGTCATCTACACCGGCGGGAAGCTCCGTCAGCTCGCCCTGGAGGCGCCGCTGTGCGGCCTGCTCGGCGTGGGCGTGTCCTACGGCACCGAGCTGATCGGCGCACCGCAGGGCGCCGGCGTGTTCATCGCCTGCATGGTCGGCCTGCTGGGCGTTGAAACCAGCCGCGCCGCCGCCCAGAAGCTGCTCGACCGCAAGGTGGATTCCCTATGACTCTGCGCCTCGACGACCGCAGCCTGGCCGTGCTTCAGCTGCAAAAACGCCTCAACGAGCTGGGCGCCTCGCCGCGCCTGTACCCAGACGGCCATTTCGGCCCCGCCACCGAGCGCGCCGTGCGCGCCTTCCAGCAACGTGCCGGACTGGTGGTCGATGGCGTGGCGGGACCGAAAACCCGGCTCGCTCTGGACAGCGCCGACACCAGCCGCCTGCTCAGTCAGCGCGACCTGCAACGCGCCGCCGACCGCCTGGGCGTGCCGTTGGCCAGCGTCATGGCCCTGAATGCCCTGGAGAGTCGCGGCGAGGGCTTCGCCGCCAATGGCCGGCCGGTGATCCTGTTCGAGCGGCATGTGATGCACGAACGCCTGCAGGTCAACGGCCTGAGCGAAGCCGCGGCGGACGCCCTGGCGGCCATGCACCCCGGGCTGGTGAGCCGCCGACCGGGTGGCTACATCGGCGACACCGCCGAGCATCAGCGCCTGGCCAATGCCCGCCAGTTGCACGACACCGCCGCCCTGGAATCGGCCAGTTGGGGACTGTTCCAGGTGATGGGCTACCACTGGCAGGCGCTGGGCTACGACAGCGCCCAGGACTTCACCGAGCGCCTGGCCCGCCACGAGGCCGAGCACCTGGAAGCGTTCGTGCGCTTTATCGAAGCCGACCCGGCGCTGCACAAGGCGCTCAAGGCCCGCAAGTGGGCCGAGTTCGCGCGCCGCTACAACGGCCCGGCCTACGCCCGCAACCTGTACGACGTGAAGCTGGCCCGGGCGTTCGAGCAGTTCAGCGCCCACTCAGCCAGTCAGGAGGTCGCATGAAACCAGCCGCCCCGCCGCCCGCACCACCCTCGAAACCACCCAGGGTGGTGACCTATACGAAACGTATTGATGTGAGGCAGATCCGCCTGTGCGATGGCGATGTGCTCGTCCTCCCGGCAGGCACTCCACGCGAGGAAATTCTGCGCTTTGGCGAAGCGCTGAAAGCGGCACATGCCGGCAAGCGTTGCTACCTGGTGAGCGGTGATATTTCGATGATCCCCGAAGCCGAAATGAACGCCGCCGGCTGGTACCGAAAGTGACCCGCTGGCTGCTCGCCTTGGTCGCCGCGCTGGGCCTGCTGGTCTGGCATCAGCAGACCCGCATCGATGCCGCCCAGGCCGACGAGACACTGGCCATCGAGAGGGCCGAAAAGGCCACGGAAACCGCCGAGCGACACCAGGCCAATGCCGACACCCTGGCCAGTCAGCTCAAGGCCGAGCGCGACGCCCAGACCACCCTGCAACTCCGCACCGATGAGCTGCGCACCCTGCTGGCCGCCCGCCAGCGCGACATCGAGGAGCTGAAACGTGAGAACGAAGACCTTCGCCGCTGGGCTGATCAGCCTTTGCCTCTTGCTGCTCGCCGGCTGCGCGAGCGCCCCGCCCTCACCGGCGCCGACGCTTATCGTGACTGGCTGTCCCGCCGTGACGCCGTGCGTGCTGCCGGCGACGGCGCCGGCCAGTAACGGCGCACTGCTCCAGGACGCCGATGCCCTGGAACTGGCCTGGGCCGAGTGCGCGGCCAAAGTCGATGCGGTGATCGCTGCTCAGCCCAAGGAAGCCGCCCAATGAACAAGCCCGGATCCCTGCGCGACCATCTGCAGGCCGCCGTCCCGCAGCTGCGCCACCGCAAGGACAGCCTGCTGGTGTTCATCGACTCCGGCTCACTGCGCTGCACCGCCGCGCCGGGCCTGTCCTTCGAGTACCAGTACGACCTTAACCTGGTGCTGACCGATTTCGCCGGCCACCCGGACGCGGTGATGATTCCGCTGCTCGCCTGGGTGGGCATTCACCAGCGCGAGCTGCTGGAGAACCTGGACAAGGCCAACGGCTCGATCAAGTTCCAGGCCGAGATCCTGTCGAACAAGTCAGTGGACCTGTCCATCACCCTGCCGCTGACCGAGCGCGCCATCGTCAAGAAGCTCACCGATGGCACCCTGCAGGTCACCCACCCGGACGAACCGCAACCCGAGCCCTACCTGACCGCCGGCCCCTGGCAGCTGGTCGCCAATGGCGAGCCGCTGGCCGACTGGGTGAGCCCCGAGGCCCCGGCATGAGCGACAACCTCAACGCCCTGGAAGACTGGGCCGGCGCGCTGCTGGCCAAGCTCCAGCCCACCGAGCGGCGCAAGCTGAACCAGACCCTCGCCCGCGAGCTGCGCCGCAGCCAGCAGCAGCGCATCACCGCCCAGCAGAACCCGGACGGCAGCGCCTACGCACCGCGCAAACCCCGCAAGGATCTGCGCCGTGGCGGCCGGATCAAGATGTTCGCCAAACTGCGCCAGGCCAAGCACCTCAAGCTGCAGAGCGACGCCGACAGCATCGCCGTGGCATTCCTGGGCAACAGCGCCCGCATCGCCCGCGCCCACCAGTACGGCCTGGTCGATTCCATCGAGCGTGGCGGCCCCCAGGTGCGCTACGCCCGCCGCGAGCTGCTGGGCTTCACCGAGGCCGAGCTGGAAATGATCCGCGACCACCTGCTGCACCACCTCGCGTTGTAAACCCCGCCGCTACAACCCCCGGCCCGTGCGCCCTGCGCGCGCGGGCGGCAGCATCGCCGGCATGAATATCGCCGACGTCATCCGCCGCATCGAAAACCTGATCCGTCCCGGCGTCATCGCCGAGGTGACGCACGCGCCGCTGCGTGTGCGGGTGGCCACCGGCGGCCTGCTCACCGGCTGGCTGATGGTGTTCGCCCAGCGCGCCGGCGAGGACCGCGAATGGGACCCGCCGAGCGTCAACGAGCAGTGCCTGGTGCTGTGCCCCTCCGGCAACCCCGAGCAGGGTTTCGCCCTGGTCGGCCTGAATGGCGACGATTTCCCGGCCCCGGACGACAGCCCGACCCGCCACCGCCGCACCTACCGCGACGGCGCCGTCATCGAGTACGACACCGCCGCCCACGCCCTGCGCGCCGAACTGCCCGAAGGCGGCACCTTCGAGCTGATCGCCACTGGCGGCTCGCGCATCGTCGGGCCGGTGCGCATCGAGGGCACCCTGCACGCCACCGAAGCGGTGAGCACCGACAGCACCCTGCACGCGACAGACGCCATCAGCACTGATGCCGGCATTACCGCCGTTGATGACATCACCACCGACGCGGATGTGCTGGCCGGTGACATCAGCCTTACCAAGCACCGCACCAGTGGCGTTCTGCCCGGCAATGGCACAGCGGGAGTTCCCGTCCCATGACCGGCATGAGCGCAACCACCGGCCGCGCCCTGAGCGAGCGCGAGCACCTGGCCCAGTCCATTGCGGACATCCTGACCACTCCGCTGAACACCCGCATCATGCGCCGCGACTACGGCAGCCTGCTGCCCGACCTGATCGACTGGCCCCTCAACGGCCAGACCACGCTGCAGGCCTATGCCGCCATCGTCATGGCCCTGATGCGCTGGGAGCCGCGCATCAGCCTGAGCGCCGTGGCGCTAAGCCTGGGCGAGCGCCCCGGCCAGGCTTTCCTCGACCTGGACGGCCAGCGCGTCGACACCAATGAGCGATTGAACCTGCGGGTGCCGCTGCAGATGGGGGCGATGGCATGACCACCGTCATCGACCTGTCGGGCATCCCCGCCCCGAACGTCATCGAGCCGCTGGACTACGAGCAGCTGCTGGACGAGCGCAAGGCGCACCTCATCAGCCTGTACCCCGAAGACCAGCGCGCCAAGATCGCCGCCGACCTGGAGCTGGAGTCCGAACCGCTGACCAAGCTGCTTCAGGAGAACGCCTACCGCGAGTTGATCCTGCGGCAGCGCATCAACGAGGGCGCCCAGGCCTGCATGCTGCCCTATGCCAAAGACGGGGATCTGGACAATCTGGTCGCATTCGAGAAAGTGACGCGCCTGCTGATAACGCCCGCCAACCCGAACGCCGTGCCGCCCACCGCAGCGGTATACGAGTCCGACGCCGACCTGCTGCGCCGCTACCAGCTCGCCCTCGAAGCCAAGAGCAAGGGCGGGACCCGCGACTACTACCGCTATCACGCCCTGACCGCCAGTGGTCAGGTGCTGGATGCCGACGCCCTGAGCCCGTTGCCTGGGCGTGTGGTGGTTCACGTGCTGTCGCGGGCCGATGGCGGCCTGCCCAGCCAGGCCCTGCTCGACCAGGTGCAGGCGGCCGTCACCGCCGAGGACGTGCGCATCCTCACCGACTATGTGACCGTGCAACCCGCCGTCCTGGTCGACTACAGCATCACCGCCACGCTGTATTTTGAGCCCGGCCCCTATACCGAGGTCGCCCTGACTGCCGCACGCACGGCGGTCGCCGACTACGCCCAGGAGCGTCACCGCCTCGGGCTGGATGTCTCCCTCTCCGGCCTCTACCGGGCGCTGCATCAACCCGGCGTGCGCCGCGTGGAGCTGACATCCCCGGCGGCGGACCTGATCGTCCAGCCCGCTGAGGCGTCCCGCTGCATCTCAATCGAGCTGATCGATGGGGGTGTGCATGGATAGCCTGCTGCCGCCCAAAAGCTCGCCCCTGGAACGCAAGCTGGCCAAAGTGGGAGCGCGCATTTCCGACCTGCCGGTGCCCATCAAGACCTTGTGGAACCCCTGGACCTGCCCGGCTCACCTGCTGCCGTGGCTGGCCTGGAGCCTGGGCGTGGAAACCTGGCCGACCTACTGGACCGAGCAGCAGCGCCGCCAGGCCATCGCCGATTCCCTGCAGGTGAAGCGCCTCAAGGGCACCGTGGCCGCCGTTCGCCAGGTGATCGCCGCCATGGGCGCCGGCCTGGCTCTGCGCGAGTGGTGGCAGAAGGCACCACAGGGCGAGCCGCACACCTTCGAGGTGCTGCTGACCATCGCCGACGGCGCCAACCGGCACGCGGACTACCAGCTGGATCTCCATCGCGAAATCGAGCGGGTCAAGCCCGCGCGCTCCCATTTCACCGTGGAGCTGGGCATCGAAGCGCAAGGCCGACTGGGCCTGATCGGCGGCGCTCGCCCGGTCATCTACCGCCGCCTGACGCTGACCGAGGCCACCTGATGACGTTGAAACTCACCATTACCGATGCCGGCCGCGCCGAGCTGATCCACAACAGCCACCTGGGCTTCAATGCTGTCACCATCGTTGCGGTGGCCATCGGCGACGCCCAGTACGAACTCGGCCGCACCCAGACCGCCCTGGTCCATGAAGTCACCCGCTTGAGCTCCATCGCCGGTACAGCCGTGGGTGACGGCATCCTGCACGTTACCGTGCGCGATGAATCCACCAATGCCTACAACGTCGGCGAGTTCGGCCTGATCACCGACAAGGGCACGCTGTTCGCCGTATGCTCCCAGCCGGCAGCGGATGGCTGGATCATCCAGAAGGCAGCCCCCAGCATCATGCTGCTGGCCAGCGATGTGCTGCTGGAGGACATCGACGCCGAGCAGATCCAGTTCGGTGACATCGAGTTCATCAACCCGCCGGCAACGACCGAGATGGCTGGTGTGGTGGAGCTTGCCAATGCCGAGGAGATGGCAGACGGCACCGATAGCCGGCGAGCTGCCACGCCTGCCGGAGTAGCCCAGGAAACGGCGAAGCGACAGCCGCTGGACGCCACACTTACAGCCCTCGCTCAGTTGGTGATTGAGGCCAACCAACTAATTTATGCCACCGGTCCGGACAAGTTCGCCACTGCACCGTTGACCGCATTCATCCGAACGCTGCTCGACGATGCCGATGATGCTGCGGCACGAGCCACACTGAAGGCAGCCCCGCTGGCCTCGCCCGCGCTGACCGGCACGCCCACGGCGCCCACCGCTGCCGCTGGAACCAACACCACACAGATCGCCACCACGGCGTTCGTGCGGGCGGCTGTCGCGGCCCTGGTCAACTCCTCGCCGGCGGCGTTGGACACGCTGCAAGAACTGGCTGCGGCCTTGGGCAACGACCCGAACTTTGCGACCACGATGACCAACGCCCTGGCGAACAAGGTCGACAAGGTAGCGGGGAAGGGGCTGTCGACGAACGACTTCACCGCAGCGCTGCTGACCAAGCTCAACGGCATCGCGGCGGGTGCTACCGCCAACGCAACGGATGCCCAGTTGCGCGCGCGTTCGTCGCATACGGGTGAGCAGGCGATCAGCACCATCACCGGCCTGGCCGCCGCGCTGGCGGCCAAGGCGCCACTTGCCTCGCCCGCGCTGACCGGCACGCCCACGGCGCCCACCGCTGCCGCTGGAACCAACACCACCCAGATCGCCACCACAGCGTTCGTGCGGGCGGCTGTCGCGGCGCTGGTCAACTCCTCGCCGGCCGCGCTGGATACCCTGCAAGAGCTGGCTGCGGCGTTGGGCAACGACCCGAACTTTGCGACCACGATGACCAACGCCCTGGCGGGCAAGTTGGGAAAAACAGAGACGGCAGCCAAGGCATCTTCCCTGGCCACCCCCATCACTATCAATGGGACTGCGGTAAACAGTGGGTCGAATGTAACTATCTCCGCAGCAGCTACCGCCGCGTCGGTGCTGGCCGCGAATGCAGGGGCTGCCGTAGGGGAAGTGGGGACGTATGCGCTCCTGATGCACCTCTCGACTACAGCAGCCATCCAGCCAGGCGCTACGCTCGCCGGCAGCGCGCTACGTTACGCCAGTACGCTGACGGGCTCGAATGGACAGCCTGGCTACTACAATTTGGCCCCACCAGGCACATGGCGTTGTATGGGGCAAAGTGGGTACTGGGAGGGCAGCAAGATCGGTGGCGCCTATGTTGACCGCGCTACACTATGGTTGAGGATTGCATGATGTTGCGTAACCCTATGTTCACGCGTGCAGGGTTGGTTGATTGCGAGCTGGACCACCCCCTCCACGGCTGGATTCCATTCACAGCCTCCCCCAACGATCCGGACGAGGGTGGCCGCATCATTTACCAACTGCTGCTAGACGGCCAATTCGGGGAGATCGCACCCTACGTTGAACCCGAGCCCGTGCCCTTGACGGTAGAGCAAGTCCAATCGCTACGCCGTGCCGCCTATGTCGCAGAGTCAGATCCGTTGCGAGCTGAGGCCGACTACGACGCCCTGATCAACGGCACCGCCCCCGACTACACCGCCTGGATCGCGGCGGTCGAGGCGATCAAGGCCCGTTATCCGCTTCCCGCGTTGTAACCGCCCCCGCTACAACCCCCACCCATCGCTCCCGCCACGCGCGCGCGTCACCCTGCGCAGGACTACCCACTCCTGCGCAGGTTTGCCCCATGAGCGACTACCACCACGGCGTCCGGGTCCTCGAAATCAACGAGGGCTCGCGCCCGATCCGCACCGTCTCCACCGCCACTGTCGGCATGATTTGCACCGGCTCCGACGCCGACGAAACCGTTTTCCCCCTCAACAAGCCCGTGCTGCTCACCGACGTGCTGCGCGCGTCCGGCTCGGCCGGCGAGCTGGGCACCCTGGCCCGCAGCCTGGATGCCATCGCCGACAACGCCAGCCCGGTGACCGTGGTGGTGCGCGTGGCGGATGGCGAAGGCGCCGACGACGAAGCCAAGGCCGCCGACCAGGCGGTGAAGGTCATCGGCGGCGTGACGCCCACCGGCGAGTACACCGGCCTCAAGGCGCTGCTGGCCGCCGAAGCCATGCTCGGCGTGCGTCCGCGCATCCTGGGCGTTCCGGGCCTGGACACCCTGCCGGTCACCACCGAGCTGATCAGCATCGCCCAGAAGCTGCGCGGCTTCGCCTATGCCAGCTGCATGGGCGCGGAAACCGTCTCCGACGCCATCGCCTACCGCGACGGCTTCGGCGCCCGCGAGCTGATGCTGCTCTGGCCGGACTTCATGGCCTTCGACACCGCCCTGGCAGCCGACATGCCGGCCAGCGCCGTGGCCCGCGCCCTGGGCCTGCGCGCCCAGCTCGACCAGCAGATCGGCTGGCACAAGACCCTCTCGAACATGCCGGTCAACGGCGTGACCGGCATCAGCAAGCCGGTGTTCTGGGACCTGCAGAACCCCGCCACCGACGCCGGCCTGCTCAATGCCAGCGAAGTCACCACGCTGATCCGCCGCGACGGCTTTCGCTTCTGGGGCTCGCGCACCTGCTCGGCCGACCCGCTGTTCGCCTTCGAGAACTACACCCGCACCGCCCAGGTGCTGGCCGACACCATGGCCGAGGCGCAGTTCTGGGCGATGGACAAACCCATGCACCCGTCGCTGGTGAAGGACATGCTGGAAAGCATCAACGCCAAGTTCCGCGAGCTGGTCCGGGGTGGGTACCTGATCGGCGGCGAGGCCTGGTTCGATGAGGCCGCCAACGACAAGGACACCCTCAAGGCCGGCAAGCTGTTCCTGGATTACGACTACACCCCGGTGCCGCCGCTGGAAGACCTGACCCTGCGTCAGCGCATCACCGACCGCCACCTGGTGACCTTCGCCGCCGGCGTGAAAGGCTGAGCCCATTGACCCGCGCGGCTCCGGCCGCGCCCTAGGAGAGCGCCCGTATGGCACTGCCCAAGAAACTGAAACACATGAACCTGTTCAACGATGGCGTCAGCTACGTCGGACAGTGCGGCTCCGTCACCCTGCCCAAGCTGGGCCGCAAGATGGAGAAATTCCGCGCCGGCGGCATGGACGGCGCGGTCGATGTCGATCTGGGCCACAGCGACGATGGCATCCAGCTGGAGTGGACCCTCGGCGGCTGGGACCTGACCGCCCTCAAGCAGTTCGGCATCACCAAGGTCGACGGCGTGATGCTGCGCTTCGCCGGCTCCGTGCAGCGTGACGACACCGGCGAAGTGAGCGCCGTGGAAGTCGTCGTGCGCGGCCGCCACGCGGAAATCGACCAGGGCGAAAGCAAACCCGGCGAGGACACCGAGCACAAGTACGCCACCACCTGCAGCTACTACAAGCTGACCGTGGACGGCGAGGTGATCATCGAGATCGATCTTCTGAATTTCATCTTCATGGTGGACGGCGAAGACCTGCTGGCCGCGCATCGCCAGGCCATCGGCCTGTAACCCATGCCCGTCACCCAGAAGCCACCGTTTCGTAATCCACCGTCTACCTCAAGGAACCCCACCATGGCCAAGCAAGAAACCACCGCCGCCCTCGACCAGACCGAGGCCAAGAAGAACCCCAACCAGGAAACCGTCCCCCTGGACAGCCCCATCCAGCGCGGCGAGCAGACCATCAATGAGGTCCTGGTGCGCAAGCCCATGGCCGGCGAACTGCGCGGCGTCTCGCTCCAGGACTTGCTCCAGATGGACGTGCTGGCCCTGCGCAAGGTGCTGCCGCGCATCACCATCCCCACCCTGACCGAGAACGAAATCAGCCGTATGGACCCGGCCGACCTGACCCAGCTGGGCGTCGCGGTGACCGGTTTTTTGGTGCAGAAGCGCTTCAAGGAGGAGGCCTCCCTCACCGCGTAGAGGACGCCATGGCGGACATCGCCCTGGTGTTTCACTGGGGGCCGGCGGACCTCAATCCGCTGCCCCTGTCCGAGCTGATGGAATGGCGGGAACAGGCCCGCCGGAGAGTAGACCCCGATGGCGCGTGACATGAGACTGGCCGTGGTTTTGCAGGCCGTGGACCGGGCCACCCGGCCCATTCGCAACGTGATGCAGGGCAGCGAAGGCCTGGCCCGGCAGCTCAAGGCCAGCCGCGAAGCGCTCAAGGGGTTGCAGGGTCAGCAACGCGACATCAGCAGCTTCCGGCAGCTCAAGGGCGCCGCGCAGCAGACCGGCAACGCCCTCCAGGCGCAGCAGGACGAGGTGCGTCGTCTGTCCCGGCAGATGGCCGCCACGGCCAACCCCACCCGGCAGATGCGCCAGGAATTCCAGCAGGCGGTGCGGCAGGCGCAACGCCTCAAGCAGCAGCACCAGGGCCAGCAGCAGGAGCTACAGGGCCTGCGCACTCGGCTGCAGCAGGCAGGCATCGGCACCCGCAACCTGGGCGAGCACGAGCAGCGCCTGCGCCGGAACATGGCCGAGGCCAACCGCGACATCACCGACCAGACCGAACGCCTGCGCAAGCTCGGCCAGCAGCAGAAGCGCCTGGCCGAGGCCAAGGCCAGCTATGAGAAAGCGCAAGGTCTGGCCGGCAGCATGGCCGCCACCGGCGCCGCCGGGGTGGCCAGCGGCACCGGCATTCTGTACGCGGGCGCCCGTCTGATGGCCCCGCAGATGGCCGCCGATCAGCAGGGCGGGATCATCGCCGCGCAGACGGGCGAAGGCCGCGAGCAGGCCACCCGCTACACCCAGATCATCCAGAGCATCCGCACCGAGGGCGTCAGCGACGACATGGCCGCCATCGGTGCCGCCGTGGGCGCGGTGCGCAGCACCCTGGGCGCCCTGGGCGAAGTGGGGGATGACGAACTGCAACGCATCAGCCGCCGCGCCCTGGACATGAGCGCCGTGCTGGGCGGCGACGTGGCGGAGAACATCCAGGTGGCCGCGATCATGATGCAGAACGGCCTGGCCAAGAACAGCGACGAGGCGCTGGATCTGCTCACCCGGGGCATGCAATCCGTCTCCACGCAGATGCGCGGCGAGCTGCCCGAGATCCTGCACGAGTACAGCACCCACTTCCGGGGCATGGGCTTCGATGGCCAGGAGGCCATGAGCCTGCTGGTGGAGATGGCCAAGCAGGGCAAGTTCGCCCTGGACAAGACCGGCGACGCCATCAAGGAATTCAGCATCCGCGGCTCGGACATGAGCAAGGCCAGCCAGGAAGCCTACGAGAGCATCGGCCTGGACGCCGAGGCGATGTCCTCGGCCATTGCCGCCGGCGGCGACGGCGCCCAGCGCGCTCTACAGACCACCGCCAAGGCGCTGCTCAACATCACCGACCCGGCCGAGCGCGCCAACGCCGCCATCGCCCTGTTCGGTACACCGGTCGAGGACCTGGCCGTCGACCAGATCCCCGACTTCCTGCGCGCCCTGTCGCGCTCCAGGAACAACCTCGGCCAGGTGGAAGGCGCCGCCGAAGGACTGGGCACCGTGCTGCGCGACGACCTGCGCGGCGATATCGCCAAGCTGGGCGGCGCCTGGACCAACCTCACCTCGACCATGATGCGCGACCAGAACGGCCCGCTACGCCAACTGACCCAGGGCATCACCCGCATCGTCGGCCGCGTCCGCGAGTGGATCGCCGCGAACCCCACCCTGGCCGCCAACATCGTCAAGACCGCTGCCGGGCTGGGCATCCTGATGGCCGCCGGCGGCGGCCTGGCCCTGGTGCTGGCCAGCGTGCTCGGCCCCATCGCCATGGTCAGCTACGGCATGAGCGTGCTGCGCTTCGGCGCCGCTCGCTTCCTCGGTCCACTCGTCACCCTCGGCCGCACCGCGCTGCCGATGGCCGCCAAGGGCGTGCTGCTGCTCGGCAAGGCGCTGCTGATGACCCCGCTCGGCTGGATCATCGGCGCCATCGCCCTGATCGCCGGCGGCGCCTACCTGATCTGGAAGAACTGGGGCACCCTCGGCCCGAAATTCACCGCCCTCTGGGAAGGCCTGAAAGCGGGCGCGCTGGGCCTTTGGGAGGGACTGAAGGCAGGCTTCAGCGGCGGCCTGGCCGGCATCGCCGCCACCATCGTCAACTTCAGCCCGCTCGGCCTGTTCTATCGCGCCTTTGCCGGCGTACTGGACTGGTTCGGCATCGAGCTACCGGGGCGCTTCACCGAGTTCGGCGGCATGCTCCTGGACGGCATGGTCAACGGCATCACCAGCCGGCTGGCGGCCGTCAAGGACGCGATCATCGGCGCCGGCGAGAGCGCCATCGGCTGGTTCAAGGAAACCCTGGGCATTCACTCGCCCTCGCGGGTGTTCGCCGAACTGGGCGGCCACACCATGGACGGCCTGCAGAAGGGCATCGTCCAGGGCGAAGGTGGCCCGCTGTCGGCCGTGGGCGAGATGGGCAAGCGCCTGGCCGCCGCCGGCGCGCTGACCCTGGCGGCGACCGGCCCGCTGCTGGCCGACGAGCCGATCCGCATCGACAACCGCGCCCCGCTGAGCCCAGCCAGCCTGAGCGCGTCGGCACCGGCGACGGTGACCAACACCTACCAGATCACCATCCACGCCGCGCCCGGCATGGACCCCCACGCAATCGGCCAGGCCGTGGCCGCCGAACTGGACCGCCGCGAGCGCGCCAAGGCCGCCCGCATCCGCAGCAGCCTGCACGACCAGGAGTAACCGACCCATGATGATGGCCCTCGGCTTGTTCGTCTTCTCGCTGGAGACGCTGGCCTATCAGGATTTCCAGCGGCAGACCGCCTGGGTCCACGGCAAGACCAGCCGCGTCGGCACGAACCCGGCGCGGCAGTTCCAGGGCCGTGACGACGACACCATCACCCTGTCCGGCGTGCTGCTGCCGGGCCTGGCCGGCACCGCGCTGAGCCTCGATGCCCTGCGCGCCATGGGCGACACCGGCAAGGCCTGGCCGCTGATCGAGGGCACCGGGAAGATCTACGGTGTGTGGATCATTGAGAACCTGCAGGAGACCAGGACGCTGTTCTTCCGCGACGGCGCCGCGCGCCGCATCGAGTTCACCCTCACCCTGCAGCGCATCGATGACGGCAGCATCGATCTGCTCGGCACCGCCACCCAGGCCGGCTTCGGCCTGCTGCAGGGCCGCCGGCTATGATCGAGGCCGCCCGCAAACAGCTGGCCTACGCCCGGCCCATCTGCCGGCTGGTGGTCAACGGCACCGACATCACCGCCGCGGTGGAAAAGCGCCTGGTGGAGCTGACCCTGACCGACAACCGGGGCATGGAGGCCGACCAGCTCGACGTGGCCCTCAGCGACCACGACGGCAAGCTGGCCATTCCCCCGCGCGGCGCCGAATTGCGCCTGTGGCTGGGCTGGAGCGACAGCGGCCTGGTGGACAAGGGCACCTTCACTGTGGACGAGCTGGAGCACAGCGGCGCACCGGATACGCTGAGCATTCGCGCACGGTCGGCGGACCTGCGCGGCGACCTGAAAACCCGCCGCGAACAGAGCTGGCACGCCACCACCCTGGGCGCGGTGCTGTCCGCCGTCGCCGCGCGGCACAGCCTCACGCCCCAGGTGGAAGCGAGCCTGGCCGCCGTGCCGATCGCGCACCTGGACCAGGCCAACGAATCTGACGCCAACCTGCTCACCCGCCTGGGCCACGAGCACGACGCCATCGCCGCCATCAAGGCCGGGCGCCTGCTGTTCATGCCGGTGGGCGGCGCCAGTACCGCCAGCGGGCTGGCCCTGCCGCATATCACCCTGACCCGCGAAGACGGCGATCAGCACCGCTACCTGGAAGCCGACCGCGACAGCTACAGCGGCGTGCGCGCCTACTACTACAACCCCGGCAGCACCAAGAAGCAGGAAGCCATCGCCGGCGCCGACGGCAACCTCAAGGACCTGCGCCACAGCTACGCCGACCGCGACGCGGCGTTGAGCGCCGCCCGCGCCGAATGGACCCGCCTGCAGCGCGGCACCGCCACGCTCAGCTACACCCTGGCCAGGGGCCGCCCGGATCTGGTACCGGACCAGACCTTCAGCCTCACCGGCGTGAAGGACGAGATCGGCGCCCTCATCTGGCTCGGTCGCAGCCTGACCCACAGCTACCGGCCCGAGGCCTACACCACCAGCCTGGAGCTGGAGTCCCAGCTGCCCGACGAACAGATCGCCGATCTGCTGGACAGCGGCGAGGGCTACACGGGCGTGCGGGCGTACTACCGCGAGGCCAGCGGGCAGCAGAAATACGAAACGGCGGGACGGGGCGGGAATGTGCTGCGGCTCAAGCAGCTGTACAGCGGGCAGGCGGCGGCCCGGCGGGCGGTGGAGAGGGAGTGGGGACGGTTGCAGAAATTGTAGGAATAAAAAACCCGGCGCTATGGCCGGGTTTTTTAGCTATCAAACAAGAGAAACTTCCAAGCGTCTACCAAGGCGCTCTAACGCCTCTTCGATCCCTTCAATTTTGGATTTATGTTTTACATCAAGAAGTCGATCAACCTGAGGCATTGCCACATGCAAACGACGTGCTAGCTCTGCTTTTCTTACACCCTGATCAACCATTTCGTTGTGCAACATAGCCTTTGCAGCAACTAATGCTGGAATTCTTACCGCATAGACATTTACACCCTGGCGCTTGGCGGGAGCGGGCCATTTGCGCCGTTGCTGGATGTAGATTTCCAGAGCTGCTTCCAAGCCATCCACAGCATTAACAAGGGATTCTTCGATATCATCCCCAACACTTACAAACTCGGGAATATCGAAGCAAGTGACCAAAACACTACCGTTGGTGTCTTGCTCAACCTCTACATAATACTCCATAAAATTTACCTTCTATACTCGTCGGCTTTCGATTTCGGATTTTCAGTTTTCAGTTTTCAGTTTTCAGTTTTCAGTTTATCTATTTAGAAATTATGATCTTCTTTTAGTTTCGGCGATTTCACATAACAGTGATTAGATGGAATTAGAGCCCGCTTTGAGTCCCGAAGGACCTAGCCTTACAGGCCTAGGTCCTTCAGTATTTTGCGGCGGAGCCCTTCGCCGATTTCCTTGGAGCCATGGAAGGGAAAAACTGTCTGCTTACCGTTCAGGCTTGCTAACAGGTGGCTTCCCTTCCCCGGCTGGAATTCGACACCCTGCTGGGCTAACCACCGCTTCAGCTCGCTGTACTTCATGTACGGCTCCTTCAGCTTAGGTGGCGAGAGAGATAATGCAACATTTCTGTTGTTAATGCAACATTTCTGTTGTTCGCCATGAATCACCTCAGATGCTCCGAGGCAGGTCCTCCCACCGACTCACATACCCCGGCGACTTAAGCGATTGCCTCATCGCCCACCCAGCCGCCTGCGGCACGCGAGCGAGCCGGAGCGTGCCGCGCCCCATCTGAGTGTTCACCCTATCCAGAACACTCATCAGCTCCTGGCTGCGCGGGCGCGGTGACGCTGCGAACAGATCGCCCTGGACCTGGCTGGGGCTGACCAGGTTCATCAGCACCACACCGGCTTTTAGGAAGCGGTAACCCGGCAGGTAGATGCTCTCCAAACCAGCCAGGGCGGCTGCCACCAGATCCCGCGTGTCATTGCTCGGGAACGGCAGCGGCACGCTGGCGGTGCGGGCGTACTGTTTCTCGTTGGGGTTGAACACCCCGGTGCGGATATACACCTGCAGCAACTGGCAAAGATCGCCCTGGGCGCGCAGTTTCTCCCCTGCCCGGCTCGCGTAGGTGGCCACCGCCTCACGCAGTGGCTCCAGATCGGTCACCCGCTCCGAGAACGAGCGACTACAGGTGATCATTTGCTTAGGTTCCGGCCCATCCTCCAGCGCATAGCAGGCCTCGCCGCGTAGCTCCCGGATGGTTTTCTCCATCACCACGCTGAAGCGTTTGCGCATCGTTGCCGGGTCCTGCTGCGCCAGATCCCAGGCCGTGGTCAGCCCTATATCACCCAGGTGCTTCTGCAGCTTGCGGCCTACGCCCCAGACCTCGCCCAGCGGCGCGTCCTTGAGCAACGCTCGCTGCTGGTCCGTGCGGGTCGCTACCACCACCCCGCTCTGGCTGCGCCGCTTCGCCGCCCAGTTCGCCAGCTTGGCCAGCGTTTTGGTGGAGGAGATCCCCACGCCGACCGGGATGCCCGTCAGCCGATAGGCCTCGGCCTTGATCATCCGGCCATAGGCCGACAGCGGCTGGTGAAAGCCGGTCAGGTCCAGGAAGCTCTCATCGATGGAGTACACCTCCATCCGTGGCGCCATCTCGCGCAACACGCTGACCACCCGGGACGAGACGTTGCCGTACAGGGCGTAATTGGAGCTGAACACCTGAACGCCATGCGCCTCGATCAGATCCCGCAGCTTGAAATACGGCTCGCCCATGGCGATGCCCAGCGCCTTGGCCTCGTTGCTGCGGCTGATGACGCAGCCATCGTTGTTACTCAGCACCACCACCGGCGCGCCGCGCAGATCCGGGCGGAACAGCCGTTCGCACGACACATAGAAGTTGTTGCAGTCCACCAGGGCAAACACTGGACGCATTTCAGAACACCGGCAGCTTGTGGATGCAGTGGCTGACCACGCCAAACACCTCCAGATCCTCCCCCTCCCCCAGGCGAATGTCCGGGTAGCTGGGATTGGCCGCACGCAGCACCGGCAGGCCTCCCTCAAGATCCAACCGCTTGCAGGTGAAACTGCCGCTCACGATGGCCACCACCACCATGCCGGGCTGTGGCGTCAGCGAGCGATCCACCACCAGGACATCGCCGTCGAAGATGCCCAGGCCGGTCATGCTGTCGCCGGAAACACGCAGGAAGAAGGTGGACGCAGGGTGGCGGATACACAGCTCATCCAGGGACAAGCTGGCTTCGATGTGGTCTTCCGCTGGGGATGGAAAGCCCGCCGCCACGGTGCTGGTGAAGAATGGCAGCAAGGTGCCGGAAGGCTTGGGAACGCCGAGGAGGTCGAGTGACATTGCCGATACTCGTACTACTGTATAGATGGACAGTATTCTGGCAGACACCTGACGGCAATGAAATCAGGACAGGAGGCAGCATGTGCGGAGGCGTCGAAATTGCGGGCCGATACACCAACACCGGCCAGCCCGTGCGGGTGTACTTCCCGAATCCGAAAGCCGCGCTGCCGGTGCTTCTGGCGGATGGAAGCGTCGAGAGGGTCGCCTGGGGCCGGCGCGGGGAGCAGCCAGGCAAGCTGCCGGCGACAGGATGGGCACGTGTAGATTCGATCACGTCGGGGAAATGGGCACGCTACCAGCCGCGAGAGGTTCGGGTACCGGCGAAGCGGTTCATGGAGAAGGATCCGGCCAAGCAGTCGCACTGGTTTGATCTACTGCCTGGCCAAACGATCGAGGGGCTGTTGCTCGAAGCGCAAGAAGAACGGCGGGTCTATGTGGTTACGTCAGATCCACCGGAAGGGCTGAAATGGGTGCATGATCGGTGGCCCAGCATTCAATAGCCCAAAAAACTTCCGGACACGCTGGTAACATTTTCCGCAATTTTAAGTGCCGTTAGCACTCGCAAGGCATGCTGCCGAGTTTCGAGGGCTAGCAAAATCAGAACCTGCGGCGCCATCTGATAACATTTTTTTCCATTCGAGCGAATACGCATCTCCCGAAACCGGATTATGAAAATCCAGAGGCCGAGCAGATCTGTCATCAGCTGGAAAAGGGATTGAGCTTCTATCAAGCGAAGTACCTCCTTGAGACTATGAGGATAGACAGGAGCGAGGTGCCTCTGTCCACAGTATGTGGCTTTAAACAGGCCGGCTGGCCCTCGCCTCAATACGGTGGGTTTTTGAATCCTTAGGGCAAAAAAACCCAGACGAAGCGGGCGCCGATACCTCTAGCTTGAATGGATACACTTACCGCCCAAGTTTGCGTGCTGCTGGCTGGCGGCAGCTTCGAGTGGTTTGCTTGGGCCGGCCTAGAGGGCAGCCGGGCCAGCTGCCGGCTCGGCACGGATGGACTCGGTCACTGTGGAGAAATGGGCACGCTAACAGCAGCGAGAGGTTTGGGTACCCGCGGAGCGTTTTATGGAGAAGGACCCGGCCAGGCAGTCGCACTGGTGATCTGCTGCCGTGCCAGGCGATGGAGGGGTTGTTGCTGGAAACGGAAGAGGATCGGCGGATCCATGTGGTCACGTCAGATCCACCGGAGGTGCTGGAATAGGTACCTGATCGATGTGCGAAACTTGAGAACGATGCACGCAAAAATGGGGCTAGGCAGGGATGCACGAATAAATTTCTGAATTATAAGCGAGCGAGCCCAACTCTAAGATTCACCAAGTGAGCGCGAAAATTTCTTTTATCCACAAAGGGGGAAGGCGGGAAATATTGCAGCCCCTCTTTAATAACTGGTGAATACAGCTTCAAACGGGATCCTCCAAAGACCTTTTCACCCAAATAATTAAGGGAGTGCAAGGCAACCCTATAACGAGCTATCGACATATCCAAATCACTCAAAAGCTCCTCGGTATGATAATAAAGCCTAACCAAAGCATCTAGATCGCCGTACTTCAAAACATCACTCTCACTACTTTTATCGAAAACGAAATTTTCAAGACTAGCCAACAAATCCTGCCTAGCACGAGCTCTTTCTTCAAACTTCAACATTAGGGATATATAAACTTCTTCCGCGCTTAAAAAATGCATGGCCACTGCGCCATTTTTATATTTACCATCCAGCCTGACCAAATCACCCAAGGCCGCTCTAGGCTCTCTCTTAACATCGAGCGGCTGAATTATATGCAACAGCCTATACTTAAGATTGGCGCTTTCTTGCATAAAATCCTTAAACCCCTCCAAAGCTGTCAACTTATAGTGAGTAGAAAGCACTATTTCGTTATATGAATTTGCATTTTCCTGCAACTCTTTCCGGAGGCCAACCAAATACTGGAGATAGAAAACGACAAATCCACCAATAAAGGTACCGAGCGCAGCAGATAGAAGCTCGTGGGCACCCACCTCAAAAATATCTTTAGCATCGAAAAACGAAATAAACGCCAAGGCAAATACAGATGTCATGAAGAAACCAAGCAATGCACCGATAAAAACAAAGAAATTCATACACACCCTTGTTGAAGAGAGACCCCGGCACTTACCGCCAGGGAGTAATACTTATCTTTTCAATAACTTTATTGCATCAATAAGTCGATGGGAATCGGCGTCTTGCCCTCCTCCATGCGCTTCTGTTGCAAGTGCGTGCGGCCCGCCTTGAGGGGCAGTTCGTGCAACTGCAGTCCGAGGCGTTCGCGCTCTTCGCGCAGGCGGGCGCCGAAGATGTAGTCGTCGTCGATGGGGTTTTATGCAATCTCCTTGCAGGCCCGATCAGCAGGGCAGTTCGCCTGTTTCCAGGATCCACACCAGCTCGTCTTCCGAGACGATGAATGCTCCCGCCTCGCGGGCGGCTTCGACCTTGCTAGGCCCGGCGTTGGCACCAACACACAGGAAGGAAAGGAACGGGCTTTTGGACCGCATAACTCGCAGCCCATTGGCCTCCGCCCATATCTCTAGGCGTTGACGATCAGCGGCTTTGAATCCGGTAAAGAGAATTTTGGGACGATCGTCCGCTTGCGCTTTGGGGGCCGGGACGGGCGCGGGTGGCGCCTGATCGAACAGAAGCTGGTCGGCGCCTTCCAGGTACTCGTTCACCCGATCTTTACGGAAGGTGCGCGGTAGCGTGTCGGTTTCGTTGCGCCCCTGAATGTAAACAGTGTTTTCATTCCATCGAGTCAGCGTCCGCTCTCTCGTTTCACCAGACGCACTGGTATAGATAAACCGAAGTATCCCTTCTGCCATTCCAGACCTCAGCCCAGCAGCCCGAAGCGGGCCTTGAGAAATCCGCCCGCCAACAGCTCGCCCTGCTCTTCTTCAGTTAGAAGCAAATTGGCATCGGCGTAATCGGGCAGCGCAAGAAAGCGCCCTTCCAGGAGAAACGGGATCGGCCCAGACAGCCCGGCAAGGGGGCCAACCGTCAGCGGGCTGCGCGGCGGTGTGCCGTTCAGGTAGATCGCGAGCTGGTAATAGCTGGCGCCGTCGGTAGGAAGCTCGACGGCCTTGATGCGCAGCTCCCGCCAGTGGTCGTTCGGCGCAGCTTTGGCGATGGTCTTGAGGAGGGAGACGGTGAGCTTCTTGGAGCGCTTTGCGACAGGCTGTTCGTGAAGCACGTTGAACAGCCAGTACAACCCCTGGGTCGTGAAGGTGTAGTGGGAGCCGTAGATGTCGGTTTCTACGTTGATGCCGCGTAGGCCCAGTCCATGTACTTCATTGGACGATAGTGAGGGCATGTCTCACGTTCCTTGTGTGTTCCTGATGGGAACAGATCATGCCAGCCTTTTGATATCAGCGACAACGGCCTCAAGCTCCTGGAGGCGCTGCTCAAGGGCTTTCAGCCGTTTCTTTTCCTCAGCAGCGCTCTGTATCTCTCGCTGGGCGTCCTCATCCAGGGCGCGGTACAGCTCCAGGATTGCCTGCTCACGGGGGTTCGCAGGCTCGGATGATGCGGCGGTGGCCTGCGCGCTTTGGCCGCGCAGCATCGGACCCTCGCCTGTCAGCAGCCAGTCAATCGAAATTCCCAATTGGGACCCAAGGGTGATCAGTGCATCAGGCCGTGGCTCTCGATGACCACCGGCCCAGTTCTGAAGGGAGCTGTAGGAGATTCCGCAGCGATCTGCGGCCTGTTTCAGGCTTAGCCCAAGCGCATCAACTGCTTCTCTAATTCGCTTTCCAATTCCCATATGGGAAAATTCCTCTTGACGAATCCCATTTGGGAATCTAAGGTGCGTCGCATTGGGAACATATTAGCCAAGCGAGACCCTTGGAACCATGAATAAGCGCCAGATCCAAGCCCGACTTATTGAGCAAGGCCTCAGTTTTCGTCAGTTTGCGCTGACCAAAGGTTACGAGCCGCGCACGGTCACCCAGACGGTCGAACGCTGGGCCGGCTCTGAAACCCTGCCCAATGGGCGCATCGCCTTCTCTGTCATGCGCGACCTCTCGACTCAGATCGGCGTGGAGCTGATCCCCGGTCTGCTTGATCACCCCTTCGCCAAGGCCTGCTGAACCTAGCCCTTGGCCATTACCGGGAAAACGAGAAGATGAAGCGCCCGATCCTTGAAACCCGCCGCCAGGTCATGAGCGCCGTGGTGTGTGCCTACCCCGGCGGCCGCGAGTGCGCCGCCGCCCGCCTGGGCCTGCCGCTCAAGCGCCTGGACAACCAGGTGTACGAGAACGCCGGCGCCCAGCCGCTGAGCGATGCCCAGCTGCTGCAGCTGGAACAGACCACCGGCACCACCCACCTGCCCGACTACATCTGCTCCCTGTACGGCGGCGTGTTCGTGCCCATGCCCGAGCGCGGCGAGCTGGACAACGTGGAGCTGTTCGAGCGCAGCCTGAAAACCCAGGCCAAGCGCGGCACGGTGGACCAGCTGATCGTTAAAGCTTTGGACGATGGCCTGATCGACGAGGCCGAGCTGGCCGCAATCCTTGCCGCCCACCGGGTACACATTGCGGCGCGGCATTCCGAAATCGGCGCCGTGATCACCCTGCACCGCAAACAGAACGACCAATAAATCCGGCGCCAAGGCGCCCCTGTTTTACCGGCCCGGCCGGAGCCGTTGGGGAGAGCAGTTTGAGTACCTACAAGCTCGTATGCCCGCATTGCCACGGGCGCATGCGGATCAGGACCAGCGATGGTCAACACATATTCCTGCGCATCGCCTACCTGCAGTGCACCAATGAGGCGTGCGGCTGGTCGGTGCGGGCCGAGTTCCAGATGACCCACGAGCTCAGCCCCTCCGGCATGGCCAACCCGACCGTGCGCCTGCCGGTGGCGCCCACCACCCTGCGCCGGCAAGCCATGAAGCGGGACGACAAACAGCAACTGGACCTGATCGACACACTGGAGGCCGCCCATGGATAACCACAACGACTACCAGGAGCAGATGACCGAAGCGGCCCGCCAGTTCGTGGCCCGCCACCGCGACGAACACCTGGGCAACGACCAGCAGTTGTTCGAGCGCACCACGGACTACCTGGTGACCTCGCTGGACGTGCCGGCCTTCATGGCACCGCGCCTGGCGCATCTGGCCATGAGCCCAGCCCCGGACGAGCCCGTCGCCGAGCACTGAGACAGCGCCACCGCTTAACCCGAACCCCTTGAGCCCATGCCCGCCTTTCCGTGGGCAGGGGATTGCTACGCCCGAAATTCAGGTGCAACCCATGAGCAGTACGCAAATCACCGTTTCAATCCAGCTCTCGCCTACCCAGGCCGAGGCCTACCTGTCCTGGGTGGTTCGTCAGTACGAACTGGCCATGACCGAGGTCTGGTATTCCGACCGCTACCGCAACGTGCCGGAAGGCCTGCGCGGCCAGGCCGTGCTGCGCGACCACCCCTATATCGCCGGACTGAACCGCACGGCGCGCGAGCTGCGCAGGCAGGTGGCGGCATGAAGTCCATGGACAACACCATCCGCGCCGAGGTGCTGCGCCGGCTGGAGAGCGACTACGGTCTGCGCCCGGCCAGCGGCACCCAGTACCTGCGCAAGGGCGAATGCCCGGCCTGCGGCAAGCGCGAGCTGTATTCTCGCCAGGACGAGCCCTGGTTCATCAAATGCGGCCGCGAGAGCAAGTGCGGCCAGCAGTGGCACGTGAAGGAAATCTACGAGGACCTGTTCGACGACTGGAGCAAGCGCGTCCCGTCCACCGAGCAGGACCCCAAGGCCACGGCCATGGCCTACCTGCAGTTCGCCCGCGGCTTCGACCTGGGCCTGATTGGTGGCTGGTTCACCCAGGAGAACTACTGGGACCGCCAGACCAGCGCCGGCAGCGCCACGGTGCGCTTCACCCTGGAGCACGGCGGATACTGGGAGCGCCTGATCGACCGGCCGCACCGCTTCGGCAAGATGAAGGCGCGTTTCGCCCCCGGCCAGAGCCCACGCGGCTACTGGTGGTGCCCGCCCTGTGTGGATCTGCTGACCGTGGACGAGCTGTGGATCGTCGAGGGGATCTTCGACTGCATCGCCCTGCTCCACCACGGCATCGACGCCGTGTCGGCCATGAGCAGCGCCTACTACCCGGAGGAATCGCTCAAGGCCCTGGTGCGGCAACGGGCCGACGCCGGCCAGAAGCTGCCGAAGCTGATCTGGGCGCTGGACAACGAGCCGGGCGCGCACCGCTTCACCCGCAAGCACGCCCGTCTGGCCCGCGAGCTGGGATTTCACTGCGAGGCCGCGCAGATCCCCCAGCGCGACCGCAAGGTGGACTGGAACGACCTGCACCAGCGCTGGCAGTTCATCGACGACGCCACCAAGCGCGCCGAAAAGATCGAGCGCGATCTCAACGAGTCCCGCTATCACGGCTCGCTGCTGCTGGCCGAGTCCGCCGTCGAGAAGGGCGTGCTGATGTATGAATGGATGCCGCGCCACGAATTTCACTTCGGGTTCGAGAACCGCCTGTACTGGTTCAAGCTCGACCTGGAGAAGCTGAACAAGGCGGTGCAGGCGCTGCGCGATAGCGACCATTCCGAAGACCGCTGCCTCACCGATCGGCAGCTGCGCGACAAGGCCCTGCGCCAGTGTGGCGCGGTGGTGGAGATCGCCAACTGCTACCCGCAGGCGCTGTACTTCCAGCGCAACGAGATCACCGACGAGTCGTGGTACTACTTCCGCATTGATTTCCCTCACGACGCGCCACCGGTGCGCAACACCTTCACGGGTGGCCAGGTGGCGGCGGCCTCCGAGTTCAAGAAGCGGCTGCTGGGCATGGCCGCCGGCGCGGTGTTCACCGGCTCGGGCTCGCAGCTGGACCGCATCATGAAGGAGCAGCTGTACAGCCTGAAGACGGTCGAAACCATCGACTTCATCGGCTACAGCAAGAACCACGGCGCCTACGTGTTCGGCGACCTGGCCGTGCGCGGTGGCATCGTCGAGAAGGCCAACGACGAGGACTACTTCGAGTTCGGCAAGCTGCGCCTCAAGACGCTGCAGAAGTCGATTCGCCTGGAGCTGGCCCTGTCCGACGAGGGCTACCGCCGCGAGTGGCTGGACTGGCTGTGGACCTGCTTTGGCGCCAAGGGCGTCATCGCGCTGGCCTTCTGGTTCGGCTCGCTGTTCGCCGAACAGATCCGCGCGGAGTTTCAGTCCTTCCCGTTCCTGGAAGTGACCGGCGAGGCCGGCGCGGGCAAGTCCACCCTGCTGATGTTCCTGTGGAAGCTGTTCGGCCGCCCGGACGAGGAAGGCAAGGACCCCTCGAAGATGTCCAAGGCCGGTCTGCGCCGCTGGCTCGCCCAGGTGAGCGGCATGCCGCTGGTGATGCTGGAAGCCGACCGCAGCGACGTGGCCGGCAGCGGCCACGGCAAGGCGTTCGACTGGGACGAGTTCAAGCCCATGTTCAACGGCGGCTCGCTGGGCGTGACCGGCGTGAAGACTGCCGGCAACGAAACCCACGAGCCGCCCTTCCGGGGCACGCTGGTGATGAGCCAGAACGCGGCGGTGCAGGCCTCCGAGGCGATCATGACGCGGATCGTGAAGCTGCACTTCGTGCGCCCCGAGGTCACCAGCACCAGTCGCGCGGCGGCGGACAACCTCAACCACCTGGGCGCCCGCGACGTTTCCCACTTCCTGCTGATGGCGGTGAAGAAGGAAGGCGCCGTCCTGGAGCTGTTCCGCGAGCGGGTGAAGGTCCACGAGACGACCCTGCGCGGCCTGCAGCAGATCCGCGTGGAACGGATCATCAAGAACCACGCGCAGATGATGGCGCTGGTGGATGCCCTGCGCCTGATCGTGCCCCTCACCGACCACCAGCTGGCCAGCGTGCAGCAGACGCTGATGGGCATGGCCCTGGAGCGGCAGGCGGCGATCAACGCCGACCACCCGCAGGTGGCCGAGTTCTGGGAGGTGTACGAGTACCTGGAATCGCTCGGCGACGGCCCGATGGTGAACCACAGCAAGAAGGACGAGCTGATCGCCATCAACCTCAACGAGTTCTGCGAGCGCGCCGCCGAGCACCGCCAGAAGCTGGCCGACGTGAACACCCTGCGCGACCTGCTGCGCGAGAGCCGCCGCCACAAGCTGATCGAGGCCAACAAGAGCGTGGACAGCGCCGTGCGCGCCCACTGGAACCAGAAGAACCCCCTGAGCCCGCGCTGCACCACGGTGAAGTGCTGGGTATTCAAGAAGTGAACCCCGGGCGCGGCAACGCCCGGCCCAACTACCCAAGGAGAAGCACCATGTTGAATCCGAAACTCCAGGAAGCCTTCGACAAGCTGTTCGTCGAACAGGGCGACCGCCCCAAGCGCCGCAAGGACGGCCTGCAAGCCCTGCAGCGACTGATCCCGGTCGGTCTGGACGACACCGGCCAGAGCCGCGTGATCGGTCGCTTCCTGCTCGGCCTGTGGAACGGCTGCGCTTACCCCTTCGACCTTACCGAGCTGCGCGGATTGGACAGCGAGCTGTACGCCGACTGCCTGGCCGTGCTGCAGCTGGACCGCCTCTGCGAGCGCGAGGTGCACGAGTTCATCAAGGGCGGCTGGGCCGTGTGGGACCAGCTGCGCAAGCGCTACCACTGACCGTCACGCCCTGGAGCGGCAACTCCGGGGCCGACCTACCCAAGGAGAAACACCATGAACCGATTACTGAACCGCTTTTCCGGCTGGATCGCCCAGGGCCTCGGCCTGGGTGGACTGGTGGCAGCCGCCAACTACGTGCCCGATCTGCTGATGCTGTTCGCGCGCTGAGGTGGCCACCATGCACTCCCCTACCCAACGCGTCCTGTGGATGGTGCTGGCCGTTGCGCTGGCCGGCGTGACGATCGTGTCCGTCGGCATGGCCATGTTCGCGCTGATCGACGATCCCCGGCGCGCCGGCCTGTTCGCATGGGCTGCGGTGTTCCTGGACGTGTTCAAGTACCTCGCGTGGCCGCTGGCTCTGTCGATGCTCAGACTCGGCCGGTATGTGATCGCAGTGCTGCTGATGGGCTGCGCGCTGGTTCTGGGCGGCGTTTCCGGCTGGGCCACTTATGACCTGGTGATGTCCTCGATGCTCGCCGGTCGCGCCCAGCATCAGGCGATCCAGGAGCAGCGCATCACCGACATCGAGGTCGCGCGCCGTGACGATCAGGCCCGCATAGCCGCGCTGGATGCCGAGGCCCGCTCCGTCCTGGAACAGGCTGATGCCCTACGCGAACGCGGCATGGCCAGCCCGGCACGGGCGCTGCAGTCCTCGGAAATGCGCCGGCTGGACGAGCAGCGGGAACAGGCACGGGCACGGCTGGAGGCCAGCTCCCAGGAGCTGACCGCGCTGCGCTCGCAGCCGGGCAAGGCGGCCAGCCTGACGGCACTGCAGGCAATCCTGCTCTGCCTGGGTTTTGCGGCGGCGCTGGAGATCGTTCCCGCGCTGATTCTGGCCTCGCTGCGCGCCTCTGGGCGTGCTCCCGAGCTGCCGGAGCAGGTCGAGGAAGGCAACGGCGAGCACGGCGAAAACGCCCTGCTGGGCGAGCTGCTGGCCATCGTCGGGAAGCTGGAACCGGGCACCCGCTACGGCACCCGCGATTTCGCCAAGGCGCTGCGCATCGGCAACAGCCGCGCGGTGGCGGCATTCGGTCTCGCGCTTGAGCGCGGGGCCATACGAAAAACGCCCGCCGGCTACGTGGTCGCGTAATCGGCAGGCGTTCGAGAGAAGTGGCGCGGGGAGCGGCAACTCCCCGACGCCGAACCTACCCAAGGAGAAACACCATGAATCAACCCAAGGTAAGCGGCGCCAAGGCTAACACAGCCGGCACCGTGGAAATCATCGCTCGGTTCACCACCGGCACCTACGTGGCCAGGGCAGTCGGCCGCAAATGCTCGGCCAGCAACACCATCGGCGCCCGCCAGGCCGCCGAGGCGGTTTGCGCCAAGCTCGGGCTGGACGCGGCAATGCTCCAGGAACAGCCGGACCTGCTGGGCAAGGAGCAGTCGCTGTTCGTGCATCCGGGGGTGGTGGTATGAACATGCGCACCCGTCCCCCGATGGCCAGCAAGCGGCTGGACCTGCCCTATATCTGCGACATCTGCGGCAACGCCCGTTCGACCGGCAAGCATGCCCGCTGCAGCAAGCTGCGCCAGAAGCGCAAGGACGCCACCTGGGCGGCGATCATGGCCGAGCAGGAAGCGGTGCGCCGCCTGAACAAGGAGGCTCGCCGTGGTTAATCAGCACGCTGCAATCCCTGCGGCCGCTCGCGCCACCGCCCTGCTGGGCGCCGCGCTGTGTCAGCACCGCATCCAGCGTACCCCGGAGCAGCGCGCCCGCGTGCAGGCCCTGGCCGAAATGGCCCGGGCTCTGGGCGCGATCAGCGATGCCGACTGGCAACTGGTGCGGGGGTGCCTGCAATGACCAGCCATCACAAGCCCGTGGAAATGGCCTCCCTCTCCCGCCGCTGTGGGAAAGGGGTCTGGGAATTGCTGATCTACGCCACCGACCACGCCTGGCAAATCAGCCTGACCCGAGGTGGCCACCTGCGTTTCACCAAGCCCGGCCGTGGCCCGGTGTTCACCAGCAGCACGCCGAGCGACCACCGCGCCTTTCTCAACGCCCTGGCCATGCTGCGCCGCGCCGATCGCTCGGCACCGCTGCAGCTGACCGCGGACGAGGAGGCGAAGCTCGGCCAGGCCGAGGCCGGCTGGCAGCGGGCAATGCGTGAACCGCAGTCCACGTGGGAGCGGGTGGATCTGGAGTTCGAGGGCAGCGGCCAGGCGCCGATGTGTCTGTGAGGCGGCGCTAGAAAGCGTGCCGACTGGTTCTAGGGCGCCCCTCGGGGCGCCTTTTCTCGTGGGGCATAGACTGCCCCACCCTTCTTTTTCGGGCTGTTTCCATGAGCAAATACGAAGGCGTCGAAGTGCGCGGCAACTCCGTCCGCGTGTACTTCCGCTACCAGGGCGAGCTGTGCCGCGAGCCCGTTCCCGGCGCGGCAACGCCGGAGAATCTGGCCCATGCCGAGCGGCTGGTGGGTCTGATCAACCATGAGATCCGGCACGGCACGTTCAGCTACGCGCGGCATTTCCCCGATTCGCCCCGGGTCACCTCCAACACCTTGGGGCATTACATCGACCTGTGGCTGGGCATCAAGCGCAACGAGCTGGCCCCCTCGGGTTTCCGCGTCTACAAGGGCCGCGCCGAGCGGTATATCCGGCCGCGCTGGGGCGCATTCCAGGCGGATCGCATCGACCACCTGGACCTGCAGGTGTGGGTTCAGACCGAGCTGATGCCGGTGCTGCACAACAAGACGGTGCGGGAGATCGTAGGGCTGCTGCGGCAAATCTTCTTGCTGTACCGGATGCGCAACCGCGTGGCGCACGACCCCACCGAGGGGCTACGGGTGCTGCTGCCGGACCCGGACGATCCCGATCCATTTGACCGGCGCGAGATCGCGGCGATCCTGGGCACACCGACCGAGCGCGAGCAGGAGCGCAACCTGGCGCAGTTCATGATCTGGGCGGGGCCTCGGGTCTCCGAGGCGATTGCGCTGGCCTGGGAGGACGTGGTGGACCTGGAGGCGGGCATCGTGCGCCTGCAGCGCTCGCAGGTGCGCGGGCACTACAAGGCCACCAAGACGCGTCGCTCCGTTCGCGAGGTGAAGCTGCTGCGCCCGGCGCGGGAGGCGCTGCAGGCGCAGGCGCCGTACACCCGCGACCTGCCGCCGGTGGCGGTACCGGTGACCGAGCGCGACAACAAGACGGTGCGGGTGCGGCAGCTGCGGTTCGTGTTTCACAACAGCAGCACCGGCGCGGCGCACACCAGCTCGGACATGTTGCTCAAGGGCTGGTGGCGGCCGCATCTCAAGGCCGCTGGCGTGCGCTATCGCGGCCCGAACAACTGCCGGCATACGTTCGCCAGCCAGTCGCTCAGCACCGGCGCGGTGCCGCTGGAGTGGATCGCGGACCAGATGGGCCACACGTCCACGGACATGATCCGCAAGCACTACGGCAAGTGGATCAGCGAGGACGGTCCGGACTTCGCCGGCATCCTGGAACATGCGCTGCAGCTGTAGCCCTGCCCTGCTCACAAGGCGGCCACGACCACCCGGTCTGGCCGCCTTTTTCATGCCCGCTCGGCACCGCCCGGGCAGGCGCTGTTCCCATATTCGTTCCCAGCGGCGGAAGATTTGAAAAATATCCTTATAAATCAATATGTTAGGAGCGCAACGCGGAGGGTTCGAGTCTCTCCGTCCGCACCATCCTTCCTCATCCCCACCTTCCGCTGCCCGCTAAAGCCCATCCCCTCCAACGATAATGCTCCGATTATCCGCCTCGAGGCTTGCGCATCCGCTTTTCGCTTGCTATTTATTTCGCACACGAAATAAATCTTTTGCCGACATGAAACGACAACCCCGCTTTATCTACCTACTGAACAGCTGCCAACGACGCCTGCAACAATGCATCGCCCTGCACGGAAACGGCCTCAGCTCCGCGCAAGGCGGCGTGCTCTTCCTGCTGGAGCGAGAGGATGGTTCGTTGATGGGCCGCCTTGCCCAGCAACTGGATCTGGCTCCCTCGGCCGTTTCCGGACTGATTGACCGCATGCAGAAGTCCGGGCTGGTGGTACGCCGCCCCTGCTCCGAGGACGGTAGAGCTCAGCGTGTCTGGCTTACCGACGGCGGGCGAGAGCAGCTTCCCACCCTGAAGGCACAGGTGAAATCCATCAACGGCTTGCTTCAGGAAGGTTTCTCCCGAGACGAACTGGAAATCGTCGAACGCTGGCTGCAACAGGTTCACGATCGTCTCGTCCCGCCAACACAATCGTGAGGTATGACATGGAGTCCATAGTAATCACATGCGCCGACGGCTATTGCCTCAAGGGCACCTTTTTCGAGGCTCCCCGGCACGGGAGTCGCGCGTGCGTGCTGATCTGCCCGGCAACAGCTGTTCCGCAGACCTTTTACTTCAAGTTCTGCGCCTGGCTGGCCAGCCAGGGGTATGACGTGCTGGTCTTCGACTATCGCGGCATTGGCCAGTCACTGGAAGGTGACCTGCGCGATTGCGAGGTTTCGTTGCAGCAGTGGGGTGAACTGGACCAGGTCGCCGCGCTCGACTGGCTGCTGGAGAAAACCGGACATCCCCAGGCACTGATGATCGGACACAGCGCCGGCGGCCAGATGATGGGCCTACTGCCCAATCACCGGAAAATCGCCCGCGTCGTCAGCGTTGCCGGGTCGACCGGCTACTTCGGTGGCATGCCTGCCCCGAAACGGCTGATAGCCACCCTGGTGATGAAGGCCTATCTGCCGATCAGCGTGCATCTGTTCAGGTATGCGCGCACCAAATCCATCGGCCTGGGCGAGGACCTTCCCCGCAGGGTTGCCCTGCAGTGGCGCGACTGGTGCAACCGCCCGGGTTACGTGCTGAATGGGATAGGAAACACCATCGATCAGGATTACCACGCGGAGTTCCGCGCCCCGATTACCCTGGTGCATGCGCTGGACGACTGGATTGCCACACCCGCAAACGTGACTGATCTGTTGCGTCTCTACCCGAATGCGCAGAGCGAAGTGATTCGACTGGATCCCAAGGCGTTCGGCTATAAAACCATCGGCCACATCGACATGTTCCGCAGTTCACGGCACAAAGTCTGGCCGATCATTCAACAGGCGCTGCAGGCCGCCTGAAGCAGGCAGGCCGCTCGGGCGAGCGGCCTGCCTGGAACGCACTAGTCGACCAAACGCCAGGTCGTCCCGCCCTTGCCATCCTCCAGCACCACGCCCATGGCGGTGAGCTGATCGCGAATCCGGTCGGACTCGGCCCAGTTCTTCTCGACGCGAGCCTGCAGGCGAGCGGCGATCAGCGCCTCCACTTCCGCGGCATCCACCTTTCCTTCAGCGCCGGCCTGCAAAAAGGCGTCCGGCTCCAGTTGCAGAACGCCAAGCAAACCGGCCAGAGCCTTGAGACGTGCAGCCAGACCCGCTGCGGCCTGCACATCGATCTCGCGCAGACGGTTGACCTCACGAACCATCTCGAACAACACCGCACAGGCTTCCGGGGTATTGAAGTCGTCATCCATGGCCGCGACAAAGCGCTCCTCGAAGGCCTCGCCACCGTGAACCGCCGCCTCGGGCAACCCTTTCAGGCCGTTATAGAAGCGCTCCAGCGCGCCCTTGGCCTCGCGCAGACTGTCCTCGGAATAGTTGATCGGGCTGCGGTAGTGGCTAGACACCAACAGGTAGCGCACCACTTCCGGGGAGTACTTTTCCAGCACCTCGCGAATGGTGAAGAAATTGCCCAGGCTCTTGGACATCTTCTCGCCATCCACGCGCACCGCACCGGCATGCATCCAGGCATTGGCGTAGGGCTTGCCGGTGGCCGCCTCGCTCTGCGCGATCTCGTTTTCATGGTGCGGGAACACCAGGTCGGGACCACCACCGTGGATGTCGAAGGTTTCACCCAGGCAGCAGGTGGACATCACCGAACACTCGATGTGCCAACCGGGACGCCCAGCGCCCCAGGGCGACTGCCAGCTCGGCTCGCCGGGCTTGGCGCCCTTCCACAGCACGAAATCCAACGGGTCTTCCTTGGCCTCGTCCACTTCGATGCGCGCACCGATCTTCAGGTCTTCGATCTTGCGGCGCGACAGTTTGCCGTAACCCTCGAACTTGCCGACCCGGTAGTACACGTCGCCGTTGCCCGGCGCGTAGGCATAGCCCTTGTCGATCAGCGTCTGGATCATCCGGAACATGCCGTCGATGTGCCGAGTCGCCCGCGGCTCGATATCCGGGCGCAGCACACACAGGCGCGCCTCATCCTCGTGCATCGCGGCGATCATACGCTCGACCAGTGTCTCGAACGGCTCGCCGTTCTCGTTGGCACGGCGGATGATCTTGTCGTCGATATCGGTAATGTTGCGCACATAGGTCACGTCATAGCCGCGATGCCGCAGCCAGCGACTGACCACATCAAACGCCACCATTACCCGTGCATGACCGATATGGCAGAAGTCGTACACGGTCATGCCGCACACGTACATGCGCACCTGATTGTCGACCAGCGGCTTGAATGGCTCCTTGGTCTTGCTCAGGGTGTTGTAGATCGACAGCGCCATATCAGGCTCCCCAGGAATCGCGCAGCGTCACGGTGCGGTTGAAGACCGGCGCATCCGGAGTGGAGTCTCGGCGATCCACGCAGAAGTAGCCTTCGCGCTCGAACTGGAAACGCTCCTCCGCCACGGCACTGGCCAGCGACGGCTCGGCGCGGCAGCCCTTGAGCACCACCAGCGACTCCGGATTGATGTTGTCCAGGAAGCTGCCGCCCTCCTCGGTTTTCTCCGGATTGGCCGAGCGGAACAGGCGGTCGTACAGGCGCACCTCGCACTCCACGCTCTCGGCGGCCGGCACCCAGTGAATCACGCCCTTGACCTTGCGGCCTTCGGGGTTCTTGCCCAGGGTGTTCTCGTCGTAGCTACAACGCAGCTCGATGATGTTGCCCTCGGCATCCTTGATCGCCTCGTCGGCACGGATCACGTAGCTGCCACGCAGACGCACCTCACCGCCCGGGATCAGGCGCTTGTAGCCGGCCGGCGGCACTTCCTCGAAATCGCTGGCGTCGATGTAGATCTCGCGGGAGAACGGCAGCACGCGCATGCCCATGTCCAGTTTGGGATGGCGCGGCAGTTCCAGGTTTTCGACCTGGCCTTCCGGGTAGTTGGTAATCACGACCTTCAGCGGCTTGAGCACACACATGGCGCGCGCGGCGTTGGCGTCCAAGTCTTCGCGAATGGCGAATTCCAGCATGCCGATGTCCACCAGGCCGCCGGCGCGGTTGACGCCGATCATGTCGCAGAAGTTGCGGATCGAGGCCGGGGTGTAGCCACGGCGGCGGAAGCCGGACAGCGTGGACATGCGCGGGTCGTCCCAGCCATTCACGTGGCCTTCATCGACCAGTTGCTTGAGCTTGCGCTTGCTGGTGATGGTGTAGTTCAGGTTCAGGCGCGCGAATTCGTACTGGCGCGGCTTGGCCGGCACCGGCAGGTTGTCCAGGAACCACTCGTAGAGCGGGCGGTGATCCTCGAACTCCAGGGTGCAGATCGAATGGGTGATGCCCTCGATGGCGTCCGACTGGCCGTGGGTGAAGTCGTAGCTCGGGTAGATGCACCACTTGTCACCGGTCTGGTGGTGGTGGGCATGACGGATGCGATAGAGGATCGGATCGCGCAGGTTCATGTTCGGCGAGGCCATATCGATCTTCGCGCGCAGCGCGCGGGCGCCATCCGCGAATTCACCGGCCTTCATGCGCCCGAACAGATCGAGGTTCTCCTCCACCGAGCGATCGCGGAACGGGCTGTTCCTGCCCGGCTCGGTCAGGTTGCCTCGGTATTCCCGGGCCTCGTCGGGGGACAGGTCGCACACATAGGCCTTGCCGGCCTTGATCAGATGAATCGCCCAGTCATGCAGCTGCTCGAAGTAGTCCGAGGCGTAATGCTCCTCGCCGGCCCACTGGAAGCCCAGCCAGCGCACGTCTTCCTTGATCGCATCGATGTATTCCTGGTCTTCCTTGGCCGGGTTGGTGTCGTCGAAGCGCAGATTGCACTGGCCGCCGAACTCCTGCGCCAGGCCGAAATTCAGACAGATCGACTTGGCATGGCCGATATGCAGGTAACCATTGGGCTCCGGCGGGAAGCGGGTCACGATCGTGCTGTGCTTGCCGCTGTCCAGGTCGGCCTGAACGATGGGACGGAGAAAATTCGCGGCGGCGGGAATCTCGGGCTTGCTCATGGGATCCTTGGACTGACTGCTGCACGGCCCCGGGTAGGCCGAGCAAAATAAACGCCGTATCATAGCCGAGCTGACATACAGCCGACAGACCTTACTCCCCCGCAACAGAGAGCCCTTGTCATGATCAAGCTGCATACCAATCACGGCGTCATCACCCTGCAACTGTTCGCCGACAAGGCGCCGGAAACCGTGGCCAATTTCATCCAGTACGTGAAGGACGGCCACTACGACAACACCATCTTCCACCGTGTGATCAGCAACTTCATGATCCAGGGCGGCGGCTTCGAGCCCGGCATGAAGCAGAAGACCACTCGCGCCCCGATCAAGAACGAAGCCAACAACGGCCTCTCCAACAAGGCCGGCACCATTGCCATGGCGCGCACCATGGAACCGCACTCGGCGTCCGCGCAGTTCTTCATCAACGTGAAGGACAACGACTTTCTCGACCACACTGCCCCGACCGTACAGGGCTGGGGCTACACGGTGTTCGGCGAAGTGGTCGAAGGCATGGACGTGGTCAACAAGATCAAGGGCGTGCCGACCACCATGCGCGGCGGCCACCAGGACGTGCCGGCTGACGACGTAATCATCGAGCGTGCCGAAGTCATCGAATGATCCTGCTGATCTCCGATCTGCATCTTGAAGAGGAACGCCCGGACATCACCCGGGCGTTTCTGCGTTTTCTGCAGGAACGCGCGGTGCGGGCCGATGCGCTGTACATCCTCGGCGACTTCTTCGAGGTGTGGATCGGCGACGACGGCATGACGCCCTTCCAGCACCAGATCGCCGCCGCCCTGCGGCAACTGAGCGAGACCGGCACGCATGTCTTCCTGATGCATGGCAACCGCGACTTCCTGATCGGCCGGGCGTTCTGCCGCGAGGCCGGCTGCACGCTGCTCAAGGACCCCAGCGTCGTCGCGCTGGAAGGCGAACGCGTGCTGCTGATGCACGGCGACAGCCTGTGCACCGCCGACGAGGCCTACATGCGCATGCGCCGCATCCTGCGCAACCCGCTGGTGCTGTTCATCCTGCGTCACCTGCCGCTGGGCAAGCGCCGGCAACTGGCGCGCAAACTACGCAATGAAAGCCGCGCGCAGACCCGCATGAAAGCCGCCGAGATCACCGACGTGACACCCGCGGAAGTGGAGCGGGTCATGCGCGAGCACCGGGTGCACACGCTGATCCATGGGCATACCCATCGCCCCGACGTGCATTCACTCTCGGTCAATGGGCAGAGCCTTCAACGCATCGTGCTGGGTGACTGGGACAAGCAGGGCTGGGCCCTGCAGATCGACGACCACGGCCTGGTGCAGACACCCTTCCCGCTGGAGGCGTAACACCCGCAAGCTCACCCTTGCGCGGGCACGCCGCTGTGAAAGCGGAACTCCGCGTCGGGGCTTTCGATCAGTTCCCGTTCCAGCTCACGGAAGCGCTCGACCGAGCGATCCACGTCCGCTTGGTCGCCGAACAGATAGGCGAACTTCAGATAGTTCTGGTAGTGCCGTGATTCGGATGCCAGCAGCCCGGCATAGAACTTGGCCAGTTCCTCGTCCAGGTGCGGCACCAGCGCCTCGAAACGCTCGCAGCTGCGCGCCTCGATGTAGGCGCCGACCACCAGGGTGTCGATCAGCTTGTGCGGCTCGGAGGTGCGCACACCGGCGCGCAGCCCGGAGGCATAACGGCTAGCCGACAGCGGACGCACGTCGATCTTGCGCTTCTTGAGGATGCGCAGCACCTGCTCATGGTGAACCAGCTCCTCGCGGGCCAGCCGGGACATGTAGTTGACCAGATCCAGGCGCTGGTTGTACTTGGCGATCAGGCTCAGCGCGGTCGAAGCGGCCTTGAACTCGCAGTTCTTGTGATCGATCAGCAGGATGTCCTGATGTCGCAGCGCCACCGCCACCCAGGCGTCCGGCGTACGGCAACCCAGAAAGTCATGGATTTCCGGCAGGTTCATAGCGACCTCCCGCTCAGCAGGCGCAAGACGTTGTGCGGGGCTGGAAAAGCAGGGGCCAGGAATCGATTCGGTGACATGCGGCTCGGCTCGAACACGAAAACGCGGCATTATACGGCCGCATGCCCGCCCAGCCAGCGCCCGCGCTTGACTCAGGTCATCCGCGACGCACCAGGGGGCGGCTACAGTTCAGCCAGGCACATCGAAAGGAGCACACATATGCAAGCGATCCGCAGCATTCTGGTCGTCATCCAGCCCGATCTTCCGGAACAGCTCGCGCTGAAACGTGCCCGGCTGATTGCCGGTGTCACCCAATCGCACTTGCATCTGCTCGTGTGTGCCGAAGCCAACCAGGACCACAGCGCGCTGCTGGACGGACTGGCCGAGGAGCTGGCCGCGGAGGGCTTCTCCTGCTCGGCGCAGCAAGCCTGGCAGGAAAGCCCGCACCAGACGGTGATCGCCGCGCAACAGAGCGAAGGCTGCACCCTGGTCATCAAGCAGCACCGCCGCGACAGCCTGCTGAAAAAGGCCTTTCTCACCCCGGAAGACTGGAAGCTGCTGCGCTACTGCCCCTGTCCGGTGCTGATGGTCAAGAGCGACGAACCCTGGACCGGCCGCGCCATCCTCGCCGCAGTGGATGTCGGCAACTCCGACAGCGAACACCAGACCTTGCACACCGGCATCGTCAGCCATGCCAGCGACATCGCCCACCTGTGCCAGGGCGAATTGCATGTGTTGAGCGCCCACCCCTCCCCCATGCTGTCGGCGGCGGATCCGACCTTCCAGCTCAAGGAAACCATCGAACGGCGCTACCGTGAGGCCTGCCGCAGGTTCCAGGACGAGTACGAAATCGACGACAACCGGCTGCATATCCAGGAAGGCCCGGCCGACGTGCTGATTCCCAAGACCGCTCACCAGCTCAACGCGGCTGTCACCGTGATCGGCACCGTGGCCCGTACCGGCCTGGCCGGAGCGCTGATGGGCAACACCGCCGAAGTGGTGCTGGACTCCCTGGAAAGCGACGTGCTGATCCTCAAGCCGGAAGACATCATCCAGCACCTGGAAACCCTGCTGCAGCGCTGAAGAACTCAGGCCTGACTACCGGTTTCCCGCCGGTAGCAGGCCTCGGATAGCGCGAAGAATTCCACATCGATCGCATCGCGTACGGCCGGCAGCGTCCACTCGACCAATGCCGGCCGCAGCGCCAGCCCGTATGCATCCAGGCGGCGAATGTGCCGGGCGCCATGGGCCAACAGCTGATAGGCCCAGCAATAGGGCGACAAGTGCGGCACAAAGCGAATCTGCCGCCGCTCCAACTGGTGACGCAGCAACTGCGTATCCACAATCGCCAGCTTGTCCTCCATGACCTGCACCAGCAGCCGCTCCAGCCTCAACCAGACCTGCGCCTTGCGCGCCTCGTCATAGCCGTTCCAGTCGACGATCTCATGCAGGAAGCGCTTGCAACCCCGGCACACCAGATCACCGAACACCGTGGAGCAGCGTCCGACACAGGGGGTGGGCAACGGGAAATCGGACATGCGACGGGCAGGATTTGCGGCTTGCGGGGCGGGCATCTTAGCCCTTTGTCTAAGCCGGGTCACCCCGGCTTGTAGTGGCTGCGCGACTTACTTTCACGGCGACTTTCCAGTAGAATCAGCGCGCCGTTTTTGGCATCACCAACCGCCGGAAGCTGTTTTCAAAGCGTCACGAGCACAGTCGATCCGAGCGGGACGAGAAAGCTTCATCGCAGTGGCATCCCCGCTCCGTCCCCCTTGGCGTCAAACTTTGAAAGCAGCTTCTTGAGGGGAAATCTCGCAGCCCCGGCGAAACCGCCCATAAAGCGGTGGAGTGCAGGCTCGAGGTTCCCGGGATGAGTGTCCCGGCCCATGGGACCACTGATGAGGTAATAACTGTGCTTGAAGCCTACCGCAAACACGTAGCAGAGCGCGCCGCCCAAGGCGTCGTGCCTCAGCCGCTGAACGCCGAACAAACCGCAGGCCTGGTCGAGCTGCTGAAGAACCCGCCGGCTGGCGAAGAAGCCTTTCTGGTTGACCTGATCACCAACCGCGTTCCCGCAGGCGTCGACGAAGCCGCCTACGTCAAGGCCGGTTTCCTGTCCGCCGTCGCCAAGGGCGAAGCCAAGTCCCCGCTGATCAGCAAGCAGCGCGCGGTTGAACTGCTGGGCACCATGCAGGGCGGCTACAACATCGCCACCCTGGTCGAGCTGCTGGACGATGCCGAGCTGGCCAACGTGACCGCCGAACAGCTGAAGCACACCCTGCTGATGTTCGACGCCTTCCACGATGTCGCCGAGCGCGCCAAGAAGGGCAACGCCGCCGCCAAGGCCGTGCTGCAGTCCTGGGCCGAAGGCGAATGGTTCCAGAACCGCCCGGCACTGGCTGAGAAGATCACCCTCTCCGTGTTCAAGGTCACCGGCGAAACCAACACCGACGACCTGTCCCCGGCTCCGGATGCCTGGTCGCGCCCGGACATCCCGCTGCACGCTCTGGCCATGCTGAAGATGGCCCGCGACGGCATCAACCCGGACGTTCCCGGCTCGGTCGGCCCCATCAAGCAGATGGAAGCGCTGAAGGCCAAGGGCTTCCCGGTTGCCTACGTCGGCGACGTGGTCGGTACCGGTTCTTCGCGCAAGTCCGCCACCAACTCCGTGCTGTGGTTCTTCGGTGACGACATCCCGAACGTGCCGAACAAGCGCGCCGGTGGTTTCTGCTTCGGCACCAAGATCGCCCCGATCTTCTACAACACCATGGAAGACGCCGGCGCCCTGCCGATCGAA
This sequence comes from Pseudomonas sp., assembly GCF_035497915.1. Taxonomy (GTDB): domain Bacteria; phylum Pseudomonadota; class Gammaproteobacteria; order Pseudomonadales; family Pseudomonadaceae; genus Serpens. Next base: position 48,430 of record NZ_DATJCS010000004.1, read on the forward strand.
TTCGACTGCACCAACCTGGCCATGGGCGACGTCATCGACGTGTACCCGTACAAGGGTGAAGTGCGTCGTCACGACAGCAACGAGCTGGTCACCAGCTTCCAGCTGAAGACCGACGTGCTGCTGGACGAAGTCCGCGCCGGCGGCCGTATCCCGCTGATCATCGGCCGTGGCCTGACCGAGAAGGCCCGCGCCGAGCTGGGTCTGGCTCCGTCCACCCTGTTCAAGAAGCCGGAAGCGCCGGCTGACAGCGGCAAGGGCTTCACCCTCGCCCAGAAGATGGTCGGCCGTGCCTGCGGTCTGCCGGAAGGCCAGGGCGTGCGTCCGGGCACCTACTGCGAACCGAAGATGACCACCGTCGGCTCCCAGGACACCACCGGCCCGATGACCCGCGACGAGCTGAAGGACCTGGCTTGCCTGGGCTTCTCCGCCGACCTGGTGATGCAGTCCTTCTGCCACACCGCCGCCTATCCGAAGCCCATCGACGTCAACACCCACCACACCCTGCCGGACTTCATCATGAACCGTGGCGGTGTGTCCCTGCGTCCGGGTGACGGCATCATCCACAGCTGGCTGAACCGCATGCTGCTGCCCGACACCGTCGGCACCGGTGGCGACTCCCACACCCGCTTCCCGATCGGCATCTCCTTCCCGGCCGGTTCCGGCCTGGTGGCCTTCGCCGCCGCCACCGGCGTCATGCCGCTGGACATGCCGGAATCCGTGCTGGTGCGCTTCAAGGGCAAGATGCAGCCCGGTATCACCCTGCGTGACCTGGTGCATGCCATCCCCTACTACGCCATTCAGGCTGGCCTGCTGACTGTCGAGAAGAAGGGCAAGAAGAACATCTTCTCCGGCCGCATCCTGGAAATCGAAGGCCTGACCGGTCTGACCGTCGAGCAAGCCTTCGAACTGTCCGACGCCTCCGCCGAGCGTTCGGCTGCCGGTTGCACCATCAAGCTGCCGGAAGACTCGATCGCCGAGTACCTGAAGTCCAACATCACCCTGCTGCGCTGGATGATCGGCGAAGGCTACGGCGATGCCCGCACCCTGGAGCGTCGCGCCCAGGCGATGGAAGCCTGGCTGGCCAAGCCGCAACTGCTGGAAGCCGACAAGGACGCCGAGTACGCCGCCGTGATCGAAATCGATCTGGCCGAGATCAAGGAGCCGGTCCTGTGCGCCCCGAACGACCCGGACGACGCTCGCCTGCTGTCCACCGTTCAAGGCCGCAAGATCGATGAAGTGTTCATCGGTTCCTGCATGACCAACATCGGTCACTTCCGCGCCGCCGGCAAGCTGCTGGACAAGGTCAAGGGTGGCATTCCGACCCGTCTGTGGCTGGCTCCGCCGACCAAGATGGACGCACACCAGCTGACCGAAGAAGGCTACTACGGCATCTACGGCAAGGCTGGCGCGCGCATGGAAATGCCGGGCTGCTCGCTGTGCATGGGTAACCAGGCTCGCGTACAGACCGGTTCGACCGTGGTCTCCACCTCGACCCGTAACTTCCCGAACCGTCTGGGCGACGCCACCGACGTATTCCTGGCCTCCGCCGAACTGGCGGCGGTCGCTTCGATTCTCGGCAAGCTGCCGACCGTCGAGGAATACATGGCCTACGCGAAGGACATCGACAGCATGGCTGCCGACGTCTACCGCTACCTGAGCTTCGACCAGATCGCCGAGTTCCGCGAAGCCGCGGCCAACGCGAAGATCCCGGTCGTTCAGGCCTAAGCCTTAGCCGGTAATACAAAGGGCCCGTGTCGCAAGACACGGGCCCTTTTGTTTGCAGAGCAAACGAAGCATCGCATCGCGGCTAAAGCCGCTCCCACAAAAGCGGTTTTCCGCCGAACCTGTAGGAGCGACTTCAGTCGCGATCTTTTGGCTGCAAGAAATAAACCCCTGACGCACAGGCATGAAAAAGCCCCGCCAAAGCGAGGCTCTTAACCGCTACATGCCAACTAGTAGTAAGCGTTCTCGCGATTGCTATGGTCAGTGATATCCCGTACGCCCTTCAGCTCCGGAATACGCTCCATCAGCGTCTTCTCCACGCCATCCTTCAGGGTGGTGTCGACCATGCCGCAGCCCTGGCAGCCGCCGCCGAACTGCAGCACGGCGATGCCCTCTTCCACGATGTCCACCAGGCTGATGTTACCGCCGTGGCTGGCCAGGCCGGGGTTGATCTCGGTCTGCAGGTAATAGTTGATGCGCTCGTTGAGCGGACTGTCCTCGTTGATCATCGGCACCTTGGCATTCGGTGCCTTGATGGTCAGCTGGCCGCCCATGCGGTCGGTGGCGTAGTCCACCACTGCGTCCTCCAGGAAGGGCTCGCTCATCGCGTCGATCCAGGCGGTGAAACTGGCCAGCGCCAGCGCGGTGTCTTCGGCCTTCTGCTCGCCCGGCTTGCAATAGGCGATGCAGGTCTCTGCATAGGGAGTGCCCGGCTGGGTGATGAAGACGCGGATACCGATGCCGGGGGTGTTCTGCTTCTCGAGCAGCTCGGCCAGGTATTTTTCAGCGGATTCGGTGATGATGATGGCGCTCATGACAACTCCTCGCGAACATGCGGCGCAGTGTACGCCAAAGGTTGACGGCGGTTAAGTCCCAGCATTCGAGTCGGATTTACAGATTCCGGTAGCGGTTCATGTCCAGCACCCCCGCCTCGCGTGACTCATGCTCGCGCAGGTAGGCGCTCAGGTCGTGGAAATAGTCCCAGAACGCCGGATGGCTGCGCCGAATGCCCCAGCGCGCGGCGATGCCCTCAAGAGCCTGATCGCTGTCGACCTGTTCCAGCGCCGCCACGAAGGCCGGCACATCCTGCACAGGCAACGAGAACAGGAAGTTGGGATAGCTGCCCAGCAGGCCCGGATAGATGGTGAGACTGTCCTTCTCGGGCTGGTAGCGCAACGATTCGCCGAGCATGAAGGCCACATTGCTGTGCGCGCGGTTGCGCAGCAGCGTGTAAAGCACCCGCGAGCCATCCGGCAGCGACACCCGCAGCAGCGAAACATCCGGCAACTGGTGGATCACCGCCAACTCGGCGGCCGGCCGCGCCGCCAGCCGGCTCAGGGCCTGCTCGGCGTCGCGCAACGCCGGCGGGGCTTCGGCGCGCGCGCAGGCGCCAGCTACGCAACGGTTCAGCGAATCCTCCGGCACCGCGTTGACGGACCCAAAACGCTCGAACAGCCCGGAAGCAAACGCCGGCAGCGCGGCGTCTTCCGACAGACCCAGCCCACTGGGCGTGCGGGTATCCACGCCGGTATAGGTCAGCCACAGCTTCAGCTGCCCGCCGCCCTCGTACCAGCTGTCGAGCAGCGCCTGACGCGAATCCGCCGGCAGCAGGCGCAGGAAATTGAGCTCCGCGCCGTTGCGGATCAGGTCGAAATACAGCCGGGTCTGCGCCTGGTGCGAGACATTGCCGAACACGTCGAAATTGACCACCAACTGGTAATAGGTACGCTCCAGCAGCGGGTAGTCCATCCACCACAGGGTCTGCGGCACCGCGCCGATCAGCCCCTTGCGTACCGAGGCGCTGTCGTGATGGCGAAACACCGTCAGCAAGGCGTTGTCGTTGCCGCGCCAGATCTGCGACCAATCCGTCGCCAGGTCGCTGTAGCGATCGCGGCGCAGCTCCTCGTACTGGTTGCGCTTGTCGCGGTAGGCGCGCCACACGCCCCAGAGGTCGCCGAGGTTGTCGAGCTGGCCGGGCATGGCCAGCAGCGGCGTCGCCTGACGACGGTAATCCGCGTCGGCGATGTACTGGTCATGCTGCGGATCCTGAAAGAACACCCAGAACTGATCGCGGATCACGTCGGTGGCGATCTGTCCGCGACACACCGGTCCGCGGATAAAGGTGCGCACGAAATACTCGGCGTTATCCAGCATGAACTGGTAGCGCGCCCGGGCCGGAATCGCCTGGAAGGTCTCGAAGGGATTGGCGCGCCGACCCACGCCGTAGCCCGGCAGCTGCTCAAGGTCCCAGTCCTCGGCGAAGAACAGCGCCTTCACCCGCGCCAGCCTGGCCGCGCCGAGCGGATAGGTGAGGTGCGTCTTGTGCACGATCACGTCCGTCACCGGGCGCAGGCGGTAATAGACGTCGGTGCCCGGATCGTCGTTGGGGCGGCGCGTGGCGATCGGATCGATCGGCTGCCCGCTCGGCGTGCGCGAACGCACCAGCGTGTAGAAATGCCCCGGTTCGCCGCCCTCGAAATACAGATGCGCAAGGAACAGGTGCTCGTACAGCCAGCGGCCGACCAGCTGTTCGCGCAGGCTGTCGCCGTTGAGGAAGCCTTCCCAGTCGGCGATCTGCGCACGTTCGGTTGCGCTGGGCTCCAGGGTCCGGCTGTCCAGCGGCGCGCCCTGCGCCAGCCAGCGCTGCAGGGTGGCATGCTCGTCCTCGCTCAGCCCGGTCACTGCGAATGGCATGCCGCCATGCGGATTGGCCTTGGCGTAGGCAGCGAACTCGTCCGGCAATGGGCACTGGTTGTCACGATAGATGCCGATATCCAGCGCATCGGGCAGCCGGGCATTGGGCACCAGCGGCTGGCTGCGGCCCAGCTCCAGCATCCGCGTCATCAGCGCCGCCTGAGCGGACGACCCCTCCAGCACCGAATAAAAGCCCTTGCGCCGCCAGGCGGCCTCGCCCTGGGCATCGAGAAACAATCGCGTGGTTTCCTGCGCCTGGGTGCGGGTGCCGTTGTACAGCGGGGTCTTGTGCGCGCCGCGCTCGACCCCTTCGCCACTGCCCAGATTGAGCTGGCAGGGCGAGTCATAGCAGGCGTGGCAGGCCACGCACTTAGCGGTGAAGATCGGTTGGATATCCCGCTGATAGGACAGCGGCTCGGCCATTGCCAGGGGACTCAGCACCAGCGCGGCAACAGCAAGGACTGCACGACGGACCACGGCGGCGCTCCTCAAGAATGGCCCGGCATTCTATCCGGAACGGTTGCCGCCCGCCGCAACATGAGCCGTGCTCATGCACAACCGCGCCCATCTCAAGCCCCGTGCGGCTTTGTTATCATGCGCGCACTTTTGTCACACCCTCTTTGCCAGGTTTTCCCATGTCTGATCGCAGCACCCGCCTCTCCCTCCTTCAGCAAGCCCTGAAGGAACGCATCCTGATTCTCGATGGCGGCATGGGCACCATGATCCAGAGCTACAAGCTGGACGAAGCCGACTATCGCGGCGACCGCTTCGCCGACTGGCCGCAGGACGTCAAGGGCAACAACGACCTGCTGCTGCTGTCGCGCCCGGACGTCATCCAGGCCATCGAGAAGGCCTACCTGGATGCCGGCGCCGACATCCTGGAAACCAATACCTTCAACGCCACCCGCGTGTCCCAGGCCGACTACGGCATGGAAGAGCTGGTGTATGAACTGAACGTGGCAGGCGCCCGTCTGGCCCGCGAAGTGGCCGACGCCAAGACCCTGGAAACGCCGCACAAGCCGCGCTTCGTCGCCGGGGTGATCGGCCCGACCAGCCGCACCTGCTCCATCTCCCCGGACGTCAACGACCCCGGCTACCGCAACGTCACCTTCGACGCGCTGGTGGAGAACTACTCGGAAGCCACCCGCGGCCTGATCGAGGGCGGCGCCGACCTGATCCTCATCGAGACCATCTTCGACACCCTCAACGCCAAGGCGGCCATCTTCGCCGTGCAGGGCGTGTACGAGGAACTCGGCGTCGAGCTGCCGATCATGATCTCCGGCACCATCACCGATGCCTCCGGCCGCACCCTGTCCGGGCAGACCACCGAGGCCTTCTGGAACTCGGTGCGCCATGCCCAGCCGATTTCCGTGGGCCTGAACTGTGCCCTCGGCGCCAAGGACCTGCGCCCGTACCTGGCCGAGCTGGCGGCCAAGGCCGATACCCATGTATCCGCCCACCCCAACGCCGGCCTGCCCAACGCCTTCGGTGAATACGATGAAACCCCGGCGCAGATGGCCGAAGTGGTCGAGGAATTCGCCGCCAGTGGTCTGCTGAACATCATCGGTGGTTGCTGCGGCACCACGCCGGCGCACATCCAGGCCATCGCCCAAGCGGTGGCCAAGTATGCGCCGCGCGTGATTCCCGAGATCCCCAAGGCCTGCCGCCTGTCGGGCCTCGAGCCGTTCACCATCGACCGCAGCTCGCTGTTCGTGAACGTCGGCGAGCGCACCAACATCACCGGCAGCGCCAAGTTCGCCCGCCTGATCCGCGAGGAGAACTACACCGAGGCGCTGGAAGTCGCCCTGCAGCAGGTGGAAGCCGGCGCCCAGGTGATCGACATCAACATGGACGAGGGCATGCTCGACTCCAAGGCGGCGATGGTGCGTTTCCTCAACCTGATCGCTGGCGAGCCGGACATTTCCCGCGTGCCGATCATGATCGACTCCTCCAAGTGGGAGGTGATCGAAGCGGGCCTGAAGTGCATCCAGGGCAAGGGCATCGTCAACTCGATCTCCATGAAGGAAGGCGTCGAGCAGTTCAAGCACCACGCCCGGCTGTGCAAGCGCTACGGCGCCGCCGTGGTGGTGATGGCCTTCGACGAGGCCGGCCAGGCCGACACCGCCGCGCGCAAGCGCGAGATCTGCCAGCGCAGCTACGACATCCTGGTCAACGAAGTGGGCTTCCCGCCGGAAGACATCATCTTCGACCCGAACATCTTCGCCGTGGCCACCGGCATCGAGGAACACAACAACTACGCGGTGGACTTCATCGAGGCCTGCGCCTTTATTCGCGACCACCTGCCCCACGCGCTGACCTCGGGCGGCGTGTCCAACGTGTCCTTCTCGTTCCGTGGCAACAACCCGGTGCGCGAGGCCATCCACTCGGTATTCCTCTACCACGCCATCAAGGCGGGCCTGACCATGGGCATCGTCAACGCCGGCCAGCTGGAGATCTATGACGAGATCCCGGCCGAGCTGCGCGAGAAGGTGGAAGACGTGATCCTCAACCGCCACGCCGGCGGCACCGAAGCGCTGCTGGCCATCGCCGAGGACTATCGCGGCGGCGGCGCCGTCAAGGAAGTGGAGAACGAAGAGTGGCGCAGCCTGCCGGTCGACAAGCGCCTGGAACATGCGCTGGTCAAGGGCATCACCGCCTTCATCGTCGAGGACACCGAGGAATGCCGCCAGCAGTGCGCGCGCCCCATCGAGGTCATCGAAGGCCCGCTGATGAGCGGCATGAACGTGGTCGGCGACCTGTTCGGCTCGGGCAAGATGTTCCTGCCGCAGGTGGTGAAATCCGCCCGCGTGATGAAGCAGGCCGTGGCGCACCTGATCCCCTTCATCGAGGCGGAAAAGGGTGACAAGCCGGAAGCCAAGGGCAAGATCCTGATGGCCACCGTGAAGGGCGACGTGCACGACATCGGCAAGAACATCGTCGGCGTGGTGCTCGGCTGCAACGGCTACGACATCGTCGACCTGGGCGTGATGGTGCCGGCCGACAAGATCCTCAAGACCGCCATCGAAGAAAAGTGCGACATCATCGGCCTGTCCGGGCTGATCACCCCGTCGCTGGACGAGATGGTGCATGTGGCCAAGGAAATGCAGCGCCAGGGCATCCACCTGCCGCTGATGATCGGTGGCGCCACCACCTCCAAGGCGCACACGGCGGTGAAGATCGACCCGCACTTCCGCAACGACGCCGTGGTGTATGTCACCGACGCCTCGCGCGCCGTGGGCGTGGCCACCACCCTGCTGTCCAAGGAGATGAAGCCGGACTACGCGGCGAAGATTCGCGAGGAATACGCGATGATCCGCGAGCGCACCGCCAATCGCAGCGCGCGCACCGAGCGCCTGAGCTACGAGCAGGCCATCGCCGCCAAGCCGCAGTTCGACTGGTCTGGCTACACCCCGGCCAAGCCGACCTTCACCGGCCGCAAGGTGCTGGAGGACATCGACCTGCGTACCCTGGCCGAGTACATCGACTGGACGCCGTTCTTCATCTCCTGGGACCTGGCCGGCAAGTACCCGCGCATCCTGCAGGACGAAGTGGTCGGCGAAGCCGCCACCGCCCTGTACAACGATGCCCAGGCCATGCTCGAAAAACTGATCAGCGAGAAACTCATCAGTGCCAGGGCGATAGTCGGTTTCTGGCCGGCCAACCAGGTCGAGCATGACGACCTGGAAGTCTACGGCGCCGACGGCCAGCCGCTGGCCACCCTGCACCACCTGCGCCAGCAGACCGTCAAGACCGACGGCAAACCGAACTTCAGCCTGGCCGACTTCGTCGCACCCAAGGACAGCGGCAAGCAGGACTATGTGGGCGGCTTTATCTGCACCGCCGGCATCGGCGCCGAGGAAGTGGCCAAGGCCTACCAGGACGCCGGCGACGACTACAACTCGATCATGGTCAAGGCGCTGGCCGACCGCCTGGCCGAAGCCTGCGCCGAGTGGCTGCACGAGCGGGTGCGCAAGGAGTACTGGGGCTACGCGGCGGACGAGCAGCTGAGCAACGACGACCTGATCAAGGAACAGTACAAGGGCATCCGCCCGGCGCCGGGTTACCCGGCCTGCCCGGATCACACCGAGAAAAGCACGCTGTTCCAACTGCTGGACGCCGACGGCATCAGTCAGGTGACCCTCACCGAGCACTACGCCATGTTCCCCACCGCGGCCGTCAGCGGCTGGTACTTCGCCCACCCCGAGGCGCAGTACTTCGCCGTCGGCAAGATCGACAAGGACCAGGTGGAAAGCTACTCGCGCCGCAAGGGCCAGGACATCGAGGTCAGCGAACGCTGGCTGATGCCGAACCTGGGTTACGACGCCTGACGACCCGCAGGGTGGATGTCGCTTGTTACATCCACCCTTGGCGCCGCACGCTGGACAACAAACAACGGTTGTCCACCCGACGATTCCTCGACACCTGATTGGCCCATGCACACCCTCGAACAACTGCGCCGCGGCGAGCTGGCCGGCCTCCGCCGGCTGGACCTGGCCGCCGAGCTGACGGAATTTCCCCGCGAGATCTTCGCGCTGGCCGACAGCCTGGAAGTCCTCAACCTGTCCGGCAACCAACTATCACGCCTGCCGGATGACCTGCCGCGCCTGAAGAACCTGAAAGTCATCTTCTGCTCGGACAATCCGTTCAGCGAGCTGCCCGAGGTGCTGGGCGAATGCCCGCAGCTTGAGATGGTCGGCTTCAAGGCCTGCCGGATCGAGCGGGTGGCCGGCGCCGCGCTGCCGGCACGGCTGCGCTGGCTGATCCTTACCGACAATCGCATCGCCCAAATGCCGGACGCGCTGGGCCAGCGTCCACGCCTGCAGAAGCTGATGCTCTCCGGCAATCGGTTGTCGGCCTTGCCGGAAAGCCTCGCCGAGGCGGCCAATCTGGAACTGCTGCGCCTGGCGGCCAACCGTTTCGAAGCGCTGCCGGACTGGCTCGGCGAGTTGCCGCGCCTGAGCTGGCTGGCGTTTTCCGGCAACCCCTGCAGTCCCTTCCCCGCCGCCCCGGACACCCGCGTCTATTCCCGGGACGAAGTGCGGCTGGGTGAGCTGCTCGGCCAGGGTGCCTCCGGGCTGATTCATGCCGGGCTGCTGCAGGACGGTGGCACCGTGGCGGCGAAACTGTTCAAGGGCCAGGTCACCAGTGACGGTCTGCCGGAAAGCGAGATGGCGGCCTGCCTGGCCGCCGGCGCGCACCCGAACCTGATTGCCGTGAAAGGCATCCTGCACACCGGGCACAGCCCGCTGCCGGCACTGCTGATGGAGCGCCTGCCGCCGCGCTACCGCACGCTGGCCGGGCCGCCGTCGCTTGCCAGCTGTACCCGGGATTGCTACCCCGACGGCTGGACGCTTTCGACAGAACAGGCTCTGCGCATCGCGCGTGGAACGGCAGCTGCCGTGGCACACCTGCATGCGCGGGGCATGCTGCATGGCGACCTGTATGGCCATAACCTGCTGGTCGATGACGGGGGTCACACGCTGCTCAGCGACTTCGGTGGCGCTACCTTCATCGATCCCGCCAACCTCCAGGGACAGCGGCTGATGCAGTTGGAAAGCCGCGCCTTCGGCTGCCTGCTGGAGGAGTTGCTCGATCACTGCCCTGCCGACGACCAGCCGCAGCGCCAGCAAGCGTTGCGCCAGCTCCAGCAGGCCTGCCTGGATGAACGGGTCGCCAGCCGACCGGACTTCACGGCCATCTGCGCCGCGCTGGCCTGAAACGAAAAACCGCCAGCGAGCTGGCGGTTTGTTCGGTTTCCGGCGTGGCTTACTGCGCCACGGCCTCGACCTGCTCGGGCGCCACGTCGGCGGCCGGGGCCTCGGCGGCGACCGCATCGTCGGCGAACAGGGTGTTGACCACCGCGCCGCCGATCACGCTACCGGCCACGGCGCCGGCCATGCTGCCCATGAAGCCGCTGCCGGCAGCTTGCGGAGCCGCGGCCTGGGCGGCGGGCGCGCCGGCGGTGGCCGGGGCGCTGCCGGTACGCGCCGGAGCTGCGCTGGCGGCAGGTGCGGCATTCTGCGCCGGAGTCGCCGGGCGAGCCTGGGAAGAGGAGCCATAGCGGCTGGGCTGCTTGGCCTGGGCCGCCGCGGCCGGCTTGGCGCTCATGCGCTTGCGGGCGGCTTCCGCATCGCCAACGTAGGCGGTGGTGGTCACCAGCAGGCCGGCCAGGGCCAGGCTGGAAAAAGTCAGGGCTTTCACGCGGGGTAACTCCTTGGGTGCTTACACAGACGCTGATATGGGGTCGGCCCACGGCCTTCCAATAGGTCGGCAAGCATAAAAGCAACCTCAACGAAATCAATCGGTTATTCAGCCTTCTTGTGTAACGGCAGATGAGCGGAAAGATCCTCGCGCAACAACAGGCCCATGGCCGTCAGCACCAGCAGGCTGCCGGGCAACCAGCTCCAGCCGATCAGCTCGGGACGACTGGCGAACAGCACCAGCATGGCGACGAAGGGCACCAGGTAACCGTAGGCGGCGATCCCCCCCGGGGTGAGCAGCCGGGTGGCGTACTGCTGCAACCAGAAGGTGGCGCTGGTTGACAGGATGCCCAGGTAGACCAGCACCAGCAGCTCCTGGCCGCCCAGGCGCCACAGCTGCGCCGGGCGCTCCAGCCACAGGCCCAGCACCGCGCTGGACAGGACGCCCATGAACAGGCTCCAGAAGGCGCGCGGCCCTGGCGCCCGGTCCAGCCAGCCGCGCTCCAGGCCCCATTTGCTGAGGACCGGATACAGCGCCGAGCAGAGGCAACCGCCGAAAAACAGCAGCTCGCCGAATCCAGGACGCAGCGCCTGCCCGCTGCCCGTGCTTTCCGCCCAGGCCAGCCCCAGCGCCCCCAGCGCGCCCAGCAGCAGGCAGCCCAGCAGCGCGGGCGCTGGCCGTTCGACCCCGAAGCCCCGCCCCAACCCATAGGCCAGCAACGGCACGCTGACAAACAGCACCGCCATGGACAGCGAGCTGACCCGGTGCGCCGCCCAGAACATGATGGCGAAGAACGCGCCCAGCGAAGCGCCCAGCGCCAAGTAGAGCAGCCAGCCCCGCGCGGACGGCCAGCCAGGCCGGCCGCGCAACACCGGCAGCAGCACCAGCGCGGCAATGGCGAAACGCAGGGCGGTAAGCGACAGCGGCGGCAGGTCGTTGCCCAGCAGGCCGACCGCCGGAAAAGACAGGCCGACCAGCAGCGCCCAGAGCAGCATGCCGGCATGGGCACGCACGCGTTCGGATGGGCCGCGCTCGGTCATGGATGCGAAGGACGGTGGGGATGCATCGGAACCTCCTGGCGCGGCCGCTCAGACTGCGACCCGGATACGTCCTCGGCGGTTCCGCGCGGGATCAGCCCTGTTCCGAAGGACTGTTGCGCTTGATGCGAATGCGGTAATCCAGCTTGGGCTTCTGCGTCACGCTGATCGCCTTGCGCGTGACGGTGTCCAGCGTGATGTTCCAGAAGCCGGTACTCGGCACGCGAATCTTGGCGGGAAACTTGATGAAGGCCCCACCGTGGTAGGTGTGGCGGCCGCCGTTGCGGAAGCTGCGAAAGTTGGCGTCGTTCATCAGCCGGATATTGCACGGCTGTGAAGACTCGATGATCACCAGATCATCTTCGTTGAGGTATTCGCGCCGGTGGATAAATTTCATGGGAAGTCGAACGGGTCAAACGAGGGGCGCGCACAATAGCACGCCGCGCCGAAAATCTCCCACCCGACGGCGCTTTGCGGTATGTTCCCCGCCCCCCGGCGCGGCGGCTCGTGTCGGCACTTTGCCAGAGGTTCCTGCTGTCCATGTCGTCCATCGATATCCGCGCGCCCCGGGTGCGCTGGTCCACCCGTTGCGGCTTCTTCCTCGCCGGCTTCGGGTTGTCGGTGTGGGCGCCGCTGGTGCCCTATGTGCGCGAACGCATTCCGATGAGCGACGCCACCTTCGGCCTGTTGCTGTTGTGCGTGGGCGCCGGCTCGCTGACCTGCATGCCGCTGTCGGGCATGCTCGCCGCCCGCTTCGGCATCCGTCCGGCCGCGCTGGCCTGCCTGGGCCTGCTGATGGGCGTGCTGGCCGTCATGGCGCTGACGGACTCGATCGTCTGGCTGGCGGTCGCGCTGTTCGGCTTTGGCGGCACGCTGGGCGTGCTGGATATCCTGCTCAACATCCAGTCCCTGAAAGTGGAGCGCGCCCTCGGCCGTCCGCTGATGTCCCATTTCCACGGCATGTTCAGCCTCGGCACCATCGCCGGCGCGGCCTGCCTGACGGCCCTGCTGCGCCTGGGCCTGAGCGCCAGCGCCGGCACCCTGCTGGTGGTGGCGCTGATCCTGATCGCCACGCTGCTGATCCGCAGCGGGTTGCTGCCCGATCGCGCACCGGCCGGCGGCGCCCTGTTCGCCCGGCCCACGGGTGTCGTGCTGGTGGTGGGACTGCTGTGCTTCATCGTCTACCTGGCCGAAGGGGCGATCCTGGACTGGAGCGCGCTCTACCTGACCCAGGACAAGGGCATGGCCATCAGCCTGGCCGGCCTGGGCTACGCCAGCTTCGCCCTGCTGGTGACCGTCGCCCGCTTTGGCGGCGGAGCGCTGATCACCCGGCTGGGCGCCGTGCGCGTGGTGGTCATCGGCGCCATCCTGGCCGCCACCGGCCTGGCGGTGAGCATCCTCACCGATCACTGGCTGATCGCCCTGCTCGGCTATGCCCTGTGCGGCCTGGGCTGCGCCAACATCTCGCCGGTGCTGATTTCCTCGCTCAACCGGCAGCAGGACATGCCGGTGCATCTGGCGGTCACCGCCGCCACCACCGTCGGCTTCGCCGGGGTGCTGGCCGGCCCGGCGCTGATGGGCCTGGTGGCCCACTTGAGCTCCCTGGCGGTCGCCTTCGCGCTGGTCGCCGTCCTGTTGCTGGGCATGCTGTTCAGCACGTCACGACTCCCCCGGTAAACCCTTCGGAATCCGCTCCCCATGCGCATCCAGCAGATCCACCAACAACTCGCCGAGCTGGGCGCCAAGCCCCTGCACATCACTCGCATCCTGCGTGCCTGGCTGCACGGCCTGCCGCTGGATACCGGCACGCGGCGCCAGCAGAGCCAGGACTTCCTGCCGCTGGCGGTGCGCGACCAGCTGCCGGCCCTCGGCGCGATGCTCGACGGCCTGGCCCGCCTGCGTTCCGAACATCCGGGCGCCGACGACTCGGCCCGCCTGCTGGTCGAGCTGGGCGACGGGCAGATGGTGGAAAGCGTGCTGCTGCCGCGCGACGGGCTGTGTGTGTCCAGCCAGGTCGGTTGCGCGGTGGGCTGCACCTTCTGCATGACCGGCAAGAGCGGTCTGCTGCGCCAGGTCGGCAGCGCCGAAATCCTCGCCCAGGTCGCCCTGGCGCGGCGCAAGCGCGCGGTGAAGAAAGTGGTGTTCATGGGCATGGGTGAGCCGGCCCACAACCTGGACAATGTGCTCGAGGCCATCGACCTGCTGGGCAGCGAAGGCGGCATCGGCCACAAGAACCTGGTGTTCTCCACGGTGGGCGACCCGCGGGTATTCGAGCGCCTGCCGCAGCAGCGGGTGAAGCCGGCCCTGGCGCTGTCGCTGCACAGCACCGATGCCGCCCTGCGCGAGCAGTTGCTGCCGCGCGCCCCGCGCATCGCCCCCGAGGAGCTGGTCGAGTTGGGCGAACGCTACGCTCGCACGGTGGGTTATCCGATCCAGTACCAGTGGACGCTGCTCAAGGGCATCAACGACAGCCAGGATGAAATGGACGGCATCATCCGCCTGCTCAAGGGCAAGTACGCGATCATGAACGTGATCCCTTACAACAGCCTGGAAGAGGACGAGTTCCAGCGGCCGGAGGGCGAGCGCATCCGCCAGATCGTCCGCTACCTGCACGGCAACGGCGTGCTGACCAAGGTGCGCAATTCGGCGGGACAGGATGTGGAGGGCGGCTGCGGCCAGCTGCGCGCCCGCGCCGAGCGGGTCGAACGCGGCCGGCGGGCCGGTTCAGAGCTGGGGCGCGACTAACAGCGCGGGCTTGTCCCGTCCGGGCGAGCTCACCATCACCACCCGGTCGCGACCCTCGGCCTTGGCCCGATACAGGGCGCGATCGGCCTCGCTCAGCAGCGGCTCCAGCGACCCACCCGGCACCTCGGGAAGCCAGAGCAGGCCGATGCTGAGGGTAATGGTCACGCTGGCCTCCTCACGCCGCACCGGCCGACCGGCGATTTCCTGGCGAATACGCTCCGCCATGCCACGCGCATTCGCCTCGTCGAGGCCCGGCAGCACCAGGGCGAACTCCTCGCCGCCCAGCCGGCCGAACAGATCATCCTGACGCAGAATCCGCTTCACGCTGGTGGCGAATACGCGCAGCACCTCATCGCCCATCGCATGCCCGTGCCGGTCGTTGACCTGCTTGAAGTGATCGAGGTCGAGCATCATCACCACCAACGGCGTTGCGCCGCGCTTCTGACGCAGCAGGGCCTCGGCGCGCCGGGTAAAGCTGCGGCGCGACAGCGTGCCGGTGAGGATGTCGTGGTCGGCGCGCTGGCGCAGCGTCGCCAGTTCGCGATTGCGGGCCCGATTGATGCTGGCCACGATCAGCGGACCGAAGGCGAACAGGGTGATGCCCAGGCGCAGCGAGAGAGTCCTGGCGGAGTCGTTGCCCGCGTCCAGCAACGGCAACAACCCCAGGCTCACCGCCACCACCAGCCAGACGCAGCTCAGCAGGGTCAGCAGGGCGGAAATGAACAGCGAATAACTCAGCGCGCACCAGAGCAGCGCCGGCACCACGAAGCCCAGGGAGCCCGGGCCGCCCACTCCGGCGCAAACGATCAGCGAAACCAGCAGGGCCACCACCGGCGCGAATTCCCACAGATCGTTACGCCGCCGGGAATGCCGGCCGCTGGCCAGGCGCGCGAAGAACTCGGGCGCCGACAGCATGACCGGAAGGATCAGCACCGCGTTGACCAGATCCGCGCTGAACCAGGAGCTCGCCGCCTCCCAGGCGCTGGCGAACACCGGCGGCTGGATGACATGCCCGAGCAGCACGGCAGCCAACGCGGAAAAGCCCGAGGCCAGCAGACAAATGGCAAACAGGGTCAGCAGGCCACCGGGCTGGCGCAGCGAGCGGAAGCGGCGTGGCGTGATCCGCACCAGCAGCAGGCCGCAGCCCACGAAGGCCAGGTTGACCAGGGAGAGACGCAGCGACAGCAGAAAACTCCCGCCCATGAACAGGTCGGCGGCGACAAACCCGAGCAGGGCCGCGCCCCAGCTCGCCGGTCGCGCCAGACGCGGGTAGAGGATGAACAGTCCCAGCAGCACGGCATTGGCGGGCCAGAAAGCCGCCAGCATGCCGACCGGCCGCGTGGCGATGCCCAGCCAGGCGGTGACCATGACCAGCAGGGTCAGGCCCAGCAGCCGCAGCGCGCTGGCCTCCCAGTCGGTCGACGCCGTGTTTTGCACTTCCGTCTCTCCTGCCGCACCCGCTCCAGGCCTGCGACTTTAGCACCCGACCGCTCCGGCAACCCCGCGTCAGGCCAGGCGCGTGACTGGCATCACAGCGGACCGCCCGGGTCTTTACTTGTCCAACAACCTTCACGACAGGAGCCCGGCATGAACGATCCCGACGACAAGCGCCCCCTCGGCTGGGGCGAACTGCTGCAGAGCGTCCTGGCGGCCGCCCTGGGCGTGCAGAGCGGCAGGAACCGCGCCCGCGATTTCAGTCGCGGGCGCCCGGTGCAGTTCATCGTGCTCGGGCTGCTGTTCTGCCTGTGCTTCGTGCTGATCGTGCTCGGCGTGGTGAAGCTGGTGCTCTACCTGGCCTGAACCGGCGCGTCGAGCAACGGGGACAGATCGAAGGGGTAACCCGCCCGCTCGGCATGCAGGGCGTGGCTGTAGCGGCGAAAGTCGACCTGCAGACGCGGCACGTCGAGGCGCCGATGCAGGTGGATGACCTGTTCCTCGTCGAGCAGACGGAACACATCGGCACGCACATCGACACCGATGCTGTCGGCGAAATCCCGCCCCAGGTGATAGTCGTGGATCAGCAGCAGGGCCCAGCCACCGAGGGTGAAATGCCCGGCGGTAAGAGCCTCGACCTCACCGGCCAGACGCGCCTGGAAGATCTCCGGGGAGTTGTTCGCCGCGCTGAAATGCACGTCCCGACCCGGCTGCAGCCCCCGTTCGCGCAGCGCCTGCATGGCGCCCAGGGCCATCTCGTCGTTGGCGGACCACACCAGGCGGACGGCGGGATAACGCTCGAACAGCGTGCGCGCCTGCGCCTGGGCGCGCTGGCGCGACCACTCGCCGTTCACCAGGTGGCGCAGGCGGATGTCCGGATGTTCGTCGAGCGCCCGCAACAGGCCCAGGTTGCGCAATTGCGCCGAGGGGGTCTGCGGCACGCCGCCGAAGGCCAGCATCTCCACCGGACCCTCCGGCTTGATGGCGGCCAGGGCCTTGCCCATCAAGTAACCGGCCCGCTCGTCGTCGGGAATCAGGCTGCCGATCCAGTTGCCATAGCGCTCGCGCGGGTTGCCCGTGCGCTCGCGCTGCGAGGCGGTCAGCGTGCTGTGCACATTGAACAGTCGAACCGGGCTGTTTTCGAAGATTCTCAGCAGCTCGGGGCCAGCATAGATCTCGTTGACGAACAGCAGGTAGTCCGGCTGGCGATCGCGCACCTGCCTGCCCAATTGCAGCAGGCGGTTGAAGTCGCGCTCGGCGTAGTGGATTTCCAGCTCGACGCCCAGATCGTCGGCCACCGCCTGCATGAAGCGCGAATAACCGACCCAGAAGGGTTCGCTGGAATAACCGGGATTGATGAAGGCCACCCTCGGGGCGGCCGCCGGTGGAGCAGCCACGGCGGCAACCGTCATCCAGCAGAGGATCAATCCAGTGACTACATGCCTCATTGACCACACCGCACCGGCAAAAGGAGGGGCGGCATTTTGCCAGCTATTGGTGACTGACCCAATAGACGGCCGTCGACACGGCCAGCAGGATCAGCGTGAGAATGGCCAGCGCGTCGACACGGCTGTCGCTCTCGTCATGTGCGGGATGCTTGTCCATGGGGATTCCCCTATTCTGTCGGCCCGCTTCGAGTAAAGACCAGCTTGGTGGCCCACGCGCGCAGGGCGCCTTCTTAATGTCTTTTATCTCTAAACATATTCGTAAAGTTCATTTTTAAGCATAAAGCGATGCTGCTATCGTGCCGGCCCAACGTGCGGTGGCGCGACCGCGCGCGCAACCCGGCAGTGACCGCTTACAGGACCCCTATGTACGTTTACGACCAGTACGACCAGCACATCATCGAGGAGCGCGTCCGGCAGTTCCGCGACCAGACTCGCCGCTACCTGGCCGGTGAGCTGAAGGAAGAGGAATTCCGCCCGCTGCGCCTGCAGAACGGCCTGTACATCCAGCGCTACGCACCCATGTTGCGCATCGCGGTGCCTTACGGTCTGCTGTCCTCGACGCAAGTGCGCACCCTCGCGCGCATCGCCCGTCATTACGACAAGGGCTACGCGCACATCAGCACGCGCACCAACGTGCAGTTCAACTGGCCGGAGCTGGAGGATGTACCGGACATCCTGGCCGAGCTGGCCGGCGTGCAGATGCATGCCATTCAGACCAGCGGCAACTGCATCCGCAACACCACCACCGACCAGTTCGCCGGCGTGGCCCGCGACGAGCTGGTGGACCCGCGCCCCTGGTGCGAGATCATCCGTCAGTGGTCGACCTTCCACCCGGAATTCGCCTTCCTGCCGCGCAAGTTCAAGATCGCGGTGAACGGTGCGGTGAGCGATCGCGCCGCCATCGAGGTGCATGACATCGGCCTGGAAGCGGTGTGCAGCGACGCCGGCGAGCTGGGTTTCCGCGTATCCGTGGGCGGCGGCCTGGGCCGCACGCCGATCGTCGGCAGCTTCATCAACGAGTTCCTGCCCTGGCAGCACCTGCTCAGCTACCTGGATGCGATTCTGCGGGTCTACAACCGCTACGGTCGGCGCGACAACAAGTTCAAGGCGCGCATCAAGATCCTGGTCAAGGCGCTGACCCCCGAGGTGTTCGCCGAGCGCGTCGATGCCGAATGGCAGCACCTGAAGGACGGCCCCACGACCCTGACCGAAGAGGAAGTCGCCCGGGTCAGCCGCTTCTTCGTCGACCCCGCGTACCGTGTGCTTGAGAACCAGGACGCGCTGCTGGCCGCTCAGGATGCGGAGCACCCCGGCTTCGCCCGCTGGCGCGCGCGCAACGTCACCGCCCACAAGAAGCCGGGCTACGCCGCGGTCACCCTGTCGCTGAAGAAGACCGGCGTGGCGCCGGGCGATGTCAGCGACAAGCAGCTGGACGCCATCGCCGAGCTCGCCGACCGTTACAGCTTCGGCGAGGTGCGCAACTCCCACGAGCAGAACATGATCCTCGCGGACGTCGAACAGAGCCGCCTGCACGCCCTGTGGCTGGAACTGCGCGAGCTGGGCCTGGCCACGCCGAACATCGGCCTGCTCACCGACATCATCGCCTGCCCCGGCGGCGACTACTGCTCGCTGGCCAACGCCAAGTCCATCCCGGTGGCCGAAGCGATCCAGCGCCGCTTCGACGACCTCGACTATCTGTTCGACCTGGGCGAGCTGGACCTGAACATCTCCGGCTGCATGAACGCCTGCGGCCACCACCACATCGGCCACATCGGCATCCTCGGCGTGGACAAGAAGGGCGCGGAGTTCTACCAGGTGTCGCTGGGCGGCAGCTCCAGCCGCGACGCCAGCCTCGGCCAGATCCTCGGCCCGTCGTTCGCTCAGGACGACATGCCCGACGTGATCGAGAAAATCGTCGGCGTCTACCTGGCGCGACGCACCGAGGATGAGCGCTTCCTCGATACCTTCCGCCGTATCGGCATCGAACCCTTCAAGGAGCGCGTCTATGCAGCGCATCATTAAGCACGATCAGGTGGTGGATGACCGCTGGCATCTGCTGGACAAGGACGCCACCCTCGAAGCGCTGCCCAACAGCGACAACCTGATCGTTCCGCTGGCGCTGTGGCGCGAACATGCCCATGCGCTGAAGGCCCGTGACGGCGGTCTGGGCATCTGGCTGGATGCGGACGAAGCCGTGGAGGAGATCAGCGACCAGCTGGAAGCCTTCCAGGTGGTGGCGCTCAATTTCCCCGCCTTCACCGATGGCCGCCATTACTCCAGCGCCCGCCTGCTGCGCGAGCGCTACGGCTACCAGGGCGAGATCCGCGCCATTGGCGACGTGCTGCGCGATCAGCTGTTCTTCATGCGCCGCTGCGGCTTCGATGCCTATGCGATCCGCGCGGATCGCGACCCTCACGACGCGCTGGAAGGCCTGAAGGACTTTTCCGTGACCTACCAGGCGGCCAGCGACGATCCGCGCCCGCTGTTCCGCCGCCGGCAGTAAGCAAAAGGCCCCGCCAACCGGCGGGGCCTTTTCACAAGTGCAGCGGGCTGGCTCAGTCCACCCGTACCAGCGCGCGCCCCACCTGGCGGCCTTCCAGGATACGGGCAATCTCCGCCGGCAGCTCCGCCAGGCCGACTTCGTGACACAGGCGCTCCAGCCCCTCCAGCTTCCACGGCCCCGCCAGCTTGCGCCAGATATCGGCCTTGTCCGCCAGCGGAATCTCCACCGAGTCCACACCCAGCAGGTTCACCCCGCGCAGGATGAAGGGGAACACGCTGGCCTGGAATGCAGTGCCCGCCGTCAGGCCGCAGCAGGCGACACTGCCGCCACGGCGCAGCGACTTGACCACATTGAACAGCACGTCCCCGCCCACGGTATCCACCGCGCCGGCCCAGCGCTCCTTGAGCAACGCCTTGCCAGTGCCTTCCTGAACGGTCTCGCGCCCCAGCACGGCACTGGCGCCGATCTGGCGCAGCCAGTCAGCCTGCTCCGCCTTGCCGGTCACCGCCTCCACCTCGAAGCCCAGCTTGGCCAGCAGCATCACCGCAATGCTGCCCACCCCGCCGGTGGCGCCGGTCACCAGCACCGGGCCGGCCTCCGGGCTGACGCCGGCGGCCAAAAGCTTGTCCACGCACAGGCCGGCGGTCAGGCCGGCGGTGCCCAGCAGCATGGCCTCGCGCAGGCTCAGCCCGGCCGGCAGCGGCACCAGCCAGCCGGCCGGCACGCGGATGTACTGGCCGAAACCGCCCGACGTGTTCATGCCCAGGTCGTAGCCGGTGACGATCACCGGATCGCCCGCGGCGAAATCACCGGTGGCACAGGCTTCCACCTCGCCGGCGGCATCGATGCCGGGGGTGTGCGGGTAGTTGCGCGTCACGCCGGGATTGCCGGTGGCCGACAGCGCATCCTTGTAGTTCAGCGAGGAATAGCGCACGCGCACCAGCACCTCGCCGGCCGGCAGGGAATCCAGCTCGCGGCTGACCACCTGCTGGCGGAAGGCGCCCTGCTCGTCACGCTCGGCCTGCAGGGCCTGGAAATGGGTCATGGGGTCTCTCCTGTTGTTGTTATGGGACTACCAGAAACGCTGCTTCTGCAGGCCGGTCAGCACGCCGTCCAGCGTCGAGCTGGCAGCCATGCCGACGCGTTCCTGCAGGCTCTTCTTCTGGGCGAAATGCAGTAGGTAGATGTCGGCCTCGCGAGCCCGTTCGGACAGGTACTCATCGCTGGTCCTGAGCTCGTCGATCAGCTGGCGTCCCAGCGCGGCCTGGCCAAGCCAGACCTCGCCGGTGGCTACCTGGTCGATGTCCAGCTGCGGCCGGTAGCGGGAGACGAAGTTCTTAAACAGCACATGGGTGAGCTCCAGGTCCTCCTGGAACTTCTGCCGGCCCTTCTCGGTGTTCTCGCCGAACACGGTCAGGGTGCGCTTGTACTCGCCGGCGGTCAGCACCTCGTAATCAACATCGTGCTTCTTGAGCAGCCGGTGCAGGTTGGGGATCTGCGCGACCACGCCAATCGAGCCGAGCACGGCGAAGGGCGCGCTGAGAATCCGGTCGCCGATACAGGCCATCATGTAGCCGCCGCTGGCCGCCACCTTGTCGACGCACACGGTCAGCGGCACCCCGGCCTGGCGGATGCGCACCAGCTGCGAGGCGGCCAGACCGTAGCCGTGCACCATGCCACCCGGACTTTCCAGGCGCAGCACCACTTCGTCCTTGGGCGTGGCCACGCTCAGCAGCGCGGTGATCTCGTGGCGCAGGTGCTCGACCGCGGAAGCGCGGATATCACCATCGAAATCCAGCACGTAGACGCGCGGCTTGTGTCCGCCCGCCTTCTTCGCCGCCTTGGCGGCCTTGGCTTCCGTCTTGCGCCGGGCCTTGAGCTCGTGCTTGTCGAGCAGGTCCTGTTCGAGCCGCTCACGCAGGCCGGTGAAGAATTCGTTGAGCTTGCGCACTTCCAGTTGCCCGCCGCGCGCCCGGTTGCGACCGCGCAGCGCGGCGACCGCCGCCAGCACCACCAGGATGGCCACCACCACGGTCACCGTCCTGGCCAGAAAGCCCGCATAATCCGCCAGAAACTCCACAACACCTCCTACGCCATCGAATCCGTTTGCGGCCAAGCATACCTAGGGCCTCGCACCGACGTCATCGACGCCGCCGGGCACAATTCAAACAAGCGTATGTTTTTTCGTTGACAGCCACCCTGCCTCCCCCTACCCTCGGCTCACTTCATTCCGCCGGGTACCGGGTGTGGGCAGCATTTATCTGATTCGACATGGCCAGGCCTCCTTCGGTGCGGACGACTACGACGTCCTCTGCGCCAATGGCGTGCGCCAGTCGCAGATCCTCGGCGACCACCTGGCCCGACTCGGCACCACGCTCGACCATTGCTACAGCGGCGAGCTGCGGCGCCAGCGCGATACCGCGGAGCATGCCCTGGCGCGCCTCGGTGACACCGGGCTGCCGACCCCGACGCTGCGCATCGAGCCGGCATTCAACGAATTCAAGGCCGACGAACTGATCCGCGCCCACCTGCCGGAGCTGCTCGAGTACGAGCCGCGCGCCATGGAAATCCTGCGCAACGCGACCGAATATCGGGCAGACTTCCAGCGCCTGTTCCAGTTCGTCATCGATGGCTGGCTGGGCGGGCGAGTGGACAAGCCACAGGTGGAAAGCTGGGAAGCCTTCGTCGCCCGCGTCGAGCAGGGCCTGCGCCGCGTCATCGAACAGGCCGACGAGCGCGCCCGCATCGCCATCTTCACCTCGGGCGGCACCATCACCGCCCTGCTGCACCGAATCACCGGCGTTCCACCCCTGAAGGCCTTCGAGCTGAACTGGCAGATCGTCAACACGTCGCTGACCCACCTGAAGTTTCGGGGCGGCGACCTGTCCCTGGCTTCCTTCAACAACCATGCGCACCTCGAGTTGCTGAAGGCCCCGGAGCTCATCACTTATCGTTGAGCCCGGCATACCGCGGCCGCAAGCCGCCAGAAAATCCGAAAACAAGGAAACCTGACATGAGCACTGTTGCCGACATCATCAATAGCATGCAATCCAAGTTCAACCCGAGCGCCGCTGCCGGCCTGGATCTCGTGTTCCAGTTCAACATCGAAGATGGCGAGAACTATGCCCTGGCGGTGAAAGACGGCACCTGCGCCGTTGAACAAGGCGTGAACCCCAACGCCAATGTCACCCTGATCCTCGACACCGACACCCTGAAGGGCATCACCACCGGCGAAACCGACGGCATGCAGGCCTTCATGGCTGGCAAGCTGCGCGCCGAAGGCGACATGATGCTGGCCATGAAACTGAGCGAGCTGTTCGCGTTCTGATTCGCCGCCGCACCCGAAAAAACCGGAGCCCTGCTCCGGTTTTTTTTGCCTGTCACTTCGAAAGACTTATCGATGCTCAACAGCCTGGCCAATAACAGCGTGGTTTCCTTGAGCCGCATCCGCCGCCCCGATTAGATTGGCCAATACTTACGGACCTCGATCATCAGGCAGAAGGATAAAACAACAATGACACTGACCGACCAGGCCAGCCGGATCCGCGAAGGCGAGGAACTGGATGCCGCGCGCGTGGATGCCTATCTCAAGATCCAGCTGCCCGAACTGCAGGGCCCGCTGACCATCAGCCAGTTTCCGGGCGGCGCGTCCAACCTCACCTACCTGCTGCAGTACCCGGACCGCGCGCTGGTGCTGCGCCGCCCACCGTTCGGCCGCAAGGCCAAGTCGGCCCACGACATGGGGCGGGAATTTCGCATCCTCAATCGGCTCAACGGCGGCTTTCCCTATTGCCCCAAGGCCTTGCTGCACTGCACCGACGAAGCGGTGATCGGCGCCGAGTTCTACGTCATGGAGCGCATCGAGGGCATCATCCTGCGCAGCGATCTGCCCGCCGAACTGCACTTCACGCCGGAGAAGACCCGCGCCCTGTGCGAGAGCTTCATCGACAAACTGGTGGAACTGCATCGCGTCGATTACGAAGCGTGCGGCCTGGGTGATCTGGGCAAGCCGGAAGGTTACGTGCAGCGCCAGATCGAAGGCTGGTGCGACCGCTACGAAAAAGCCCTGACGCCCGACGCACCGCTATGGGAAGAGGTGAAAGCCTGGCTGCGCGAGAAGATGCCCGCCGACCACCCCAGGCCGGCGCTGGTGCACAACGATTACCGCTTCGACAACGTGATCCTCGATCCGCAGGATCCGATGCGCATCATCGGCGTACTGGACTGGGAACTCACCACCATCGGCGATCCGCTGATGGACCTGGGCAACACCCTGGCCTACTGGGTGGAGGCGAACGATCCCGCGCCCGTGCAACTGCTGCGCCGCCAGCCGAGCAATGCCCCCGGCATGCTGACCCGCCAGGAATTTGTGGACTACTACGCGCGCCGGGCCGGGATCGAGATCCCCAATTTCGATTACTACTACTGCTACGGCCTGTTCCGCCTGGCCGGCATCGCCCAGCAGATCTATTACCGCTACTACCATGGCCAGACCCGCGACGCGCGCTTCGCGCCGTTCGTGAAGATGAACGGGCTGCTGGAACAGATGGCGCTGCGAGTGATCCAGACAACTACAAAAAAGGAAGCCCCATGAACAAGACCGACCTGTTCGACCTCGACGGCAAGATTGCCTTCGTTTCCGGCGCCAGCCGCGGCATCGGCGAGGCCATCGCGCGCCTGCTCGCCCAGCAGGGCGCCCATGTGATCGTCTCCAGCCGCAAGGTGGAGAGCTGCGAGGGCGTGGCCGAGGCCATCCGCGCGGAAGGCGGCCAGGCCACCGCCATCGGCTGCCATATCGGCGAGCTGGAGCAGATCCGCGCGGCCTTCGCGGACATCCGCGAACGCTTCGGACGCCTGGACATCCTGGTCAACAACGCCGCCACCAACCCGCAGTTCGGCCATGTGCTGGACACCGACCTGATCGCCTTCCAGAAGACCGTGGATGTGAACATCCGCGGCTACTACTTCATGTCGGTGGAGGCCGGCAAATTGATGAAGGCGCAGGGCGGCGGCAGCATCATCAACGTGGCCTCGATCAACGGCGTCACCCCAGGCGAGTTCCAGGGCGTGTACTCCATGACCAAGGCGGCGGTGATCAGTATGACCAAGGTGTTTGCCAAGGAGTGCGCGGGCCTGGGCATCCGCTGCAACGCCCTGCTGCCGGGTCTGACCGACACCAAGTTCGCCTCGGCGCTGACCAGTAACGACGCGATCCTGAAGATGGCCCTGCAGCGCATCCCGCTCAAGCGTGTCGCGGCGCCCAGCGAAATGGCCGGCGCCGTGCTCTACCTGGCCAGCGATGCCGCCAGCTACACCACTGGCGTGGCGCTGAACGTGGACGGCGGCTACCTGGCTTGAGGTGCTTCGGAGCTCACCGTCCACAGCCGCATCGCGCGCTGCGCGGCGGGGTTCAGCGGCTGGGCCAGCAGGCCCGCCGCTGACAGGCTGACGACATACACCGCCTCGTCCGCCATGGGCAGCATGCCGCTGCGCAGTGGCACCGCATCCAGCACCCCGAGCGCGCGCTGCGGCAGGCGCAGCGCCGTCCAGAAATCGATCGGCGTGCCCTCGAGCAGCTCGACCTGGTTCTGCAGGGATTGCTGTTCGATGGCCATGTAGCGGGCCGCGAGACGCTCCAGCCGGTAGCCGGATTGCAGGCCGATCAGTTCGGTCGGGCCCTTCATGCGCAGCAGGCGCACGTCCAGCTGCCAGAGATCACCCCGCAGCACCACCTCGCGCTCGCGGGTGCCCTCCAGCAGGGTGACCCGGTACTGCTGCGGCGCCAGCGCCTGGAAGCTCAGCGTCACCAGCGGCCGCTGGCTATCCGGCAGCGGTGCATAGGCCAGCAGCCCGCGCGCCAGCAGGCCGAGCAGCACCGCCAGCGCCAGCAGGGCCACGGCCAGATTGCCGTGCAACCAACCTGCCAACCAGCCACGCCGCCAGAGCAGGCGTACCGCCAGCAGTGCAACCAGCGTCGCCAGTGCGCCGCCGAGCCAGGCCAGACCGTCATGCTGCATGGAGTGGATTCCTGCGCGATGAAAATGCCGGCATTATGCGCAACGCGCCGCCGGAGCAACCAGCCGCACCCTTCCACAATCTGTCCCAGTTCGAGTTTTCATGCCCCTTCCCTTCGAAATCGCCCTTGAGCCGCTCACGCTCGTGCTGCTGGTCGCCGTCGCCTTCCTTGCCGGCTTCATCGACGCCATTGCCGGCGGCGGCGGGCTGCTCACCCTGCCCGCCCTGCTCACCGCCGGGCTGCCTCCGCACCTGGTGCTGGGCACCAACAAGCTGTGCGCCACCTTCGGTTCGGCCACCGCCAGCTTCACCTTCTATCGACGTCGACTGTTCGATCCCGCCCGCTGGTGGCGCGCCCTGCTCGCCACCGCCGTCGGCGCGCTGTTCGGCGCCTGGCTGGCGCACCTGCTGCCGGCCGACTGGCTGAACCTGATGCTGCCGGTAGTGGTATTCGGCTGCGCGCTGTACCTGCTGTTCCAGCGCAAGCCCCGGGAAACGGCCGGCGACAGCCAGGCACCGCTCGGCCGCCACCGACAGTGGCCGCAAGGACTCTCGCTGGGTTTCTACGATGGCGTCGCCGGACCGGGCACCGGCGCGTTCTGGACGGTCAGCACGCTGCTGCTCTACCCGCTGGACCTGCTCAAGGCCAGCGGCGTGGCACGCAGCATGAACTTCGTCAGCAACGCCATGGCCCTCGGCGTGTTCATCGTCGCCGGACAGGTAGCCTGGGTGCTGGGTATCGGCATGGGACTGGCGCTGATGGCCGGCGCCTACCTGGGCGCGCGCACGGCGATCCATGGCGGCGCGCGCTTCATCCGCCCGGTGTTCATCCTGGTGGTGCTGGCGCTGAGCCTGCGACTAGCCTGGCAGCACTGGCTCGGGGCTGCCTAAGCGGCGCGCCAGATAGAGATCGAGCAGGTAGCGGGAAATCGAGCCCGGCTTGGGCAGCGGCGGCAGCGCATCGAGGGCGAACCAGCGGGCGTCCTCGATCTCTTCGGGCTGCGGCACGATCTCGCCGCCGGCATAGTCGGCATGGAAGCCGAGCATCAGCGAATGGGGAAAGGGCCAGCTCTGGCTGCCCTGATAGCGTAGATTGCGGATCTCCAGCCCCACTTCTTCGCGAACCTCGCGGATCACGCACTGCTCCACGGATTCGGCCGGCTCGACGAAGCCGGCCAGGGTGCTGTAGACGCCGGGCGCGAAACGCGGCGAACGGGCCAGCAGGACTTCATCACCCCGGGTGACCAGCACGATCATGCTCGGCGACAGGCGCGGGTACTGGCGGGTCGCGCACTGCTCGCAGCACATCGCCCGTTCATCCTCGGCAGCTTGCTGCGGCCGGCCACAGCGCCCGCAGAAGCGGTGCTCCTCGGCCCAGGTGACGATCTGGCTGGCGTAGTTGAGCAGCGGCACCACTCGCCCGTCGCCCTCCAGCAGATGGCGGCGCAGGCTGACCCACTCGCAGCTGGCGGGCAGCGAGGCCGAATCGGCCAGCTGCATGACGCACAGCGGCGCGCCCCGCCAGTGGCCCAGGCCATGCTCGCTCAGTGCCTGGAAGCCCTGGCTGCGCACCCAGTCGCGGGAAAACAGCGGACCGGCGGCGCCTTGCACAAACCCCTGCGTGCCCTGCAGCAGCACCCAGCCGTCCGGCTGGTCGGGGGCGATGCAGGCCGGCCGCCAGTCCATCAGCAGGCCACCGGCAATCCCAGCGCCTGCACGCTGCGTTCGGCCAGGTCGAGCACGTCCTCACGCGGCTCGCCATGCAGGCGACCGCCGTCCTCCAGGAAGTATTCGATGCTGGCCAGCGCATCGGCCAGAGTATCCAGCAACTGCTCGGCCGGCATGCGCTCGGTCTCCAGCATGCGCCGCTGGATGAATTCGCCGCAGCTGCCTACCAGACGCGCCGCGCGTTCGTAACCGAGGAACCACAGGCCGCCGCGCACGGCATCCAGGGAAAGCGGCACGTTGCTCAGGTGCGGCTTGTCGCCGCCAGACTCCAGGTAGGCGACGATGGCGCGCTTGGCCATCGCCAGCCCGGCCTGAGCCTCGTCACTGACCACCACACGCGCCTCGTTGAGCTGGTGCAGCATGAAGGAAACGTTCTTCTCGGCCGGCGCGGGCGCGGCACGCCGCGCACTGCCCAGGCTGGCCACCATGCTTTCCACGTACAGCAGCGCTTCGGCCAGGCGCTCCAGAGCGCCGGCGGCCGGCGGCTGCTCGGTGGACCAACCCGCCACCTGGGGCAACTGCTCCTGCAGGGCATTGGCGGCCGAACTCAGGCCGACCATGCCCAGCGTCTTGGCAAGCTTGGCCAGCAGGCCGTGCAGGGTGGCGAGGCTGTCCGCCTGGGCGGTGCCGCGCCCGACCAGATCGAGCAGATCCTGAACCGTGCCCAGCTCCTCGCGGATGGCCGCAGACAGCGAGCGCATCACCGCCTGCCCCGGTCCGGCCAGACGCTGGTAGCCCTCCTCCAGCATGTGATCGGTGAAGGGCAGCGGACTGAGATTGAACACCTGGCGCAGCTGGCTGGCGCGCGGACCCGACGAGTCGGCCAGGGCAATCAGATAGAGCATTTCCTTGAGCACATGCCGGGGAACTTCATAGCCTTCGTTGCCCAGCAGCAGCTTGAGTTCCCGGTCGATGCGGCTGAACAGCTTGCGGGTGGACTGGCGAGGCCGCAGCTGACCGTCGAGCATGGCTTCCGCCGCGCCGGCGCCGACCCAGCAGAGCCGTCCGCGCGGCTCATGGCCGAACAGGGTGTCGAAACGCGCAAGTGCGCGCGCCATCAGCTTCAGGCCCGGCAGGTGATTGGCGTCGCGCAGGAAGCCGATCAGTCCCAGCTGGTACATGTGGCGCAGCAGCCGGGCCTGGGCCTGGCGCACGTCCGGCGCGACAACGGGAAGCTCGGCGGGCGGGCGCGCCTGATCCAGGCGCACGGTGAAAAAGAAACTGGCGGGCAAAGGGGGCTGACCCACCGAATGGCGCAGGTCGTTGATCGCCGGCAACAGCAGCTCGGGGATCTCCTGACGATGCACGTCCAGTCCTTCGAGGTAGCTGCGCAGCACATGCAGCGCACCGCTGAGGGCGGTCAGCTGAGCATCGCGCTCGGGGCCGGCATCCACCGGAATGTCCATACCCAGGCGCAGGATTTCCTGCGCCAGCAGCTCGGCACCGGCCAGCTCGATGAGCTTCAGCGTGCCGCGCACCTGCTGCAGGCTGCCGATTGCCTGCTGTAACAGACCGCCGTTCTGCCGCTCGGCAATGAATTGTTCCAGGTACTGCTCGGCCTCGGCCATGGTGGCGAACAATTCGTCGCGGACCAGGTTGAGGGATGTCACTCCAGCCATGCCACTGCTTCTCCCTGCAGGCGGTTCAACGGTTCAGTCGGCAAACTCCGGTGCCTGCTTGCTCATGTGAGCCGCCATGGCAACCCTGAGATCGGCCGACTGCAGCATCGCGGCGTTCCAGGTCGCGATGTATTCCAGGCCATCGTCCACGCGATGGTCACGCATGTAGCGAATCATTTCCTTGGTGCCGCGAATGGCGATGGGCGA
Source organism: Pseudomonas sp. (assembly GCF_035497915.1). Taxonomy (GTDB): domain Bacteria; phylum Pseudomonadota; class Gammaproteobacteria; order Pseudomonadales; family Pseudomonadaceae; genus Serpens. The sequence goes on from NZ_DATJCS010000004.1 coordinate 77,783, forward strand.
CTTGGCGGCGATCTCCGCGGCCAGTTGCATGACGCCGGCCAGCAGGCTGTCCGGGTCCTCGTACACGCGATTGACCAGGCCGATGCGCTGCGCTTCGTCACCGTCCACCATGCGCCCGGTGAAGGCCAGCTCGCGCATCATGCCGTCGCCGATGATGCGCGGCAGACGCTGCAGCGTACCCACGTCGGCGGCCATGCCCATGTCGATCTCCTTGATGGAGAACTTCGCGTCGCGGGAGGCGTAGCGCATGTCGCAGGCGGACACCAGATCGATGGCGCCACCCAGACAATAACCCTGGATCGCCGCCAGCACCGGCTTGCGGCAGCGGTCAACGGCGTTGAAGGAGGATTGCAGCTCGAGGATCTTGCGGCGCAGGGCCTCGGCGCTGCGCCCGACATCCTTGCCCACCAGCGAGGCCGCCTGGGCCAGCAGGTTGAGATCGATGCCGGCGGAAAAGTGTTCACCGGCGCCGCTGAGCACCACCACCCGGACTTCATCCGTACGGTCGGCCCACCCGAAGATCTCGATGATTTCGGTCCAGAAGGCGCCGTTCATGGCATTGCGCTTTTCCGGCCGGTTGATCTGCACGTGGGCGATCTTGCCCGTTAACTCGACCCGGAAGGCTTGATAATCGGCCATGCGACATTCCCTCACGATTCAAATGGCTGTATGAAACTGCCCGCCACTATAACAAGCGGCCATTAAAAGTCGATGGCAAGGGTGTGACAAACAGCACCCTTTTCCCCGTGCGGGTCACCGGGCAGAATCGCCGGTTGCCTGCCCGGCCTCGACCACGCAATCCACGCTGTAGCAGCGACCTTCCGGGGTGTCCCGATGGCGCAGACCGTGCACATCCGCCGCGAAGCCCGGAAAGCGCTGCTCGAAGGCCTGGGCGAAGCGCAGGTAATCCAGCACGGCGGAGTTCCGCGCGCTGAAGCGCTCGCCCGGCATGATCAGCGGAATGCCGGGCGGATAGGGCACCAGCATGCTGGCCGCGACGCGGCCCGGCAGTTGATCGATGGACACCGCCTCCACCTGGCCGCGCACCAGATGGTCATAGGCCCGCGCCGGGGTCATGGCGAAGTCCGGCAACTGGGTGTACATGCGCTTGAGTGCCTTGGCCGTGGCGTTCTCCCGGTAACAGTGGTGCAGCTCCTCGCACAGGTCGCGCAGCCCCATGCCCTGATAACGCGCTCCGCCCAGGCGGGCCACGGAGGGCAGCGCCTCGCTCAACGGCAGGTTGGCGTCGAAGTGGCGCTTGAACTCCAGCAACTCGGTAAGCAGCGTGCTCCACTTGCCCTTGGTGATGCCCATGGAAAACAGCACCAGGAAGGAATACAGGCCGGTCTTCTCGACCACCAGGCCCCGCTCCCAGAGGAACCGGCTGACCACCGCCGCCGGAATGCCCTGCTCGTCCAGCCGCCCCCCGGCGGTGAGACCGGGCATGACCAGCGTGACCTTGATCGGGTCGAGCAGCATGTAGTCATCGGCCACGTCCTCGAAGCCGTGCCAGTCGGCGCCCGGCTGCAGCACCCAGTCCTCGACGCGCAGCTCGTCCAGGCTATCCGTCTCGGGTGCCTGCCAGATCCGGAACCACCAGTCGTCCGCCGCCAGGTTCTGCCGCACATTGTTCAGGGCGCGCCGGAAGCTCAGCGCCTCGTCGAAGGTTTCCTGGATGAGCGAGCGCCCGGCCGGGCCTTCCATCATCGCCGAGGCCACGTCCAGCGAGGCAAGAATGCCGTACTGGGGCGAGGTGGAGATGTGCATCATGAACGCCTCGTTGAAGCGCTCGCGATCGAGCATGCGTGCGCCATTGTCCTGCACGTGGATCATCGAGGCCTGGCTGAAGGCGGCCAGCATCTTGTGGGTCGAGTGGGTGCTGAACACCAGCGGTCCGTCGCCCTGCCGGCCGGTGCCCATGGCGTAACGGCCGGCGTAGAACTCGTGGAAGGCGGCATAGGCATACCAGGCCTCGTCGAAGTGCAGCACCTCGACACTGTCGCCCAGGGCGCGCTTGATCTGCTCGGCGTTGTAGCAGAGGCCGTCGTAGGTGGAATTGGTGATCACCGCCAGCTTGATGCGCGCCTCGCGCCCCCGCGCCAGCGGATGCGCGTCGATCTTGGCGCGGATCGCTTCGGGGCTGAATTCGCTCAGCGGGATGGGGCCGATGATGCCCAGTTCGTTTCGCTCCGGCGTCAGGTACAGCGGAATCGCCCCGGTCATGATGATGGCGTGCAGGATCGACTTGTGGCAGTTGCGGTCGACCAGCACCAGGTCGTCGCGACCGACCATGGCATGCCAGACGATTTTGTTGGCCGTGGAAGTGCCGTTGATGACGAAGAAGCTGTGGTCGGCGCCGAAGTTGCGCGCGGCCCGCGCTTCCGCCTCGGCCACCGGCCCGGTGTGATCCAGCAGCGAGCCCAGTTCCGGCACGGACACGGACAGGTCGGAGCGCAGCGTGTTCTCGCCGAAGAACTGGTGGAACGCCTGGCCGACCGGACTCTTGCGGTAGGCCACCCCGCCGCCATGGCCCGGCGTGTGCCAGGAATAGTTCGATTGCGCGGTGTGCTCCACCAGGGCGCGAAAGAACGGCGGCAGCAGCCCGTCGAGGTAATTGCGCGCCGCGCGCGCCACCTGACGCGCCAGGAAGGGCACGGTGTCCTCGAACAGATAGAGAATGCCGCGCAACTGGTTGAGGTCGGCCATGGCCTCGGCCGGGGCGTTCTCGATGGTGACCTGCTCGCCCAGGCCGAAGATCGGCAGCTGCGGCGCGCGCGATCGGGCCGCACGGATCAGCTCCACCATGTCCTGCAGCAGGCGGCGATTCTCCCCCGCCCCTTCGGCGGCCAGCAGAATGCAGGCCAGGCCGTGGTGGGTGGAGGCGACGATCCGCCCTTCCAGGGTGCTGGCCGTGCTGAGGATGGAAAAACCCGCCTGACCGAGCTCGGCGGCGATTGCCCGGATACGCTCACCGGCCACGCTATCGGCCTTGATGTCGCGATGAACGATGAGAATCGGAAAATTCAGCTCGTTGTACATGGCCCGCCCTGCCCGCTGTCTGGCGTCACAGGGTCATACAGACGGGCGCGGGCCGCAAGCGAGGAATAGCCTGCCGGGATTCTGTGGGAGCGAATTCATTCGCGAGCTCTGCCGCCCGAAGAGCTCGCGGACAAGTCCGCCCCCACGGGCCCGGCTATTGCGGCTCCAGCTGCGCCCACAGCGCCGGGGCGCCGCTGGCCTTCTCCAGCGCGGCCAGGCGCGCGGCGTGCGCGGCCAGCTCGACGTCCGAGGCGCGAATCACCCGGCCCGGCACCCGGGCCTCGATGCGCCGGATCGGCGAGGCGGCCTGCCGCCCGCTACCGGCCTCGCTGCTTTCACCAGCCAGCGACAGGTGGGTCTGGCCACCGGTCATTGCCAGGTAGACGTCGGCGAGGATCTCGGCGTCGAGCAAGGCGCCGTGCAGTTCGCGGTTGGAGTTGTCCACGCCATAGCGCTTGCACAGCGCATCCAGGCTGTTGCGCTGGCCCGGATGGCGTTCGCGGGCCACCAGCAGGGTATCCAGTACCGAGCAGTAGCTGCCGATGTCGGCGCGCTCATGCTGTCTCAGCAGGTTGAATTCATTGCTGAGGAAGCCGATATCGAACGCCGCGTTGTGGATGATCAGCTGCGCGCCCTGGATGAAGTCGAAGAACTCATCGGCCACTTCCCGGAAGCGCTGCTTGTCGGCCAGGAATTCGTTGGTGATGCCGTGCACCGCGATGGCGCCCTCGTCCACTTCACGATCCGGCTGCAGGTAGGCGTGAAAATGCCGGCCGGTCAGACGGCGTCCCATCAGTTCGACACAACCGATTTCGATGATGCGGTGGCCGTCGCCAACCGGCATGCCGGTGGTTTCGGTATCGAGAACTACGCTGCGCATGTCCTATCGTCCTGCTGTCGGTTTCGTCGTCATGACGACGCCACGGTTGGCGAGCTGGTCGGCGCGCTCGTTGCCGGGATGGCCGGTGTGTCCGCGCACCCACTCCCAGGTCACCTGGTGGCGGTTGACCTGCTCGTCCAGCTGCTGCCAGAGATCGGCGTTCTTCACCGGCTGCTTGCTGGCGGTCTTCCAGCCGCGCTTCTTCCAGTTGGGCATCCAGTCCTGGATGCCCTGCATCACGTATTGGGAATCGGTGATCAGGCGCACCTGGCAGGTACGCTTGAGGGTGGCCAGCGCCTGGATGGCCGCCATCAGCTCCATGCGGTTGTTGGTGGTCTGCGCTTCACCCCCGCAGAGCTCCTTTTCCACGCCCTTGTAGATCAGCAGGGCGCCCCAGCCCCCGGGGCCCGGATTACCCTTGCAGGCGCCGTCCGTGTAGATCTCGACGATGTCACTCATGCTTCTTGGCGATACTCGGCACGCGGCGGCTGACCTTGGCCACCGGCAACGGCAGGAGTTTTCCCATCGTTTCGCGGCGCGGCTGGCGCAAGGGTCGCAGGCCGATCATCAGCTTGCGGGCCACCAGAATGTAGAAGCCGGCCCCCGGCGACTGCCAGCGCCCGCCCCACTGTTCCAGGCGCGCCAGCCGTGCCTGCCAGGCCGGCGAGGCAAGCGGCGGACAATAACACCCGAAGCGGCGTTTCTCCAGCGCGAAGCCCAGCAGGTTGAGCCAGTCGACGACCCGGCTGGGGGCGATGCAGCGCGCCTGGCGCAGCCCGTCGGACGCGAAGTAGTGGCGCAACCCCCAGGTACTCCAGGGATTGATGCCGAGGATCACCAGGTGCCCGCCGGGCCGCACGCTGCGCGCGGCTTCGCGCAGCAGGCCGTGGGGCGAAACGCTGAAGTCCAGGCCATGCTGCAACACCACCAGGTCGGCACTGTGTTCGCCCAGCGGCCAGGCCTGTTCGTCGCAGGCGATTTCCACGCCCGGGAACGGCGCGCCAAGACTGACGACGTGGCGAATCTGCCGGGCCGCGCAGACCTTGGGCGGCGGACCGTAATGAATGAGGAAACCGCCGAAGAAACCGGCCAGTTCGGATTCCAGCAGCGGCTGCTCGGCGCTCAGCATCTGCTGCCCCAGGGGACCGGCGAACCAGCGGCGCGCCTCACCGGTCAGCGCCAGCCAGCGAGGATCGGCCTGGGCGAAGGGTTGCTCGGTCATGACCACCTCCGGATGAGCGCGGGACGGGAGGACCTGCCCCGGCAATGGCGATTAAGATGCACCTTTATGTTCCGCAACGCGAGTATCCCGCCATGCTGACGATCGATGCCCTGCCGGCCTTCAATGACAACTACATCTGGCTGCTGCAAGACCCGGCGACACGCCAGTGCGCCGTGGTGGACCCCGGCGCCGCCGAGCCGGTGCTCGGCTGGCTGGCGGCGCACCCCGACTGGCGCCTGACCGACATCCTGATCACCCACCATCACCACGACCATGTCGGCGGCGTGGCGCGTCTCAAGCAGCACAGCGGAGCGCGGGTGATCGGCCCGGCTCAGGAAAACATCCCGGCCCGCGACCTGGCCGTCGGCGAAGGCGACACGCTGGAGGTCCTTGGCAGACCCTGGCGCGTGCTGCATGTTCCGGGTCACACCCTGGGCCACGTCGCCTACTACAGCGAAGCCGGGGACGCGCCCGTGCTGTTCAGTGGCGACACCCTGTTCGCCGCCGGCTGCGGTCGCCTCTTCGAAGGCAGCCCCGCGCAGATGCACGACTCGCTGAACCGACTGGCGCGCCTGCCGGATGCCACGCGCATCTACTGCGCCCATGAATACACCCTCAGCAACCTGCGCTTCGCCAGGGCCGTGGAACCGCACAACGAGCAAGTGCGCGCGCGCCAGGAAGAAGTCGAGCAATGGCGTGCCGCCGGGCGGATCAGCCTGCCTTCCTCGCTGGGCATCGAGAAGGCCACCAACCCCTTCCTGCGCTGCGATGAAACATCCGTTCATGAAATTATTTCAGTGCGTCAAAAAAATGCTGATCTGACGCCAGCGCTTGTTTTTGAAGCTCTGCGCGCCTGGAAGGACCACTTTTAATTTCCCGAAGCGAGGCCCCTATCACCGGGCCTCCTTGCCCTTTCGCCGTTGCGTTCCCTAGAATCGCGCCAATTTTTGGCCTCGAAACGACCACTCCAATGGCGCCGCTTCTGTCTTTTCATCTTTATTCAGCCCCTCTGGCACGCGCCCTGCGCCTCGCCTCGCTGGCCGGCCTGCTGGCCCTGGCGGGCTGCCAGAGCCTGCAGCAGTCCAGCGATCCGGTGGATCAGGCGACCCCGGAAACCCTGCCAACCAACACCGTCGCACAACCCACCGCGGCCACAGTGCAGGCCCCGCCGGCCGATATCTGGGCGCGCATGCGCGCAGGCTTTTCCTTTTCGATAGAGGACAACGCCCAGATCGTTCGCCACCGCCAATTGTTCATCGACAATCCTCGGACGCTGGAAGCTGCCAGCGAACGCGGAAGTCTATACATGCACTACATCGTCGAGCGTCTGGAAGAGCGCCAGCTGCCGCTGGAGCTGGCCCTGCTGCCGGTGATCGAAAGCGCCTACAACCCGCTGGCCTATTCCCGCGCCCATGCCGCCGGCCTGTGGCAGTTCATTCCCGCCACGGGACGCCATTTCAACCTGCGTCAGACCAACTGGTATGACGGACGCCGCGATGTCACCGCCTCCACCGACGCCGCACTGAACTACCTCACCCGCCTGCATGCCATGTTCGACGGCGATTGGCCGCTGGCCCTGGCGGCATACAACGCCGGCGAGGGGACCGTGCGCCGAGCCATCAAGCGCAACGAGAGCAAGGGCCTGCCCACCGATTTCTGGAGCCTGCCGCTGCCGCGCGAAACCCGTGACTACGTGCCCAAGCTGCTCGGCCTCGCCTCGCTGGTGAAGGCGCCCGAGCAATACAACGTCGCGCTCAACCCGATCCCCAACGAACCCTATTTCGAGGTCGTGGAGATCAACCGCCGCATGGACCTGGCCCGCGCCGCCAAGCTGGCCGAGCTCGACGAACAGCACCTGTACCTGCTCAACCCGGCCTTCAAGCGCCGCATCACCATGGACGGCCCGCGCCACCTGCTGGTGCCGAGCAGCAACGCCGAGATCCTTACCGCCAACCTGGCTCAGCTGCCGCAAGAGGATCTGGTCGATTGGCGCGAATACAAGGTGCGTCCGGGCGACAGCCTGTACACCATCGCCCGCCAGCACAACCTGACCGTCGGCATGCTGCAGGAAATCAACCGCATCAAGGGCACGCACCTGCGCGTCGGCCAGCTGCTCAGCATTCCCTCGCACGCCGGCCAGCCGGCACCCGCCGCCCGCACCGTACTGGCCAGCGCCAGCACGGCGGGCGAAGGCACCTACAACTACCGGGTGAAGAATGGCGACTCGCTGTGGACCATCGCCGCCAACCACAAGGTCAGCGTCACCGACATCAAGCGCTGGAACAAGCTGTCGGGCAACCGCCTGCGCATCGACCAGGTCCTGACCCTGCGCGGCGGCAGCGCCCAGCCGGCCGGCGAACAGCCGACGCTCTACAAGGTGCGCAAGGGCGACTCGCTGTATGCCATCGCCAAGCGCTTCAACGTGAACGTCAGCCACCTGCAGAACTGGAACCCCAACAGCAGCGCTGCGCTGCGACCCGGCCAGACGCTGACGCTCTATCTCGCCGACTGATCCCGCCCCGCGGCGTACCGTCGATCCGCAGCCGCGGGTCGGCGGGCTTTTGCCCCCCGGGGCAAGCTGGTACTGTACCGGCAGCTTCATCCGCCGCCATGGACCGGGTTCCCTTGCCTGATGTACCGCCTCCTTTCCCTGTTGCTGAGCCTGTTCTGCCTGCCGGCCTACGCCGGGCTCTTCCACAGCCATGGCTATGCCCAGTTCGGCGCGCTCAGGTATCCCGCCTCCTTTACCCACTTTGACTGGGTAAACCCCGACGCGCCCAAGGGCGGCATCCTGCGCCTGATGGGCCTGGGCACCTTCGACAGCCTCAACCCCTACCCGCTCAAGGGCACCAGCCCGATGGCCACGGCCAACTTCTGGCAGTACGGCGTCAGCGAGCTGAACGCCCCGCTGATGGTGGGCACCGGCAGCTACGACCCCTCGGGCGATGAGCCGGCAGCCAGCTACGGCCTGGTGGCCGAATCCATCGACTACGACAGCGAACGCAGCTGGGTGGTGTTCAACCTGCGCCGCGAGGCGCGTTTCCATGACGGCAAACCGATCACCGCCGCCGATGTGGCCTTTTCCTACCGCACCCTGCTGCACGACGGCCACCCGAGCTATCGCACCAGCCTGCAGGAGGTCGCCCGGGTCGACATCCTCAACAGCCAGCGCATCCGCTTCGTGTTCAAGCGCGCCGGCAATCCGCTGCTGATCCTGCGCCTCGGCGAGCTACCGGTGCTGCCCCAGCACTACTGGAACAAGCGCGACATCAAGGCCACCAGTTTCGAGCCGCCGCTGGGCAGCGGCCCCTACCGCATCACCCAGGTCGAGCCCGGCCGCCGCCTGGTGTTCGAGCGGGTGCAGAACTGGTGGGGCAAGGACCTGCCGGTCAATCGCGGCAAGTACAACTTCGACCGGGTGGAGGTGGACTTCTACCGCGACAACCATGTCGCCTTCGAAGCCTTCAAGGCCGGTGAATTCGACATCTTTCTGGAAAACCAGGCAAAGAACTGGGCCAGCGGCTACAACTTCCCGGCAGTCGCGCGCGGCGAAGTGATCCGCGCCGAGATTCCCCACCGGATTCCCACCCAGACCCAGGCGCTGTTCATGAACAGCCGGCGGGCGATCTTCGCCGATCGCCGGGTGCGCGAAGCCATGGGCCTGATGCTGGATTTCGAATGGGCCAACCGCACTCTGTTCAATGCCGCCTACCGACGCAGCGAAAGCTACTTCCCGAACAGCGAATTCTCCGCCACCGGCACGCCGGACGGCGCCGAGCGGGATCTGCTGGCACCCTGGCGCAAGCAACTGCCGCCCGGCCTGCTCGAGCGCCCCTGGCAGATGCCGCGCACCGACGGACGCGGCATTCCCCGCGATACCCTCCGCCGCGCCCTCGGCCTGCTGGCCGAGGCGGGCTGGAAGCCGTCCGGCCAGGGACTGCGCGACGCCCGGGGCCGCCCGTTGCGTTTCGAGATCCTGCTGGTCAACCCGCGTCTGGAGCGCATCCTGCAACCCTACCGGGAGAACCTGCAGCGCCTCGGTGTGCAGGTCAGCCTGCGCACCGTGGACCGCGCCCAATACAAGCAGCGCCTGGACAGCTTCGACTACGACATGGTGCTGATGACCTTGCCGCAAACCCTGAGTCCCGGCCTGGAGCAGTGGCAGTACTTCCATTCCTCCCAGGCGAACGTGCGCGGCAGTCGCAACTATGCGGGCATCGCCGACCCGGTGGTCGACGCCCTGCTGGAGCGGCTGCTGGCCGCAACCAGCCGCGACGAGCAGGTCATCGCCACCCGCGCCCTGGACCGCGTGCTGCTCTGGCAGCACTACAGCATCCCCAACTGGTACATCGACCACCACCGTCTGGCCTATCGCAGTCGCCTGGCCATGCCCGGCACACCGCCCTATACCCTCGGACTGCGTGCCTGGTGGCAAAAGCCCACGGAGAAGAGCTCACGATGAACACCCTGTGCAAACGCCTGCTGCCGGCCACGGCCCTGACGCTCGGACTGACCGGCGCGGCCCTGGCGCAACCGCAGCACGCCGTCACACTGTATGACGAGGCGCCGCTCTACCCGGCCGGCTTCACGCACTTCGACTTCGTCAACCCGGTCGCGCCCAAGGGCGGCACCCTGCGCCTGGCCGGCCTCAACGGTTTCGACAGCTTCAACCCGTTCATTCCCAAGGGCAACGAAGCCAGCATGATCGGGCTGGTCTACGACACCCTGACCTACCATTCCCCGGACGAGCCGTTCACCGAATACGGCCTGCTGGCGGAAAAGATCGAAAAGGCGCCGGACAACCGCTTCGTGCGCTTCCACCTGCGCCCCAAGGCCCGCTTCCACGACGGCACCCCGGTCACCGCCGAAGACGTGGTGTTCACCTTCAACACCCTGGTCAGCCAGGGCGACCCGATGTACCGCCATTACTACGCGGACATCAAACAGGCGGTGGCCGAAGGTCCGCATCGCGTGCGCTTCGACTTCACCCACAGCGGCAACCGCGAGCTGCCGCTGATCATCGGCCAGCTGCAGATCCTGCCGCGCCACTGGTGGCAGGAGCGCGATCTCACCCAGCAGGACTCTGCACCCACCCTGGAAAGCGTCGCCACATTGGCGAGCGCCGAGGAGGGTCGCAGCGTCACCATCACCCTGAACGAGGGCGAAAACACCCCCAGTGCCGAGGAAGTGCGGCTCTCGCATGAGGCCCAGAAGCTGCCGGCACTCGCCGCCGTGAAATCCCTGCACATCGAGGATGCCAGGCGCCTGCGTGTCGAACTGAGCGGCTCCGCCAGCGAGGAACTGCTGGCCGCCCTGCGGGCCATGAAGGTCCTGCCGGCCAAGCGCGATTTCACCCGCACCAGCCTGGAGCCACCGCTGGGCAGCGGCCCGTATCGCATCGCCAGCTACGCCGCCGGCCGTTCCGTGCGCTACGAGCGCATCACCGATTGGTGGGCCGCCGATCTGCCGGTGACCCGCGGGCTGTACAACTTCGACGCCATCAGCCTGGACTACTACCGGGACATGTCCGTGGCGCTGGAAGCCTTCAAGGCCGGGCAGTTCGACTACAACCTGGAATACTCGGCCAAGGACTGGGCCACCGGCTATGACAGCCCGGCCCTGCGCAGTGGCCGGATCATCCAGGAAGCGATTCCCAACCATAACCCGGTCGGCATGCAGGGCTTCACCTTCAACATCCGCCGCCCGATGTTCCAGGATCGCCGGGTGCGCGAGGCCATCGCCCTGCTGTTCGACTTTGAATGGGCCAACAAGCAGCTGTTCTTCGGCGCCTACAAGCGCACCAGCAGTTTCTTCGAGAACTCCGAGATGGCCGCCCGCGGCCTGCCCGACGAGGCGGAGCTGAAGCTGCTCGAACCGCTGCGCGCGCAACTGCCCGAGGAAGTGTTCACCGAGGAATTCCACCCGCCGGTCAGCGACGGCAGCGGCATCATTCGCGACCGCCAGCGCCGCGCCTACCAGTTGCTGCTGGAGGCTGGCTACCGGGTGGAAAACGACCGCATGGTGAATGCCGAAGGCCAGCCGCTGGCCTTCGAATTCCTCGTGCTGCAGGCCAACCTGGAACGGGTGATCCTGCCCTTCAAGCGCAACCTGGCCGAGCTGGGCATCGAGCTGCAGCTGCGCCGGGTGGACGTGTCGCAGTACATCAACCGCCTGCGTTCGCGGGACTTCGACATGACCTCCAGCATCTGGCCGCAATCCAATTCGCCGGGCAACGAACAGATGGAGTTCTGGCATTCGCGCAGCGCCGACAGCCCGGGCAGCCGCAACTTCATCGGCCTGCGCGACCCGGCCATCGACGCGCTGGTGGAAGGGCTGATCCGTGCCGACTCGCGGCAGAGCCTGATCACCCACGCCCGCGCGCTGGACCGCGCCCTGCTCTGGGGCCACTACGTGATTCCCAACTACTACATCGACAGCTGGCGTGTGGCGCACTGGACGCACCTCAAGCGCCCGCCGCGCACGCCGCGCTACGACGTGGGGCTGATGAGCTGGTGGATCGAAGGCAGCGCACCGCAGCCGGTTCCGACCGACGCGGAGGTGGCTGAATAATGCTGGCCTACATCGCGCGGCGCCTGCTGCTGATCATCCCGACGCTGCTCGGCATCCTGCTGATCAACTTCCTCATCATCCAGGCCGCGCCCGGCGGCCCGGTGGAACAGACCATCGCCCGTCTGGAAGGCTTCGATGCCGCTGCCGGTGGCGCCACCGGACGCATCGCCGGCGGCGGCGCCGAAGCGGCGAGCGGCTCCAACTACCGCGGCGCCCAGGGCCTGGACCCGGAACTGGTGGCCGAGATCGAGCGCATGTACGGCTTCGACAAGCCCGCCCACGAGCGCTTCTGGCTGATGCTGACCAACTATGCGCGCTTCGACTTCGGCGAAAGCTTCTTCCGCGACGCCAAGGTCACCGACCTGATCCTGGAAAAGATGCCGGTCTCCATCTCCCTGGGCTTATGGAGCACGCTGATCATGTACCTGGTGTCGATTCCGCTGGGCATCGCCAAGGCCACCCGCCACGGCAGCGCCTTCGACGTCTGGACCAGTTCGACGATCATCGTCGGCTACGCGATTCCGGCGTTCCTGTTCGCCATCCTGCTGATCGTGGTGTTCGCCGGCGGCAGCTATTTCAACTGGTTCCCGTTGCGCGGCCTCACCTCCAGCAACTTCGACGAACTGTCGCTGCTGGGCAAGGTCGTCGATTACTTCTGGCACCTGGCGCTGCCGGTCACCGCGCTGGTGATCGGCAACTTCGCCACCCTCACCCTGCTGACCAAGAACAGTTTCCTCGACGAGATCGGCAAGCAGTACGTGGTCACCGCCAAGGCCAAGGGCCTGAGTCCCAACCGCGTGCTCTACGGTCATGTATTCCGCAACGCCATGCTGATCATCATCGCCGGCTTCCCGGCGGCCTTCATCGGCATGTTCTTCACCGGCTCGCTGCTCATCGAGGTGATCTTCTCCTTGGACGGCCTCGGGCTACTGAGCTTCGAGTCGGCGCTGAACCGTGACTATCCGGTGGTGTTCGGCACGCTGTTCCTGTTCACCCTGCTGGGGTTGCTGGTCAAGCTGATCGGCGATATCACCTACACGCTGGTCGATCCGCGCATCGACTTCGAAAGCCGGGAGGGTTGAAATGAAGCTGTCCCCGCTCAATCGACGCCGCTTCGAACGCTTCAAGGCCAACAAGCGTGGCTGGTGGTCGCTGTGGCTGTTCCTCATCCTGTTCGTACTCAGCCTGGGCGCCGAGCTGATCGCCAACGACAAACCGCTGGCGGTACGTTACGACGGTGAATGGTACGTACCGGTGTTCAAGCGCTACCCGGAAACCGCCTTCGGCGGCGAGTTCCCGCTGGAGGCCAATTACAAGAGTCCGTATGTACGCCAGCTGATCGCGGAAAAGGACGGCTGGATGCTCTGGCCGCCGATCCCCTTCGACTACTCCAGCATCAACTACGACCTGAACGTGCCCGCGCCGGCGCCGCCCTCCACGCAGAACTGGCTGGGCACCGACGACCAGGGCCGCGACGTGCTGGCGCGCATCATCTATGGCTTCCGCGTGTCGGTGCTGTTCGCCCTGACGCTGACCATCCTCAGCTCCATCATCGGCGTCATCGCCGGCGCCGTGCAGGGTTTCTACGGCGGCTGGGTGGACCTGGCCGGGCAGCGCTTCCTGGAGATCTGGTCGGGGTTGCCGGTGCTCTACCTGCTGATCATCCTGGCCAGCTTCGTGCAGCCGAACTTCTGGTGGCTGCTGGGCATCATGCTGCTGTTCTCCTGGATGAGCCTGGTGGATGTGGTGCGTGCCGAGTTCCTGCGCGGCCGCAATCTGGAGTATGTGCGCGCCGCCCGCGCACTGGGCATGCAGAACGGCGCCATCATGTTCCGTCACATCCTGCCCAACGCCATGGTCTCCACCATGACCTTCATGCCGTTCATCCTCACCGGGGCGATCGGCACGCTCACGGCGCTGGATTTCCTCGGCTTCGGCCTGCCAGCCGGCTCACCCTCGCTGGGCGAACTGGTGGCCCAGGCGAAATCCAACCTGCAGGCGCCCTGGCTGGGCATCGCCGCGTTCAGCGTGCTGGCGATCATGCTGAGCCTGCTGGTGTTCATCGGCGAAGCCGCCCGCGATGCCTTCGACCCGAGGAAGTGAGATGAGCGACAACCTGATCGAAATCCGCGACCTGGCCGTCGAGTTCGTCACCGGCGACCAGGCGCAGCGCGTGGTGGAAGGCGTCAGCTTCGACATCCGCAAGGGCGAGACCCTGGCCCTGGTGGGCGAAAGCGGCTCGGGCAAGTCCGTCACCGCGCACTCCATCCTGCGCCTGCTGCCCTACCCGCTGGCCCGCCATCCGACGGGCACTGTTCACTACCAGGGCCAGGACCTGCTGCGGGCGGACGAGAAGACCCTGCGCGGCATCCGTGGCAACCGCATCGCCATGGTCTTCCAGGAACCGATGACCTCGCTGAACCCGCTGCACACGGTGGAGAAGCAGATCAACGAGGTGCTGGGCCTGCACAAGGGGCTGAGTGGCAATGCCGCCACCGCGCGCACCCTGGAATTGCTCGAGCTGGTGGGCATCCCCGAGCCGGCCAAGCGCCTCAAGGCCTACCCCCATGAGCTGTCCGGCGGCCAGCGCCAGCGCGTGATGATCGCCATGGCCCTGGCCAACGAGCCGGAACTGCTGATCGCGGACGAGCCCACCACCGCGCTGGATGTCACGGTTCAGCTCAAGATCCTCGAACTTCTCCAGGAATTGCAGGCACGTTTGGGCATGTCGCTGCTGATCATCAGCCACGACCTCAACCTGGTGCGCAGAATCGCCCACCGCGTATGTGTCATGCAGCGCGGACGCATCGTCGAACAGGCGTCGTGTGAGGAATTGTTCCGCGCTCCGCAGCACCCGTACAGCCGGGAACTGCTCGGTGCAGAACCCAGCGGCGAGCCGGCGGACAACCCCGTCGGCCAGCCGATTCTGCAAGTGAACGACCTGCGCGTGTGGTTCCCCATCAGGAAGGGGCTGCTGCGGCGCACGGTCGATCATGTGAAGGCCGTGGACGGCATCGACTTCTCCCTGCTGCAAGGGCAAACCCTGGGCATCGTGGGGGAAAGCGGTTCCGGCAAGTCCACCCTGGGCATGGCGATCCTGCGTCTGATCCACAGTCAGGGCGGCATCCGTTTCCAGGACCAGGCCCTGGAAGGCTTGAACCAGCATCAGGTGCGCCCGTTGCGGCGGCAGATGCAGGTGGTCTTCCAGGACCCTTACGGCAGTCTCAGCCCGCGCATGTCGGTGAGCGAGATTGTTGGCGAGGGGCTGCGCATTCACCGTCTCGGCAGCGCCGAGGAGCAGGAACAGGCCATCATCGACGCGCTCACGGAGGTAGGTCTGGACCCGGATGCCCGGCACCGCTACCCCCACGAGTTTTCCGGCGGGCAACGGCAGCGTATCGCCATTGCCCGGGCACTGGTGTTGAAGCCGGCGCTGATCCTGCTGGACGAGCCCACCTCGGCGCTCGACCGCACGGTGCAGCGCCAGGTCGTCGAGCTGCTGCGCAACTTGCAGGCCCGGCACAACCTGACTTACCTGTTCATCAGCCATGATCTGGCGGTGGTCAGGGCCCTCTCCCACCACCTGCTGGTGATGAAGCAGGGACAGGTCGTCGAGCAAGGCGAGGCGCGGCAGGTATTTGCCGACCCGCAACACCCTTATACCCGGCAGTTGCTGGAAGCGGCCTTCATGGCCCCGGCAACGCCAACCAACCAAGCAAGAGGAATAGAACATGGGTTTTCTCGCCGGTAAGCGCGTACTGATCGTCGGTGTCGCCAGCAAGCTGTCGATTGCCTCGGGCATCGCCGAAGCCATGTACCGCGAAGGTGCAGAACTGGCTTTCACCTACCAGAACGACAAGCTCAAGGGCCGCGTGGAAGACTTCGCCGCCGGCTGGGGCTCCAGCGCCGACCTGTGCTTCCCCTGCGACGTCGCCAACGATGAAGAGATCGCCAAGGTCTTCGAAGAGCTGGCCAAGAAGTGGGACGGCCTGGACTGCATCGTCCACTCCGTCGGCTTCGCCCCCGGTGACCAGCTGGACGGCGACTTCACCGAAGTCACCACCCGCGAAGGCTTCAAGATCGCCCACGACATCAGCGCCTACAGCTTCGTCGCCCTGGCCAAGGCCGGTCGCCCGATGATGAAGGGCCGCAATGGCAGCCTGCTGACCCTCAGCTACCTGGGCGCCGAGCGCACCATGCCCAACTACAACGTGATGGGCATGGCCAAGGCCAGCCTGGAAGCCGGCGTGCGCTACCTGGCCGGCAGCCTCGGCCCGGAAGGCACTCGCGTGAACGCCGTGTCCGCCGGCCCGATCCGTACCCTGGCCGCTTCCGGCATCAAGAGCTTCCGCAAGATGCTCGCCGCCAACGAGAAGCAGACCCCCCTGCGTCGCAATGTGACCATCGAGGAAGTCGGCAACGCTGGCGCCTTCCTGTGCTCGGACCTGGCGTCCGGCATCAGCGGCGAGATCCTCTACGTCGACGGCGGTTTCAACACCACCGCGATGGGTGCCATCGAGGACTGATCCCGTCTCGCGATACCCAGAAGGCCCGGGCACACGCCCGGGCTTTTTTGTTTCCGCTGGCGCGCCTGTTTCAACCCGAGGCCAAACGCCGTAGCATGCAGGCCTTCGATGGATACCCCTATGGGTATTGATGCGCATCAAGGACGAGGCGCCAAACCACCCCTAGCCTTCCCGGGCTTTTTTTATTTCTCATGAGGTAGTTCGCGCATGGCGCTCAAGACCATCAAAGCCAGCGGCCACATGCAGGCCGGCATGACCATCGACATCCAGTGCGGCAGCCACCACATCATCATGGACCAGCCGAAGACCGCCGGCGGCGCGGATCTGGGCGCCAGCCCGCTGGAGGTGATGATCGCCACCGTGGCCGGCTGCTTCGGCAGCATCGGCCGCATCGTCGCCCACCAGCAGAAGCTCACCATCAACGGCATGACCTTCGAGGTGGAAGCCGACTACGACCCCAACGGCCTGCTCGGTCGTGAAACCGACGCGCGGGTGGGTTTCCAGGAGATTCGCCTGAAGGTGGACATCGATGCGCCGGAACTGGATCAGGCGCGCAAGCAGGCCTTCCTGGAAGAAGTGGAACGCCGCTGCCCGGTGATGGAGAGCCTGTTGAACGGCACCAAGGTGAGCACGGCGCTGGCGTAAGCCCTGCGGGACCACGCAGCCTGCCATTTGTAGGAGCGGCTTTAGCCGCGATGCTCTTGGTGAGCCACAAAAGCATCGCGGCTAAAGCCGCTCCTACAGGCCGCCGGGTATCAGGCCAGACGGCCGGACCAGGAATCGTAGGGTGGACAACGCTTTCCTTGTCCACCAGGGCCACGGCGCCGTGGCCCGCTGGCGGCCAGGAAAAGCGCTGACCGCCCTATGCTGCGGCGCGGCAAATACGAGAAACACAAAGGGCCACCGAAGTGGCCCTCTGTTATTTCAGCGCAACGATCAGGCGCTCAGTTCCAGCAGCAGCTTGTTCAGACGCTGCACGTAACCGGCCGGGTCCTTGAGGCTGTCGCCGGCGGCCAGGGCGGCCTGGTCGAACAGGATGTGGCTGAGGTCGGCGAAGCGGTCTTCATCGGCTTCCGCATCCAGCTTCTCGATCAGCGGGTGCTGCGGATTGATCTCGAAGATCGGCTTGCTCTCCGGCACCTTCTGGCCGCTGGCTTCGAGGATCTGGCGCATCTGCAGGCCCAGGTCCTGCTCACCAATGGCGAGGATCGCCGGCGATTCGGTCAGGCGATGCGACACGCGCACCTCGGCCACTTCCGCCTCCAGCACCTTCTTCAGACGCTCGACCAGTTGCTCCTTGGTCTTGGCGACTTCTACCTGGGCCTTCTTGTCTTCCTCGGAATCCAGCTTGCCGAGGTCCAGGTCACCGCGCGCCACGTCGACGAACTGCTTGCCGTCGAATTCGGTGAGGTAGCTCATCAGCCACTCGTCGATGCGGTCGGTGAGCAGCAGCACTTCCACGCCCTTCTTGCGGAACACTTCCAGGTGCGGGCTGTTCTTGACCTGATTGAAGCTTTCGCCGGTGAGGAAGTAGATCTTGTCCTGACCTTCCTTGATGCGGCCCAGGTAGTCGGCGAGCGAGACGGACTGTTCGCCGCTGGCGTCGTGGGTGGAGGCGAAGCGCAGCAGGCCGGCGATCTTCTCCTTGTTGGCGAAG
This sequence comes from Pseudomonas sp., assembly GCF_035497915.1. Lineage (GTDB taxonomy): Bacteria > Pseudomonadota > Gammaproteobacteria > Pseudomonadales > Pseudomonadaceae > Serpens. The sequence goes on from NZ_DATJCS010000004.1 coordinate 95,677, forward strand.
TCTTCCGCCGGGCCTTCCTTGAGCACCTGGCCGAACTGCTTCCAGAAGCCCTTGTAGTCCTCGGGCTTGTCCTTGGCCAGCTTGTCCAGCATGTCCAGGGCGCGCTTGGTCAGCGCCGACTTCATGGAGTCGATCACCAGGCCCGACTGCAGGATTTCCCGGGAGACGTTCAGGGACAGGTCATTGGAGTCCACCACACCCTTGATGAAGCGCAGGTAGAGCGGCAGGAACTGGTCGGCCTGATCCATGATGAATACGCGCTGCACATAGAGCTTGAGGCCCTTGGGCGCTTCGCGGTGGTACAGGTCGAACGGCGCGCGGCCCGGCACGTAGAGCAGCGAGGTGTATTCCAGCTTGCCCTCGACCTTGTTGTGGCTCCAGGCCAGCGGGTCTTCGAAGTCGTGACCGACGTGCTTGTAGAACTCGGTGTATTCCTCGTCCTTGATCTCGGTGCGCGGACGGGTCCACAGCGCACTGGCGCGGTTGACGGTTTCCCACTCGGGCTCGGCCGGCGCGTCCTTCTCCTCACCGTGGTGTTCCTTCGGCAGCTCGATGGGCAGCGCCACGTGGTCGGAGTATTTCTTGATGATGTTGCGCAGGCGCCATCCGTCGGCGAACTCTTCTTCGCCGCTCTTCAGGTGCAGCACGATGCGGGTGCCGCGCTCGGCCTTCTCCACGGTGGCGACTTCGAAGTCGCCCTCGCCCTTCGACGACCAGTGCACGCCTTCGCCGGCGGACAGGCCGGCGCGGCGGCTGAACACATCCACCTTGTCGGCGACGATAAACGCGGAATAGAAGCCCACGCCGAACTGGCCGATCAGCCGCGAATCCTTCTTCTGATCGCCGGTGAGATTCTTCAGGAAGTCGGCGGTGCCGGACTTGGCGATGGTGCCCAGGTGCGCGATGGCGTCCTCACGGCTCAGGCCGATGCCGTTGTCTTCGACGGTGAGGGTCTTGGCGTCCTTGTCAAAGCTGACGCGAATCTTCAGCTCGGCGCCGCCTTCGAGCAGCTCCGGCTTGGCCAGCGCCTCGAAGCGCAGCTTGTCGGCGGCGTCGGAAGCGTTGGAGATCAGCTCGCGCAGGAAGATTTCCTTGTTGGAATACAGGGAATGGATCATCAGGTGCAGCAGCTGCTTCACCTCGGTCTGGAAGCCCAGGGTTTCTTTTTGAGTTTCCACACTCATCGTCTTCAACTCTCCAGGTGTTGGATACGGGCCGCTGGCGCGACGGGATGTCCAGCAGATGGGGGATGACCCTCAGGATTTCAAGGGCTTGGCACCGTCAGCCGGCTGACCGGGCACGCCGCGCGGCGGATAGCGGTCGCCCGCCACGTGCCAGCCGCGCTCCTCGTCCTTGAGCAGCTGCAATGGCAGGGTCAGCGCGCGGTTGCCGATGCGCGCCTGCACGCGCAGCTCCAGGGGGCGGCTGTGCCAGTCGATATCGGGCAGCCGCACCGCCTCCACGCGATGCTGCGGAAAGCGTCGTTGCAGGTAGTCCTCGATCACATGCTGCAGGGTGTGCGCCGAATCGAAGCGCGCATCCACGCTGCCCGCGCGGTAGCGCAGGCCGTCGGTGAACACCTCGATGGGGCCGGAGAGCCAGGTGCGGTGTGCGCTCGGCAAACCCAGGTGCAGATCGCCCACCAGCCGGTTGGGTGCCTGGCGCCGCAACTGCAGGTGCAGGCTGTAGCCGCGCTCCAGGCGCAACGCCTCGGGCAGCGGGTTGCCAGGCAGGCGGCGCACCAGCTCGACGGTGGGAACCTCAGCGTCCTGCGGCAGGATGTCCAGGGTCAGTTGCGGGCCGGAGAACTCGCCCAGGTGGATCACCAGCTCACGCCGGTCGAGGTTCGCCGCGCCCTGGCTGAGGCGCAGCCGGCCTTCGATGAAGTCGCCTTCCACCGGGGCGAACGGCTCGCCCCACAGGCTGCCACGCAGGCGAATGTCCGGCTGCCAGGGATCGCGCACCGGCTTCAGCCATTCGAGACTCAGCAGGGAGCGCAGGTGATCGGGGTTCTGCTCCGCCACCCCAAGCAGGCCGATGCCCAGCGGCAAGGCGGCGACCGCGGCCAGCAGCAGCGGTGTGCGCGCCTCCCTGCCATGGCGAAACAGGTAGAGCAGCGTCAATGGCGGCAGCAGGCACAGCAGGCCCCAGCCGGCCCCCCGCGCGAAGGCGCGCAGGGCCAGCCAGAACAGACTGATCAGCAGCAGGCAACAGGCGCCGAGAATCAGCAAGGCATCCATGGAACGTTCCTCGTCCGGCCAGACCGCCGGACGCGGAACGGCCGCTCAGGACTCGTCGACCTTGAAGTGGGCGCGCGCGGTGGCGATGGGCTCGGTTTGCGTGGTTTGCCAGGCGGTGATGGCCACGTTGGCCACACGGCGACCCTGCCGCCACACCTGGCATTGAGCGAAGGTGTCACGATAGTGACCGGCCCTGAGGTAATCCACCGAGAAGTCGATGGTTTTGGGCAGATGCTGGGTGCCCATGAACATCAGCAGATGCAGGTGCGCCGCATGCTCCATGAAACCGGCGATCACCCCGCCATGCAGCGCCGGCAGCACCGGGTTGCCGATGTTGTCGGCCTGGGCCGGCAGACGGAACACCATGTCGTCGCCCAGGCGCAGACACTCGATGCCGATCAGGCGCGCGTAGGGAACCAGATCGATCAGGGCACTGTAGTCGTTGCGCGTGTGCGCGCTGCTCACCAGCGCGTTGAATTCTTCGGCCTTCATGCCTTGCCCTCCGGAAATACGCCCGTTTTCAGATTCGCGCTCTTGCCCATGCGCATGAAGGTGCCCACCGCGTGGGCGATGGGCTGCGCGGGATCATCCTGGTAGGCGATGCCACGGGTGAAGATCACCGTCGGGGTCACCCGATAGCACTCGGCGAAGCCGTAGACATCCTTGTGCGGATCGGCCGGGCGCATGTAGTCGATGCGCAGGTCAAGGGTCGGGCAGACCTCGAAATCCGGCAGGAAGCACACGGTGGAGATGCCGCAAGTGGTGTCCATCAGGGTGGTGATGGCGCCACCATGGATGCCGCCGGTCTCCGGGTTGCCGACGATCTTTTCACTGTAGGGCAGGCGTAGCGTCAGGCCTTTTTCGTCGGCCGCCTCCACCTGCATGCCCAGCACCTGGCAATGCCGCAGGGCGGAAAGGAAGCGTTCGGCGCGCTGCACGAGGGAATTCTTGTTCATGGTATGGCTCGCAAGGTGCGGAACGGGCGGCGGCGGGCCGCCCGGGTCAGTGAAATTCGGGCTCGCGGGGTTCCTGGGTGGCAGACGGAGCGGCAAGCGGCGCGGGGGTATGGGTCAGCACCTCGAGCACCCGGGAATGGAACTCGCGATGGTAGAGCACCAGCACCACGCCGGCGGTGACCGCCATGAACACCCAGGGATGGATGAACCAGGACAGCACCGCCAGGCCGAAATAATACGCCCGCAGGCCCAGGTTGAAATGATTGCCGGCACTCGACAGCAGCTTGGCGGCGCGCTTGGCGAAAATGTTGCGCTCCTGGTCGCTGACGTTACGCTCGGCGAGCAACGGTGCCGAACCCAGCAGCACGGCGGCGAAGTTGTACTGGCGCATGCACCAGCTGAAGGTGAAGAAGGCGTAGACGAATACCAGGCCCAGCAGCAACAGCTTGAGCTCGGACATGCCCCGCCCGACCGGCTCGATGAAGGGCAGCTCGGCGAGCAGCGACACGGCGCGATCGGAGGCGCCGAGGGCGGTGACGACGGCGGCCAGGATGATCAGCGTGCTGGAGGCGAAGAACGAGGCGTTGCGTTCCAGATTGCCGATCACGTTGGCGTCGGCGATGCGGTTGTCGCGCTGCAGCATGCGGCGCATCCAGTCCTCGCGGTACAGGTGCATGACACTGGCCAGGCATGGCGTGTCCCGCCCCTTCCAGATCGCGTAGCGCGTGTAGCCTACCCAGCAGAAGACAAACCACAGCGCAGCCACCAGGTGGCGCAGGTACTCATCGGTCAAGATCATGGGCACTCCATCGAAGCCGGGCGATTATACCCGCCCGGGCTTCATCTTGATGCCTTTCGGCCACTACCGTTTCGCCGGCAGCAGACGATCCACCAGCGCCGCCACCACCAGCACCACCAGCACCGGCTGCGCCCAGCCCATGCTTTGCGCGGCCCAGGGCAGGTTGGCGAAGAACGCCGGCACCTGATCCTTGAAGGCGCTGGCCAGCAGGCCGTCGGCCAGCCCGAACACCAGCGCCACCGCCATCACCGGACGGAACACCCGGCGTGGCTCGCGCCACAGCCGGTCGGCCAGGCTCAGCAGCACCAGCACAATGGCCAGCGGATACAGGCCCACCAGCACCGGCACCGAGACGCGAATCAGCTGGTCGAGCCCCTGGTTGGCCACCAGCAGGCTGAACAGCGTGAAGCCCACGGCCACGTTGCGGTAGGAGGTATGCAGCAGCTCGCTGAAGAACTCGCCACAGGCGGTGAGCAGGCCCACCGCGGTGGTCAGGCAGGCCAGGATGATCACCGCGGCCAGCAGCAGCAGGCCGGGTGTGCCGAAGGTGTGCTGCACATAGGCGGTGAGAATCTGCCCGCCGTTGCTCGCGTCGAAGGCGATGCTCTTGCTGGTCGCGCCCAGATAGAACAGCGCCAGGTAGACCAGCGCCAGGCCGATGGCGGCGATGATCACCGCGATGATGGAATAGCGGGTCACCAGACCCGGACTGGTCACCCCGCGATCGCGGATCGCCGTGGCGATCACGATGCCGAACACCAGCGCGCCGAGGGCGTCCATGGTCAGGTAACCCTGCAGGAAGCCCTGCAGCAGCGGCGCGTCACGGTATTCCGGCGCCGTGACGCCCACCGAACCGGCCGGCGCGAAGATCGCGGCGGCGCCCAGCAGCACCAGGGCCAGCAGCAGCACCGGGGTGATGACCTTGCCGACCCGGTCGATCAGCCGCCCGGGGTTGAGTACCAGGAACAGCACCAGCGCGAAGAACCCCAGCGAATAGAGGAACAAGGCCCAGTCGCTGTTGCCGGTGAAGGGGGCGATGCCGATCTCGAACGACACCACTGCGGTGCGCGGCGTGGCGAACAGCGGGCCGATGGACAGATAGACCGCCACCGCCAGCACGGTACCGGCCACCTTGCCGAGTGGCCCGGTCAGGCTCGGCATGCCGCCACCGACCCGCGCCAGGGCCACGATGGTCAGCAGCGGCAGGCCGACGCCGGTGATCAGAAAGCCCAGCGCCACCGGCCAGAGGTTGTCGCCCGCGGCCATGCCGGCGCTGGCGGGAAAGATGATGTTGCCGGCGCCGAGGAACAGCGCGAAGGTCATGAAACCGAGGGCAACCAGGTCGAAACCTTTCAGACGAGTCATGGGAAGTTACACCACTGCAAAAGAGGATCAGATCGTGGCTTCCCGGGGTAAGGGAAACTGGCCGCCGGCCGGAACGGCCCTCTCTTTTGAAGGGGGCGTTCAAAAAAGGTGCAAGCCTAACGATTCCCGGTCATTTCCGCACCTTTCGTTGGATGTCCGGTGCTGCCCATAAACACAAAAGGCCACCTCTCGGTGGCCTTTTGTGTTCAAACGAGCCCTCAGGCCTTTTTCATTTCCCAGCCGGTGATCTCGGCCAGCGCCTTGCCGATGTCGGCCAGGGAGCGCACGGTCTTCACCCCGGCGTCCTGCAGCGCGGCGAACTTCTCCTCCGCCGTGCCCTTGCCACCGGAGATGATCGCCCCGGCATGGCCCATGCGCTTGCCGGGCGGCGCGGTCACGCCGGCGATGTAGGACACCACCGGCTTGGTGACGTTGGCCTTGATGAAGGCCGCCGCTTCTTCCTCGGCGCTGCCGCCGATCTCGCCGATCATGACGATGGCCTCGGTCTGCGGGTCCTCCTGGAACAGCTTGAGGATGTCGACGAAGCTCGAACCCGGGATCGGGTCCCCGCCGATGCCCACGCAGGTGGACTGGCCGAAACCGGCGTCGGTGGTCTGCTTCACGGCTTCGTAGGTCAGGGTGCCGGAACGGGACACGATGCCCACCTTGCCCGGCAGGTGGATGTAGCCGGGCTGGATACCAATCTTGCATTCGCCGGGGGTGATCACGCCCGGGCAGTTCGGCCCGATCAGGCGCACGCCCAGTTCGTCGCACTTGATCTTCACCTCCAGCATGTCCAGGGTCGGGATGCCTTCGGTAATGCAGACGATCAGCTTGATGCCGCCGAATGCCGCCTCGAGGATGGAATCCTTGCAGAACGGCGCCGGCACGTAGATGACGGAGGCATCCGCGCCGGTCGCTTCCACGGCTTCGGCCACGGAATTGAACACCGGCAGACCCAGGTGGGTGGTACCGCCCTTGCCCGGGGTCACGCCACCGACCATCTGCGTGCCGTACTCGATGGCCTGCTCGCTGTGGAAAGTGCCCTGCGAGCCGGTAAAGCCCTGGCAGATGACCTTGGTGTCCTTGTTGATCAGAATGCTCATTGGTTGCTCTCCGCAGCCTTGACCACCTGCTGGGCGGCCTCGGTCAGACTGGTTGCCGGGATGATGTTCAGGCCGCTTTCGGCCAGCATCTTCGCGCCGAGCTGGGCATTGTTGCCCTCCAGGCGTACCACCACCGGTACCTGAACGCCGACTTCGCGCACGGCGCCGATGATGCCTTCGGCAATCATGTCGCAGCGCACGATACCGCCGAAGATGTTCACCAGAACGGCTTTCACGTTGCTGTCGGAGAGAATGATCTTGAACGCTTCGGTCACGCGTTCCTTGGTGGCACCACCACCCACGTCCAGGAAGTTGGCCGGCTTGCCGCCGTGCAGGTTGATGATGTCCATGGTGCCCATGGCCAGGCCGGCGCCATTGACCATGCAACCGATGTTGCCATCGAGGGCCACGTAGTTGAGTTCCCAGCGGGCGGCATGGGCCTCGCGGGGATCATCCTGGGACGGGTCATGCATGGCACGCAGCTTGGACTGGCGGTACAGCGCGTTGCCGTCGATGTTGATCTTGGCATCCAGGCAATGCAGGTTGCCGCTCTTGGTGATCACCAGCGGGTTCACTTCGAGCAGGGCCAGATCGTAGTCCTGGAACAGGCGGGCCAGGCCCAGAAAGATGTGGGTGAATTGCTTGATCTGCTCACCCTGCAGGCCCAGCTGGAACGCCAGGCTGCGGCCCTGATAGGGCTGCGGGCCAACCAGCGGATCGATGGTGGCCTTGAGAATCTTCTCGGGGGTATCGTGGGCGACCTTCTCGATCTCCACGCCACCCTCGGTGGAGGCCATGAATACGATGCGCCGACTGGAGCGATCGACCACGGCACCGAGGTACAGCTCCTTGTCGATGTCGGTACAGGCCTCGACCAGGATCTTGCTGACCGGCTGGCCGTTGGCATCGGTCTGGTAGGTCACCAGGCGCTTGCCCAGCCAGTGGGTTGCGAACTCCCGGGCTTCCTCCGGGTTGCGAACCAGCTTTACACCGCCCGCCTTTCCTCGCCCTCCGGCATGTACCTGGGCCTTTACGACCCATGCATCGCCACCGATCTCCTTGCAGGCTTCTGCGGCCTGTTGCGGGGTGTCTACGGCATGGCCTATGGAGACGGGCAGGCCGTATTCAGCGAAGAGCTGCTTACCCTGATACTCGTGAAGATTCATGCTTTCTACCGTTCTAGTTTTTGCTATTGGCAATAGGCGTGTCCTCACGGACACGCCTCCGATACGGCAGGTGAGCCCTCCCCCCTCGCAAAAGTTCAAGTCACCTGCCGGTCTCTTCCTTAGCGCTTCTTACGGTTGGCGACGTGGATGGCATGGCCATTCACGGCCAAAGCCGCTTCGTGAAGCGACTCGGACAGAGTCGGGTGCGCGAACACCATCATGCCCAGGTCTTCGGCGCTGGTGCCGAATTCCATGGCGATGGCGCCCTGCTGGACCAGCTCGGCGGCGCTCGGGCCTACCACATGGACGCCCAGCACGCGGTCAGTCTTGGCATCGGCGATGACCTTGACGAAACCGGCGGTTTCGTTGGCGGCCATGGCGCGGCCGCTGGCGGCGAACGGCGCGACACCGACGTTGATTTCCACGCCTTCGGCCTTGAGCGTCTGCTCGGTCTTGCCGACCCAGGCGATTTCCGGGTGGGTGTAGATCACGCCCGGGATCAGGTCGTAGTTCATCTGGGTCTTGTGACCGGCGATGCGCTCGGCAACCATCACGCCCTCTTCCGAGGCCTTGTGGGCCAGCATGGCGCCGCGCACCACGTCACCGATGGCGTACACGCCCGGCACGCTGGTGGCGCAGAAGTCGTCGACGAAGATGAAGCCGCGCTCATCCATGGTCACGCCGCTGTCGGCGGCCAGCAGGTTGGTGGTCACCGGACGACGGCCGACCGCGACGATCAGCTTGTCGAAGGTCATCTTCTGCTCGCCGCTGGCGTCGCTGAAGGTGACGACCACTTGCTCGCCCTTGATCTCGGTACCGGTCACGCGGGCGCCCAGGCGGATGTCCAGACCCTGCTTGGTGAGGATCTTCTGGGCTTCCTTGGCGATCTGCTCGTCGGCGGCGGCCAGGAACTTGTCCATGGCTTCCAGCACAGTGACCTGGCTGCCCAGGCGTGCCCACACCGAACCCAGCTCCAGACCGATCACGCCGGCGCCGATCACGCCCAGCTTGCCGGGAACGGTCTGGAAGTCCAGGGCGCCGGTGGAGTCGACGATGACCTTCTGGTCAACCGGGGCCGGCGGGATTTCGACCGGCTTGGAACCGGAGGCCAGGATCACGTTCTCGGCGGCCAGCACTTCAACACTGCCGTCGGTCTTGGTGACTTCGACCTGCTTGCCGGCCAGCAGCTTGCCGTGGCCTTCGAACACGGTCACGCCATTGGCCTTCATCAGCGCGGAGACGCCGCCGGTGAGGTTTTTGACGATCTGGTCCTTGCGGCCGACCATGGTCGGCACGTCCATCTTCACGTCACCGGTGCTGATGCCGTGCAGCTTGAAGCTCTCGTGGGCTTCGTGGAACTTGTAGGAGCTGTCCAGCAGCGCCTTGGAGGGGATGCAGCCGACGTTCAGGCAGGTGCCGCCCAGGGCCAGCTTGCCGTCCTTGCCGGTGAACTTCTCGATGATGGCGGTCTTCTTGCCCAGCTGGGCCGCGCGGATGGCAGCGACATAGCCGCCGGGGCCGGCACCGATCACCACGACGTCGAATTTCTGGCTCATAGGGTTTCCTCTTCGAAAATTGCGGAGTCCACAAACGGCAGAGCCCGGACATGCCGGGTTCTGCCTGACGCGAATCACACGTCGATCAGATGTCCAGCAGCAGGCGCGCCGGGTCTTCCAGCAGTTCCTTGATGGTGACCAGGAAGGTGACCGCTTCCTTGCCGTCCAGCAGGCGGTGGTCGTAGGACAGCGCCAGGTACATCATCGGCAGGATGACCACCTGGCCGTTAACGGCCATCGGGCGCTCCTGGATCTTGTGCATACCCAGGATGGCGGACTGCGGCGGGTTGACGATCGGGCTGGAGAGCAGCGAACCGAACACACCACCGTTGGAGATGGTGAAGGTACCGCCGGTCATTTCTTCCAGGGTCAGCTTGCCTTCCTTCGCCTTGCGGCCGTAGGCAGCAATGCCGCCTTCGATTTCCGCCAGGCTCATGAACTCGGCGTTGCGCAGCACCGGAACCACCAGGCCACGGTCGCTGGACACGGCCACGCCGATGTCCTGGTAGCCGTGGTAGACGATGTCGTTGCCGTCGATCGAGGCGTTGACCGCCGGCTGGCGCTTCAGCGCTTCAACCGCAGCCTTGACGAAGAAGGACATGAAGCCCAGGCGCACGCCATTGTGCTTCTTCTCGAACATGTCCTTGTACTTGGCGCGCAAGTCCATGATCGGCTTCATGTTGACTTCGTTGTAGGTGGTCAGCATGGCCATGGAGGACTGAGCCTCGACCAGACGCTGGGCCACCTTCGCGCGCAGACGGGTCATCGGCACGCGCTTCTCGACGCGGTCGCCGGCGGCGAACACCGGAGCGTCGGCGGCCGGAGCAGCGGCCTTGGCAGCCGGAGCGGCCGGCTTGCCGGACGCGGCAGCGACGGCGTCTTCCTTGGTCACGCGACCACCCTTGCCGGTGCCGTCGATGCTGTTGCGGTCGAGGCCGGCTTCGTCGGCGATCTTGCGCGCGGCCGGGGACAGGATCTTGTCCTCGGCGGCGGCCGGAGCGGCAGCAGCGGCGGCAGGGGCCGGGGCAGCGGCAGCAGCGGCCGGAGCAGCAGCGGCAGCGCCTGCGTTCAGGGTGCCCAGCAACTCGCCGGAGAGAACGGTTTCGCCCTCGCCCTTGATGATTTCACCGACCACGCCATCGGCTTCGGCCAGCACTTCCATGACGACCTTGTCGGTCTCGATGTCGACGATCAGTTCGTCGCGCTTGACGGCTTCGCCCGGCTTCTTGTGCCAGGTGGCAACGGTGCCGTCGGCAACCGATTCCGGGAAGGCGGGGGCTTTGATCTCAATAGCCATGTGATGAATTCCTGTCTTTCCGATACTTCGTTCGGGGATTAAATGTTGAAAGCGTCATGCAGCAGTTTTTCCTGCTGCTCGGCATGCATCGACGGGTAGCCGCACGCCGGAGAAGCGGAGGCCTCGCGGCCGGCGTACTCCAGGAACAGGCCCTTCTGATGCGCGCTGGCGACACGACGCATGTGGTGCTGCGAGCAGTACCAGGCACCCTGGTTCATCGGCTCTTCCTGGCACCAGATCACCTTCTTGAGGTTCTTGTAGGGCGCCATGATCTCGGCCAGATCCTCTTCGGGGAACGGGTACAGCTGCTCGATGCGCACGATGATGGTGTCGTCACGCTGCTCGTTGCGACGCTTGGTCAGCAGGTCGTAGTAGACCTTGCCGGAGCACATGACCAGACGCTCGACCTTGGCCGGATCGATGGCATCCACTTCCGGGATCACGGTCTGGAAGGAGCCTTCGGCCAGGTCTTCCAGGGTCGAGATGGCCATCGGGTGGCGCAGCAGCGACTTGGGCGTCAGGGCGATCAGCGGCTTGCGCAGCGGACGCACCACCTGGCGACGCAGCATGTGGTAGACCTGCGCCGGGGTGGTCGGCACGCAGACCTGGATGTTGTGCTCGGCGCACAGCTGCAGGTAGCGCTCCAGGCGCGCGGAGCTGTGCTCCGGACCCTGGCCTTCATAACCGTGCGGCAGCAGGACGGTCAGACCGCACAGGCGGCCCCACTTGGTCTCGCCGCTGGAGATGAACTGGTCGAACACCACCTGGGCACCGTTGGCGAAGTCACCGAACTGGGCTTCCCAGATCACCAGCGCGTTGGGCGTGGTGGTGGAGTAGCCGTATTCGAAGGCCAGCACGGCTTCTTCCGACAGGAAGGAGTCGTACAGGTCGAAACGCGGCTGGCCCTCGAAGAGGTTCTTCAGCGGAACGTAAGTGGTGGCGTCCTTCTGGCTGTGCAGCGCGGCATGGCGATGCGAGAAGGTGCCGCGGCCGACGTCCTGGCCGGTCATGCGCACCGGGTGGCCGTCGTGCAGCAGGGTGGCGTAGGCCAGGGTTTCGGCATAGCCCCAGTTGATCGGCATGGCGCCGGCGGTCATCTTCTGGCGGTCTTCGTAGACCTTGCCCACCTGGCGCTGCACCACGACGCCTTCCGGAATGCGGGTCAGGCCGGCGGCAATCTCGCGCAGCTTGTCCAGCGGCACGCGGGTGTCGTGGCGAGCGGTCCAGGCATGGCCCAGATACGGCGTCCAGTCGACGAACAGCTCGGCGTTCGGCTCCTTGACCAGGCTCTTCACCACGTGCTGGCCGTTGTCCAGGGCGGTGCGGTACTCGTCGATCTTGGCCTGCACGTCCTCGTTGCTCTGCGCGCCGGCCTTGATCAGGGCGTCGGCGTACAGCTCGCGGGTGGTGCGCTGCTTGGCGATCTGCTGGTACATCAGCGGCTGGGTGCCGCTCGGCTCGTCGGCCTCGTTGTGGCCGCGACGGCGGTAGCAGACCAGGTCGAGGACCACGTCACGCTTGAACTGCATGCGATAGTCAACGGCCAGTTGGGTCACGAACAGCACCGCTTCCGGATCGTCGCCGTTCACGTGCAGGATCGGCGCTTCGATCATCTTGGCCACGTCGGTGGCGTACTCGGTGGAGCGCGCGTCCAGCGGGTTGCTGGTGGTGAAGCCGACCTGGTTGTTGATGACGATGTGGATGGTGCCACCGGTCTTGAAGCCGCGAATCTGCGACATCTGGAAGGTTTCCATCACCACGCCCTGGCCCGCGAAGGCCGCATCGCCGTGGATGGAGACCGGGAGAACCTTGTCGCCGTTCGGATCGAGACGACGATCCTGGCGGGCACGCACGGAACCCTCGACCACCGGGGAGACGATTTCCAGGTGCGACGGGTTGAAGGCCATGGCCAGGTGCAGTTCGCCACCGGGGGTGGTGACGTTGGAGGAGAAGCCCTGGTGGTACTTCACGTCACCGGAGGACAGACCCTCGACCTTCTTGCCTTCGAACTCGTCGAACAGGTCGCGCGGGTTCTTGCCGAAGGTGTTCACCAGCATGTTCAGACGGCCACGGTGGGCCATGCCGATGACGATTTCCTTCATGCCGTAGGAGCCGGAACGCTGGATGATCTCGTCGACCATCGGAATCAGGCTTTCGCCACCTTCCAGACCGAAGCGCTTGGTGCCCGGGAACTTGGTGCCCAGGTACTTTTCCAGGCCTTCGGCGGCGGTCAGACGCTCCAGCAGGTGGGCCTGCGCGTCACGCGAATAGGCGGGACGACCACGCACGCTCTCCAGACGCTGGGCGAACCACTTGCGCTGTTCGGAGTCGGTGATGTGGTTGAATTCCGCACCAATGGTGCGGCAATAGGTCTCTTGCAGGGACTGGACGATCTCGCGGAGAGTTGCCGCCTCCTTGCCAATGAACAGCTCGCCCGTCTGGAACGTGGTGTCCAGATCGGCGTCGGTCAGACCGTAGTTCTGAATGGTGAGGTCGGCCGGCACCTGACGCTGCCACAGACCCAGCGGGTCGAGTTGGGCGGCCTGGTGACCACGGGCGCGAAACGCCTGGATCAGGCGCAGAACCTGGACCTGCTTCTTGTCATGCTCGCTGCTCACGCTCGCGGCGGAAGCCGGCTGCGCGCGACGCTGGTTCTTGGCAAGCAGGACGAAGTGATCGCGAATGGGCGAATGCGGAACGTCGGTGGTGTTGCCGCCGTCGTTCGGCAGCTTCTGGAAATAGGTGCGCCACTCTTCGGGCACAGCGTTGGGGTCGTGCAGATAGAGCTCGTACAGCTCCTCGACATAGGCAGCGTTACCACCGGAAAGGTGGGCACTGTTCCACATGCGCTGCATTACGCTTTCTTGCATGCTTGGTCACCCTCGATAAGGGAACACCATCGGCGTGGAAACCGCAGCACGGCGTGCCTGAGCAACTGGTTAAGCCACTACGGGACCCCGCAGATAGACCGGGTTTTTACCGGATGCCCCTGATAGCCATCATTTACTTTTCAGGAAGAGTTCGGTGCTTTGTGAGCTCCGGACCCGCTTAAAACTACGCTGCCGGGGTTAGCCGACAGCGCAGAGGTACAGCCTCGGTACGACCCCGAAGGATCAGGTACCGCTTTGCAGCAGCATGTTGCGGATGTGACCGATGGCCTTGGTCGGGTTCAGACCCTTCGGACATACGTTCACGCAGTTCATGATGCCGCGGCAACGGAAGACACTGAACGGATCGTCCATGGCCGCCAGGCGCTGTTCGGTCATCGTGTCACGGCTGTCAGCCAGGAAACGATAGGCCTGCAGCAGTGCGGCCGGGCCGAGGAACTTGTCCGGGTTCCACCAGAAGGACGGGCAGCTGGTCGAGCAGCAAGCGCACAGGATGCACTCGTACAGACCATCCAGCTTCTCGCGATCTTCCGGAGTCTGCAGACGTTCGATGGCCGGAGCCGGCGAGTTGTTCTGCAGGTACGGCTGCACCTTCTCGTATTGCTTGTAGAAGATGCTCATATCGACGGCCAGGTCACGGATGACCGGCAGACCCGGCAGCGGACGAATCACCAGCTTGCCGTTCTTCACCACGCTGGACAGCGGAGTGATGCAGGCCAGGCCGTTCTTGCCGCTGATGTTCATGCCATCGGAGCCGCAAACGCCTTCACGGCAGGAACGACGGTAAGAGAAACCCTCGTCCTGTTCCTTGATCAGCGCCAGCACGTCCAGGACCATCAGATCCTTGCCGTCGATTTCGACGTTGAAGTCCTGCATGTAGGGAGACGCATCGCGCTCCGGGTTGTAGCGGTAAACGCTTACTTGCAAAGTCTTGGGCAGAGACATTCACATCACCCTTAGTAAGTACGTACTTTCGGTTCGAACGCCGGCACAGTCTTCGGCGCGAAGTTGACGGCGCGCTTGGCGACACGCTTTTCGCCCGGGAAGTACAAGGTATGGCACAGCCAGTTCTGGTCGTCGCGCTCTTCGTAGTCTTCGCGGGCGTGGGCGCCACGGGACTCGGTACGGGTGTCGGCGGCGATGGCAGTCGCTTCGGCCACTTCGAGCAGGTTCTGCAGCTCGAGCGCTTCGATGCGCGCGGTGTTGAACGCCTGGCTCTTGTCGTTGATCTTGACGGTGGCGATGCGCTCGCGCAGATCGGCCAGCTGAGCGATACCCTTCTTCATGTATTCACCGGTACGGAATACACCGAAGTAGTTCTGCATGCAGCTCTGCAGCTCGCGCTTGAGCGGAGCCACTTCTTCACCGGAGGTGCGCTCGTTGACACCGGACAGACGCTTCAGGGAAGCCTCGATGTCGCTCTCGCTGGCGCCACGGGTATCGACGCCTTCCTTCAGCGCCTTCTCCAGGTGCAGACCAGCGGCACGACCGAACACGACCAGGTCGAGCAGCGAGTTGCCGCCCAGACGGTTGGCACCGTGTACCGATACGCACGCCACTTCGCCCACGGCGAACAGGCCTTCGATGATGGTGTCGTTGCCGTTGGCATCCTGGGTGATGGCCTGGCCATGAATGTTGGTGGCGATGCCGCCCATCATGTAGTGGCAGGTCGGGATGACCGGGATCGGCGCAACAACCGGGTCGACGTGCGCGAAGGTCTTGGACAGTTCGCAGATACCCGGCAGGCGGCTGTGCAGCACGTCCTCGCCCAGGTGGTCCAGCTTCAGCAGCACGTGATCCTTGTTCGGACCGACGCCGTTGCCGGCGATCACTTCCTTGACCATGGAGCGGGCGACCACGTCGCGGCCGGCCAGGTCCTTGGCGTTCGGAGCGTAACGCTCCATGAAGCGCTCGCCATGGGCGTTGATCAGGTAACCACCCTCACCGCGGCAACCTTCGGTCACCAGCACGCCGGCGCCGGCGATACCGGTCGGGTGGAACTGCCACATTTCGATGTCCTGCACCGGGATGCCGGCGCGCAGGGCCATGCCCACGCCGTCACCGGTGTTGATCAGGGCGTTGGTGGTGGACGCATAGATGCGGCCGGCGCCACCGGTGGCCAGGACCACAGCCTTGGAGCGGATGTAGACGGTTTCGCCGGTCTCGATGCAGATGGCGATGACGCCGACGATGGCGCCGTCCTGGTTCTTCACCAGATCCACGGCATACCATTCGTTCAGGAACGAGGTGCCGCTCTTCAGGTTGGCCTGGTACAGGGTGTGCAGCAGAGCGTGACCGGTACGGTCGGCAGCAGCGCAGGTACGGGCAGCCTGGGTGGGGTTATCCGGACCCTTGGACTGACCACCGAACGGACGCTGGTAGATGCGGCCCTGCTCGGTACGGGAGAACGGCAGACCCATGTGCTCGAGTTCGAACACGGCCTCCGGACCCACGGAACACATGTACTCGATCGCGTCCTGGTCACCGATGTAGTCGGAGCCCTTGACGGTGTCGTACATGTGCCAGCGCCAATCGTCGTTCGGGTCGGCCGAAGCGATGGCGCAGGTGATGCCGCCCTGGGCGGACACGGTGTGCGAACGGGTCGGGAAGACCTTGGTCACCACGGCGGTCTTGTGACCACCCTGGGCCAGTTGCAGCGCGGCGCGCATACCGGCGCCACCGCCACCGACGATGATGGCGTCGAAGGAAAGAGTGCGAATGCTAGACATGAATCAGATACCCCACAGAATCTGCACGCCCCAGACGAACAGCACAAACTGCAGCACGCCGCAGGCCGCCTGGAAGAAGAAGCGCAACACGGTTGCCCAACGACCGAAAGCCATCGGCGTCAGGTAGTCAGTCGAGATGGTCCACATGCCAACCCAGGCATGGATGACCGTCGCCAGCAGCGCCAGCAGACTGAAGATGCGCATCGCATTGTGGGAGAACAGGCCGTGCCAGTCGGCATAGGTCAGACCGGGATGAAACAGCACGAAGCCGAGCAGGAAAATGAAATACGCAGCCAGCACGACCGCAGAGACGCGCTGAGCCATCCAGTCATAGAGGCCGGAGCGCGAAAAGTTAGTGACGTTGGTTACCATACCCACACCCCAGCCAGGACAATCAATACTACGGCAACGGCTATGACGATCTTCGAGCCGAGCTTGCCGCCCTCCAGCGTCTCACCGACACCGGCATCCATGAACAGGTGGCGAATCCCGGCCACCAGGTGGTACAGCAGAGCGGACAGCAGACCCCAGATCACCAGCTTTGCCAGCGGACTGGCCAGGCATGCCTTCAGCTCTTCGAAGCTCTCCTCGGATGCCAGGGACATGTCGAGCCCATAAAGGAGCACGACGAGGCCAAGGAACAGGATCACGCCGGAGACGCGGTGAAGGATGGACGTGTAAGCGGTGACAGGGAGCTTGATAGTCCTAAGGTCTAGGTTTACTGGTCGTTGGCTATTCACGGCTTCTTTTCACACTTTGAGCCCCAGGAAGCAGGGCGTTGTTGTTGGGAAGTGCACTGGTCAGGTACCCACCCCACATGGAGTGCAACCGCCAAAACACAGGCGCTATGCCCATGACGGCCGGCTACGGAGTATAGACAGTTAGCCCACTAATGACAACGCGACCTGCCGCCACTAAAGGCGAATGGCGAGCCCGAAAAGAATGCCGTAAAAAAGCCCTCCTGCCCTCATGAGATTCGTCGGAACCCCTTCATTTTTCAGGGGTTACGCAAATTGACATTCGGTTTTATCGCTCTATAGTGATGCCGGCCCTACATGGGGGGCTGCTGATGATTCCAAGCATAACCAGGAGGCCACTCATGGCTGACAAAAAAGCGCAGTTGATCATCGAGGGCGCTGCCCCCGTAGAACTGCCCGTTCTCACCGGCACCATCGGCCCCGACGTCATTGACGTCCGCGCCCTGACCGCCACGGGCAAATTCACCTTCGACCCCGGTTTCATGTCGACTGCTTCCTGCGAGTCGAAAATCACCTACATCGATGGCGACAAGGGCATCCTGCTGCACCGCGGCTACCCGATCGAACAACTGGCGGAACAGTCCGACTACCTGGAGACCGCCTACCTGCTGCTCAACGGCGAGCTGCCGAACGCCGAGCAGAAGGCCAAGTTCGTCAACACCATCAAGAACCACACCATCGTTCATGAGCAACTGAAGTCCTTCCTGAACGGCTTCCGTCGCGACGCTCACCCGATGGCCGTGATGTGCGGCATCGTCGGCGCGCTGTCCGCCTTCTATCACGACTCGCTGGACATCAACAATCCGCAGCACCGCGAAGTCTCCGCGCATCGCCTGATCGCCAAGATGCCGACCATCGCGGCCATGGCGTACAAGTATTCGATCGGCCAGCCGATCATGTATCCGCGTAACGACCTGAACTACGCGGAAAACTTCCTGCACATGATGTTCAACACCCCGGCCGAGATCAAACCGATCAGCCCGGTGCTGGCCAAGGCCATGGATCGCATCTTCATCCTGCATGCGGACCATGAACAGAACGCTTCGACCTCGACCGTCCGTCTGGCTGGCTCCACTGGCGCCAACCCGTTCGCCTGTATCGCCGCCGGCATCGCCGCGCTGTGGGGACCTGCCCACGGCGGCGCCAACGAAGCCGTGCTGACCATGCTGGACGAGATCGGCAGCGTCGAGAACATCGACAAGTTCCTGGCCAAGGCCAAGGACAAGAACGATCCGTTCAAGCTGATGGGCTTCGGCCACCGCGTCTACAAGAACTTCGACCCGCGCGCCAAGGTCATGAAAAAGACCTGCGACGAGGTTCTCGGCGAGCTGGGCATCCATGACCCGCAGCTGGAACTGGCCATGAAGCTGGAAGAGATCGCGCTGAAGGATCCCTACTTCGCCGAGCGCAACCTGTACCCGAACGTCGACTTCTATTCGGGCATCATCCTCAAGGCCATCGGCATCCCGACCAGCATGTTCACCGTGATCTTTGCCATGTCGCGTACCGTCGGCTGGATCTCGCACTGGAAGGAAATGATCGCCAGCGGCCAGAAGATCGGTCGTCCTCGTCAGCTGTACACCGGCTACGAGAAGCGCGATTTCGTCTCGCTGAACCAGCGCGGCTGATCGCTCCGGACACAACGAAAAAGGCTGCCGATCGGCAGCCTTTTTCGTTTCCGTTGTATCACCCTATCGTTCTTCCGCCAGGCCGCGCAGCCCCTTGAGCGTGTTGAACGGCGCATCGATCACGAAGCTGTTGGCCAGCCATGAAGGCACGCTGCCACCCGGCTCGCTATGCAACTGATAGGTGACCTTCACGCGCTGCCCCTCCAGCGGCTCCAGCTTCCAGTAACCTTCCACCCGGGCGACCCGCACATAGCCCTTCTCCTCGGGCAGCAGATCCGGCACGCCCTTGAGATGGCGCAGCAGGCCGTCCTCCCGCTCCTCGGTGGTGACCTCGATCAGCGAATCACGCGGGGTGACCGGCCAGGGCGTATTGAAATAGGTGTGCGTCCAGCTACGGGCACCTTCGTGGCGAATCAGCTGCTGAGCCTTGCACTGGTGAATCCAGGCGCAGGACCCCTCGACGTCCTCCTGCAAGGCGCGAATCCTGTCGATGCTCGCCCGGATGACCGTTTCTCCCCGATAGGCCTTGTACTGGGACCCCGGCACGGCGGACAGGTAGACCTGGATCCCCTCCTCATCCTTGGCCAGCTGCCATTCCTGCGCCTGCGTCGCAGCACAGAACGCCAGAGAGACTCCCAGCAGCAGGGGATGGAATATCGGCTTGATCATGGCTTTTCCTTGTTCTTCTTGGTTGGGATGTATCGCACTCAGGCGGTGGCCTGCTCCAGCCAGCCCAGCAGACGGACCGCTTCCTCGCGGTCATCGCCGCATACGGATGGATCCGCGCGAAACGCGGAGCAGACCGCCGGACGTTCCGGCAAGCCGAACAGTTGACAGAGATTATCGACACTCAGATGCGGACAACGCTCGCCAGCCCGTTTGCCCTCGGGCATGCCGGGTAACGGCGAACTGATGGAGGGCGCGATGCAGCACGCACCGCAGCCCGCACGGCACTTCATGGCAGCAGGCTCTCGCGGGAACAGGGGGCGGCGATTCTACTGCCAGCATCCAGCCCTCGTCATCGCCCGCGCTCAACATGGCCACCCGATCTCAGCCCATGGTCGATTTGCCGGCGCCAACCAGCCCCGCCATACTCGGCCCAACCCGTGGGAGGACCTATGCGACATTGGCTGGTTATCGATCTGGAGGCCACCACGGATGAAGGCGGCTGGCCCTTGCGAGACATGGAGATCATCGAAATCGGCGCCAGCCTCGCCACGCTCGAGGGCCACGAGATCGGCCATTTCCAGCGTTATGTGCGGCCGCTGCGCCGTCCCTGCCTGACCAGCTTCTGCAAGGATCTCACGCACATCGCCCAGCCCCAGATCGACAGCGCCCGCACACTGGCGCAACTGTGGCCGGACTTCGAGAGCTGGCTGCAGGCCCAGGGCACCCGCCTGGCGGGCTGGGCCAGCTGGGGCGACTACGACCGACGCCAGCTTGAACAGGAATGGCAGGCCCAGGGCCTGCACAGTCGCCTGCAGCAATATCCGCACCTGAATCTCAAGCAGTCCTTCGCCAGCCGCCGCCAGCTGAGCCGACCGGTGGGCCTGAACGTGGCACTGAGCCTTGCCGGCATGCATTTCCAGGGGCGCCAGCACCGCGCGCTGGAGGATGCGCGCAATGCCGCTCGCCTGCTGCCCCTGGCGCTGCCGCACTGAATACACCCGGTGACGCCGCACTGGCGCTTGGGCATACTGGCGCGCCTTTTTTCAGCCCCACAGGAACTCCGATATGTTCAAGGTCAACGAGTACTTCGATGGCAAGGTCAAATCCATCGCCTTCGAGCAGGCCGACTGCCCCGCCACCCTCGGCGTGATGGCGCCCGGTGAATACGAATTCGGCACCAGCCGCATGGAAATCATGAAGGTCGTGGCCGGCGCCCTCACCGTGCGCCTGCCGGGCAGCGATGCCTGGGAAACCTTTGAAGCGGGCAGCCAGTTCAGCGTGCCGGCCAACAGCAAGTTCCAGCTGCAAGTGGCCGTGGATACCGCCTACCTCTGCGAGTACCACTGACACCTCGGGGTGCGGGCGGTATCTTGCCGCCCGCACTGCGTCCGCACTGGTCGTCACGCGAATTTCATCTAGATTGAACAGGCTATGGAATCCAGCGACCAGGAGATGGACCCCATGAACCTGAACAGCCGCGTCAACCAGCCCATTACCGTCACCCTTCCCGCCGATGGCTTCCTCTGCGCAGTGATCGACGAACAGGGTCGCGAAATCCCCATCACCGAAGCCATGATCCAGCAGGCCTGCCGCGCCCTCGATCCGGAAGAGCAGGCCGCTTCCCGGCGCGAGACTCAGACCAGCCTGACTCCCAGCGCACGAACCAGCGCGGCCAGCTCCGGCGCCTGACCCAGCAGCTCGACCCTCAGTCCATCGATTTCCCGGCGTGGCGGATAGTGCTTGCGCAGCGCGTCGAAGCCCTTTCGGCGAGCCTCCTCGTCGCCCAGCAGGCTGCGCCGGAAATCGGCGCTGTCACGGCGCGGATCGTAGACAGCCCGACACACGGCAGCCAAGGCCCAGTCGGGATCGGCATCCGCGTGCAGGGTCAGTTGCGGCAGCCAGGGCTCGGGTAGCAGCGCATCCAGCTCCAGCGTCGCCGGCCGGCCAAGATGTGCGCACAAGGCGCGATAGATCTGCGCGGTGCCGCGCGCCTTGCCTTCCAGGCTGTAGCCGGCGATATGCGGCGTGACGATCCGGCACCGCTCGGCCAGCGCCACCTCCACCAGTGGCTCGCCCTCCCAGACATCCAGCACCGCCTCGACATCGGGACGCTGCAGCAGCAGCGCATGCAGCGCCTGGTTGTCCAACACCGCACCGCGACTGGCATTGATCAGCCAGCTGCCGGGACGCAGCCGGGCCAGCCGCTCGGCATTCAGCAGATGGCGAGTCGGCCACCGGCCTGCCGAGGTGAGCGGCGTATGCAGGCTGATCACATCGCACTGCGCCAGCACCTCGTCCAGATCGACAAAGTCGCCCCCCTCGCGCTCCGCGCGTGGCGGATCACAGGCCAGCACCCGGCAGCCCAGCCCCCGTAACACCTCCACCAGCCGCGCACCGACCTGACCGGCGCCCACCACGCCGTAGCAGCGCTCGCGCAGCGGCGAGCCCGCCACCTCGGCCAGCGCCAGCAGGCTGCCCAGCACATAGTCCACCACGCCACGGGCATTGCAGCCCGGCGCGCTGGCCCAGGCGATATTGGCGGCGGCCAGATGATCGAGATCGAGATGGTCGGTGCCGATGGTGCAGGTGCCGACGAAGCGCACCGGGCTGCCCCGCAGCAGGGCGGCATCCACCTGGGTCACCGAGCGCACCAGCAGTACATCGGCTGCCGCCAGGGCGTCGGCACTGAAGGCCCGGCCCGGCTGACGCCGGATCTCGCCGAACTCACCGAAGAAGGCTTCGACCAGGGGGATGTTTTCGTCGGCAAGAATGCGCATGCTCGGACTCCTCGAAGGGGGCGCCAGTTTAGTCTTTTGCCCGGGTCATCCCCACCCTTTCTTAGCCCGGGCGCCGGGCGTAGAATCCCCGCCTTTTCCCTGTCGCCGTCCCATGAGCCGTATGAACCGCGTTTCCCGCGTCGGGCTGGAATTGAGCGCCCTGCTCGTCCTCGCCACTCCCATCATCATCGCCCAGGTGGCGCACACCGCCATGGGCGCCGTCGATGCCGTGATGGCCGGCCGGGTCAGCCCCGCCGATCTGGCTGCCGTGGCGCTGGGTAACTCCATCTGGATTCCGCTCTACCTGCTGATGACCGGCATCCTGATGGCAACCACCCCGAAGGTGGCCCATCGCTTCGGCGCCGGCAAACTCAACGAAATCGGGCCGCTGGTGCGCCAGGCGCTCTGGCTCGGGCTGGCAATCGGCCTGTGCTTCGCGATTCTGCTGACCCAGGCCCGCCCCGTGCTGCATCTCATGCAGGTAGAGCCCGGGCTGGTCGAGCCCACCCTGGGCTACCTGCGGGGTGTGGCGTTCGGTTTTCCCGCCGCCGCCCTCTATCAGGTGCTGCGCTGCTACAGCGACGCCCTGAACCAGACGCTGCCCAGCATGATCATCGGCCTGCTCGGCCTGCTGATAAACATTCCGCTCAACTATGTGCTCATCCACGGCAAGCTGGGCTTGCCCGCGCTGGGCGGCGTGGGCTGCGGCTGGGCCACCGGTCTGGTGATGATCGCCATGCTGCTGGGCATGGCCGGTTGGGTGAACCGCTCGCCCCACTACCGGTTCAGCGCGCTGTTCCGCCACTTCGAACCGCCCCGCTGGTCATTGATCAGCGCGCTGCTGAGGGTCGGACTGCCGATCGGCGTGGCGATCTTCGCCGAGGCCAGCATCTTCTCGGTGATCGCCCTGCTGATCGGCGGCCTGGGCGCCACCGTGGTGTCCGGCCATCAGATCGCGCTCAGCATCTCGTCGCTGGTGTTCATGGTGCCCCTGTCCCTGGCCATGGCGGTCACCGTGCGCGTGGGTCAGGCTCTGGGCCGCAACGCGCCGCGTGACGCACGCTTCGCCGCGGTGCTGGGCATCGGCGTGGCACTGGTCTACGCGTGCTTCTCGGCCACGCTGATGATGCTGTTTCGCGAGCGCATCGCCGGCTTCTACTCGCCGGACCCGGCGGTGGTCGCCCTGGCCAGCACCTTGCTGATCTACGCCGCGCTCTTCCAGTTTTCCGACGGCATCCAGGTTTCCGCCGCCGGCGCCTTGCGCGGCTACCAGGACACCCGGGCGGTGATGCTGATTACCCTGCCCAGCTACTGGGGCATCGGTCTGTCGGTGGGCTACATGCTGGGACTCACCAACCTGCTCGGCGCACCCAGCGGCCCGGCCGGGCTCTGGCAGGGGCTGATCGTCGGCCTGAGCTGCGCGGCGCTGATGCTCGGCTGGCGCCTGCATGTGCGCGCAGGCCGCGCGATCCACTGCATGGCATCGGCCCAGGGGTGAACCCCGTGCCAGCGGCTCAGCCGACCTTCTTGCGGATCCAGTAGAGGAACTGGCCGGCATCCTCCCGCTGCTCGACCAGTTCATGGCCGAGAAACACGCAGAACTTGGGAATGTCGCGACGGGTCGAGGGATCGGTAGCGATCACCTGCAGCAGGCCGCCAGCCTGCAGGTCGCGCACCTTGTTGTGCAGCATCATCACCGGTTCGGGGCAGTTCAGCCCGCTGGCGTCGAGAATCGCGTCGGGTTGCAGGGTCATCGGGATACTCCGTAAAACAGGCGGCTATTGTGGCGCAAAGCGGGCAGCACGCCCAGCCGGAGGACGGTCATGCGCGACTGGTGCGTCAGGCGTCTGGACGACAATGGCAATGAATTCCTGGTGCGCGACGGCCTGAGCCGCGCCCAGGCCGAACGCCTGGCCCGGGATTATCAGGCGCGCGGCCACAAGCAGACCTACTGGGCGGCGCCCACCCAGCCGCACCGGTCATGAGCGCCGGGGAACCCGGGCGCAGCCAGCCGGTCCAGAGCAGAACCCGTGGCACTTCCCAGGAGCTTCGCCATGCCTGCACTGGATAGCCTGAACTGTTGCCGCACCCTGCAGGTCGGCGGGCAGACCTACCACTATTACAGCCTGCCGGAGGCCGGAAACAGCCTCGGCGACCTCACGTGCCTGCCCCTGTCGCTCAAGGTGTTGCTGGAGAACCTGCTGCGCTGGGAGGATGGCCGGACGGTGCGCCGGGAGGACTGCCAGGCGATCGTCGACTGGCTGCGTGAACGCTGTTCGCAGCACGAGATCCAGTACCGCCCGGCGCGCGTGCTGATGCAGGACTTCACCGGCGTGCCGGCGGTGGTCGACCTGGCCGCTATGCGCGACGCCACCGCCAGGGCGGGCGGCGATCCCGGGCGGATCAATCCGCAGATTCCCGTGGATCTGGTCATCGACCATTCGGTGATGGTCGACCGCTTCGCCGATCCGGGCGCCTTCGCCGAGAACGTCGCCATCGAGATGCAGCGCAACGCCGAACGTTACGCCTTCCTGCGCTGGGGTCAGCAGGCGTTCGCCAACTTCCGCGTGGTGCCGCCGGGCACCGGCATCTGTCACCAGGTGAATCTCGAATACCTGGCCGACGTCGTGCGCAGCGAGACCCATGACGGCCGACTGCTGGCCTTTCCCGACAGCCTGGTCGGCACCGATTCGCACACCACCATGATCAACGGCCTCGGCGTGCTCGGCTGGGGCGTCGGCGGCATCGAGGCGGAGGCGGCCATGCTCGGCCAGCCGGTGTCCATGCTGATCCCGGAAGTGGTGGGCGTGCGCCTCAGCGGCCGGTTGCGCGAAGGGGTGACCGCCACCGACCTGGTACTCACCGTCACCCAGATGCTGCGCAAGCACGGCGTGGTCGGCAAGTTCGTGGAGTTCTACGGCCCCGGGCTGGACGCCCTGCCGCTGGCCGACCGCGCCACCATCAGCAACATGGCGCCGGAATATGGCGCCACCTGCGGATTCTTCCCGGTGGACGCGGTGACCCTCGACTACCTGCGCCTGACCGGCCGCGACGAGGCACGCATCGCCCTGGTGGAAGCCTATTGCCGGACCCAGGGCCTGTGGCGTGACAGCGACAGTCCCGAGCCGCAGTTCAGTGAGGCCCTGCGCCTCGACCTGGACAGCGTGCAGCCCTCGCTGGCCGGACCCAAGCGCCCGCAGGATCGGGTGGCCCTCCCGGACATGCGCGCCAGTTTCGATCTGCTGCTGGAAACCAGCGGCCGAATCCCGCAGGCCGAAAGCGAATTTCCTGTGCCGGAGGAGTCCTTCGGGCTGCGCCATGGCGCCGTGGTCATTGCCGCCATCACCTCCTGCACCAATACATCCAACCCCAGCGTGCTGATGGCCGCCGGTCTGCTGGCGAAGAACGCGGTGGAGCGCGGCCTGCAGCGCAAGCCCTGGGTGAAGACGTCCCTGGCGCCCGGCTCCAAGGTGGTCACCGACTACCTGGCCGCAGCCGGGCTCACGCCC
>NZ_DATJCS010000005.1:0-126766 GCF_035497915.1 Pseudomonas sp.
CCTGATCCCATCCCGAACTCAGCAGTGAAACGATGCATCGCCGATGGTAGTGTGGGGTTTCCCCATGTGAGAGTAGGTCATCGTCAAGCACCTAAAACCAAAACCCCAATCCGCTAACGCGGGTTGGGGTTTTGTCTTTTCAGCTCACTTAAATCGGGCCATCAACCTGGCGAACACAGACCGCCTGGTGGTCTGCTCCCAAGCTTCGTACAACTGACGGGCCGAACAGCGCTGGTTCGGCAGGCTGGAAATCGCCCTGTTCAGCAAATTCCAGATACTTGTCGGCATCTGTGCAGGCCGGCGTAATGGTTCGTCCTTCAGGTGAACACCGCTCAGCTCCAACAGCACGCAGCCCAGCGAATAGATGTCCGCTGCGCTGCTGGCAGGTTCGCCCTGCAGGATTTCCGGCGCGGCGTACCTGGGTGTCCATGCCCTGAAACGCTCCCGGTCGAGTTGTGGAAGCGCGTCCTGAGAACAGTGCCCGAGCCCGAAATCGAACAGACGGACATCCTCCTGCCCCGCCAGGATATTGCTGGGTTTTATGTCCCCGTGCAGGGTGCCCCGCTCATGGCAATGCGCTACCGCAGCCAGCACCCTGCCGCCGATGCTGTGGATATCACTCCACGCAAGGCCTTCAGGCTGGCTTAGGAGCAACTGGTCCAGCGTGATGCCATCGAGCAGCTCCATCACGATGAAGGGATGCTCGCTGGCCGGATCGATATCGAAATGCAGCACCCTGATCACATTGGGATGCTTCAGGCGCAGCGTGCGCACGAACTCGCTGTGTAGCAGCGTCGAGGCATCGGGGTATTCGGCACATTCATTGTTCAGGGTCTTGATTGCGACCAGCGGACAGGGATCCCCCAGCTGTTCACGCAATAGATCCCGCGCCCTGAAGACCGCGCCCATGCCACCTACGCCGAGCAGTCGTTCCATCCGATAGCGATTGCACAACAGGTCCGGCACGGGCTGCAGGCATGCCGTGCGGCGTTCCGCCTGTTTCCCGGCCGGTTGCGCAAAGGCGAAATAGGTCATTTCGGGCTTAGGGGCGCTGGTCATGGCTGGGCTCCCGGCATCTGGCGGACCACCACGGCGCTCAGGTTGTCGCGCGCCGGGCCTTGCATGACGAAGTCGATCAGAAGGTCTGCCGCACGCTTCGGTGTCGACGCCTTCAGCGCTGCGCCGAGCACCGCAGCCGGCGACGCCTGGTGGATGCCATCGCTGCACAGCAGGAAGCAGTCACCCGGGCGGACGTCGAACTCCACGGTATCCAGCTCTAGGTCGGTCGTTGCGCCCACCGCGCGGGTCAGGGCGTGGGACGCCGGATGCAGGGCGGCCTGTTCGGCCGTGTATCGGTGGCTGTCGATCAGCTGCTGGGCGAGGGAGTGATCGCGCGTAAGCTGGAACAGCCGCTGATCGCGCCATAAATAGCATCGGCTGTCGCCTGCCCAGAGGCAGGCCCCGCGAACCCCTTCGACCAGCAGGACGACCACGGTACTGCCCATGATGGAATCCTGCTGATCGGCCGCCAGGGTCAGATCCTGGCTCAGTCGCTGGTTCAGTCCGGCGAGCTCGCTGCGTACCTGGGCGATGCGCTGCGCAAGGGGGCCGTTCAACTGCAGCGCCGACAGCCCCTCGATGATGCAGCGGCTGGCCAGCGCCCCGTTGGCATGCCCGCCCATGCCGTCGGCAATCGCCCACAAGCCCCGATTGGCGGCCGCCAGCAGTGCATCCTCGTTGCGCTGCCGGACCTTACCGGTTTCGCTGCGCGCCGCGCTCTGCCATCCGCCCATTACAGGACTGCCGGCAGCCTGAAGCTGCGCAGCAGCGACGGATCGAAGGGATTGGGTGAGCGCTGGCTGTGCAGCAGGTACTGAGCCCGGCGATCTTCCAGATGCGCCTTGAGCAACAGCACGTCCCGCCCGCTGTGGTGCTCCACCTGCAGTTGGTCGAGCAGGCGGAACAGCGACCAGTGTCCGCTGTTCCGCTCCACGGCAATGCGTCGACCGCCGATCTCCTCGATCAGCACGCTGGCCCGGCCATCCAGGGTATGGTCAGGCCAGCGAAACGAGGTCTGCACGATCGGGCCGTGGCGATACTCGTGCTGCTGGTTGCCCAGCCGGAATTCCGCACGGCGCATGTTCGAATCGAGCAGGTAGGATTCCAGCTTGAACTGCACACCGGGTTCGTCCGGATTCTCGGCGAAGAAGCTGCGGCGAATGTCCTCGGCTTTGCCCAACTGAGCCAGGAAGTGCGGTGACAATGGCAGGCCGCGGCCATCGATCAGACGTGCTTTCAACTGATTGCCACTGCCGGTCACGAAGGGCTTGAGGTGGCTTTCGAAGAAGCGATCCGCCACCCCCTTGCTCTTGAAGAACTCGCGGAAGTCAGCAAGGGACACCTCGCTCTGGCTCTGGGCCTCGAAGGGATACCGCTGGCGTAGCGCGTCCTGGTAGAAGGCGTACAGCTCGGCCTGGTAGCGCTGGTTCAGATGCTGCTGGGCTTCGCTGAGAATCAGCATCCAGCTGTCGTCGGCGAGCAGTTCCAGCCATTGCCCGACCGGCTTGGGCAGGCGCGCGACACTGCTGCGCAACTGGCTGAGGGCATCGGCGCGACCGCTCATGCGCTGGCGGGCCAGTTCGAAGGCGGTCTGTTCGGGCTGGCTGGCCTGGGCCAGCCCGTTGAGCAGGCTGTTCAGCTCATCCAGGGCGCGCAGGCTGGCGGTCAGTTCCGGCCCGGCATTGCCGCTGTCATCCAGCAGACGATGCAGGGGGGCGAAATGACGTTCCAGGGCCTTGCGGGCGGTATCCGGGACGGCGCCACCAAGTCGCGTGCCAAGCGCCGCTGCGCCGGGAACGCTCGCCAGCAGTTCGCTGGCGGCTTCGGCAGATTCGGTCGAGCCGCTGAACTGGGTGTTCTCCCGAACCTGTATCAGCAGCTGAAGCAACGGCGAGCTGGGCGAGCCCAGGCCGGCGACCAGTTGCGCGCCTTGGGCGGCATTGCCCACCGGCTCCGGTTCCAGCTGTGCCAGCGCCTGTGACCAGTGGTAGGCATAGTCCCGGAAGTACAGCTGCTCCACGTCCGCTAGCAGGCCACTCAGGTCGTGCGAACTCAGGCCTTCACTTTCACCCAGCACCCAGTTGTCGCGTAGGATTTCCTCGACCCGACGTGGTCCCTGCGCCAACAGGTAGCTGCGGTAACCGCGCTGGGTATAGAAGCCGGGAATTCCGTGGTCGCTGCCGTTGAGCAGAGTGGCCTGCGGGCCGAGATGCTGATGGAAGCGGTACTCGGGCAAGGGCTGCGCCTGATCGCGCAGCATGCGATAGACCACCTCGGCCAGCGATTCACTGCGCAGGATCTGACGCGCCTGGGTTACCAACTGAGCATCGATCGACTGCGGCGGGAACGGCTCGGCCAGCAGACGCCGAAAATGGCCATTCAGCGCATCCTGAACTGCCGTATCGCCCGCGTGGAGGTGCGACCATTCGGCCGCCAGCCTGTCGGCGAGGAACCCGGCATCGCGGCGCTCGGGCAGATTCAGCATCAGGTAGGCGCGCAGGCTGGCCAGCAGGCCGTCGCGGTCCTCGCGTTGCCCTTGCAGCTGGGCTTCCAGTTGCTGGCGGACCCTTGGCAACAACAAGCTTTGCAGATCCTGCTGATAGTGATCCCGAACCAGCGGCTCCACCTTGCTGCGCTGATACAGGCCGCCACGCTGGACAAACGGCACTTCGCCACGCTCCGGGAACACCTGGGTGGCCGCATGGCTGGTATTCAGTACCTCGAGCATTCGCTGGACATCATCAAGGGCCTGGAGTTGCTCGCGGGCCGGCGCCAGGGCGCCGGCGATCTGCCGCAGGCGCTCCAGGCGTGCCTGATTGTCGGAAAATGCATTGCTCCAGAGTCCCGTTACCGCCAGCACGCAGCCCAGCGCGCCGGCATACATCGCCCGCTGCCCCCAGGCCAGGCGCCGCGCGGTCTGGCCGTCGAGGCTGGCCAGTGACGCCTCCGGGAAGATCACCTTGGCAAACAGATCGTGAATGAAGCGGGGTTTGCCGGTGTGCAGGCTGGGCAGCAGGCTGCCGGCCAGGCCGAGCTGCTGGCCGATGCCGAGGGTCACCGGGTCCAGTCCGCCCTCCAGTTGCGGCGCGCTGGTCAGGTACAGCCCACGCAGCTGGCTGGCCCGCTGGTAGCGGTTGCCGGCGAAGGCCAGCTCGACGAACAGGCACAGTTGCTCGCCCAACTGGCCGAGCTGATGGGGAAAGTCGAGAATCTGCCCGCGCCGTACCGTATCGCGCTCCTGGTGCATGCGCGGAATCACCTGGTGATTCAGCCGGCGCAGCAGTGCTTCGAGTTCCGCGCGTAGGGTCGCCTGCTCGGTGGCGCACTGCCCGGGACG
The DNA here is from genome assembly GCF_035497915.1 of Pseudomonas sp. GTDB lineage: Bacteria > Pseudomonadota > Gammaproteobacteria > Pseudomonadales > Pseudomonadaceae > Serpens. The sequence goes on from NZ_DATJCS010000005.1 coordinate 4,397, forward strand.
GAAGGTCATGCCCAGTACCTGGTCGGCCTCCTCCCGCGACAGCTGATCGAAGGACTCGGCGAAGCCCGGCACCTTGTCCGCCTTGCCGAGCACCAGATACACCGGCACGTCGACGCCCAGTTGCTGATGAATCTCCTGCAGGCGCTGGCGGGTCTGGCGCGCCAGGTGCTCGAGCGCCAGCTCATCGCCGTTCTGCAGCACATCCACCGGCAGGTTCACCAACACGCCATTGAGCGGCCGGGTGCGGCGCCGGCGCAGCAGGCGCAGGAGCGTCTGCCAGCCCAGGCTGTCCACCGCAGGGTCGGGTTGACTCAGATAGCGACCGGCCGTATCGATCAGCACCGCCTGTTCGGCGAAGTACCAGTCCGCGTACAGGGTGCCGCCGACCTCCCGGGTCAGGCGCTGCTCCGTGCCCTGATTGAGCGGAAACTCCAGCCCGGAGAAATCCAGCAGGCTGGTCTTGCCGCTGCCCTGCGGGCCGATCAGCAGGTACCAGGGCAGATCCTCGCGCCACTTTTCACTGCGACCGGCATACAGGCGCGAGCCCTTGAGGGTACGCACAGCCTCGCGGTAGCGATGCCGCAACTCGGCCTGTTCTTCGCCGATCAGGCTCTGCTGACGCAGGGACTCCTGGGCTTGCTCGGCGCTCTGCTCGCGGCGCTGGAGCTGTTTGCCGCGCCAGTCGGCAAACACCAGGGCCAGCCCCCACAGCAGCATCAGCAGGCCGATGCTGGCCAGACGGCTGAGCGGCGAGGCCCAGAAACGCTGCTCAGCAATCGCTAGCAGCGGGCCGACGAACCAGATCAGCAGGCTCGCCAGCAGCACCAGCAGCAGGCTCCAGACCCAGGTCCGCGCCAGGAAACGGCCGATCCGGGCCGCGTATTGCTTGATGTCCATGTCACTTCATCCCTGACTGCGTGGAAAACACCTGTGCCGCTTTCGTGTCCAGGTACGGCTGCAGGGCGCGGTCGCGCTGTGCGCCTAGCGCCCAGGCGAAGCCCACATACAGCACGCCCAGGCAGGCCACGGTACACAGCGCCACCGTCCAGGCCGGCACGTTGAACAGCGGCCGACGCTGGCCGCCCCTCAAGCCTTCCCAGTGCGGCGACAACTCGCGCGGTACATCGCCGTGCAGCTGGCGAATCTGTCGGTACAGCCCGTCGCGTACCGCCTCCAGTTCGAGCATGCCGCGCGGCAGCACCCGATAGCGGCCTTCGAAGCCCAGCGCCAGGCACAGGTAGAGCAGTTCGAGCATCGCCAGGTGCTTGACCGGGTTGCGCGCCAGCCGCTCGAGCAGCTGGAAGACCTTTTCACCACCGAAGGTCTCGTTGTGGAAGCCGCTCAGCAGGCTCAACTGCGACCACTCGCCGGCCACACCCCAGGGCGTGGTGACCACGGCTTCGTCCAGTACGCTGCACAGTACGTAGCGGGCCGCCATCACCTGCGCGCTTTCCACCCCGTCCTGCAGGGCGCGGTACTCGAACTGGCGGATGGCGGTGCCCAGTTGCGCCTGCAGCGCGTGCAGGTCTTCGCCGTGCAGACTGCTTCTGATACGTACCGCCTCGGACAGCAACGGCGCGGCCGCCGCCACCAGCGGGTTGAGGCTGACGCTGAAGGACTCGGCCGGCCGCACGCGCGCGGCGAAGACCATGCGCGCCTCCAGCTCCTCGTACTTGGGAGTGGCCCCGACGTCGCTCAGCAGGCTGTCCGCCGCCGGCGGCTGGCCGTTGTGGCTGAGCACGACCGTCCTGTCGCTCGCTGTGTAATCCATCTCTCTCAATCCCTGATCGCCCAGAATTTCAGTTCCAGCCCGGTGAATTCACCGGACGCATGCAACGCGAAGCCGCCCGAGCGTTTCATCTGTTCCTGCTCGTCGGGGGTCAGCTCCAGCGCGAAGTAGGTCTTGCCGGCATGGAAGGGGATCTGCCGTGGCGCCACCGGCAGCGGACGCAGGCGGATGCCCGGCAGGTGCAGGTTGACCAGTTGGCGAATGTGCTCGACCGGGCCGATCTTCAGATGCGCCGGCAGGCGCGTGCGCAGCGACTCCGAATCGCAGTCGGCGCTGGCGGCCAGCACGAACACCGCGCTGTCCAGCAGGCTGGCATCGTGCAGTGGCGTCACCTGAATGCCGTACTGCCGCTGCTGCAGCGGCAGCTCGATGGCGTGCTGTTCGAGCACCATCGACAGCACCTGGCGCAACGCGTCCAGCAACTGATGGAAGCTGGCACCCTGGTCGCCATGCTGGTAGCGGACCTCCAGGTGCGGGCGTTTGCTCTCGGCTGAGAAGGTCGCCAGCTCGCCGAACAGGCACAGCAGTTCCCGGTAGATCTGCACAGGATGCATCTGATCGACGCCCAGGTAATGGCGCAGCAGCGGCTCGTAGCGGTTGATCAGCTGCAGCATCATGAAATCCCCCACCTCCGCGCCGCCCACCTTGCCGGTGGCGCGGATGCGCTCGGCCAGGGTGTCGCCCCGGTGCGCCAGCATGGTGATCACTTCCTTGAGGCAGGACAGCAGGTAATCGCTGGCATGGAAGTGCAGGAAGCTGGGGATGAACGCCGCATCCAGGCTGATCACGCCGTCGGGCGTGGTATCCAGTACCTGGCACACCTTGAGCTTCACGAACAGCGCGTCGTTGTGCTGCTCGCCCAGCTGCAGGCGGAAATCCGGCTGGCCGCAGCCGACCTGGCCGAGGCCGTTGTCGCCGGCGTTCGAGTCGGCCAGGTCGCGGTCCAGGGTGACGAAACGCGCCAGCACGTCCTTCTGCTCGGCCCGGCGGCTTTCGATGTGATTGCCGGTGGCCAGCGGCAGGGCCAGATAGACCGGCGTGCCGGTGGTGTTCGGCGCGATGTCCAGCACCAGCGGCGGCTGCTCGGGGCCGATGTCGAACAGCGTGCCGTCCGGCAGCAGACCGCTGGCCCGGCTCAGCACCAGCTTGCCCATGTTGAGGAACTGCCGGTCGATCTCCAGGCCGAAGAAACCCCACGGATAGTGCCCCAGGCGCTGGGTGCGGCTCTTCAGCTGGTGGTCGTGATAGCGGTCGTTCTGCTGGAAGTGCTGCGGCTTGAGCAGCATGCCTTCCTGCCAGATCACCTTGTCCAGGGCCATGTCAGTCGTCCTCCGGCTCGGGGGTATCCAGGCGCCGCACGCCCTGGTCGTCGAGATGCAGGCGCACCTTGTGCAGCGCCTGCTCCTCGAGCGGAATGACCTGGCGCCAGCGGGTTTCCTGCAGGTCGCGATAGGCGGCCAGCACGCCGACGTAGCGGCTGCCGGGCTGCACGTGCACCTTCAGCGCACGCCAGCTGCCCGGGCGCAGCTCGAACTCTTCCTGGGTGACGAAATCCGGCGCCAGGGCCTGGCGCGGGTTCTGGTAGAGGGCGAAGAAGTCCGTGTTCTCGAAAGCCGCCGGATGGCGCAGCTCGATCAGCCGCACCACGATCGGCGACGGCCGGCCGCCGAGGTCGGGGTTCAGGCTGTTGCTGGCGGTGACGAACATGTCCAGCTTGGTCAGCGACGAGGAGCAGCCGCCCAGGCACAGCAGCGCGCCGAGCAGGGCCAGGGGAGCGAGGCGAAACATGGACATCATCCTTGCGAGTCGGTGTTCAGGGTGGCGATCAGGCGGACCTGTTCTTCGTAGGCCTGGGCGAAGTCGCGGGCGAACAGCCGTTCGCCCCAATCGCCGTCCTGGCCCAGCTGGCGATGCTGGCGCCGGTAGGCGCGCCAGCGGCTGCCGGCCGTGGTCAGCCAGGGCTTGCGGTCCTGGTCGCTGCGCGCGGCGATCCGCTCCGGCGCGAAATGCTCGAACATGGCCTGCACCGCCGCGCGGCTGGCGGCCAGCATCGCCACCTGATGGGCCTGCAGGTCACGGAAGGCCCTGGCCACCGCCTGCTCGCCCTTCAACTGGCCGGGCTTGGCTGTGCGCAACAGCGCCTGCAAGGCCTCTTCGCTGTTCACCGCATGCTTGAGCGGGTTGTTGCCGGCGCTCTGTACCGAGGTCTGCTGCAGGCGCAGCTCGCCCTTGAGCTCGCTGCGGGTGCGCAGGCTCTGTTGCAGCTGGCCGACACATTGGCGCAGCAGACGGGCGGCCTGCAGCGCCACGGCCTGACGGGCCGGCTCGTCGAGTGGTTCCAGCTGCATGCCCAGTGTCTCGCCCAGCCGCTGCCAGAAATCATCCCGGTTCGGATGGGCAGGCGCCGGCATATCGGCTGCCGTGGCGGTGGCTGCCGGCACCAGCCGTGGCACCAGCAGGCTTTCCGCCTCCACGGCGGCGTAGTCCCGCTGCGGCGCCTCGCTGGCGGCCAGGGATAGCGACAGGTCGAGGCCATGGGCCGCAGTGTCCGCTGCCGTGGCGTCCAGTCCGGCCAGCGGGTCGAGCTCCAGAAAGGCATCGTCGGGAATGATGCTGGCGCTCGCCAGCAGCGCGTCCTCCTCCATCCCCGGCACCAGACGGGCGCGAATCTCCACCTCGCCCAGGCAGAAGACGGCTCCATGCTCGATCTTCTGCGGCACGCCCTTGATCAGGCTGGCGCCGTTGTCCTTGAGGCGGATGCCGTTGCTGCTGGTGTCGGTGAGGAAATAATCACCGTCCCGGTGACTCACCCGGGCATGCCGCCCCGAGATGACCCGCTTGCTGTCGGCAATCACCCAGTCACAGTCCGCCGCCCGCCCGATCACGCCGCCGCGCGGGGTGAAGCGGGCGCTGGAGTCCGCCGCCCCAGCTCCGACCCTTTCGAAAACCAGTTCCATGGTTGGCACTCCTTGCTTACTTGCGTTGCACAGCCTGGGGTTCGCCCAGCGGGCGGTAGTCGCTGTCGCTCCAGCGGGGATTTGAACAGCCGGCGAGCGCCAGCACGGCCAGCAGCCAGGCGATTGAACAGGTGCGTATCGACACGGAATTCCTCCTTGAAATGAATGGGGGGCGGGTGCGCCGGAGCTAGTCCCGGCGAGGCGGGTTGTCGGCAACAGCCGGTCGGCTGGGTGGCCGCGTGGCCGCGCCGGAGCCCTGGCCCGGGCTGCCGCCCGAATTGAGGCGAATCTGCGCACCGCTCAGGCTGATGCCGGATGGGTCGAGTTTCAGCCAGCTGCCGGCGGCGGCGAGGGTCAGTTCCTGGCCGGCGTCGACGACCAGCTTCTCGCCGGCGGACAGGTGGATTTCCCGGCCCGCTGCGACGAGCAGGCCTTCGCCCAGCCGCATGTGCTGGCTGCCCGCCACGCTCAGGTGGTCGTCGGCCCGGAGTTCGATCCTGCGGTCCTGGTGCACCAGGCGATGCTCCTCGCCGCGCACCTCCAGGAAGCGGTTGGCGCCGATCTGCTCGTGCTGCGCATGGCCGACCTGCAGCTGCTGGTCGTTGCCGATGTGCTGCTCCCAGTCGCGCTGGGCGTGCAGGTAGATCTGCTCGGCGTCCTTGCGGTCGTCGATGCGCAGCTCGTTGAAGCCTTCGCCGCCCGGGGTGCTGCGGCTGCGGAACACGCTGCGGGTCTTGTGTTCCGGCAGCGGGTAGGGCGCTGGGTTCTCGACGTGGTAGAGGCAGCCGGTGACCAGCGGCTGGTCAGGATCGCCGTCCAGGAAGCTGACCAGCACCGTCATGCCAACCCTAGGCAAAAGCTGCGCGCCATACTGATTGCCGGCCCAGCCAGAGGCCACGCGCAGCCAGCAGGAGCTGTATTCGTCCTTCTGGCCCTCACGGTCCCAATGGAACTGCACCTTGATCCGTCCCAGCGCGTCGCAATGGATGTCATCGCCAGCCGGCCCGCAGACCAGCGCGCTCTGGGTGCCGAGCAGCCGTGGTCTGGACGCCGGTTGCGGACGGAACGGGATGTCCCACGGGATGGCGGTGAACCCGTTGCGGTAACCCGGAGTGTCACCGCCCGCGTCGCCATAGGCCTCCAGCACCTGCGGCTGCCGCCCCGCGTGGCGGACTTCGCTGAGCAGCCACAACTGATTCCAGTCCCGGCGGGGATGCTCCCGCAGCTCGAGGAAATGCCCGGCGGCCAGCAGCGGCTGGTCGCTGTCGCCCTCGCCCAGTGTCCTGTCGTGACGGTGGGCTTCCAGGGCGCGCTGGGCCAGCTGACGGCCGCGCGCGCGGTCGCGGAAACCTCCCGGGAAGCCGTAGTCCTCCTGCACGGAGGGCTGGTCGAGGCGGGCGGCGCATGCCAGGGCCAGGCGCGGCTGCCGGAAGTCATGGTCATGGCGCACCACGGCCTCGGTGCGCGCCTCCAGGCGCACGGCAAAGTGCTGCACGGTGGGCGTCTCGCCGGCCTGACCCGAGGCCGGCTTATAGGGAACCGGCTGGCCGAGGCGGGGGAAGGCGGTCTGGTCGTCGCCGAACACCAGGCGGTGGCCGTCCTTGCCGTGCTCGAAGTGATAATGCAGTCCTTCCTCGGCGCACAGACGCTGCAGGAACTCGAGATCGCTCTCGGCGTACTGCACGCAGTAGTCGCGCGGGGGATAGCTGCTGCCCAACTGGAAATGCCGGGCCTCGCCCTGGATGCCGTGCTCGTCGAGCAGCGCCTCCAGGATCTGCGGCACGCTGCGCGCCTGAAAGATGCGGCAGTTGCGACGCAGGGCGAGCCGCAGCAGCTGCGGCCCCAGCTCGAGCCGATAGCGGCTCAGTTTCCCGGCGCATTCGGTCTGCTCGATGCGCTGCACCAGGCCGTGAATGCCCCGTTCTCCGGCTGCGTCCAGACGCAGAAATGCCGGCTGCTGCAGCAATGACTCGAAGTCGAGATCGGGGTGGCGGCCGACCAGTTCGACGACGAAGCGGTAGGGCTGGCTGATGCCTTCGTGTCCGTCGAAGGCGAGCACCTGCAGGTCGTCGGCCAGACCGGCAAGCCGCAGGGTAAAGAGAGGTTCGGCCATGGGTCCTCCTTGGCTCATGCCCGCGCCGGGCTGATGCCCAGGCGTTCCATGCGGTACAGCAGCGTGCGCCGGGGCAGCCCCAGCTCACGGGCCGTCTGGCTCTGGTTGCCGCCGGTGCGCCGCAGGCAGTCGAGCACCAGGCTGCGCTCCACCTGCTCCAGGCGTTCGCGCAGATTCTGTGCGCCCGGGCTGCGGGTCGGGTCCAGGTTGAAATGCTCCGGGCGCAGTTCGCTGCCGTCGCAGAGCAGCACGGCCCGTTCGATTAACGCCTTGAGTTCGCGCACGTTGCCGGGGAAGTCATGGCCGCTCAGGCGCGCCAGGGCGTCGTCGCTCCAGCGGCAGGTGCCGCGCTGCAGGAAGGCGCAGGCCTTGTCGGTGAAGTGCCGGGCCAGTTTGAGCAGGTCGTCGCCGCGCTCGCGCAGCGGCGGCAGGTCGATTGGAAAGCTCGCCAGGCGATAGAACAGGTCTTCCCGGAAGCGTCCCGCGGCCACTTCGCCCGGCAGGTTCCGGTGGCTGGCGGCGATGATGCGCACATCCACCCGGTGCGTCCGCGTGCTGCCCAGCGGGCGCACCTCGCCCTCCTGCAACACGCGCAGCAGCTTGGCCTGCAGGCTGAGCGGCATGTCGCCGATCTCGTCGAGGAACAGGGTGCCGCCATCGGCGGCATCGAACAGGCCCTGATGGTCGCGGTCGGCGCCGCTGAAAGCGCCCTTGCGGTAACCGAACAGCTCGCTTTCCAGCAGGTTCTCCGGCATCGCCGCGCAGTTCTGCACCACGAAGGGCTGGCTGCGCCGCGAGCCATGCTCATGGATGGCGCGCGCCACCAGTTCCTTGCCGGTACCGGTTTCCCCACGCACCAGCACGGTGATCGGTACGTGCAGTACCTTGCCGAGCAACTGGTAGACCCGGCGCATCCCGGCGCTGTCGCCGATCAGTCCATAGGCGTTGCCAGTGTCCGCCGGGCGGCTGGCGGCGGGCGTGGTTGGCGGCTCGGTGCGGGCCGGTTCGGCCCGTTGCAGCAGCCGCAGCTGATTGATGACGAAACCGCCCAGCTCGGCCAGCAGCTCGCCGCTCGGCGAGAGATCGCGGCGCTGGCGGCTGGCGCTGACCAGCAGGCCAGCCACCTGCCCCTGGGTATCCGGCAGCGGCAGGCATAGCAGACTGCGCCAGGGCCGCAGGCTGGCCGGCAGGAAGCCGGTGGCGTGCAGACTGGCATCCAGTTCGTCGAGGGCCAGCGTGCGGTTCTGGCACAGGCAGTACTGCAGTAACTGCTCGTCGCGGTAATCGCTGGGCAGGCTGGTGGCCGAGTGAACGGACACTTGGCCATCGAGGGATTCCGCGCTCAGCGTCAGGCGCGTGTGGCTGTCATCGAGCAGATACAGCTGGCTCAGCTCGCCGCCGGCCAGTCGTGATGTGATGTCCACCAAGGCTTCCAGCAGCGCTTCCCGGCTGGCGCTGCGGGCCAGACGGGTCAGCGAGAGCAGCGGCACATCCGGCTGCGTCCAGGCTTCACAGGCACTCACAGCTCAGCCCTCCTGCGATGTCGAGGCCGACGTGGATCTGCTGCAGCGGCGTGCCGGTGGCCAGGGCGTCGAGCAGCCGGTCAACCACCAGCGGCTGCAGGTGCCGGTCGAGCAGCTGGTCGATCAGGCGGGCGCCGCTGTCGCCGTGACTGCAGCGCTCGGCCAGTTGCGTTACCAGCGCCGGGCTGTGACTGAAACGCACCTGGCGCGCGGCCAGGCGTTCGCCGAAGCGCGCCAGCTTGAGCGCTACCAGTTCGCGCAGCAGCTCGCCGGACAGCGGGTAGTAGGGCACCACCTTCATGCGCGCCAGCAACGCCGCCTTGAAGTGCCGGGACAGCGCCGGACGGAGGGCTTCTTCCAGGCTGTCGGCATCCGGATGCTGCTCGTCCGCGCACAGCTCGGCAATCCGCTCGCTGGCCAGGTTGGAGGTCATCAGGAACACGCAGTTGCGGAAGCTGATCTCCCGCCCCTCGCCGTCGTTGGCCATGCCCTTGTCGAAGATCTGGTAGAAGAGGTTAAGCACGTCCGGGTGGGCCTTCTCCACCTCGTCGAGCAGGATCACCGAATAGGGTTTCTGGCGGACCGCCTCGGTCAGCCGGCCGCCTTCGCCGTAGCCCACGTAGCCCGGCGGCGCGCCGATCAGCTGGGACACCGTGTGGCGCTCCTGGAATTCGGACATGTTGATGGTGGTGAGGAAACGCTCGCCGCCGTACAGCAGGTCGGCCAGCGCCAGGGCGGTTTCGGTCTTGCCCACGCCGCTGGGACCGACCAGCAGGAACACGCCGGTCGGCGCCTCCGGGTTGCTCAGTCCGGCAGCGCTGGCGCGCATGGCGCGGTCCAGCGCCTGCACCGCCTGTTCCTGGCCACGGATGCGCTGGCGCAGGTCGTCGGCGAAGCTGGCGATGCGGGCGTTGTGTTCCCGGGCCAGCTGCGTGGCGGGGATGCCGGTCCAGTGGCTGATCACCTCGGCCACCAGGCGCGGGCTGACTTCGTGGCTGACCAGGGACTGCGCCGCTTGGGCTTCGGCCAGCTCGGTCTGGGTGGCGGCCAGGGCCGCGCGGGCCTCCTCATCCGGCGATTCAACGCACTGCTGGCGCAGCTCCAGCAGGCGACTGGCCAGCTGGCGTTGCTGTTCCCAGCGTTCGGCCAGCTGGCGTTCTTCCTCGGCCAAGGTCTGCAGGTGTTGTTGCAGACGCTGCAGTGCCCCATCGTCCAGCGCCAGGCCGGCCGCCTGGTCGCGCTGCTGCGCCGCCAGCTGACGCTGCCCCGCCGCCTGCTCGGCGCGCAGCCGTTCCAGCGCCTCGGGCGGGGTGGCCAGGCTGATGCGCACCCTGGCACAGGCGGTGTCCAGCACGTCCACCGCCTTGTCCGGCAGCTGGCGCCCGGCCAGATAGCGCGCCGACAGCTCCGCCGCGGCCCGCACGGCATCGTCGCGCAGGTAGACGCCGTGGCTGCCGGCGTACACCGGCGCCAGGCCGCGCAGGATGGTGACCGCTTCGGCGACGGTGGGCTCGTGGACCTGCACCGGCTGGAAGCGGCGGGCCAGCGCCGGGTCCTTCTCGAAATACTGCTTGTACTCGCGCCAGGTGGTCGCCGCGATCGTGCGCAGCTCGCCCCGCGCCAGGGCCGGCTTGAGCAGGTTGGCGGCGTCGCTGCCGCCGGCCTGGGCGCCGGCGCCGATCAGCGTATGGGCCTCGTCGATGAACAGGATGACCGGCGTGGGCGCGGCGGATACCTCGTCGATCACCCCTTGCAGGCGGCGTTCGAATTCGCCCTTGATGCTGGCGCCGGCCTGCAGCAGGCCGAGATCCAGGGTCAGCAGCTCGACGCCGTGCAGCGCGGGCGGCACCTCGCCCCGCACGATGCGCAGGGCCAGGCCCTCGACCAGCGCGGTCTTGCCCACCCCGGCCTCGCCGACCAGGATCGGGTTGTTCTTCCGTCGCCGGGTGAGGATGTCGATCATCTGGCGCAGCGCGGCGTCGCGACACAGCACCGGATCGAGCCGGCCGGCGCGGGCTTGCTCGGTGAGGTTGTGGGTGAAGCGCTGCAGCGCCGTGTCGGCGGCGCGGCTCGGGCTGGGCGTCTGCGCGCGGGCGAACGCCAGCAGACGTTCGGCGTTCAGGCGCGCCAGAAGCGGCTGGTAGTGCGTGCCGGCATGACGCAGCGGGTTGCGCAGCAGCGCCAGCAGCAGGGCCGCCTGATCGATGTGTGGCTGACCCAACTCCAGGGTGGCGAGCATCAGCGCGTCCTGCAGCCATTGCACCAGCCCGGCGCAGAACACCGGGTTGCGGGTTTCCTCGCGCTCGCCGCGCGGCTGCAGGGTGGCGGCCAGCTCGCCGGGTTCCACCCCGGCATCCTGCAGGGCACGCAGCAGCAGGCTGTCGTTGCGTTCGAGCAGGGCCAGCAGCAGGTCCTCCACCAGCACCTTGCCGCCGGCGCGGGCCACGCAGCGTTCGGCGGCCTGTTCCAGGTCGCGCTGGCTTTCGGCGTCCAGCGCGCGGATGAGTTGTTGCAGGTCGACGGTCATCATCTCTCTATCCTTGAGAAGGGCTTAGGGTCACTTCAGCGGCGGAGCGGGGCTGGCCGAGCCAGCTGGTCCAGCCCAGGCGGCAGGGGTTGTGGGCGCCCAGGCCCAGTGCCGGACGGTTGTCCGTCTGCAGTTCCAGGCGGATGTCGTAATCCAGCGGGTCGCGCAGGGTGAAGCGCACCAGGGCCAGCAGCGGTTGGTAATGCGGGCCGTTGGGCAGGAATTCGTGGAAGCGTTCCCAGGACAGCTGGCGCACATGGATGCGGAACTTGCCGCTGCGGTCGCGCACCGAGTCGCCCAGCACCAGGTCGCTGCCCAGCCGGCTGTTGGCCTGGCCCAGGCGGCTCTGCTGCTCGGCGAGGATGTTCACCCGGCGCTCCAGGCACTGTTCGATGTGCACCGCCGGGTGCTTGAAGTAGTAACGCAGCACCGACTCGATCAGCGCCGCCGAATGGGCGCGCAGGCTGAGCAGGCCCAGGTAGGGCAGCAGGCGCTTCCAGTTCAGCGCCGCGCTGGCGCGGATCGGCTCGCCACTCAGGCCGATCAGCGCGAACAGCCGTGCGGAGAAGGGGTCCGTGGCGCCGGGGCGAAAGCGCGCGTGGTAGCGGTACTTCTCCCAGATCGGCAGCAGCAGCCGGTACAGGCGCTCGTTGAACAGGTCGAGGAAATCGCGGGTCGGGTTGTCCTCGCCCAGCGCCTGTTCCGCATAGAAGGCCGGCAACGGCGAGCCGCTGCCGAACAGCCCCGGCAGGTTCACCTGCAGGCGCGCGCGCAGCTCGCCCTGCTCGTGGAAGAACTGCACCTGCTCGATGTCCGCACCGGGAAAACCCAGGCTCGGGTTGGCCTGGAATTCCAGGCGCTGGTACAGGCTGTCCTCGTCCAGCTGCGGATGCTGTTCGCGCAGCCGCTCCAGCACCAGGCGCACAGCCTGGTAGAGGCTGTACTCGCGGATGCCACGGCTGAGCGCGGTCACAGCAATGGCTGCTGACCCATGCGCGGCGTCCATTGGTACACCTCTCCCTGTGTGCTCTGCACGCGCAGCTCGTGGTACGAGTTGAGGCTGGCGTACAGGGCAAAGAATTCGTTGAGCACGGAGGCGAAGAGGAACAGCTCCCCCTCGCCGAGAAAGCCGTCCGCATCGAGCGTCAGCTCGGTGCGCACGCCGCGCACCGGCAGGCCGCGCAGCAGGCGATCGACGTGCTGATGGCGGATCTGCTTGAGTCCCTCCAGACGGCGCTGGCTGACTCGCGCGGCATGCTGGTCGTAATGGCGCGGCAGGTCGTAGGTTTCCAGGATCACCCGCAGCGCCTGCACGTCGGCCAGCGACAGGTAGTTGAGCGACAGGTTGGAAATCAGCTTCCACAGGTAGTCGCCCTGCAGTGGCGGTGCGTAGCAGGGCGTCACCGCGCCGATGTTGCGAAAGGTGAGAAATTGCGGGGTGCCTTCGCTGGGCAGGCAGATGTCGCCCGGCGCCAGCTCGCGCGGCAGGTCCTGGTTGGTGCAGGTCAGCTCGACGGACAGCGTCTCGTGGCGGTCCAGCCGGCGCGGGCTGAAGGCCAGCCAGGTTTCCAGGCCGTCGCCCACCGGCGACGGCTGCTGGCGCACGCTGTACCAGGGTCGCGCCGTCGGGCTGTCGAAGCTGGCGTCGTGCTCGAACGACTCGAACGGCACGTAGTCCTCGTAGCCCATGCCGCCGGGCTTCCAGCCGGTGACCCGTTCCACCGCGAACACCCCGCAGTGCTGGGTGGCGAACTCGGCGGGACGCAGCAGGTAGCGGTCCTGGCGGCCGTCCAGACGGATCGGCATGGCGTCGTGGGCGAACAGGTTGACCACCGGCGTGCAGTACAGGCGCACGTTGTCCAGACTCGGCCGGATGCGCTGCACGCCGGTCTTCTGGATATCGAAGCCGAGCAGCAGGCCGCGCGTGCGCTGGCGGGTCTCCTCGGGCAACTGGGCCAGACGCTCGAGCCCGCCGACGTCGACGAACAGGAACTTGTCCGGGAAGGCGAAGAATTCCTGCAGGTGGCGGTAGCCGCGGAAGCTGTTGAGCGGGTAGGGCACCAGCGCCTCGTCCTCGCCGAAACCGGCCGGCTGCACCGCGTCGGCGTCCAGACGCACGGGCGGCAGCGGCTGGCCCTGTGCGTCCTGCAGCGGCTGACCCTGTTCATCCAGCAGCACCACGTCGAGGCCGCCCAAGTGGCGCAGCAGGCTCAGGTACAGCAACTGGCTGATGTAGCGCTCCCCGCTCAGGTGCAGGCGCAGGCCGCGCAGCGGCCATTCACCCAGCTGGCCGGCGGTCAGGTCCAGGCGCAGGCTGAGCCGTGCCCCCTGGCCCTGGATGGCGTAATCGAGCCGGCTCAGGGCCAGCGGCAGCACCTCGATGGCGGCGGTGGTGCGAAAGCGGCAGCTCACCCCGTGCAGCGGCCTGGCCTCGACCGCCGTGCCGGCCGCCACCGTCTGGCTGGCGGCGCGCTTCAGGGGATCGAACTGCAGCATGCTGAACGCCGGCAGCGGGCGCAGGTAGTGGGGCCAGAGCAGCTGCATCAGCGAATGGGTCAGCTCCGGCAGCTCGTCGTCGAGCTTCTGGCGTAGCCGTCCGCCGAGGAAGGCAAAACCCTCCAGCAGCCGCTCGACATCCGGGTCGCGGCCACTCTGCCCGAGGAACGGCGCCAGCGCCGGATTGCGCTCGGCAAAGCGCTTGCCGAGCTGGCGCAGGGCGGAGAGTTCGCTCTGGTAGTAATGGTTGAAGGACATGGGCGCTTCCGATCAGCCGTGTCGGGTCATGGGGTTTTATGGGTCTTATTTAATGAGTCAGGGCATAACGAGGTGTCGGTAATTACCCATATTCGATTGCTTCCCTTTACTTTTGGTTGTGTCGTTGAAATGCGGTCAAGAAGGTTATCCCTATTTATTATTTTATTGTTGTCATGAATGGTGATGCTGAGTTTATAGTCGTCGCTTATGTGTTCGAAAATGCTTTCTGTATAAAGCATGTACGATGCAATGGCCGCTTTCTCGCCTGGCGCGAGGAGCACTTCAGAATTAGAGGTGTAGAAATTTGAGCTGTTTTCAGTAAGAATTTCAGCTGCTTCAGTGCATGTGTTTTCGAAGTAAACGATATCGTGCCGGCTTACTTGGTAAGTGCAAGCCGTCATGAATAGCGCAAAAACTATTAAGATTGGCTTGTTAGGCATGGAATTGAACCCTGCTCAGCCAGATCAGACCTTTTACGTCATCGTCCGAGGCAACTGTCCGACTAAATCGATCCTCCCAGTAGAGATAGGTGCTGTAATATCTCATCAGATCTATTTCTCCGACCTTAGGCATGGGGTTGTTTGGCTTTTCAGTCTGCCACAGGGTAGAGGTATTTTTATGTGTCCATGAATGGGTGGGCATAAGGCCTCCATCCCCGTACTCGTTTAGTATCAAATGGCCAAATTCGTGAGCAGCTGTTTGCTTAAATAGCTCATCAGTGAATCTCTTCCCGGTCGGCCATAGGGATGGGTTTTTGGTTTCGGATACGAACTTTGTATAGGCATACCCAAGGTTGTGGTGGATCTTGCGAAAGACCCCGAAGCTGGTTGATCGGCCACCATCGGCTGTCAGGTTTTCTACCAGGGGGAAATTCTTCGCCTTCGGTAGCTGATTGACGTCAGCGTTCACCTTTGCTCTGTAGCTGCTAGCGCCGGTCTGGATCGGATCTGCGATTCCCGGTGCCCGATCTCCATTGCGCGACCAGTAAAATTCGATTCCTTCCTTTGCTAGGGTTTCCAATGCTGGATAGCTGGCAGGATCAATATGGTTATTTCTGCCTTCAATGCCACCGTCGGAGAAACTTGGCCGCACAGTAACAGTCACGTCAAAACTGTTGCGTTCTATCCGAACATCAACCCACTCAACCTCTTGGGCTTTTGCTTTGAGATGCAGTTCGCTTATCCATTGTTTGCTACCGAGTGAAGCGGTAAGCCGTAGAAAGACATCAGTATTTTTCAATATATTGGTGTCGAGAACGCCTGCTGTGCTGTAGCCGTCCCATTGCCATTCATGCTCCCCCGTCTTCAATAAGAGATCGGTGTTGGCTTCGGTATACATTACGGCTTCATTTGAGAAAACTTCTAATGTCAAATGCTCTGCTTCATGCTTGGTATTGCGTATTAGGAAATCAATATTTTCTTTGTTATTAGTGCGGCCTTGGGTGCGTTCCTCATAGTCAGAAATCATCAGCGGTGTCAGTACGTGATTGCCGCCAGGCTTCAGCATGATGGTGTACTCGAGCTCGTTCAGCTCGGCCTGCGCCGAAGGATTTTCGGCGACAGCGGCTGCTGCAGCTGTTGCCAAGGAGGCTTGGGTAAAAATCGTACGTGATGTAGCCGGGCTTATATCCATGCCAATGGTTACTGTCGTCGATCCACTGGTGACCGCATTGCCATGACTGCCGACACTGCCCACCACCGCTGCCGGCTGGCCATTGATCAGTACGGTCGCCGAGCAGCCGGCGGCCAGTGTGCCGCCGCAGCCACTGGGGTCGCCCAGGCGTGCGGCCGGCAGGCCGTCGAGCAGCACATCTGGCGAGCCGGCGGCGATCGGTGTGCTGCCATGGCCGGGGAGCGGGCAGACGGTGGAATCGCCCAGGCGGGCGGCGGGTTTGCCTGACATGTTCGTGTATTCCCTTACTCAACCTTCATCCGGCCGCTGCCTTCCAGGCTGGCAGCAAAGCGCACTTCGCGCTGCACGCCGGCCACGTCCAGTCGAGCTTCGATGGCGAAGGCCAGGCGCTGCGGATCGCCGTGCCGGGGCAGGGCGACTACCCGCACCTGACTCAGGCGCGGCTCGTAGGCGGTGATGAAACGTTCGATGGCGATGCGCGCCTGCTGCAGGGTGTCGTGCAGTGACAGGCGCTGGTCATTGAGATCCGGCAGGCCGTAGTCGGGCAGCGTCTGCACGCCACCGGCGCGGGTGCTGAGCATCCGCGCCAGATGGGCCGCCACGGAATCCATGACGGCCTGTTCCTGGCTCCAGCCGTTGCGGCGCCGGGCGCTTTCGCCATCCAGACGCTCGAACAGGCTGCCGTATCCGCCGCTCACCGCTTAGTCCTTGTCCAGCTTGCCGACCAGCGACAGGGTGAAGTCGGCGCCCATGTACTTGAAGTGCGGCCGTACATTGAGCGTCACCCGGTACCAGCCTGGCTCGCCGGCCACCTCGTTGACCAGCACCTGGGCAGCGCGCAGCGGACGACGGCTGCGCACTTCGGGGTTGGGGTTCTCCTGGTCGGCGATGTACTGGCGGATCCAGGTGTTCAGCTCGCGCTCCAGGTCGGAGCGTTCCTTCCAGGCGCCGATCTGTTCGCGCTGCAGCACCTTCAGGTAATGAGCCAGGCGGTTGACGATGAACAGGTAGGGCAGCTGGGTGCCGAGCTTGTAGTTGAGTTCGGCCAGCCGGCCTTCCTCGCCGGTGCCGAAGAACTTGGGCTTCTGCACCGAGTTGGCCGAGAAGAACGCCGCGTTGTCGCTGCCCTTGCGCATGGTCAGGGCGATGAAGCCCTGTTCGGCCAGTTCGTACTCGCGGCGGTCGGAAACCAGCACCTCGGTGGGAATCTTGGTCTCGATCTCGCCCATGCTCTCGAAGTGGTGCAGCGGCAGGTCATCCACCGCGCCGCCGTTCTGTGGGCCGATGATGTTCGGGCACCAGCGGTATTTGGCGAAACTCTCCGTCAGGCGGGTGGCCATGGCGTAGGCGGTGTTGCCCCACAGGTAGTGCTCGTGGCTGCCGGCGACGTTCTCCTTGTAGACGAAGCTCTTCACCGGGTTTTCCTGGGGATCGTAGGGGGTGCGCAGCAGGAAGCGCGGCAGGGTCAGGCCGACGTAACGGGCATCTTCCTGCTCGCGGAAGCCCTGCCACTTGGCGAATTGCGGGCCTTCGAAGTGGTCCTGCAGGTCCTTTACGTCGGGCAGGCCGGTGAAGCGCTCCAGGCCGAAGAAGCCCGGGCCGGCCGCCGCGATGAACGGCGCGTGGGCCATGCTCGCGACGCTGGCCACGTATTGCAGGGTCTTGATGTCCGGGGCGCTGGGGTCGAAGGAATAGTTGGCGATCAGTGCGCCGACCGGCTGGCCGCCGAACTGGCCGTACTCGGCGGTGTAGACGTGCTTGTACAGGCCGGACTGCACCACCTCGGGGCTGTCCTCGAAATCCTCCAGCAGGTCCTGCTTGGAGGCGTTGAGGATCTCCAGCTTGATGTTCTCGCGGAAGTTGGTGCGCTCGACCAGCAGCTGCAGGCCGCGCCAGGCCGATTCCAGCGCCTGGAACTGCGGGTGGTGGAGAATCTCGTCCACCTGCTGGCTGAGGGTGGCGTCGATCTCGGCGATCATGCGATCGACCAGCGCTTTCTTCACCGGCTCGTTGTGGTTCTGCGGCTTGAGCAGCTCGGCGATGAAGGCGGAAACGCCGCGCTTGGCGATGTCGTAGGCCTCGTCATCGGGGCTCAGGCGGGTCTGCGCGATGATGCGGTCGAGAATGCCGGTGTCGGCGGAGGCGGTGTTCTGCGCCGCGGCGGCTGCGGGAGTGGTCATCGTGTGGCTTCCTTGTCGGTGATCAGGCGTCCAGGCCCAGCTCGTTCAGTACGCGGTCGCGGGCGTCCGGGTCGGCCAGTACGCTTTCGATGGCCTTGCGGAAGGCCGGCGCGTTGCCCAGCGGGCCCTTCAGGGCGACCAGCGCCTCGCGCAGGGCCATCAGCTTCTTCAGCTCCGGCACCTGCTCGACCAGGCTGGCCGGGTTGAAGTCCTTCATGGAGTCGATGCGCAGCTGCACGGCCAGATCGTCCTCCGCGCCTTCCTGCAGGCGATTGGGCACGCTGAAGGTCAGGCTCAGCTCCTGCTTGGCCAGCACATCGTCGAAGCTCTGCTTGTCGATGCCGACCGGCTTGCGTTCCTCGATCTTGCGTTCGTCGGCGCGCTGGGTGAAATCGCCCAGCACCAGCAGCTTGAGGGGCAGCTCCTGCTCCTCCTGGGCGTTGCCGGTGGCGGGCTTGAAGGTGACGTTGATGCGTTCCTTGGGGGCTACCGAGCCTTCTTTGGCCATGTCCTTCTCCTTGATGGTTGATCCGGTTAATTCAGCGCCGCGTCGAGATCGAGGCGGCAAAGTCGTCGATACAGCTCTTCCTTGCGCTCGCGCAGCCCCAGTTGCTCGTAGCAGCCGTGCAGCTGGCGGGCGATCGCCAGAGCCAGGTCGGGCTCCCAGCGCTCCAGGTCATGGTTGCGGCCTTGCTGGTCCAGCGCTTCCAGCAGCGCCCGGGCCAGTTCGTGGCGCCCGGCCTGGCGGCACACGCGGGCGATGGCCAGTTCCCAGTACGCGTGTTCGCGCAGGCCGCGCGCGCCGTGCTGGCCAGTTCTGAGCGCCTGCACGGCGGCCTTGAGGTCCAGCTCGCGCAGCAGGGTGCGGGCCTGGTGCAGGCCGGCTTCCCAGGACGTGTCGTCCACGCGGGCGGCGGGTTCGCTGCTCATGGTCGCGGTCGAGAGCACGTGGCCGGTGAGCCAGGCCAGCGTATCGGGCTCGGCGAAGGGCGTGCCGTCATGAAAGCGCAGGGTTTCCAGGCCGGGCAGCCGGCGCAGCAGGGCCGCCAGCTCGCTTTCCAGCGCCTGCAGGGCCGCCTCGGCATTCAGCGCCTGCAGGCATTGCCAGGCGAGGTGCTGGCCATCCAGCCAGAACGGCGCGCGCGCCAGGCTGGTTTCCAGCTCGACCAGCAGTTCGGCGTGGCGGCCCTGGCGCAGGGCTTCCTGGAAGGCATTCAGGCGATCGCGGGGCAGGCCGCGCAGGGTGGTGATCTTTTGGCCGTCGCAGGGCGGCAGGGCGTCGATCGGCAACCAGAGCAGGCAGCGCGACAGGCGCAGGGCGCGGGCATCGGTGGGGTTCTGGCGCAGCCACCAGTCGCACAGCGAGCGGGCCTGTTCCTGCAGGGCGCGCAGGGTTTTTTGCGCATCCTTGTCGTTGTGCGGCCTGGCGCTGGGGCTGGTTGTCGGCGTGCTGGCTGGCGCAACAGGTGCTGGCGCCGGGCTGGCCGTTGTGGCCTGGCGGCTCAGCCCGTCGAGCTGACGGCGCAGGGGCAGCAGCGACGGCGCCTGCTCGCCCAGCCGCTCGGCCAGGCAGGCATCGAGTTGGGTGAGCAGGCCGTCCAGTTGCGCGAGCAGCGCGGGATCGCCGGCCGCCTGCGGCTCGCCCAGCGCCTGTTCCAGGCGCGGCAGCAGCCAGCCGATGGTCGCCGCGCGGGTGCGCGGCTTGCCGGGAAACAGGCCGTCCCAGCTCGGGCCGCAGAGTTCCAGCAGCAGGCCGAGGCCAGCGTGCAGGCCGGCCAGTCCGCCCTGCCGATACAGCGCGAAGGTCAGCCAGGTGGCCACCCGCAGATCCTTGGACTGCTCGCGCAACAGCGCTTCGCAGCCGCCGCGTATCAGCGCCCAGTCGATTGCCCCGGTCGCATGGACTGCGCTGCCTTTGCCCAGTTCACGTTCCAGTTGTTCATATTCCGGGGAATAGCGTGCATCCGCTCCGAATGGGTTTTCGGAACTGACCGGAATTCTGGCGAGTTGCAGATACGCATCCGCGTTAATGGGCAGAAGAGTCATTCCTTGACTTGCCGTTATTACTCAAGAGGGGACGTGGCAGCGTTGCGCACGAGGCGGGAGCCGTGGGGCTCGCCGAGCTGGCCGGCATTCTAGGAACAGATGCTGCGGGGGGAAAGTTTGCCGGGGAGAACCAGGTATCGTTTTGATTAATTGATCTTCGGCGTGGCTTATTGCAACGGGAAAGTTGTCTGCTAAGTGGCGCGTATATGAAGAAAAAAGCCCGATAGTTATCGGGCTTAATTAGAGTAATTATTCAATTTATTCAGTTATCAAGCGGACTTTCCCACAGGCTCAATTCCAGCGCGTGAGCAGCGTTGGGCGGCAGCTCGATACGGTCCTCCAGCACGTTGGCCGTCTCGATGCACAGCATGCCGGTCCAGGCATCCTCGGCGAACTGCGATAAATATCGGCTTTTCGCGATCCACGGATTCCACACCACCGCCGAGTGTGAGCCGCTGCTCAATACATGCACGCGACGCCGCCACTGCGGGTCGCGGAAGGAGATCTGCGAGGGCACGCCCAGGTAAATGCGATCGGTTTCCCCGCCGAAGGTCACCGGCCCTTGCTGCAGGCGCGCCTGCCAGTCTTCCAGGGTTTCGATGTAGCGGCAGCCGTGCAGGCCTTCCACCTGGACCTGGTGGATATCGCTGACCGCGAAGTAACTGTGCAGGGCCTGGCTGAGAAACAGCGGATGGGCGCCGTGATTGTGGCTGGTCAGGCGCAGATGCAGGCGCTGGTCGAGGCGGATCAGCAGGCGCAGTTCCACGGCGTGGGGCCAGTCGGGCAGCGGCTGCACGCGACTGTCGAAGACGAATTCGATGCTGACCGCATCGTCCTCTTCGCGAATGTCTTCCAGCCGCCAGTCGAGGGTGCGCACCAGGCCGTGGGCCGGCGCGGCGCTGCCGCGATACTGCGCCTGGATCTCGGCGGGGTTGCGTTCCAGCGCGCCGAACCATGGCCAGCACACCGGGACCCCGCCGCGCAGGCCCTGGCCGCGCCGGTATTCCGCCTGCTCGCTGAGCCAGATCAGCGGCGGCGCGTCATCGCGCTGGTAGCTGAGCAGTTGCGCGCCCTGCTCGGCGATCAGCAACTGCGCGCCCTGGTGGCGGATTCGCCAGCAGG
Source organism: Pseudomonas sp. (assembly GCF_035497915.1). Taxonomy (GTDB): domain Bacteria; phylum Pseudomonadota; class Gammaproteobacteria; order Pseudomonadales; family Pseudomonadaceae; genus Serpens. Next base: position 25,040 of record NZ_DATJCS010000005.1, read on the forward strand.
CCAGCTCGCCGATCTGCTGGTGTTCGATCTGTGCGGCCATGGCAGGTTCTCCGGGGGCTGGGGTGGAAAGGGATGGTTCCACAAAGCAAAACGCCCGTCGAGGACGGGCGTTTTGTATGGGGCCGGTGTGGCTTACGGGCCGTACACGGTTTCCGGCAGCCAGGTGATCAGCTGCGGCCAGAGGTAGGCAATCACCAGCATCGCCAGCTGGATGAAGATGAAGGGGATCACGCCCTTGTACATGGTCATGGTGGCCACCGAGGCGGGCGTCACGCTGCGCAGGTAGAACAGCGAGAAGCCGAACGGCGGGGTCAGGAACGAGGTCTGCAGGTTGATGGCGATCATCACGCCCAGCCAGACCGGGTCCAGGCCCATGGCCAGCAGGATCGGGCCGACGATCGGCACCACCACGAAGCAGATCTCGATGTAGTCGAGGATGAAGCCGAGGATGAAGATCACCAGCATCACCACGAAGAAGGCACCCATCACCCCGCCCGGCAGGTTGTGCAGGATCTCCTCGATCACCGCTTCGCCGCCGAAGCCGCGGAACACCAGGGAGAACAGCGACGCGCCGATGAGGATCAGGAACACCATCGCGGAGATCGAGGTGGTGCTGAAGGTGACGTCCCTGAGCTGCTGCAGGTTCAGCTTGCGCTTGCTCAGCGCCAGCAGGGTGGCGCCCACGGCGCCCACGGCGGCGGCCTCGGTGGGCGTGGCGAAGCCCATCAGGATGGAGCCGAGCACCAGGCCGATCAGCAGCAGCGGCGGCAACAGGGCGCCGAGCAGCTTGCCCCAGTTCACCGTGCCCAGCTCTTCCTGGGGCATCGGCGGCAGCTTGGCCGGCTTGATGATCGCCACGATCACCAGATACAGCACGTACAGGCCGATCAGCACCAGGCCGGGAATCAGCGCGCCCATGAACAGGTCGCCCACCGACACGGTCTTCGGCGAGAAGATGCCCATCTTCAGCTGCGCCTGCTGGTAAGCGCTGGACATCACGTCGCCCAGCAGCACCAGCACGATGGAGGGCGGGACGATCTGCCCGAGGGTGCCGGTGGCGGCCAGGGTGCCGGTGGACACCGCCGGATCGTAGCCGCGGCGCAGCATGGTCGGCAGAGCCAGCAGGCCGAGGGTGACCACGGTGGCGCCGACGATGCCGGTGGAGGCGGCCAGCAGCGCGCCGACCAGGCACACGGAGATCGCCAGGCCGCCCGGCTTGGCGCCGAACAGGCGGGTCATGGACTCCAGCAGGTCATCGGCGATGCGCGACTTCTCCAGCATCACGCCCATGAACACGAACAGCGGCACGGCCAGCATGGTCTGGTTGTTCATGATGCCGAAGATGCGGTTCGGCAGCGCCGACAGGTAGCTGCCATCGAAAATGCCGAACAGTACGCCGAAGCCGGCGAACAGCAGCGAGACGCCGCCCAGCACGAAGGCGACCGGGAAACCGGTCATCAGGAATACGCAGATGCCCAGGAACAGCAGAAGGGCCATCGTCTCAGCCATGCTGCACCTCGGCTTGTTCTTCGAAGGGGAGGCGGCCGGCCAGACGGTAGGCGCCCTTGATCAGGTTGGAGATGGCTTGCAGCAGCAGGCTGACGACCAGCACCAGGATGATGCTCTTCTGCAGGTAGACGAACGGCAGGCCGCCGGCTTCCGGCGAACCTTCCAGAGTCGCCCAGGCGGCGCCGACGTAGTTCCAGCTGAGCCAGAGCAGAAAGCCGCAGGTGGGCAGCAGCAGCACCAGGGTGCCGAACATGTTGACCACTTCCTTGGTGCGCGTGGAGAAGCGCTGGTAGAGGATGTCTACCCGCACATGTGCGCCCTGTTGCAACGCCCAGGCGGCCGCGCCCATGAACACCAGGGCATGGCCGTACATCACCGCTTCCTGCAGGCCAGTGGCGCCGATGCCGAAGCCATAGCGCAGAATCACGACAACGGCGGTGCCAACCACCAGGAAAACCGGTAACCAGGCGCAGATGCGACCCAGCCAGGCGTTTATCGAGTCGATAAGGCACGCGAAGGTCACAAGCGGGGGTGTTTTTGCGGACATGACGAGTCCTTTATAGGAATGAAAAGCAGGCGGGACGCGATTCTAGGCCGCGTGGTCGGCCAGGGGCAACGGCGGCGCGACTTTGGTCGCAGTGACGAAGCTGGAAACAAGGCGGCAGCCTATGCTAGTCGGGTCATAAAGTGCCTCGACGACTCGCCCCCTCGCGATAGGCATAACAACAACAAGGAGCTACTCCATGAAACGTCGTGACATTCTCGCCGCCGCCGGTGTCGGCCTGGCGGCCACCGCACTGGCCGGCTGCAAGCAGGAAACCGCACCCGCCGCTTCCGGCGAGACCACGCAGCAGCAGCGTTTCTCCTGGAAAATGGTCACCTCCTGGCCAAAGAACTTCCCCGGTGTCGGCGTGGGTGCCGAGCGCTTCGCCCAACTGGTCAACGAGATGAGCAATGGCCGGCTGAACATCAAGGTGTACGCCGCCGGCGAGCTGGTTCCGGCGTTGGAAGTGTTCGACTCGGTGTCGCGCGGCACTGCCGAGATGGGCCACGGTGCCCCCTATTACTGGAAGGGCAAGGTCCCGGCCGCCCAGTTCTTCTGCGCCCTGCCGTTCGGCCCGAATGCCCAGGAAATGAATGCCTGGCTGCACCGGGGTGGTGGCATGCAGCTGTGGGAAGAGGTCTACAAGCCGTTCGGCATCCTGCCGCTGGCCTGTGGCGCCACCGGGGTGCAGACCGCCGGCTGGTTCAACAAGGAAATCAACAGCGTCGAGGACTTCAAGGGTCTGAAGATGCGTACCCCCGGGCTGGGCGGCGAAGTGCTGACCCGCATGGGCGGTACCGTGGTGAACCTGCCGGCCGGTGAAATCTTCACCGCCCTGCAGACCGGCGCCATCGACGCCACCGAGTGGATCGGTCCGTACAACGATCTGGCCCTGGGCCTGCACAAGGCGGCCAAGTACTACTACACCCCCGGCTGGCAGGAACCCAACGTCACCTTCGAGCTGGACATCAACCTCAAGGCCTGGGAAACCCTGCCGGCCGATCTGCAGGCCATCGTCCGCGCCGCTGCTCGCGACGTGAACGGCGACATGCTGGACGACTACAACGCCAAGAACATGGAAGCGCTGGAACAGCTGCGCGAGCAGGGCGTGGAAGTGCGCGAGCTGCCCGATGCGGTGCTGGCGCGCCTGAAGGAAGTCGCCGCCCAGGCGGTGGAAGATGCCGCCGCTGCCGACCCCGCTGCGGCGAAGGTGTGGGCGCAGCAGAAGGCCTACATGGAGCGTCTGTATGCCTACGCCGAGCTGAACGAAAAGAAGGTCTACAACATGCGCGGCTGACGCCGGCACGTTGTAACGAAACGCCAGCCCTCGGGCTGGCGTTTTGGCATGTACTGCACAGAAACCTGTAGGAGCGACTTCAGTCGCGAGCCTCTGGGTCGACCTGCACGAAAGGATCGCGGCTGAAGCCGCTCCTACAAAAAGAAGAAGGTGTTGTCAGCGGCTCGCCGGAATCGCCCGGGTCCGGCGACGGTCGTCGATGGCCACGAACACGAACACCGCGTCGGTCACCTTGCGCCATTCCTGGGTCTGCGGATCGTCGCTCCATACCTCGACCAGCACGCGCATCGAGCTGCGGCCGACCTGCAGTGTCTGCGTATAGAAGGACAGCTGGGCGCCGACCACCACCGGGGTCATGAACGCCATGCGGTCGATGGATACGGTGGCCACCCGGCCGCCGGCCAGGCGGCTGGCCATTGCCGTGCCAGCCAGGTCCATCTGCGCGACCAGCCAGCCACCGTAGATGTCACCGAAGCCGTTGGTGTCGCGGGGCAGGGCGGTGATCTGCATGGCCAGGTCGCCCTGGGGAATGGGGTCCAGCTCTTCGTTCGACATATCAGGCTCGGGGCACAGGGGTTGGCGGGTGGAGTATACCCAGCGAAATATCCTGGCGAAGCGGCCTGTGTCATGGTCATCCAACTGTCACATGCGCTTCATAGACTTGTCATGGGGCCTGCCAATACTGGCCACCGTTGCACATCACACCCTCAGTCCAGGAGCAAGGAATGAAAGTGAAGCGTTTGATGGCGGCCATGGGCCTGGCCGCGGTAAGCGTCGCCTCCACCGGCGCGCTGGCGGCTGTCGATCCGGCACTGCCGAGCTATACCAAGACCTCCGGCGTGTCCGGCAACCTGTCCAGCGTCGGTTCCGACTCGCTGGCCAACCTGATGACCCTCTGGGCGGAAGAGTTCAAGCGCAACTACCCGAACGTCAACATCCAGATCCAGGCCGCCGGTTCCTCCACCGCGCCGCCGGCGCTGACCGAAGGTACCGCCAACATCGGCCCGATGAGCCGCCCGATGAAGGACAGCGAAAAGCAGGCCTTCGAGCAGAAGTACGGCTACAAGCCGGTCGAGGTTCCGGTGGCCATCGACGCCCTGGCCGTGTTCGTCCACAAGGACAACCCGATCAAGAGCCTGGACATCGCCCAGGTCGACGCCATCTTCTCCAGCACCCGCCTGTGTGGCGGCAGCCAGGACATCAAGACCTGGGGTCAGCTGGGTCTGACCGGCGAGTGGGCCAACAAGCCGATCCAGCTGTTCGGCCGCAACTCGGTGTCCGGCACCTACGGCTACTTCAAGGAAGTGGCGCTGTGCAAGGGTGACTTCAAGCCGAACGTCAACGAGCAGCCGGGTTCCGCCTCGGTGGTCCAGTCGATCTCCAGCACCCTGAACGCCATCGGCTACTCGGGCATCGGCTACAAGACCTCCAGCGTGCGCGCCGTGCCGCTGTCCAAGAAGGGCGGCGAAGCCTTCGAAGCCTCGGAAGCCAACGCTCTGGCCGGCAAGTTCCCGCTGGCGCGCTTCTTCTACGTCTACATCAACAAGGACCCGAACAAGGCCCTGTCGCCGCTGGAGGCCGAATTCCTCAAGCTGGTGCTGAGCAAGCAGGGTCAGGACGTGGTGGTCAAGGACGGCTACATCCCGCTGCCCAAGAAGGTGGTCGACAAGGCGCTGAAGGACCTGGGCCTGTAAGCCTCGATCCTCGTCTCGTCCAGCGACCCGCGCCTCGGCGCGGGTCGTTGCGTTTCAGCCACGTGTCCGCGCGTCACGCGGCTGTAATCTTTCTGTCACACGGCGGTTTTACAGTGCGCTCGGGCCCCTCCGAGCCGGCCCCGGATGTATTTCATGAACGATATGGCTGAACACGACATGAGCGCTTCTTCCCGGGCGCCGGGGCTGGATTTCGATACGCCGGCCCTCAAGCGCAAGCGGCGCATGCGCGCCCTCAAGGATCGTCTGGCCCGCTGGTACGTCTCCATCGGCGGCCTGGCGGTACTCGGCGCCATTACCCTGATCTTTTTCTACCTGGCCCACGTGGTGCTGCCGATCTTCCAGGGCGCCGAACTGGGCGCCGCGCAGGAACAGCGCCCGAGCTGGCTGGCCGAGCGCCAGCCGCCCCTGCTGCTGACCATCGAGGAGCAGAACCAGGTCGCCATGCGCCTGGAGGCCAGTGGCCAGGTGCAATTCGTGGATGTGCACGCGGGCACGCTGCTCAGCGAGACGCGCCTGGCGCTGCCGGAAGGCCGGCGCATCGTCGCGCTGGGTGAAGACACTCCCGGCAGCCGCCGCTTCGTGGTCGGCCTTGACGATGGCAGCGCCCTGGTCGCGCAGCACGAATACCGTCTCAGCTACCCCGGCGGCGTGAAGACTATCAGCCCCGAGCTGATCTACCCGTTCGGCACCGAGCCCATTGCGCTGGACACCCAGGGCCGCGCCCTGGAAAAGCTGGCCATCAGCGTCAATGGCGCCAGCCTGCAGCTGGCGGCGGTCGCCGGCGGCGAGCTGAGCACCCTGCGCCTGGAGCGCGAAGAGAACCTGTTCACCGGCGAGGTGAGCCTCAGCGAGCAGCGCTACAAGCTGCCGGCGCTGGGCGAACCGATCGTGGCCCTGCAGCTGGAGCCTCGCCAGCAGTGGTTGTATGCCTTCGGCGAGCGCGCCGAGGTGCAGGTCTTCGATCTGCGTCGCCAGGTGCTAAACGGCCGCTACAAGCTGGCCGGCGGCAACGCCCGCATCACCGCCGTGAGCCCGTTGCTTGGCGGCATCTCGCTGATGGTCGGTGACTCCAGCGGCGGCATCGGCCAGTGGTTCATGGTGCGGGATGCCGATGGCCGCCACGAGCTGAAGAATGTGCGCAACTTCCGCCTGGGCGATGCGCCGATCCGCCAGATCCTCCCGGAAGAGCGCCGCAAGGGCTTCCTGGCCCTGGACGATGCCGGTCGCCTGGGCATCTTCCACAGCACCGCGCACCGCACCCTGCTGGTCGAAGCGGTGAGCGACGGTGCGGCCGTGGGCGCGCTGTCACCGCGCGCCGACCGCCTGCTGGTCGAACGTGACGGTCTGCTGCGCAGCGTGGCAGTCGACAACCCGCACCCGGAAATTTCCTGGAGCGCGCTGTGGGGCAAGGTCTGGTACGAAAGCTACGACGAGCCGAAGCACGTCTGGCAGTCCACCTCGGCCAACACCGACTTCGAGCCCAAGCTGAGCCTGGCGCCGCTGGCCTTCGGCACCCTCAAGGCGGCCTTCTACGCCATGCTGCTGGCCGCGCCGCTGGCCATCTGCGCCGCCATCTACACCGCCTACTTCATGGCCCCGACCCTGCGCCGCAAGGTCAAGCCGGTGATCGAGCTGATGGAGGCGCTGCCCACGGTGATCCTCGGCTTCTTCGCCGGACTGTTCCTGGCGCCCTATGTGGAAGGCCACCTGCCGGGCATCTTCAGTCTGCTGCTGCTGATGCCGGTGGGCATCATCGGCGCGGCCTGGCTGTGGAGCCGGCTGCCGGAAAGCATCCGCCTGCGCGTGCCGGACGGCTGGGAAGCGGCGCTGCTGGTGCCGGTGGTGATCGGCGTCGGCGCTTTCTCGCTGGGCATCAGCGGCCACCTGGAGAACTGGTTCTTCGGCGGCGACATGCGCCTGTGGCTCTCCAACGAGCTGGGCATTCCCTTCGATCAGCGCAACGCGCTGGTGGTCGGCCTGGCCATGGGCTTCGCGGTAATCCCCAACATCTACTCGATCGCCGAGGACGCCGTGTTCAGCGTGCCCAAGAGCCTCACCTACGGCTCGCTGGCCCTGGGAGCCACGCCCTGGCAGACGCTGACCCGCGTGGTGATCCTCACCGCCAGCCCGGGCATCTTCTCGGCGCTGATGATCGGCATGGGCCGCGCGGTGGGCGAGACCATGATCGTGCTGATGGCCACCGGCAACACGCCGATCATGGAAATGAACATCTTCGAGGGCCTGCGCACCCTGGCCGCCAACGTGGCGGTGGAAATGCCCGAGTCCGAGGTGGGCAGTACCCACTACCGCGTGCTGTTCCTCGCCGCCATGGTGCTGCTGCTGTTCACCTTCGTGATGAACACCCTGGCCGAACTGATCCGCCAGCGCCTGCGCGGCAAGTATGCGTCGCTGTAAGGGGGCGCCATGAAAGGTTCCGATACCGTGAAACAGCAAAACCTGAAAACCTGGTTCAAGAGCGGCACCCCCTGGGTGTGGCTGAACGCCGGTGCGGTGTCCATCGCCGTCATCATGACCCTCGGCCTGCTGGCGGTGATCGCCAGCCGCGGCCTGGCGCACTTCTGGCCGGCCGATGTGATCGTCGCCGACTACCAGGTGCCCGGCCAGGCGCCGCGCCTGCTGGCCGGCGAAGTGGTGGAAATGGAAGAGGTGCCGCGCGCCCGCCTGGCGGCCAGCGGCCTGCCGGTGAACGCCGAGGGCGGCGAGTTCATGACCCGCGAACTGCTCAAGGTGGGCAACCGCGAAGTCTACGGCGCCGACTTCAGTTGGGTGGTCGGTGAATGGCTGAGCAACATCCGCACGCCCGCCGAGCTGGTGGCCATCGAGCGCCGCGAATGGGGCAACTTCTACGGCTTCCTGGTCAACGTGAAGGAAGAGGGACGTCTGGTCGCCGAAGGCGACGCCGCCTGGCCTGAGCTGCAGCGCCGCCTGCAGCGGGTCGATGCGCTGCACGGCGAAATCAAGGATGTCGAGAAGCACCAGATCGGCCGCATCAACCATGGTCTGGAACGCCTGCGCCTGAAGACCCGCAAGCTGGAACTGGAAGGTCGCCTGGACGCCGCCGCACAGGCCGATCTGGCCGCCGAGAAGGCTCAGTGGGATGCCGAGTACCAGGTGCTGGAAGCGCGCCTGGGCGAGCTCTACCAGGCGTTCAACCGTGACAGCATCCGCGTGCGCACCGCCGATGGCCAGGAACTGGACATCAGCCTCGGCAAGGTGGTGCGCGCCTACCAGCCCAACGGCATGAGCCAGCTGGAGAAGATCGGCCACTACTTCGCCAAGCTCTGGGAGTTCGTCAGCGACGAACCGCGCGAGGCGAACACCGAAGGCGGCATCTTCCCGGCCATCTTCGGCACCGTGCTGATGACCCTGATCATGGCGGTGATCGTCACCCCGTTCGGCGTGCTGGCGGCGGTGTACCTGCGCGAATACGCCAGGCAGGGCGTGCTGACCCGGGTGATCCGCATCGCGGTGAACAACCTGGCCGGCGTGCCCTCGATCGTCTACGGCGTGTTCGGCCTGGGCTTCTTCGTCTACGTGCTGGGCGGCTCGCTGGACCGGCTGTTCTTCCCGGAATCCGCCCCGGCGCCGACCTTCGGCACCCCGGGCCTGCTGTGGGCCTCGCTGACCCTGGCGATCCTCACCCTGCCGGTGGTCATCGTGGCCACCGAGGAAGGCCTGGCGCGCATTCCGCGCGCGGTGCGCGAAGGCTCGCTGGCCCTCGGCGCCACCAAGGCCGAGACGCTGTGGAAGATCGTCCTGCCGATGGCCAGCCCGGCGATGATGACCGGCCTGATCCTCGCCGTGGCGCGCGCCGCCGGCGAAGTGGCGCCGCTGATGCTGGTCGGCGTGGTCAAGCTGGCGCCGTCGCTGCCGCTGGATGGCAACTACCCGTATCTGCACCTGGACCAGAAGATCATGCACCTGGGCTTCCACATCTACGACGTCGGCTTCCAGAGCCCGAACGTGGAAGCGGCGCGGCCGCTGGTCTACGCCACCGCGCTGCTGCTGGTGGTGGTGATCGCCACCCTGAACATGAGCGCGGTCTACATCCGCAACCACCTGCGCGAGAAGTACAAGGCGCTGGAACACTAATTCCGGTCGGCAGGCCGGGGTCGGCCTGCCGCCGAGCAGTTTCGAACGGAGTGAGCCTATGCAATCCGAATCCCATACCCACGGCATCGATCTCGCCGCCCTGGGCCGCAACAAGCAGAGCCTGTCGCTGGCCGACGAGACCGTGGCCCTGGAAGTGCCCGGCCTGAACCTGTTCTACGGTCAGAAGCAGGCGCTGCACGACGTCAGCATGAACATCCCCAAGCAGCGCGTGACCGCCTTCATCGGCCCGTCCGGTTGCGGCAAGTCGACCCTGCTGCGCTGCTTCAACCGCATGAACGACCTGGTGGATGGCTGCCGCGTGGACGGCGAGATCCGCCTCGACGGCCAGAACATCTACCGCAAGGGCGAGGACGTGGCCGAGCTGCGTCGCCGCGTCGGCATGGTGTTCCAGAAGCCCAACCCGTTCCCCAAGAGCATCTACGAGAACGTGGTGTACGGCCTGCGCATCCAGGGCATCAACAAGAAGCGCACCCTGGACGAAGCCGTGGAGTGGGCGCTCAAGGGCGCCGCGCTGTGGGACGAGGTGAAGGATCGCCTGCATGAATCCGCGCTGGGCCTGTCCGGTGGTCAGCAGCAGCGTCTGGTGATTGCCCGTACCATCGCCGTGTCGCCGGAAGTGCTGCTGCTCGACGAGCCCTGCTCGGCGCTGGACCCGATCTCCACCCTCAAGGTGGAAGAGCTGATCTACGAGCTGAAATCCAAGTACACCATCGTCATCGTCACCCACAACATGCAGCAGGCGGCGCGCGTGTCCGACTACACCGCTTTCATGTACATGGGCAAGCTGATCGAGTACGGCGACACCGATACCCTGTTCACCAACCCGGCGCAGAAGCAGACCGAAGACTACATCACCGGCCGCTACGGCTAGATGGCCATGTCATAGCGCGCCGGGCCGCGTTGGCGAAGCTTGCCGTACTGATCGTACTGTCTGCGCTTCGCCGCCTTGCCCGACACGCTCTGCCAAGGGCCATCCCGCTGTTATTTTCAGGATTGGAAAGATGATCAACAAAGACAGCCATACCCAGCACATTTCCCAGCAGTTCAACGCCGAGCTGGAAGAGGTGCGCAGCCACCTGCTGGCCATGGGCGGCCTGGTGGAGAAGCAGGTCAACGACGCGGTCACCGCGCTGATCGAGGCCGACTCGGGCCTGGCCCAGCAGGTGCGCGAGATCGATGAGCAGACCAACCAGATGGAGCGCGACATCGACGAGGCGTGCCTGCGCATCCTGGCCCGTCGCCAGCCGGCGGCCTCCGACCTGCGCCTGGTGATCAGCATCTCCAAGTCGGTGATCGACCTGGAGCGCATCGGCGACGAGGCCTCGAAGATCGCCCGCCGGGCCATCGAGCTCTGCGAGGAAGGCTCGGCGCCGCGCGGCTATGTCGAGGTGCGCCACATCGGCGACCAGGTGCGGCGCATGGTGCGCGACGCGCTGGACGCCTTCGCGCGTTTCGATGCCGAGCTGGCGCTGTCGGTAGCCCAGCACGACAAGACCGTCGACCGCGAGTACAAGACCGCGCTGCGCGAACTGGCCACCTACATGATGGAAGACCCGCGTTCCATCACCCGGGTGCTCAGCGTGATCTGGGCGCTGCGCTCGCTGGAGCGCATCGGCGACCATGCCCGCAACATCGCCGAGCTGGTGATCTACCTGGTGCGCGGCACCGACGTGCGCCACATGGGCCTCAAGCGCATGCAGGAAGAGGTGCAGGGCAAGGTCGAGTAACGGCCGCACACGAGCTTCTGGCCGCGGCCGGCATGAAAGCATCGCGGCTAAAGCCGCTCCCACAAAAAACGGCGGTCTGCACGGCCCACTGTAGGAGCGACTTCAGTCGCGAGCTTTTGGCGGCGGCCTGCACGAAAAGCATCGCGGCTGAAGCCGCTCCTGCAAAAGCGGCGGTCTTCCCCCGCCCGCCATGGATGAATTGCAACGCGCCACACAGTAGACTGTGCCGCTTCCCTTCCGCATGAGCCGGGTCGATGTCGTCTGTCTTTCCCGAAGATTCCGTGGGTCTGGTCGCACCCCGTATCGCCACGTTCGCCGAGCCGCTGGCCCTGGCCTGTGGCCGCGAACTGGCCGATTACCAGCTGGTGTACGAAACCTACGGTGAGCTGAACGCCGCGCGCAGCAACGCGGTGCTGATCTGTCACGCCCTGTCCGGCCATCATCACGCCGCCGGCTACCACAACCCCGACGATCGCAAGCCGGGCTGGTGGGACAGCGCCATCGGCCCGGGCAAGCCCATCGACACCAACCGCTTCTTCGTGGTGGCGCTGAACAACCTGGGCGGCTGCAACGGCTCGACCGGCCCGGCCAGTCTGAACCCGGCGAGCGGCAAGCCCTACGGCGCGGATTTCCCGGTGGTGACCGTGGAGGACTGGGTGCACAGCCAGGCGCGCCTGGCCGATCGGCTGGGCATCCAGCAATGGGCCGCGGTGGTCGGCGGCAGCCTCGGCGGCATGCAGGCGCTGCAATGGACCATCAGCTACCCCGAGCGCGTGCGCCACTGCCTGTGCATCGCCTCGGCGCCGCGCCTGTCGGCGGAGAACATCGCCTTCAACGAAGTGGCCCGGCAGTCGATTCTTACCGACCCGGACTTCCACGGCGGGCACTTCTACGAGCACGACGTGCTGCCCCGGCGCGGCCTGCGCCTGGCGCGCATGGTCGGCCACATCACCTACCTGTCCGATGACGCGATGGGCGCCAAGTTCGGCCGCGAACTGAAGACCGATCGCCTCAACTACGACGTGCAGGGCGTGGAATTCCAGGTGGAAAGCTACCTGCGCTACCAGGGCGAGGAGTTCTCCACCCGCTTCGACGCCAACACCTACCTGCTGATGACCAAGGCGCTGGACTATTTCGACCCGGCCGCCGCCCACGGCGGTGACCTGGCCCGGGCGATGGCGCCGGCCAAGGCGGATTTCTGCCTGATGTCCTTCACCACCGACTGGCGCTTCTCGCCGGCCCGCTCACGGGAGCTGGTGGATGCCCTGCTGGCGGCGCGCAAGAACGTCAGCTACGTGGAGATCGACGCGCCCCAGGGCCACGACTCCTTCCTGTTGCCGGTGCCGCGCTATCAGCAGGTGTTCCGCAGCTACATGAACCGCATCGTCATCTGAGGAAGTTTCCATGCGCGCCGATCTGGACATCATCCAGGAATGGATTCCCGCCGGCAGCCGGGTGCTCGACCTCGGTTGCGGCACCGGAGAACTGCTGGCCTGGCTGCGCGACCACAAGCAGGTCAGCGGCTACGGCCTGGAGATCGACCCGGACAACATCGCCCGTTGCGTCGAAAAGGGCGTCAACGTCATCGAACAGGACCTGGACAAGGGCCTGGGCAACTTCGCCACCGGCAGTTTCGACGTGGTGGTAATGACCCAGGCGCTGCAGGCCGTGCACTACCCGGACCGCATCCTCGACGAGATGCTGCGGGTGGGCAAAACCTGCATCGTCACCTTCCCCAACTTCGGCCACTGGCGCTGCCGCTGGTACCTGACCAGCAAGGGCCGCATGCCGGTGTCCGAATTCCTGCCGTACACCTGGTACAACACGCCGAACATCCACTTCTGCACCTTCGAGGACTTCGAGCGCCTGTGCCGTGAACGCGACGCCCGCGTGCTCGATCGCCTGGCGGTGGACCGCCTGCACCGCCACGATTGGGGCAGCCGCCTGTGGCCTAATCTGTTGGGAGAGATCGGCATCTACCGGCTCAGCAGTCCCGGCCTGCAGGATCACTGACCCCCCACGTCTTCCGAGGAGACCCACCATGCGCCGTCTTTTCCTGTTGTTCTTCAGCCTGTGCCTGGCGCTGCCGGCCCTGGCCGAGCAAAAGTACAGCTTCGACGAGCTGGACGTGCACTACAGCGCCTTCAATTCCAGCTTCCTGCAGCCGGAAATCGCCGCCGCCGTCGGCCTGACCCGCGCCGGCAACCAGGGGGTGCTGAACATTTCCGTGCTCAAGGACGGCAAGCCGATCACCGCCACCGTCAGCGGCCAGGTGCGCAACCTGCTGGGCCAGATCAGCAACCTGAGCTTCCGCCAGGTGCGCGAGGGCGAAGCGGTGTACTACCTGGCGCAGTTCCCCATCGGCAAGGAAACCCTCAGCTTCACCATCAACGTGCAGAGCGCCGGCGGGCCGCGCAACAGCTTCACCTTCAACCAGGAATTCTTCCCCGACCGATGAGCCTCTTCAGCGAACTGGTGCTGGCCAGCCACAATGCCGGCAAACTCAAGGAACTGCAGGCCATGCTCGGCGCCCACGTGCGCGTGCGCTCGATCGGCGAGTTCTCCTCGGTCGAGCCGGAGGAAACCGGCCTGTCGTTCGTCGAGAACGCCATCCTCAAGGCCCGCCACGCGGCGCGTGTGAGCGGCCTGCCGGCGCTGGCCGACGACTCCGGCCTGGCGGTGGACGCCCTGGGCGGGGCGCCGGGCATCTACTCGGCGCGCTACGCCGGTGGCGGCGGCGACGCGGCCAACAATGCCAAGCTGCTCGAGGTCCTGCGCGACGTGCCGGACGATCAGCGCAGCGCGCAGTTCGTCTGCGCCCTGGCGCTGGTGCGGCATGCCGACGACCCGCTGCCGATCATCTGTGAAGGCCTGTGGCACGGCACCATTCTGCACGCACCGCGTGGCGAGCACGGTTTCGGCTATGACCCGCTGTTCTGGGTGCCGGAGCTCGAATGCTCCAGCGCCGAGCTGGCGCCGGTGGACAAGAACCGCCTCAGCCATCGCGCCCGCGCCATGGCGCTGCTCAAGGCCCGGCTGGGAATCGCATGAGCGCAGCCGGAAGTCGCAAGCCGGAAGCCGCCAAACAAACCCGCACGGACCGCATTCACCTTCAGGCGCCAAGCTTCCGGCTGCCGCCCCTGTCGGCCTACGTGCACATCCCCTGGTGCGTGCGCAAATGCCCCTACTGCGACTTCAACTCCCACGCCGCCGGCCCGCAGCTGCCGGAGCGTGAATACACCGATGCCGTGCTGGCCGAGCTCGGCCAGCGCCTCGAGCAGGTCCATGGCCGCAAGCTGGTGTCGGTGTTCTTCGGCGGCGGCACGCCCAGCCTGTTCTCGCCCCAGGCGCTGGAGCGCATCCTCGCCGGCCTGGAGCGGCGCGTGGGTTTCGCCCCGGACATCGAGATCACCCTGGAAGCCAACCCGGGCACCTTCGAGCAGGAGAAATTCCGCGACTACCGCAGCCTGGGCATCAACCGGCTGTCCATCGGCGTGCAGAGCTTCCAGGCCGACAAGCTCAAGGCGCTGGGACGCATCCATGATGGCGACGAAGCCATTCGCGCCGCCGACATGGCGCGGGCGGCCGGCTTCGACAACTTCAACCTCGACCTCATGCACGGCCTGCCGGAGCAGGGCCTGGAAGACGCCCTGCAGGACCTGCGCATCGCCATCGCCCAGCGCCCGACGCACCTGTCCTGGTACCAGCTGACCGTGGAGCCGAACACGGTGTTCTGGAACCAGCCACCGCGGCTGCCCGAGGACGACATCCTCTGGGACATCCAGGAGGCCGGCCAGGCGCTGCTTGCCGAGCATGGCTACGGCCAGTACGAGACCTCCGCCTACGCGCAGCCCGGCCGCCAGGCGCGGCACAACCTCAATTACTGGACCTTCGGCGATTTCCTCGGCCTGGGCGCCGGCGCCCACGGCAAGCTGAGCGGCGTGGACGGCGTGATCCGGCGCACCTGGAACACCCGCCTGCCCAAGGACTACCTGGATCCGGACAAGGCTTTCGAGGCCGGTCGCCGCACCCTGGAGCCGGACGAGCTGCCCTTCGAATTCCTGATGAACGCCCTGCGCCTGACCCAGGGCGTGCCGGCCAGCCTGTTCGCCGAGCGCACCGGCCTGGATCTGCGCGAGCTGAACGAGGCGCGCCAGGAGGCCGAGCGCCGCGGCCTGCTCAGCGCCGACAGCCAGCGCCTGGTGGCCACTCCGCAGGGTCAGTTGTTCCTCAACGACCTGCTGCAGCTGTTCCTGCCGTAGTAGCCGCTTCGCTAACGCACCGAATCCCTGTAGGGCCGGCTTCATGCCGGCCGAACGGGGCAGCGCGGTGCAACCGGGGCCGGCTGGCGCCGGCCTTTGGCCGGGATAAACCCGGCCCTACAGATTCCTCAACCAGGCGCGGCGCTCCATCCCTGTAGGGCCGGCTTCATGCCGGCCGACGGGGCAGCGCGGTGAACCAGGCCGGCTGGCGCCGGCCTTTGGCCCGGATAAACCAGCCCCACATGACGAGCGCTTCGCTTTCGGAGTGCGTTCCAGAGCGGTTATAAAGGCGCCTTCGTCATTCACGGAGCGGTAACCGATGGACATGTTTCTGGACCTGATCATCAGCCTGTCGCGCTGGTGTCGCGGCCATCTGAGTGAGATCGCCCTGGCCCTGCTGGCCACGCTGCTGGTGCTGTTCGGCCCGCACCTCAACGCCTGGCTGCAGCGCACCATCGGCGGGCTGAATTTCGTGCTGCGCACGCTGCTGTTCGTGGTGTTCTGCGCGCTGGTCTACGGCTTCGGCCTGGTCTTCACCAGCCCCTGGCTGGCCCAGGGGTTGGCCTATTTCAACAACTACACGCTGGCGCCCGTGGTGCTGGTGGCCTTCCTGCTGCTGGGCGTGGCGGCGGATCGGCGCTGAAACGCAAACGGCGCACCGAAGTGCGCCGTTTTTTATGAGCGGGCTTCAGTTGCCCAGACGCAGGGCCTGGGCCGAGAAGTCGCGCGGCGACAGGCGCACGCCGAAGTCGTAGGCCGGCTCGTTGTTGTCCAGCCCGTCGACGAAGTAGCGGCCGCCCTTGAGGTCGTACACGGTTTCCAGCGTACTCACGAACACCGGCACCTCGTAGTAGTTGATCGGGTGGGCTTCCTGCATGCCGATCAGCTCGCCGGAGTCGTCATACAGGTCCACGGACAGGATCTGCCAGCTGTCCTCGTCGATGTAGAAGCGGCGCTTGGCGTAGGGGTGCTTGAAGCCGATGCGCAGCGAGGCTTCGACCACCCAGACGCGGTGCAGCTCGTAGCGCAGCAGCGACGAATTGACCGTCTTGTCGCCCAGCACTTCCTCGTAGGGGATGCCCTGCTGGTGCACCTTGTAGCTGTTGTACGGCACGATCATCTCGCGCTTGCCCAGCAGCTTCCATTCGTAGCGATCCGGCGCGCCGTTGTAGACATCCACCATGTCGGCGGTGGCCATGCCGTTGGTGTCCGGCTGCAGCGAATCGTAGGCCAGCGACGGCAGGCGCCGCACACGCCGCTCGCCGCGGTTGAAGCGCCAGGCCTTGCGGGTGGCCAGCACCTGGTCGAGGCTGTCCTGGACCACCAGCGCCGAGCCGGCCAGCTTGGCCGGTGCGGTGATCTTGTACTTGTAGTGGTACAGGGTGTTGTCCAGCTCGCCCGGGGTCATGCCTTCGCGGTTGTAGACGAAGTAGATTTCCCGGTCGAGCTTGAGCAGGTTGTAGCTGCCGTTGGCCAGCACCGCCGCCTGGTTGAGGATCATGCGCAGCTGCTCGCCACGGTAGCGGGTGATGTGGTTCCAGATGACTTCCAGGCCATCCTGCGGGATGGGGAAGGGCACACCGGCCGCGGCGCCCTCGATGCCGTTACCGCCGGAGATCAGCTTCGCCCGGGTGGCGTTCTGCCGCGTGGCGGTGTACAGCCGCTCCGGCACCGCCGCGCTGCGCCGGGTCGGGTAGACCCGTACGCCGTAGGTGGGGTAGAGGGTCAGCAGGCGCTGCATGCCTTCCGGCAGCTTGTCGCGGTGGTTGTTCAGGTTGTGCTTGTCGATGATCAGCAGCGGCTGGTCGGCCGCATACGGGTCGATATGGTGCGCGCCCGGCTGGTAGCCGGCCGGTGGCTTGGTGATGCCGCCGGTCCAGGCCGGAATGGTGCCTTCGGCGTTGCCGGCGCGCTCGGCGCCCAGCGGGGTCAGGTCTCGGCCCAGGCGTTCGGCCTGGCCGGGCGGCACGGCTGCCTGTACTTGCAGCGCGCAGCTCGCCAGCAACAGCATGGCAATAGGTTTCAACACAGTTCGCTCCCTGGCACGTGCGTGCCGTCCTGTGGGGCGGCTTGGCAAGGCCGTCCTCCATTCACGCCGGTGGATCCAGCGCTGTTGTTGTTATCGGATGGCGATCAGGCGATGCGCTGGAACTTCAGGTCCCATACGCCATGGCCGAGGCGTTCGCCGCGCCGCTCGAACTTGGTCACCGGGCGCTCTTCCGGACGTGGCACATAGCCAGCGTCGGTGGCGAGGTTGGCATATCCCGGCGCCGCGCTCAAGATTTCGAGCATGTGTTCCGCATAGGGTTGCCAATCAGTCGCCATATGCAGCACGCCGCCGACCTTGAGCTTCTGGCGCACCAGCTCGGCGAAGGCCGGCTGCACGATGCGGCGCTTGTTGTGCCGGGCCTTGTGCCAGGGGTCCGGGAAGAACAGCAGCACGCGGTCCAGGCTGGCGTCGGGAATGCAGGTGCGCAGCACTTCCAGCGCATCGCAGCTGTAGACGCGCACATTGCCGAGGTTCTGCAGCAGCAGGCCGTTGAGCAGCGCGCCGACGCCAGGCTTGTGCACCTCGACGCCGATGAAGTCCTGCTCGGGGGCGGCGGCGGCCATTTCCAGCGTGGCCTGGCCCATGCCGAAGCCGATCTCGAAGGTGCGCGGCGCCTGGCGGCCGAACAGCCGGTCGAGATCGAGCGGCCCGTCCTCGAGCTCCAGGCCGAACTTCGGCCAGCCCAGTTCCAGGCCGCGCTGCTGGCCGGTGGTCATGCGCCCGGCGCGCATCACGAAACTCTTGATGGTGCGACGGTGCTCGGGCGGAAGGTCGGAGGGCTGTTCGATCGGGTCGGTCATGGGGCTTTCCGGCAGAAAAAAATATGCCCGGCGCAGGAGCGCCGGGCAGGAGCGGGTTTTAGCGCAGCAGGCCTTCCAGGGGCGAGGAGGCGCTGGCGTAGAGTTTCTTCGGCATGCGCCCGGCCAGGTAGGCGAGACGGCCGGCTTCCACGGCGTGCTTCATGGCCTGGGCCATCAGCACCGGGTGCCGGGCGTGGGCGATGGCGCTGTTGAGCAGCACGGCGGCGCAGCCCAGTTCCATGGCGATGGTGGCATCCGAGGCGGTGCCGACGCCGGCGTCCACCAGCACCGGGACCGGCGATTCCTCGAGGATGATGCGCAGGTTGTACGGGTTGCAGATGCCCAGGCCACTGCCGATCAGGCCGGCCAGCGGCATCACCGCGATGCAGCCGATCTCGGCCAGGCGACGCGCGACGATGGGGTCGTCGCTGGTGTAGACCATCACGTCGAAGCCGTCCTTCACCAGCGTCTCGGCGGCGGCCAGGGTTTCCACCACGTTGGGGAACAGGGTCTTCTGGTCGGCCAGCACTTCCAGCTTGACCAGGTTGTGGCCATCCAGCAGCTCGCGGGCCAGGCGGCAGGTGCGCACGGCTTCGTCGGCGGTGTAGCAGCCGGCGGTGTTGGGCAGGATGGTGTAGCGCTCGGGGCTGATCACATCCAGCAGGTTCGGCTCGCCGGGGTTCTGGCCGATGTTGGTGCGGCGCACCGCGACGGTGACGATCTCGGCGCCGGAAGCCTCGATGGCCTGGCGGGTTTCCTCCAGGTCCTTGTACTTGCCGGTACCCACCAGCAGGCGCGACTGGTAGGTGCGGCCGGCGAGGGTAAAGGGTTGGTCATGCGGGGCTACGGTCATCGCGATTCCTCCGGTGGGGCGGATGCCCGCACGACCGTGCGGGCGAAGTCTGGCGCCGAAAATCTTCGAGGCACCCGAACAGGCGGCTAACCGCCACCGATGGCGTGGACGACTTCCAGGCGGTCGCCGTCCCGCAGGCGGGTCTCGGCATGCTGGCTGCGCGGCACGATGTCGAGGTTGAGCTCGACGGCCACCCGGCGGCCGGTCAGGTCCAGCTGGACCAGCAGGTCGGCGATGCTCAGGCCGTCCTGAATGTCGCGGGCCTCACCATTGAGATGGATACGCATGGGCGTGTGCTGTCTGATCAAGGGCCGGGCATTCTAGCTCCATCGCCGGCAGCGACCAAGCCGCCGTCAGGCCTTGCGTCGCCAGGCGTGCAGTCCCAGGCAGGCCCAGCCGACCAGGAACAGCACGCCACCCAGCGGCGTGACCGGGCCGAGCTTCAGTCCGGCCAGCGTCATCAGGTACAGGCTGCCGGAAAAGAGCACAATACCCAGGCTGAAGACCAGCCCGGCCACCGTCAGGTAGCGGCTGGCGCCGCGCGCGGCCAGCAGCGCCACGGCGAGCAGCGCCAGGGCGTGCAGCTGCTGGTAATGCACGCCGGTCTGGAACACCTCCAGATGGGCCGCGGTCAGACGGCCTTTCAGGCCGTGGGCGGCGAAGGCGCCAAGCGCCACGCCGGTGAAACCGAAGAATGCCGCCAGGGACAGATACACACGACCCATGAGCCAAACTCCTTGTCAGTCAGAGAAACCAGGGCGCCTATGATGCCTCGCCGATCGTCCAATTTCCTGCGCCTCGGCAGCCTGCGTCGCTGGCTGCGGCGTCTGTTGCTGCTGATCGCCAGCCTGCTGGCGCTGAGCGTGGCGCTGGTGCTGGTGCTGCGCTGGGTGCCGCCGCCGGGCACGGCGCTGATGGTGGAGCGCAAGATCGAGGCCTGGCGCGCGGGCGACTCGCTGGACTTGAAGCGCGAGTGGCAACCCTGGGAGCGCCTGCCGGACAACCTGAAGGTGGCGGTGATCGCCGCCGAGGATCAGCGCTTCGCCGAACACTGGGGCTTCGACCTGCCGGCCATCCGCGATGCCCTGCAGCACAACCGGCGCGGCGGCAGCCTGCGCGGGGCGAGCACCCTCAGCCAGCAGGTGGCCAAGAATCTGTTCCTCTGGTCCGGTCGCAGTTGGCTGCGCAAGGGACTGGAGGTGTGGTTCACCCTGCTGGTGGAAACGCTCTGGCCGAAGCAGCGCATCCTCGAGGTGTACCTCAACAGCGTGGAATGGGGGAATGGGGTGTTCGGCGCCGAGGCCGCGGCCCGGCAGCACTTCCGTATTCCGGCGGCGCGCCTGAGCAACCGGCAGGCCAGCCTGCTGGCGGCCACCCTGCCCAATCCCCGGCGCTGGAGCGCCGGCCGGCCCAGCGCCTACATCGATCGGCGGGCCTTCTGGATTCGCCAGCAGATGCGCCAGCTGGGCGGTGCGGATTACCTGCTGCGCCTGTGAGCGGCGCGCAGGGGATTACTGACAAACGGCGCGGTACAGCGCGTCGTCGCGCTCCAGCTGCCGCAGCGTGCCCGCGCCCTGGCCGGTGACCGGCACCAGTTCGGCGGTATCGCAGTTGAGCAGGTGGGGCTGGTGGTCCAGGCGGTCCACATATTCCTTTTCGAAGCGGTAGAGGATGAACTGCTGGATGCGCTGTCCGTCCTGCTCGATCTGCTGGATGTTGGAGGTATCGACCACGGTCAGCCCGACGGTCAGCGGCACCAGGTAGGTCCAGGGGCGCAGGATCTGCTGTTCTTCCTCCAGCGCGACCACCACCGAGCCTGCGGGCAACTGGCTCTGCTTGTGCTCGGCCCAGTCGTATTCGTAGTTGATCTGGTAGGCCAGCATCCCAAAACCGGCCAGGGCCGGTACGAACCAGGTGGGCAGTCTGTTACGGCTCAGCCTGCGCAGCAGGTAGGCGATGCCACCCGCTCCCAGGCCAGCCACTCCCAATGCAACCAAATGCCAAATCATAGGAATCCCCGAAATGAAGGCGGGCTTCCTGTTGAAGGGAAGCCCGCCTGGATCAAACAGAACCGGGACGATGTCCCGGTTCGTCACGCTGTGTCAATCAGTGGTCGATGGCAGCGCCGGCACCCTTCGGGAAGCGGACGCTTTCAACCAGATCCTGAACTTCCTTCGGCGGCGGAGCGGTCATGTACGCCACGGCGAAGGCCACGACGAAGTTGATGAGCGCACCCACGCTACCGATGGACAGCGGGGAGATACCGAACAGCCAGTTGTCCGGAGTGTTCGGCAGGCTGTTGGTACCCGGGATGAAGAACCAGCCCAGGAAGATGAAGATGTAGATCACGGTGAAGGCCAGACCGGCAACCATGCCCGAGATCGCGCCGACGCTGTTAATGCGACGGGAGAAGATACCCATCATCAGCATCGGGAAGATCGAGGATGCGGCGATACCGAAGGCCAGTGCCACCACCTGCGCGGCGAAGCCGGGCGGGTTGAGGCCCAGGTAGGTCGCCACCAGGATCGCCACGGCCATCGAGATCCGCGCGGCGAGCATTTCACCCTTCTCGCTGATGTTCGGATTGATGATCGTCTTGATCAGGTCATGACTGATTGCCGAGGAGATGGCCAGCAGCAGACCGGCTGCGGTGGACAGTGCCGCAGCAATGGCACCCGCGGCGATCAGGCCGATGACCCAGCCCGGCAGGTTGGCGATTTCCGGGTTGGCCAGTACGAGGATGTCGGAGTTAACGGTCAGCTCGTTGCCAGCCCAGCCACGCTCGCTGAAGTCAGCGCTCGGGTTGTAGTACTGGATGCGGCCGTCGTTGTTCTTGTCCTCGAACTTGATCAGACCGGTTTCTTCCCAGGTCTTCACCCACTGCGGACGCTCGGCATATTCCAGCGCCGGTTGTTCAACACCCTGCGGATACACGGTGGTGAGCAGGTTCAGGCGAGCCATGGAGGCCACGGCCGGAGCGGTGGTGTACAGCAGGGCGATGAACACCAGGGCCCAACCAGCGGAAGAACGGGCGTCAGCAACCTTCGGTACGGTGAAGAAGCGAATGATCACGTGCGGCAGACCGGCGGTACCGATCATCAGCGACAGGGTGAACAGCACCATGTTCAGCTTGTTGGACACGTCAGCGGTGTAGTCCTGGAAGCCCAGGTCACGTACCACTTCGTTCAGCTTCTGCAGCAGCGGCATACCGGACTCGGTGTGCTCGCCGAACATGCCGATCTGCGGGATCGGGTTGCCGGTCAGCTGCAGGGAGATGAAGATCGCCGGGATGGTGTAGGCCAGGATCAGCACCACGTACTGAGCCACCTGGGTGTAGGTGATGCCCTTCATGCCGCCGATCACGGCGTACATGAACACCACCGCCGAGGCGATCCAGATACCGGTGCTGCTGCTCACTTCCAGGAAGCGGGCGAAGGCCACGCCGGCACCGCTCATCTGACCGATCACGTAGGTGATGGAGGTCAGCAGCAGGGCAACGACGGCCACCAGGCGGGCACCCTTGCTGTAGAAGCGGTCACCCACGAAGTCCGGCACGGTGAACTTGCCGAACTTGCGCAGGTAGGGCGCCAGCAGCATGGCCAGCAGCACGTAGCCACCGGTCCAGCCCATCAGGAACGAGGAGTTGACGTAGCCGACGGAGATCAGGCCAGCCATGGAGATGAAGGAGGCTGCGGACATCCAGTCCGCCGCGGTGGCCATCCCGTTGGGGATGGGGCCGACGCCGCCGCCTGCAACGTAGAATTCCTTGGTGGAGCCGGCACGCGCCCAGACGGCGATGCCGATGTAGAGGACAAACGACATCCCCACGAAAATCATGTTGATTGCAAATTGGCTCATTACGTCTTACTCCTCGAGACCGAACTGCTTATCGAGTTTGTTCATCTTCCAGCGGTAGAAGAAGATCAACGCGATAAAGACGTAGATGGAGCCTTGCTGAGCGAAGAAGAAGCCAAGGTCGGCGCCGCCAACCATGATGCCCGACAGCAGGGGGCGCAGGACGATGCCGAGTCCATACGAGCACAGGGCCCAGATGAACAGGCTTCCAAAGATGATGCGGAGGTTCGCCGACCAGTAGGCTTCGGCGTTCGACTGATGATCTGCCATTAATGTGTCCTCACATTGTTGTTATAGGGGGCAGGCGGCTACATCGTACAGAAGTCGGTTTTCAGCACGTCTACTACCTTAGTCTTGCCGTAACCGCGCTACCATGCGGCTTTGCCGGCTTCGACCCAGGGTTGGACGCATCGTTTCGACAACGTAACCCGCTGCTCAGGGCGACCCGATCGAGGGGAAAATTCAGGCAGCCCATCGGCTTTACGACCAATGGGTACATTCTTCGCTTTACTGGACGCAGAGGCCGTCGCGGAGAATGTCCATGTCCTTCGATTCCGAGCACTTCGAGCGCCTGCTGCAACAGGCCCGCGAGCAGGCCGACCAGGCCGTTGCACAGGGCGACGCGCAGTTGCAGCACGCCGCCTTCCTCACCCTGCTAGAGGCGGTGCGCCAGCTCGGCGCCGCCTCGGGCGACTGGC
This sequence comes from Pseudomonas sp., assembly GCF_035497915.1. Taxonomy (GTDB): domain Bacteria; phylum Pseudomonadota; class Gammaproteobacteria; order Pseudomonadales; family Pseudomonadaceae; genus Serpens. The sequence continues at coordinate 48,484 of NZ_DATJCS010000005.1, forward strand.
GGCGCATGGTGGCGCGCGCCACCGAGGATTTTCAGCGCGACGAGGGTATCTAGAGCGGGCTTGGGGCCGGCTGGCGCCGGCCTCTGGCCGGGATAAACCCGGCCCCACACGATTCTGCGGCTCCAATCCCCTGCGGGGCCGGCTTTACGCCGGCCGGCGGAGCTGAGGAAGGGGCGCCGGGGGATCCTGTAGGAGCGACTTCAGTCGCGATTTGCCTGCAAGCATCGCGGCTGGAAGCCGCTCCCACAGAAGCGAGGCTCAGGCCTGCACGGCGGCGGCCGGGTTGATCACCCGGCCCAGGCCCAGGTTGCGCAGCGCCAGGTTGAGGGTGCTGCCGATGACATGCGGGTTGTCGATGCGCATCACCTCGTCCAGCAGCTCGCGGGCCCTGCTGGCGGTGATCTGGCGCAGCAGCCATTTCACCTTGGGCAGGTTGGTGGCGTTCATCGACAGGCTGTCAAAGCCCATCGCCAGCAGCAGCACCGCCGCCAGCGGGTTGCCCGCCATTTCGCCGCAGATGCTTACCGACTTGCCCTCGGCGTGCGTGCCATCGACCACCTGGCGCAGTGCCTGGAGCACGGCCGGGTGCAGGAAATCGTAGAGGTCGGCGACGCGCGGGTTGTTGCGGTCCACCGCCAGCAGGTACTGGGTCAGATCGTTGGAGCCGACCGAGATGAAGTCGACCTGGCTGGCCAGTTCGCGGATCTGATAGACCGCCGCCGGCACCTCGATCATCACGCCGATGGGCGGCATCGGCACGTTCACGCCCTCGTCGCGCACCTCGCTCCAGGCGCGATGGATCAGGTGCAGCGATTCCTCCAGCTCGAGCACGCCGGAGATCATCGGCAGCAGGATGCGCAGGTTCTCCAGGCCCTCGCTGGCCTTGAGCATGGCGCGTACCTGCACCAGGAAGATTTCCGGATGGTCGAGGGTGACGCGAATGCCGCGCCAGCCGAGGAAGGGGTTCTGTTCCTTGATCGGGAAATAGGACAGCGACTTGTCGCCGCCGATGTCCAGCGTGCGCATGGTTACCGGCTGCGGGTGGAAGGCGGCCAGCTGCTCGCGGTAGATGGCGGCCTGCTCCTTCTCGCTGGGGAAGCGCTCGTTGCTCATGAACGGCACTTCGCTGCGGTATAGGCCGACGCCTTCCGCGCCGCGCTGCTGGGCGCGCGCCACGTCGGCGAACAGGCCGGTGTTGACCCACAGCGGCATGCGCTGGCCGTCCAGGGTGACGCACGGCAGGCTGCGCAGCGACTCCAGACCCTGGGTCAGCTGACGTTCTTCCTCCACCACCTCGCCGTACTGCTTGCGCAGCACCGCGCCGGGGTTGGTGAACACCTCGCCGTGGTAGCCGTCGACGATCATCTCGATGCCGTCGACTCTGGCATAGGGCAGGTCGACCGCGCCGACCACGGTGGGAATGCCCATGGCGCGGGCCAGAATGGCCACATGGGAGTTGCCCGAACCCTGCACCGACACCAGGCCGACCAGCTTGCCCTCCGGCACCTCGCCGAGCATCGCCGGGGTCAGCTCCTCGCTGACCAGGATGGTGTTGTCGCGATAGACCAGCGTTTGCTGGCGCTCCTGCTGCAGATGGCCGAGCAGGCGCCGGCCCAGGTCGCGCACATCGGAGGCGCGCTCGCTCAGGTAGGGGTCGCCCATCTGCTCGAAGCGATCGACGTGGGCGCGAATGACCTGGCTCAGCGCGCCCTGCGCCCACTGGCCACCCTTGATCAACTGGACCACATCCTTACTGAGCGCGGTGTCTTCGAGCATCATCAGGTACACGTCGAACAGCGCGCGCTCATCGGGACGCAGCTGGTTGGCCAGCTTGGCGGAGAGCTGCTGCAATTCCTCGCGCACGGCCGCCAGGGCGCTCTGGTAGCGCTTGAGCTCGGTCTCGACATCCTCGGCCGGACGGTCGGGTACCACATCCAGATCGGCCGGCGGCAGCACCACCACTGCGGTGCCGATGGCCGCGCCAGGGGCGCCGGCAATGCCGACGAAACGCGCCTCCTGGATGCCCTTGCCCTGCTTGCCCAGGCCACGGATCGAGCCGGTGGCTTCGGCGTGGGCGATGACGCCGGCGAGCTGCGCGCTCATGGTGACCAGGAAGGCTTCCTCGCCCTCGTCGAACTGGCGACGTTCCTTCTGCTGCACCACCAGCACGCCCATCACCCGTCGGTGGTGGATGATCGGCGCGCCGAGGAAGGAGGCGTAGCGTTCCTCGCCGGTCTCGGCGAAATAGCGGTAGCGGGGGTGTTCGGAGGCGTGCTCGAGGTTCAGCGGTTCCTCGCGGCTACCCACCAGGCCGACCAGGCCTTCGTTGGGCGACATGCTCACCTTGCCGATGGCGCGCTTGTTCAGGCCGTCGGTAGCCATCAGCACATAGCGGTTGGTTTCCGGGTCGAGCAGGTAGACCGAGCAGACCTGGCTGCCCATGGCCTCCTTCACACGCTGCACGATGATGCCCAAGGCCGCCTTGAGGTCTTTGGCGGCGTTGACTTCCTGGACGATCTTGCGCAGCGTGCTGAGCATTCTGATGCGCTCTCCTCTCAGTCCCGCGCCGGCAGGCGCGGGGCGAGTTCTTTCAGGGCGCGGCGGTAGACCTCGCGCTTGAAGGTGACCACCTGTCCCAGCGGGTACCAGTAACTGACCCAGCGCCAGCCGTCGAACTCCGGCTTGCCGGTCAGGTCCATGCGCACCCGCGTCTCCTCGCTGAGCAGGCGCAGCAGGAACCACTTCTGCTTCTGGCCGATACACAGCGGCTGGCTGTGGGTGCGCACCAGGCGCTGCGGCAACCGATAGCGCAGCCAGCCACGGGTGCAGGCGAGCACGCGAACATCATGGGGGTCGAGACCGACTTCCTCGTTGAGCTCGCGATAAAGCGCCTGCTCCGGGGTTTCATCGGCATTGATGCCGCCCTGGGGAAATTGCCAGGCGTCCTGGTTGATGCGGCGCGCCCAAAGCACCTGGCCGACATCATTGGTCAGAATGATGCCGACATTCGGGCGGAAACCATCGGAGTCGATCACCTGGGATCACCTCGCCAATCAAGTGGCGGCATTGTTCCATAAAAATGAATAGCCCTGAAAGCAAATGCCGGTGGGCGCGTCGCGCCTTCAGTGTGGCAAGCGGACCCGTTATGCTCTGCAGCCTTTTTGATCCCGTACCGAGGTGATGCGTGGCCCTGGCCCTTTTCGATCTGGACAACACCCTGCTGGCCGGCGACAGCGACCATGCCTGGGGCGAATTCCTCTGCCGGCGCGGCCTGGTGGAAGCTGACAGCTACCGTGCCCGCAACGATGCCTTCTACCAGGACTATCTGGAGGGCCGCCTGGACGTGCAGGCCTACCAGGACTTCTGCCAGGAACTGCTCGGGCGCAGCGAAAGGGACCAGCTCGACGCCTGGCATCGCGACTTCATGGCCGAGTTCATCGAGCCGATCATCCTCGCCAAGGGCGAGGCGCTGATTCGCCGCCATCTGGAGGCCGGGGATCGGGTGGCGATCATCACCGCCACCAACCGTTTCATCACCGGCCCGATCGCCGCCCGGCTGGGCGTGGAAACCCTGCTGGCCACCGAGTGCGGCATGGAAAACGGCCGTTATATCGGCCGTAGCGTCGACGTGCCCTGTTTCCAGGAAGGCAAGGTGGTGCGCCTGGAGCGCTGGCTGGACGAGAACGGCCTGAACCTGGACGGCAGCTGGTTCTACAGCGATTCGCGCAACGACCTGCCGCTGCTGTCCCGGGTCAGCAATCCGGTGGCGGTGGACCCGGATCCGATCCTGCGCGCCGAGGCCGAGGCGCGCGGCTGGCCGGTGATTTCGCTGCGTTGAGTTCGCTGTGCCCCGGCTTCGTGCGGGGCTGTAGGGCGATCGGCGCTTTTTCCGGCCGCCAGGCGCGCCTGCCGGCGCAGGGTGGGCAAGGACAGCGTTGCCCACCCTGCGCTCGTCTTGCCGCTCGTGCAGGCCGTGCCCGAAGCCGCGATGCGCTCAGCCCTCGCGCACGCCAGCGGCCATCAACAGCAGAATCCCCACCAGCAGCACCAGCGCCGTCACGGCCAGACCGAAACCGATGGGTAGAAAGCGCGGCGAGTGAACGGCGCTACCGCCCAGTGCCCATAGCCGTGTCGCCAGCAGCCACCAGGCAATGCCGGCCAGCAGATACAGGCAAGCACCCGCCAGCACCCAGGTTTCTCCGAAGGGCACCGCCTGCAGGTGCAGCAGCCACCAGGCCACGATCGGCGCGGCGACCGCCAGTGCCAGCAGGAGCGGCGGGCCGAGGCGCAGCAGCGTGGCCTGATCGGCCCAGGCCGGCCAGCCCGCGGCACGCCAGCGCTGCCAGAACAGCGCGCCGAGTACGCCGGTGAGCACCAGCAGCGCCGCTGCCAGCAGGCCCAGCAGAATCTTCAAGCTCAGCACGGTATCCATCGTTCCCCCTGTCGACCGCAGCAGTCTAGACAGAGAGCACGCGGGCCGGGGCCGATTCCACGCGGCGGATGGGAACCGGTGGGGCCGGGTTTATCCCGGCCGACGAAGGTGGGAACGGCGCTGCGGCGTGGAATTCAGCCCCGCTGGCCGGCGTAAAGCCGGCCCTACAAGAGTTATCCCGGCAGGGGATCAGCCGAGGAACAGCTGGTAGGCCGGGTTGTCGGTCTCGTCCCAGTAGGGGTAGCCGATGGCGTCCAGCGCCGCCGGCAGCAGGTGCAGCTCCTCTTCCGGCACCTGCAGGCCGGCCAGCACGCGGCCGTCGGCGGCGCCGTGGTTGCGGTAGTGGAACATGCTGATGTTCCAGCGCCCGCCCAGCTTGTTGAGGAAGTTGAACAGCGCGCCCGGCCGCTCGGGGAACTCGAAGCGCAGCACCCGCTCGCCGCGCACGCCGTTGGCGCGCCCGCCGACCATGTGCCGCACGTGCAGCTTGGCCAGTTCGTCGTCGGTCAGGTCCAGCACCGGGAAGCCCTTCTCGCGCAGGCTGTTCACCAGCGCCTCGCGCGGGTCGTGCTCGGGGTGGGTCTGCACGCCGACGAAGATGTGCGCTTCGCTGGGGCTGTTGTAGCGGTAGTTGAACTCGGTGATCTGGCGCTTGCCGATTGCCTGGCAGAACTGCTTGAAGCTGCCCGGCTGCTCGGGAATGGTCACCGCAATGATCGCCTCGCGCTTCTCGCCCAGCTCGGCGCGCTCGGCCACGTGGCGCAGGCGGTCGAAGTTGATGTTGGCGCCCGAATCGACCGCCACCAGCACCTGGCCGGCCACGCCTTCGCGGGCCACGTATTTCTTGATGCCCGCCACGCCCAGCGCGCCGGCCGGTTCGGTGATCGAGCGGGTGTCGTCGTAGATGTCCTTGATCGCCGCGCACAGCTCGTCGGTGCTGACGGTGATCACCTCGTCGACGAAGTGCCGGCACACCGCGAAGCAGTAGTCGCCGATCTGCGACACCGCCACGCCGTCGGCGAACAGCCCCACCTGCGGCAGTACCACGCGCTCGCCGGCCGCCATGGCCTGCTGCAGGCAGTTGGAATCCTCCGGCTCGACGCCGATCACCTTGGTCTCGGGACGCAGGTACTTCACATAGGCCGCGATGCCGGCGATCAGCCCGCCGCCGCCCACCGGCACGAAGATGGCGTCCAGCTGGTTCTGCTGCTGGCGGAGGATTTCCATGGCCACGGTGCCCTGGCCGGCGATCACCTCCGGATCGTCGTAGGGGTGGATGTAGACCAGACCCTTTTCCTCCACCAGCTTGAGCGAGTGGGCCAGCGCCTCGGGGAAGGCGTCGCCGTGCAGGACCACCTTGCCGCCTCGGGCGCGCACGCCCTGCACCTTGAGCTCCGGCGTGGTGCGCGGCATGACGATGGTGGCCTTGATGCCCAGGTGCTTGGCGGCCAGCGCCACGCCCTGCGCATGGTTGCCGGCCGAAGCGGTGACCACCCCACGTGCCCGCTCTTCCTCGCTCAGCTGCGCGATGCGGTTGTAGGCGCCACGAATCTTGAAGGAGTACACCGGCTGCAGGTCTTCGCGCTTGAGCAGAATCTGGTTGCCCAGACGTTCCGACAGCTGGCGAGCGGGTTGCAGGGGGGTTTCCTCGGCGACGTCGTAGACGCGCGAGGTGAGGATCTTCTTGACGTACTGTTCGAGCATCGTGGCGGTCTTGTCGGCGGTTGCGAAAGCCCTGAAGTCTACTCCTCCGCTTCGTCAGGCGCACGGTGCGCGCCGGCCGGCTCCACGCCCGCTGCGGACTTGAGGGTATAATCCGCGCCCTCCCGTTCCTCCCCCCAGGCACCTCGCGATGACCCAGGATCAGCTCAAGCAGGCCGTGGCCCAGGCCGCTGTCGATCACATTCTTCCCCGCCTCGAGCGCAGCAGCGTGATCGGCGTCGGCACCGGCTCCACCGCCAACTTCTTCATCGACGCGCTGGCGCGGCACAAGATGGACTTCGACGGCGCAGTGGCCAGCTCGGAGGCCACCGCGCAGCGCCTGAAGAACCACGGCATTCCGGTGTACGACCTCAATTCGGTGGCCGAGCTGGAGTTCTATGTCGACGGTGCCGACGAAGCCAATGACCGCCTGGAGCTGATCAAGGGCGGCGGCGCTGCGCTGACCCGCGAGAAGATCGTCGCCGCCGTGGCGCGCACCTTCATCTGCATCGCCGACGCCAGCAAGCGCGTGCCGGTACTGGGCCACTTCCCGCTGCCGGTGGAGGTGATTCCCATGGCGCGCAGCCATGTGGCGCGCCAGCTGGTCAGGCTGGGCGGCGACCCGGTGTACCGCGAGGGGGTGCTGACCGACAACGGCAACGTGATTCTCGATGTGCACAACCTGCACATCACCGACGCGGTGCGCCTGGAAGCCGACATCAACGCCATCGTCGGCGTGGTCACCAACGGCCTGTTCGCCGCCCGCCCGGCCGACCTGCTGCTGCTCGGCACCCCTAAGGGCGTCCAGACCCTGACCCGCCCGTAGGGTGGATCGCGCTTCATCGATCCACCAACGCGCCGTCCTGTGGGAGGGGCTTCAGCCCCGCTGCTTTTTCCCACAGGGCCCGCGAAGCGCAGCTCTGGGCGAAGCGGCCTACGCTTGTCGGTAGGCACACAGCACAGGAGGTGTCGCCATGTCGTCCGGCAAGTTCCATCTGAAGAAGGCCAGCAATGGCCAGTTCCACTTCAATCTGCTGGCCAGCAATGGCCAGGTCATCCTCTCCAGCGAACAGTACAAGGCGCGCGATTCGGCGCTCAACGGCATCGATTCGGTGCGCCGCAACGCCCGGCGCGAGGGCGCGTTCGAGGTGAAGGAAAGCAGCAACGGCAAGCACTACTTCGTGCTCAAGGCCACCAACGGCCAGGTGGTCGGCCAGAGCCAGATGTACGCCAGCCTGGCCAGCGCCGAACAGGGCTGCGAATCGGTCCGTCGCTATGCGCCGGAGGCCGTGCTGTCCGAAGAGGTGAGCACGCCGTGAATGAAAACGCCGCGCTCCGTGAGGAACGCGGCGTTTTCTCCTGAGGGTCGGCGTGCGCTCAGATGCGGAAGCGGCTGACCATCGCGGTCAGCTGGTTGCCCAGGCGGGCCAGCTCGGTGCTCGACTTGGCGATTTCCTGCGAGGCGACCGTGGTCTGCTCGGTCACATCGCGCACGTTCAGCACGCTGCGGCTGATTTCCTCGGCCACGGCGCTCTGCTGTTCGGCGGCGGCGGCGATCTGCTGGTTCATCGACTGGATGCTGGACACCCCCTGGTTGATGCTGCCCAGCGCGGCGCCGGCCTTGCGGGTCAGCGCCACACTGCTGCCGGCCAGGCTGTGGCTGCTGCTCAGGCTGCTGGACACGCGCTGCGTGCCGTTCTGCAGGCCGGCCACCAGTTCCTCGATTTCCTCGGTGGATTGCTGGGTGCGCTGTGCCAGGGTGCGCACCTCGTCGGCGACCACCGCGAAGCCACGACCGGCTTCGCCGGCCCGTGCGGCCTCGATGGCGGCGTTGAGGGCCAGCAGGTTGGTCTGCTCGGCGACCGCCTTGATCACGTCCATGACGCTGCCGATCTTGTTGCTCTCATGCTCCAGCTGAGTCATGGCCTCGGTCGACCGGTTGACCTCGTTGGCCAGGCGCTCGATCTGCGCAATCACTTCGTTGACCACCCGGTCGCCGTCGCGGGCCTGACTGTCCGCGTCGTTGGCCGCCTTGGCCGCCAGCTCGGCGTTGCGCGCCACGTCCTGCACGGTGGCGGACATCTCGTGCATCGCGGTGGCGACCTGATCGGTTTCCACCTTCTGCTTGCCAACGCCCTGGCTGGTCTGGTCGGTCACCACCGACAGCTCTTCGGCGGAGCTGGCGATCTGGTTGGCGCTGTCGCGAATCCCGGCGATCAGCTCGCGCAGGGTACCGGCCATGTCCTGGATGCCCTGCTGCAGGGTGCCCAGCTCGTCGCGGCGGGTGACCCGGGTGTCGCTGGTCAGGTCGCCGGCGGCGATACGCCTGGCGATCTCCAGGGTCTGCTGCAGCGGCTGGGTGATCTGGCGGGTGATCACCACGGCGGCGAGCAGGCTGAGCAGCAGCGCGCCCAGGGCGCCGGCGATCTGCAGCAGGCGGGCCTGGCTGCTGTCGTTGTCGCGGTGTTCGACCTGGTTCCGCTGCAGCTGCTCGGTCAGACGCAGCAGCTCGTTGGCATGCTCGGTCATGTGCGGGCCGATTTCCTTCACCGCGCGCAGGCTGCGCTTGTAGTCGTCCAGCGAGGCGAAGTAGCCCTGCAGGGCGCTCTTGAGCTGCTCCAGATCACCGGGGAACAGGCGGGCGAACAGCGGCTCGATCTGCTCCAGGGCGGCCAGGGTGGTCTTCATCTGGTTGTCCAGGGTGCGCTCGCGATCGGCCGAGCCGGTCATCATGAAGCCGCGCACCTCGTAGCGGGTGACCAGCATCTGGTCGTTGAAGCCGGTGAACGCCTGGAACAGCCGGGCGCGCTGTTCGGCCGAGTCCTGCTCGTCGATGCGTGCGCGCACGGCGTTGATGCGGCCGACCACCCGGTTGCCCTGGGCGATCATGTCCCGCCGCGCGACCTGCGTGCCGGCCACGGCGGCGAGCATCTGCTCCAGCGCTTCTTCATAGTCGGCGATACCGCCGGTCATGTCCTTGAGCAGGCGGATGTCGGCGGGGTAGGCGGCCAAGCGCTCGACGTGCTCGCGCAGGTCGCGCAGCGCCTTCAGGTCGGCCTGCGCGGTGCGCGCGGCCTCGGCGTCGCCATCGGTGAGCATGTACTCCAGGCGACTGACCTGCACCCGGTTGGTGGCGGCGGCGAGGTCGGTGATCAGCGTCATGCGGTCGCTGCGGTGGATCATGTTGTCCAGGCTGTTCCAGCCGATCAGGGCCAGGGCCAGGGTGAAGAGCAGAACCAGGCCGAAGCCCAGGCCGAGCTTGCGATTCACGCTCAGGTTGCCGAACCAACTCAACATCAGGTGTTCTCCAGATTTCCCGAAAAGTGGGCGGAAAAGGCTGAGGCTGGAGAGAATTCTTGGCGCCAGCTTTTTGCCATTACGAGGGGGCTATCGGCCACTCCGGTAGGGGCTTGAATGGAGTCCGCCAGGCGAAATTGGATTTCGATTCGGGCGGATTTCGCCACCAATGAAAACGCCGCAGGGGGCTGCGGCGTTTCGGGGCGCGGTCAGGTCAGACGCTGAGCAGCCAGTCGTAGTCGACGGTCAGCGGCGCATGCTGGGAGAAGCGCGGCTGGCGCGGCAGCCGGGCGGTGCGCACGAAGCGGCGCATGCCGGGGGTGAGCAGCTGGTAATCCAGACGCCAGCCGAGGTTGAGGGTTTCGGCCTGTTCGCTGTCCGGCCACCAGCTGTACAGATCGCCTTCGCGGGTCACCTCGCGCAGCGCGTCCACATAGCCCATGCTGCCCAGCACCTCGTCCATCCAGGCGCGTTCGGGCGGCAGGAAGCCCGGCAGTTGCTGGCAGTCGCGCCAGTTCTTCACGTCCAGCTTCTGGTGAGCCAGGAACAGCGAGCCGCAATAGCAGTACTCGCGGCGCTTGCGGCGCTGCTTGTCCAGGTAGCGGGCGAAGTCTTCCATGAACTTGAACTTCTGGTTCAGCTGCTCGTCGCCGCCATGGCCGCTGGGCAGCAGCAGACTGGCGATACTCAGCTTGTCGAAGTCGGCCTGCAGGTAGCGGCCATAGCGGTCGGCCAGTTCGAAGCCCAGGCCGTTGATCACCGCCTTGGGCTGCAGACGCGAATACAGCGCCACGCCACCCTGGCTGGGCACTTCGGCCTCGGCGGCGTACAGGTAGTAGCCGTCCAGCTGGAAGGCCGAATCTTCCAGCTCATAGACGGATGCACGGGTGTCCTGCAGGCAGATCACATCGGCATTCTGGGCCTGCAGCCAGCTGAGCAAGCCTCGTTCGGCGGCTGCCTGAATGCCATTCACGTTCAGGTTGATGATCCGCATAGATGATCCCAATAGGTCGGGTGGGGGCGAGCGGAAACGATTTCCGGCCCCGAGAATCGCTGGATAAGCGATTCGGGCGTTCAGAGAAAACCGGCTTCGTGAGCCAGTCGGCAAGATGGGGCGAATCTTATCACTGCCAGGCGCCGGAGCGCAGCCGGCGCCTGCAAATGCGGCGGGCGCGGCGCGGGTGTATCATGCCGCGCGTTTGCAACCGGCCAACTTCGGATTTCCTCATGCAGGCGTATCAGCGCGACTTCATTCGTTTTGCCATCGAGCGCGGTGTTCTGCGTTTCGGTGAGTTCACCCTCAAATCCGGGCGCACCAGCCCCTACTTCTTCAATGCCGGGCTGTTCAACAGCGGCGCCGCGCTGGCCCAGCTCGGACGGTTCTACGCCGAGGCCGTGGTCGACAGCGGACTGGCCTTCGACGTGCTGTTCGGGCCGGCCTACAAGGGCATCCCGCTGGCGGCGGCCACTGCCGTGGCGCTGGCCGAGCAGCATGACCGCGACCTGCCCTGGTGCTTCAACCGCAAGGAAGCCAAGGATCATGGCGAAGGCGGCACCCTGGTGGGCGCGCCGCTGCAGGGCCGCGTGCTGATCATCGACGATGTGATCACCGCCGGCACCGCGATCCGCGAGGTGATGCAGATCATCCAGGCCCAGGGCGCCACGCCGGCCGGCGTGCTGATCGCCCTCAATCGCCAGGAGCGCGGCCAGGGCGAGCTGTCGGCGATCCAGGAAGTCGAACGTGACTTCGGCATGCCGGTGGTCAGCATCGTCTCGCTGGAGCAGGTGCTCGAATACCTGGCCGGCGACGCGCAGCTCAAGCAGTACCTGTCGGCGGTGGAAGCCTACCGCGCCCAGTACGGGGTCTGAGGTCGCTCGCAGCGTGGCCGCTGGTCCGAATCCCGGCACGGCGGCGCGCAACGCGGGGCTTCGCGGGTCCAAGCGCTAGAGCCCTTGCGTTGCCCGCTAGCAAAGAACGCCCTGCTTTCACAATAGGGTAATGGTCGGGGCGAGGATTGCCGGCTTGCGCTGTACCTTGCGCGCGCTTTTCTGTTTGCGTGCGGACCCCGTTATGAACGACAAGACCCAGAGCTATCAGGCGCTCCACAAGCCCAGCACGGCGTTCGCGCGGCGGGCGGACTATCTGGAGCACGAGCTGACCATCATGGCGCCACGGCGCTGGCGGCCCAACCTTCCCTTCCGTGACTACCGTTTCGAGTACGAGGACTGGGTGCCGGCCATGGCCGCCACCATCGGCAAGATCGTCATGGTCGCCGCAGTGGTCGCCGCGTTCGCCGGTCCGCTGGGGCTGTCCAACGACTTCGTCATCGAGAACGTGCGCTACGAGATGCTGATCGCCGCGCTGCTGTTCGTGGTGGTCTTCTCCGGCTTCCTGATTCCCACCGCCAACCTGGCCGGCACCCACGGGCCGCTGATTCCGCTGATTCCGCTGATCGTCGCCTCCGGCGGCCATCCCATGGCGCTGGGCATCATGGTCGGTATGCTGGGCTTTCTGCTCGGCGTGCTGCGCGGCGGCAGCCTGCTGGCGCGGCTGACCAGCGACGGGGTGTGCGGCGGGCTGCTGCTCTACCTGGGCTTCATCGGCGTGGTGGCGCAGATCAAGTCGCTGTTCGCCTGGGCGAACGGCTTCGACATGGGCTACCTGGCCTTCGTGGTGGTGCTGGCCACCATCGTGCTGTACGCCTATCTGGAGCACCTGCGTGCGCGCTGGCTGGCGATTCCGCTGGGCTGCGCGCTGGCCGCGCTGATCGCCTTCGCCCTCGGCGCGCCGTTCGAGTTCCATACCGAGCCGGGCATTCCCAACCTCAATCCGATGTACTGGTGGGGCGAGAACAGCGGCTGGCAGCTCGGCCTGCCGCAGCTGGAGCACTTCGTCGCCGTGGCGCCGTTCGCCGTGCTGGCGGTGGCCATGTGGTCGCCGGACTTCCTCGGCCATCGCATCTTCCAGCAGCTCAACTACCCGCATAAGGCGCAGAAGGTGTTGATGAACATCGATGACACCATGTGCGTCGCCGCCGCGCGCCAGGCGGTGGGTACTGCGCTGGGCGGCGGCAACCTGGCCTCGTCCTGGGGCACCTACATGGTGCCGGCGGCCATCGCCAAGCGGCCGATCCCGGCCGGGGCGATCCTCACCGGCCTGCTCTGTGTGGTGGCGGCGCTGTGGGGCTACCCGATGGACCTGGCGATCTGGCCGCCGGTGCTCAGCGTGGCGCTGATGGTCGGCGTGTTCCTGCCGCTCTTGGAAGCCGGCATGCAGATGACCCGCGAGGGCAAGACCTCGCAATCGGCGGCCATCGTGATCTTCTCCTCGGCGCTGGTGAACCCGGTGTTCGGCTGGTCGCTGACCGTGCTGCTCGACAACCTCGGGCTGATCGGCGACAAGGAGCGCGGCAAGGGCCTGGGCCACCTGCAGCGCTGGATCATCCCGCTGCTGATGTTCGCGCTGCTGTGCGGCGTGATGGCGGCCATCGGCATGTTCCCGGGCGTGCCGGCGCTGATGGAATCGTTCCGCGGCCTGAGCGCGGCGTAGCGACCCGATGGTTGCCGTGGCTCGACTGTAGGAGCGGCTTCAGCCGCGATGCTTTTGGCTGTGTAGCCGATCGCGGCTGAAGCCGCTCCTACAGGTTGGGTGTGGTGAATGAAAAAGGGGAGCCCGAGGGCTCCCCTTTTTCGTACGCGTAGCGGTTAGGCGGGACGGTTGTTGGTGATCAGCGTGCCGACGCCGGAGTCGGTGAAGATCTCCAGCAGCACCGCGTTGGGCACGCGGCCGTCGACGATGTGCGCGCTGTTCACGCCCCCCTGCACGGCTTCCAGGGCGCAGCGGATCTTCGGCAGCATGCCGCCGTAGATGGTGCCGTCGGCGATCAGTGCGTCCACCTGCTCGGTGGACAGGCCGGTCAGCACCTTGCCCGACTTGTCCATCAGGCCGGCGATGTTGGTCAGCAGCATCAGCTTCTCGGCCTTCAGCGCCTCGGCCACCTTGCCGGCCACCAGGTCGGCGTTGATGTTGTAGGACTCGCCGTCCTTGCCCACGCCGATCGGCGCGATCACCGGGATGAAGTTGCCGTTCACCAGGCGGTTGATCAGCTCGGCGTTGATGCTTTCCACCTCGCCGACCTGGCCGATGTCGATGATCTCCGGCTGAGTCATTTCCGGGGTCTGGCGGGTCACCTTCAGCTTGCGGGCGCGAATCAGGTTCGCGTCCTTGCCGGTCAGGCCCAGGGCCTGGCCGCCGTGGCGGTTGATCAGATTGACGATGTCCTTGTTCACCTGGCCGCCGAGCACCATTTCCACCACGTCCATGGTGGCGCTGTCGGTGACGCGCATGCCGTCGATGAAGTGGCTCTCGATGGACAGGCGCTTGAGCAGGTCACCGATCTGCGGGCCGCCGCCGTGCACCACCACCGGATTGATGCCCACCGCCTTCATCAGCACGATGTCGCGGGCGAAGCCGGTCTTCAGCTCGTCGCTTTCCATGGCGTTGCCGCCGTACTTGATCACCAGCGTCTTGCCGACGAAGCGGCGAATATAGGGCAGCGCCTCGGACAGGACCTTGGCGACTTGGGTGGCATCATCACGGCTGAGCATGCGGAACTCCGATGGAACCAATCAGGGTTGGGGGCGAATAACGGCAATTAGACGCCCGGGTGATACGAAAAGTCAGTGGCGCCGCCTCAGAAGGGCAGCGTCAGTTCAGGCGCGACACGCTGCAGGCGTGAACGGAACACCGCCTGGATGCGCGCCAGTTCCTTGGCGCTTTCCGCCTCGAAGCGCAACACCAGCACCGGGGTGGTGTTGGAGGCGCGCACCAGGCCCCAGCCGCGCGGGTAATCCACGCGCACGCCGTCCAGGGTGGCCACGTCGGCCTCGGCGCCCCAGTCGGATTCGGCCTGCAGGGCCTGGATGATGCCGAACTTGCTCTCGTCGGTGACCTTCACGTTGATCTCCGGCGTGGCCAGATCGCCCGGGAAACCGGCGAACAGTTCGTCGGCGCCCCGCGCCTGGTGGCTGAGGATCTCCACCAGACGGGCGCCGTTGTACAGGCCGTCGTCGAAGCCGAACCAGCGCTCCTTGAGGAACATGTGGCCGCTCATCTCGCCGCCCAGCAGGGCGCCGGTTTCGCGCATCTTCTTCTTGATCAGCGAGTGGCCGGTCTTCCACATGCGCGGCTGGCCGCCGTGGCTGCGCACCTGCGCGGCGACATGGCGGGTGCACTTCACGTCGTAGATGACTTCCGCGCCGGGATTGCGCGACAGCACGTCCTGGGCGAACAGCATGAGCAGGCGGTCGGCAAAGATCATGTTGCCCTGCTCGGTGATCACGCCCACGCGGTCGGCGTCGCCGTCGAAGGCCAGGCCCAGGTCGGCCTGTTCGGCGCGCACGCGCTCGATCAGGTCTTCCACGTTTTCCCGATGGCTCGGGTCCGGGTGGTGGTTGGGGAAGGTGCCGTCCACGTCGCAGAACAGCGGGATGACGGTGCAGCCGATGGCTTCGAACAGTTCCTGCGCCACCACGCCGCCGACGCCGTTGCCGCAGTCGATCACCACCTTCATGGGCCGCGCCAGCTTCACGTCGTTGCGGATGTAGTCCACATAGGCCGGCAGGATGTCGACCGCTTCCACACTGCCCTGGCCGCTGGCCAGATCGCCGTTGTCGATGCGGGTCTTCAGCGCGGTGATCTGCTCGTTGGCCAGGGTGTCGCCGGCGACGACGATCTTGAAGCCGTTGTAGTCCGGCGGGTTGTGGCTGCCGGTGATCATGATGCCGGTGCGGCCCGGCAGGGTGTTGGTGGCGAAATACAGCACCGGGGTCGGCACCATGCCCAGGTTGCTGACCTGGCAGCCGCAATCCACCAGCCCACGGATCAGCGCTTCGAGCAGCTCGGGGCCGGACAGGCGACCGTCGCGGGCCACCGCCACGCGCGGCTCGCCCTGGGCCAGGCTTTCCGAGCCGACGGCGCGGCCCAGCCAGTAGGCGGTTTCGGCGTTCAGGGTCTGGCCGACGATGCCGCGCACGTCATAGGCGCGGAAGATGCTGGCCGGAAGGTTGGGTGCTTGCATGTCGAGTTCCTTTCAATGGCTGCCGGAATGGCCGAAACCACCCGCGCCGCGTTCACTGTTGTCGAATTCGTTGACCAGTTCGAAATGGGCCTGCACCACCGGCACCAGCACCAGCTGGGCCAGGCGCTCGCCGACCTTGAGGGTGAAGGTGTCGTTGCCACGGTTCCAGCAGGAGACCATCAGCTCGCCCTGGTAGTCCGAGTCGATCAGGCCGACCAGGTTGCCGAGCACGATGCCGTGCTTATGGCCCAGGCCCGAGCGCGGCAGGATCAGCGCGGCCAGGCCGGGATCGGCGATGTGAATGGCCAGGCCGGTGGGAATCAGCACGGTCTGGCCGGGCTCCAGGCTCAGGTCGTCCTTGAGCATGGCGCGCAGGTCGAGGCCGGCCGAGCCGGGCGTGGCGTAGCTGGGCAGCGGAAAGTCGCTGCCCAGGCGGGGATCGAGAATCTTGGCTTGCAGGGCGTGCATGGGTGGTCTCAGCGGGCTTGGTAGCGGTCGGCGATGAAGGCGATCAGCTGGCGGGCGATCTTGCCCTTGCTGGTCTGAGCGAAGGAAGTCTGCCGCAGTTCCCGATCGATCACGGTGATGGCGTTTTCTTCGCTGTTGAAGCCGATGCTCGGGTTGGCGACGTCATTGGCGACGATCAGGTCGAGGTTCTTGGCCTTGAGCTTGCGGGAGGCGTATTCCAGCAGGTTCTCGGTCTCGGCGGCGAAGCCGACGCTGAACGGGCGATCCGCGCGTCCGGCCAGGGTGGCCAGGATGTCCGGGTTGCGCACCATCTGCAGGAACAGGCCGTCGCCGCTGTTGGGGTCTTTCTTGAGCTTGTGCGCGGCCACCACTTCCGGACGGTAATCGGCCACGGCGGCGGCCGCGATCAGGATATCGGCGGGCATGCCGGCTTCGCAGGCGGCCAGCATGTCGCGGGCACTGACCACGTCGATGCGCTGCACGCGATCCGGCGTGGGCAGGAACACCGGGCCGCTGACCAGCGTCACCTGGGCGCCGGCTTCCACCGCTGCTTCGGCGAGGGCGAAGCCCATCTTTCCGGAGCTGTGGTTGGTGATGTAGCGCACCGGGTCGATGTTTTCCTGGGTCGGCCCGGCGGTGATCAGCAGGCGCACGCCATCCAGCACGTTGCGCTGGAAGCAGTCGGCGGCCCGTTGCGCCAGATCGTCGGCTTCCAGCATGCGCCCCATGCCGATATCGCCGCAGGCCTGGCTGCCGGCGCCCGGACCGAACAGGCGGATGCCACGCTGTTGCAGCAGTTCGGCGTTGGCCTGGGTGGCCGGGTCGCGCCACATGGCCTGGTTCATGGCCGGCGCCAGCGCCACCTGGGCGTCGGTGGCCAGCACCAGGGTGGTCAGCAGGTCATTGGCGATGCCCTGGGCCAGGCGGGCCATCAGGTCGGCGGTGGCCGGGGCGATCAGCACCAGATCGGCCCAGCGCGCCAGCTCGATGTGGCCCATCGCCGCCTCGGCGGCGGCGTCCAGCAGGTCCAGGTGTACCGGATGCCCGGACAGCGCCTGCAAGGTCAGGGGCGTGATGAACTCGCGTCCGCCCTGGGTCATCACCACGCGCACTTCGGCGCCCTGGTCGCGCAACCGGCGCACCAGTTCGGCACTCTTGTAGGCGGCGATGCCACCACCCACGCCCAGGACGATGCGTTTCCGATACAACCGCTGCATGGTCGGCCTTTTATAAGAAGGAATGGAGGAGGGCGCGACGCGGTGCGCCGCGCGCGCGGTGGGCTACGATAGCACAGCCCCCATGGGCCTTCGGAGCGGTCAGGGGCGGGATTTTCGCGCGGGGAAAGGGAGTTTCCCCCACAACGACAAGGAGAGGTCATGAGCATTCGCGACTGGCCGGCGGCCGAGCGCCCCCGGGAAAAACTGCTGGAGCAGGGGCCGGCGGCGCTGTCGGACGCCGAGCTGCTGGCCATCTTCCTGCGCACCGGCGTGGCCGGCTGCAGTGCGGTGGATCTGGCTCGCCAGTTGCTGAGCGATTTTGGCAGCCTGCGCGCCCTGCTGGAGGCCGACCGGGTCGGCTTCAGCGCCCGGCTGGGCCTCGGCCCGGCCAAGTACGCGCAGCTGCAGGCGGTGCTGGAAATGGCCCGCCGCCATCTGGCCGAACGCCTGCGCCGCGACTCGGCGCTGGAAAGCCCGCAGGCGGTGCGCGATTACCTCAAGGCGCAGCTGCGTCACGAGCATCACGAGGTGTTCGGCTGCCTGTTCCTGGACTCCAAGCATCGGGTGCTGGCCTACGAAGCGCTGTTTCGTGGCACCATCGACGGCGCCAGCGTGTATCCGCGCCAGGTGGTCAAGCGCGCCCTGGCGCATAATGCCGCCGCGCTGATCCTGACTCACAACCACCCGTCGGGTGTCGCCGAGCCAAGCCAGGCCGACCGGCTGCTTACCGAGCGGCTCAAGGACGCGCTGGCGCTGGTGGATATCCGGGTGCTGGACCACTTCATCGTCGGCGACGGCGAGCCGCTGTCGATGGCCGAACGGGGCTGGATGTGAGGATTCGCCATGTGTGACGCGCCATGGCATTTCTTGCGAGCCCTGGGACCTTCTGGTATAAAGCAGCGCTCTTTTCTGGGGGCCCGGTTCCTGCTCGCGCAGTGGCCGCCGAACGACCCCGGCGAATCTGGCGCCCCGCGCGCTAAAAGAAGCAGAGATCAAGCGGCCAACCCATGCCGGGTTGGGCATGTGGTTTATAGAGGGCTGAGGCATGTCGAGAGTCTGTCAAGTTACCGGTAAGGGTCCGGTAACCGGGAACAACATTTCCCACGCTAACAACAAAACCCGTCGTCGTTTCCTGCCGAACCTGCAGCATCACCGTTTCTGGGTCGAGTCCGAGAAGCGTTTCGTGCGTCTGCGCGTTTCCGCCAAGGGCATGCGCATCATCGACAAGCGCGGCATCGACGCAGTTCTGTCCGAACTGCGCGCCCGCGGCGAAAAGGTTTAAGGAGACTGTCATGCGTGAACTGATCCGTTTGGTGTCCAGCGCCGGTACCGGCCACTTCTACACCACCGACAAGAACAAGCGCACCACTCCCGACAAGATCGAAATCAAGAAATTCGATCCGGTTGTGCGCAAGCACGTGATGTACAAGGAAGCCAAGATCAAGTAATTGGTCCGCTTTCGCTGAAAGAGCCCGCTTCGGCGGGCTTTTTCATGCCTGGGATTCGGGGTTTGAGAGGGAAAATCCGGGTTGCTCATGTGGGGCCGGGTTTATCCCGGCCAGCGAGGTAGCGGCCCTCACCTGAGGCGTCAGACCCCCAACCCCGTCGGCCGGGATAAACCCGGCCCCACACGGCCCCCAACCCGCCGGCACGGCGGACAAACCCGGACCGGCGTAGGGCGGCCAACGCAGTTGGCCGCCGATGGGGCCACTCACCCCGCCAACACCGAACGCAACGCCACCAGCCTGCTGCGATCCAGCTCCGCCAGCCTGGGCGTCCCTACCAGCCCCAGCACGCGGCGCAGCTCCTGCTCCAGCAGGTTCAGGGCGTGGGCCGCGCCGGCCTGGCCGCCGACCGCCACGCCGAACAGGGTGGCGCGACCCAGCAGCACGGCGTCGGCGCCCAGCGCGCAGGCCTTGGCGATGTCGCTGCCGCGGCGGATACCGCTGTCCAGCAGGACGGTCAGTTGGCCGCGTACCGCCTCGGCAATCGCCGGCAGGCAGTCGATG
The DNA here is from genome assembly GCF_035497915.1 of Pseudomonas sp. GTDB lineage: Bacteria > Pseudomonadota > Gammaproteobacteria > Pseudomonadales > Pseudomonadaceae > Serpens. The sequence continues at coordinate 67,688 of NZ_DATJCS010000005.1, forward strand.
GTCGCCGGCGCGCCGTCCAGCTGGCGCCCGCCATGGTTGGTGACCACGATGCCGTCCAGGCCCATTTCCATGCAGCGTCGGGCGTCGGCGGCGGTCTGCACGCCCTTGAGGATCAGTCGATGCGGCCAGCGCTTGCGCAGTTGCGCCAGGCTGTCCCAGCACAAGCCCATCTCCATCTTGTGGGCCATGAAATGCGCGGCGCCGGCGGTGTTGCTGGCGTCGGCCGGCAGGTAGGGCAGCAGGTTGCCCATCTTCGGCATGCCCTGTGGCCACAGCGCCTGGCGAATCCAGCCCGGATGGCGCAGCACGTCGAACTTGTTGCGCCAGGTGAGCTGCAGCGGGCGGGCGAAGTTGCGCCGGTCCCACTCGCGGTTGCCGATCAGCACCGCGTCGCTGGTCAGCAGCAGGGTGCGCACGCCGGCGGCCTCGGCGCGGCGCAGCAGGTCTTCCTGCACGTCGGCATCGTTGAGCCAGTAGAGCTGGAACCACAGCTCGCCGTCCGGCACGGCGGCGGCCACTTCCTCCAGCGAGTTGCTGGACACGGTGCTCAGGCTGAACGGCACGCCCTTGTCACGGGCGGCGCGGGCCAGGGCGATGTCGGCGTCCTTGTGCAGCATGCCGTTGAAGCCGGTCGGGCCGATGGCCAGCGGCAGCGGCCGGGTGGTGCCGAACAGCTGGCGGGAGGTGTCCAGCTCGGCGCAGGAGATCAGCGTCGACGGCAGCAGGCCGATGTCGGCAAACGCCTGGCGGTTGCGGCGCAGGGTGATTTCCTCCTCGGCGCCGCCGGCCAGGTATTCCCAGGCGAAGTTCGGCAGTCGGCGGCGGGCCATGTGTTCCAGTTCGGCGATGCTGTGGGCCTGGTCGAAACGGGTGTCGGAGCGGTAGCGGCGCATGGGTGGATCCTGATACGGCAAGGTCAGGCGACAGGTTACCCGATGCCCACCGCCGGTCGGCAGAGGCGTTACCGTCGATCTCCACGACTAAGCTGCCTTGTTTGATAAAACGCACGCTGCAGCCAGTGCGTCAAAAATATTGAAAAGGCCGCGCCCTCTGCGTAGGGTTCGAGGCCGTAACCCCTTCAGAGGAACCTGCCATGAGCCTGACCCGCCAGGAGTGGGAGCGCCGCGCCCGCGAGCTGCGCATCGAGACGCGTGCCTTCATCGACGGCCATTACCGCGCGGCGGTGGAGGGCGACACCTTCGACTGCCTGAGCCCGATCGACGGGCGCAGCCTCGGCCAGGTGGCCAGTTGCGGGCCGGCGGATGCCGATCTGGCCGTGCAGGTGGCCCGTGAGCGCTTCGAGTCGGGCGTCTGGTCGCGGCTGGCGCCGGTCAAGCGCAAGCAGGCGATGATCCGCTTCGCCGAGCGGCTCGACGCGCATCGCGACGAGCTGGCGCTGCTGGAAACCCTCGATATGGGTAAGCCGATTACCGATGCCCTGAAGGTGGACATTCCCGCCGCCGCGCGGGCGCTCCGCTGGTGCGGCGAGGCGATCGACAAGCTCTACGACGAGGTGGCGGCCACGCCCCATGACGAACTGGGGCTGGTCACTCGCGAGCCGATCGGCGTGGTGGCCGCCATCGTGCCCTGGAACTTCCCGCTGCTGATGGCCTGCTGGAAGCTCGGTCCGGCTCTGGCGGCCGGCAATTCGTTGGTGCTCAAACCCTCGGAGAAGTCGCCACTCACCGCCATCCGCGTGGCGCAGCTGGCGGTCGAGGCCGGCATTCCGGCCGGCGTGTTCAACGTGCTGCCCGGCTACGGCCACACGGTGGGCAAGGCGCTGGCGCTGCACATGGATGTGGATTGCCTGGTGTTCACCGGCTCCACCCGCATCGCCAAGCAGCTGATGATCTACGCCGGCGAATCGAACATGAAGCGCGTCTGGCTGGAGGCCGGCGGCAAGAGTCCGAACATCGTATTCGCCGATGCGCCGGACCTGCAGGCGGCGGCCGAGGCGGCCGCCAGCGCCATCGCCTACAACCAGGGCGAGGTGTGTACCGCCGGCTCGCGGCTGCTGGTGGAAAACAGCATCAAGGACGACTTTGTCGCCCGGGTGGTCGAGGCCCTGAAGACCTGGCAGGTGGGGCACCCGCTGGACCCGGCCAGCAAGGTCGGCGCCCTGGTGGATCGGCAGCAGATGGAGACGGTGCTCGGCTATATCGAGGCCGGACATCGCGAAGGTGCGCGACTGCTGTGCGGTGGCCAGCGGCTGCTGGAGGACACCGGCGGCACCTACGTGGCGCCGACCCTGTTCGACGGCGTGGACAACGCCATGAAGATCGCCCGCGAGGAAATCTTCGGGCCGGTGCTCTCGGTGCTCGGCTTCGATGGCGATGAAGAAGCCGTGCGCATTGCCAACGACACCCCCTACGGGCTGGCGGCGGGCGTGTGGACCAGCAACCTGTCGCGCGCCCACCGCGTGGCCCGGGCGCTGCGCGCCGGCAGCGTGTGGGTGAACCAGTACGATGGCGGCGACATGACCGCGCCGTTCGGCGGCTTCAAGCAGTCCGGCAACGGTCGCGACAAGTCGCTGCACGCTTTCGACAAGTACACAGAGCTCAAGGCGACCTGGATCAAGCTGTAGGGGCAACGCTGTTCCTTGTCCACCACGGCCGCCGCACGACGGCCCTGTGGCGGCCAGAAAAGCACTGGCCGCCCTACGGTGCGGGTAGGAGCGGCTTCAGCCGCGATTGGCTTGCAAGGGCATCGCGGCTGAAGCCGCTCCTACAGTCCATCCGCCACATCGCAGCGGGCGCTCACAGCATCTTCTCCAGCCCCAGCCGGCGCGCCAGCCAGGCGTGCAGGTGGCGCCACAGGCTGCCGGGCTCGCGGCGCAACGTTTTCAGCTCGCCATCCTCGTCGGTGGCCAGCCAGACCAGTTGGTCCCCTTCCAGCGCCACCTGATAGCTCACCCCGTGGCTCATGCCTTCCAGCAGCAGCTCGCGCACCTGGCTGGCCAGCACCGGGCTGTCGACCAGCACCCCGACCTCGGTGTTCCACAGCACCGAGCGCGGGTCGAAGTTGAACGAGCCGATGAACACCTTGCGCCGGTCGATGACCAGCGCCTTGCTGTGCAGGCTGGACTCCGACGAACCGCCGAAGCTGTAGCTGCTCTTCTCGTCGGGCTGGCGGCGCAGCTCCCACAGCTGGATGCCAGCCTTGAGCAGGCTGCGCCGGTAGGGCGCATAGGCGCCGTGGACGATCGGCACATCGGTGGCTTCCAGCGAATTGGTCAGCAGGCGCACATCCACGCCGGCCCGGGCCGTCTGACTCAGGTTGAGCAGGCCCTGCCGCGCCGGGATGAAATAGGAGGACACCAGCAGCAGCTCCTCACGCAAATCCTGCAGGTGGGGCTCCAGCTGGGTGATCAGCAGCCACTCGGGAGCCGGCTCGGCTTGGGCCAGCAGCTTGTTCGGCGCATCCCACAGCGCCAGCCCGTGTGCCCAGGTAAGCGTGCTCAGCCACTGGTTCAGTTGCGGCTCGCGGTGGTAGCGGATCAGGCGCGCATAGCGCTGCGGATCCTGCTGGCGGTCCCGGGCGATGTCCCGGTCCAGCCGATGGCGCGCGCGGATCAACTGCGACGGTCCCGGCGGCCGGCGCAGGAACTGCTGCAGCGGCACGCTCAGCCGGTGATTCCAGAATTGGTCGAAGCTCACCGCCAGCTGCGCGGCCACCGGCCCGCCAGCCAGCAAGTCGATGTCGGTGAAGTTCAGGTAGGGCTCGGCATCGAAATACTCGTCGCCCAGGTTGCGCCCGCCGACGATGGCCAGGCTGCTGTCGGTCAGCCACAGTTTGTTGTGCATGCGCCGGTGCTGGCGGTTGAGGTTGAGCAGCCGCACCAGCAGACGCGTGGGGCCGGTGGCGCGCCCCATATGCAACGGATTGAACACGCGCACCTCGATGTTCGGATGCGCAGCCAGCACGGCGATCTCGTAGTCACGGCCGTCGCTGGTCAGGTCATCGAGCAGGATGCGCACCCGCACGCCGCGGTCGGCGGCGGCCAGCAGCTCCCGTACCAGCAGGCCGGTGCTCAGGCCGTCGTGGAAGATGTAGTACTGCAGGTCCAGGCTGCTGCGCGCGGCGCGGATCAGCTCGGCACGCGCCTGAAAGGCGTCGTCGCTGGCGGCCAGCAGGTAGAAGCCGGAGTGGCCGCGCGGCTGGCTGGCTGCCTGCCGGACCAGCCGCTCGGACAGCGGGGAGTCCCCGGACTGCAGGGCCTGGCTGGTGTGGGGCGGATCGGCGAGGCTGGCACAGCCAGCCAGGCTCAGCAGGCCTAGCAGCAGGAGTAGGCGCACCGGGTTTCCTATTCGGCGGGGCAGTCCTCTCAGCGTAGCGGCGGATTGGCGCTGTGCTGGCGACGCCAGGTGGCCGGTGGCAAACCGAAGTGGTGGCGGAAGGCGCGATTGAGCGCCGCTTCCGAGCCGTAGCCGACGTCGGTGGCGATGCGCGCCAGCCCACGGCCTTCACGCAACTGGCGGGCCGCCAGCTGCAGGCGCCAGGCGCACAGGTAGCGCATCGGCGGTTGTTCGAGCAGGTGCGTGAAGCGCGCGGCGAACGCCGAGCGTGACAGGCCCACCGCGCGCGCCAGCGCCTCGGTGGTCCAGGGCCGGCCCGGTTCGCCGTGCAGCAGCGCCAGGGCGCGGCCGATCTGCGGGTCGCGCAGCCCGGCCAGCCAGCCGCTGTGCGTCTCGGGCAGGGTCTCCAGGTAGCCGCGCACCGCCTCGATGAACAGCAGCTCGGCCAGGCGGGCGAGCACGGCGGCCGAGCCGGGGCGCTGGCCGGCCACTTCCGCGACGGCGCGGCGAAACGACAGGTCGATCCAGGTACCCGGCGCCACGCGCAGGCCCAGGCTGGCCGGTAGCAGGCGCAGCAGCGGGTTGTCCGGCACCTCGCAGCCGATGAAGCCGCAGATCAGCCGCGTGCGCGCCCCGCCGCCGCCGTAGCGCAGGCGCGCCAGCCCGCCACCCGGCGCGGGTTGTACCAGTGGCTCGATGCGTTGCGCGGGCAGCCGTGGGTCGCTGCTCAGCACATGCGGCGGGTTGCGCGGCAGCAGGATGATCTCGCCGGCCCCCACCGCCCGCGGCGGCTGGCCGTCCAGGCCGAGCCACAGACGACCGTCGAGCACATAGTGGTAGGCCATCAGGCAGGCGGGTATCTGCCCGGGCAGCGGGCAGTCCTCGGGGCCGACCTGGGCGCGGATGCTCCAGGGCTCGGTGAACTCGGCCTGCAGGAAGGCCCCCGCGCACAGGCGCACGGCTTCGAGCAGCTGGGACAGCGCATCCACAGGGGCCTCACGTTCATCGTCAGCCGGCGGCTGGATCAAGAATGCCGGCGGCCGGGCTATAGGCGGCCGCCGGCCTCCTTTCTACCGTAGCACCCACGCGCCCGGCACGACGGGTGCGCCGGTAGCATGAGGATTTCGTCATGACGATGCGTGATCACCTGGGTCTGGCCATGTCCGGCGCCGACCCCGACAGCCTGGCCGGCTATCAAAGCGCCCTGGCTCACTTCCAGTGTTACGTCGGCGACCCGCTGGCCGAGCTCGACGACGCCCTGGCGCAGCGTCCGGAGCTGCTCATGGCGCACGTGCTGAAGGCCTGGCTGAACCTGCTGGGTACCGAAGCCCAGGGCCTGGCGGTGGCCGCCGAGGCGCACCGCGCGGCCAGCGCCCTGCCGGGCAACGCCCGCGAACGCGCCCACCTGGCGGCGATCGGCGAACTGCTGGGCGGCCGCTGGCAGGCCGCCGGCCGGGTGCTCGAGGACCTGACCATCGCCTGGCCGCAGGACATCCTCGCCCTGCAGGCCGGCCACCTGATCGATTTCTACACCGGCCAGCAGCGCCTGCTGCGCGACCGCATCGCCCGGGCACTGCCGGAATGGCAGGCGGAGATGCCGGGCTACCACGCGCTGCTCGGCATGCATGCCTTCGGCCTGGAGGAAAACGCCGATTATGCCGGCGCCGAGCGCGCCGGGCGGCGTGCCGTGGAGCTGCAGCCGCGCGACGGCTGGGGCCAGCACGCGGTGGCCCATGTGCTGGAGATGCAGAACCGCACCGGCGAGGGCATCGCCTGGATGCGCGAGCGGGTGCCGTACTGGGCCGGCGACAGCTTCTTCCAGGTGCACAACTGGTGGCACCTGGCGCTCTACCACCTGGATCGGGAAGAGATCGACGAGGTGCTGGCGCTGTTCGACGGGCCGATCTTCGGCGACCGTTCCCCGCTGGCGCTCGACCTGGTGGATGCCTCGGCGCTGCTCTGGCGCCTGCAGCTGCTGGGCGTGGAGCTGGGCGCGCGCTGGCAGCCGCTGGCCGACCTGTGGGAGGCGCATGCCGATGCCGGCAACTATGCCTTCAACGATGCCCACGCGCTGATGGCGTTTCTCGGCGCCGGTCGCGCCCCGGCCGTCGAACAGCTGTTCGCCGCCCAGCGGCGCGCCCTGGCCGGCGAGGGCGACAACCGGCAGTTCACCGCCGAGGTCGGCCAGCCGCTGTGCCGGGCCATCCAGGCCTTCGCCGCCGACGAGTATGCCGAATGCGTGCGCCTGCTGCGCCCGCTGCGCCTGATCGCCCAGCGCTTCGGCGGCAGCCATGCGCAGCGCGACCTGCTCGATCTGACCTTGCTGGAGGCGGCGCGCCGCAGCGGACAGGAGGCCCTGGCGCGGGCGCTGGTCAACGAGCGGCTGCAGCTGCGGCCGGACAGTCCGCAGACCCGCCGGCTGGCGCTGCGCGTGGCGCCGGCGCACGCCGCATAGCCGTTACAGCAGCTCCTTGAGGCGGTACCAGAGCATGCCCAGCGCCAGCAGCGGCGAGCGCAGGTGGCGGCCGCCGGGAAAGGTCAGGTGCGGCACCCGGGCGAACAGGTCGAAGCCGCCGCCCTGCTGGCCGGTGATGGCTTCGGCCAGCAGCTGGCCGGCCAGGTGCGTGGCGTTCAGCCCATGGCCGGAATAGGCCTGGGCGTAATAGACATTGGCCTGCCCCGGCAGGCGGCCGATCTGCGGCAGGCGGTTGGCGCCGATGCCGATCATGCCGCCCCACTGGAAGTCGATGCGCACCTCGGCCAGCTGCGGGAACACCTTGAGCATCTTGGGCCGCATGTAGGCGGCGATGTCCTGCGGGTCGCGGCCGGAATAATGGCAGGCGCCGCCGAACAGCAGGCGGTGATCGGCCGACAGGCGGAAGTAATCCAGCGCCACGCGCTGGTCGCACAGCGCCATGTTCTGCGGAATCAGCTGGCGCGCGCGGGCCGCGCCCAGCGGCTCGGTGGCGATGATGTAGCTGCCGGCGGGCAGCACCTTGCCGCCCAGGGCCGGCTCCAGGTCGCCCAGGTAGGCGTTGCCGGCCAGCACCAGGCTGTTGGCCTCCACCTGGCCGTTGGGCGTATGCACCCGCACGCGGGCGCCGTACTCCAGGCGGGTGACCGGCGACTGTTCGAACAGACGTACGCCGAGCTGCGCGGCGGCGGCCGCCTCGCCGAGCGCCAGGTTGAGGGGGTGCAGGTGTCCCGAGCCCCGGTCGATCATGCCGCCCACGTAGCGTTGGGAGTCGATCACTTGCGGCAGCTCCGCCGCGTCGAGCAGGCGCAGCTCGTGCGGGTAGCCGAGGGCGAGCAGCTCCTCGCGTTCGGCGGCGAAGTCCTCCAGATGCGCGGGCGTGTTGGCCAGGTCGCAGTAGCCCCAGGTCAGATCGCAATCGATGGCGTGGCGTTCGATGCGCCGGCGCACCAGCTGCACCGCTTCCAGGCCCATGCGCTTGAGCTCGCGCACGCCCTCGGCGCCGAGCTGCGGGGCGAAGCGTTGCAGGTCATGGCCCAGGCCGCGGATGAGCTGACCGCCATTGCGCCCGCTGGCGCCCCAGCCGATCCGCCGGGCTTCCAGCAGGATCACCGACAGGCCGCGCTCGGCCAGCTCCAGCGCGGTGTTCAGGCCGGTGAAGCCGCCGCCGACGATGCACACATCGGCGCGCTGGCCGCCTTGCAGGGTGGGGAACTCCAGCGTGCGGTTGCGGCTGGCGACATAGTAGGACGGAGCATGTTGTGGCGGCGCGGCGCTCATGTGCGAAATTCCGTGGCGGCTGTGCGGCAAATTTTACGCAGGGTAGTCGCCGCACCGGCAGGGCGACAACCCTGCTCAACCGGGCACCGGTAACTGCAGGGTCTCCTTCAGTTCCTCCATGACGATGTAGCTCTTGGATTCGCGCACGTGGGGCAGCTTGAGCAGGATGTCGCCGAGCAGCTTGCGATAGGAGGCCATTTCCGAGATGCGCGCCTTGATCAGGTAGTCGAAGTCGCCCGACACCAGGTGGCATTCCAGCACCTGCGGCAGCTTGAGCACGGCGCGGCGGAATTCCTCGAAGATGTCCCCGGACTTGTAGGCCAGGTTGATTTCCACGAATACCAGCAGACCGGCCTTGAGCGTGTGGGGATTGAGTCGCGCGCTGTAGCCGAGAATCACGCCGTCGCGCTCCATGCGCCGCACCCGCTCGGTGCAGGGCGTGGTGGACAGGCCGACCCGTTCGCCCAGCTCGGTGAAGGAGATGCGGCCTTCCTCCTGCAGGATGCGCAGGATGTTGCGGTCGATCCGGTCCAGCTCGCGACGTGCCTGATGGCCGTTGCCCATAGGGAATCTTCCTGTGATAAGCCCTTCGGCTGAGTGTTTTTCGTCACTGTAGTTTGTTAAATGGCGAGTAACACCAGGCGACACTTCGTAGACTCGAAGCCAGTGCTCAACAGCGGGAGGTCGGCATGCGCGTCTTGGTATTGGGTGGCGGCGTCATCGGCATCAGCAGCGCCTATTACCTGGCGCGCGAGGGCTTCGAGGTGGTGGTGGTCGACCGCCAGCCGGGGCCGGCGCTGGAAACCAGCTTCGCCAACGCCGGCCAGGTGTCGCCCGGCTATGCCTCGCCGTGGGCCGCGCCCGGTGTGCCGCTCAAGGCCATCCGGTGGCTGTTCCAGCGCCACGCGCCGCTGGCCATCCGCTTCACCGCCGATCCAGCCCAGTACCTGTGGATGGCGCGCATGCTGCGCAACTGCACGGCCGCGCGCTATGCGCTGAACAAGGAACGCATGGTGCGCCTGGCCGAATACAGCCGCGATTGCCTGGACGAGCTGCGCGCCGAAACGGGTATCGCCTACGAAGGCCGCCAGTTGGGCACCACCCAGCTGTTTCGCAGCCAGGCGCAACTGGACGCGGCGGCCAAGGACATCGCCGTGCTGGAGCGCAGCGGCGTGCCCTACGAACTGCTCGACCGCGCCGGCATCGCCCGCGTCGAACCGGCGCTGGCGGCGGTGGCCGGCAAGCTGGCCGGCGCGCTGCGCCTGCCCAACGACCAGACCGGCGACTGCCAGCTGTTCACCACCCGGCTGGCCGAACTGGCGCGCGGCCTGGGGGTGGAATTCCGTTTCGGTTGCACGCTGCAGCGCTTCGAACAGCAGGGCGGACGCATCAGCGGCGCCTGGATCGACGGTCGTCTGGAGACCGCCGACCGCTATGTGCTGGCGCTGGGCAGCTACAGTCCGCAACTGCTCGCGCCGCTGGGCATTCGTCTGCCGGTCTACCCGCTCAAGGGGTATTCGCTGACCGTGCCGATCGGCAACCCGGCGGCCGCGCCGAGCTCCACCGTGCTCGACGAAACCTACAAGGTCGCCATCACCCGCTTCGAGCAGCGCATGCGCGTCGGCGGCATGGCCGAGATCGCCGGCTACGACCTGCGCCTGAACCCGCGCCGGCGGGAAACCCTGGAGAGGGTCACCCGCGACCTGTTTCCCCGGGCCGGCGAGCTGGGCCAGGCCGAGTTCTGGACCGGCCTGCGCCCGGCGACTCCGGACGGCACGCCGCTGGTTGGCGCCACCCCGCTGGCCAACATGTTCCTCAACACCGGGCATGGCACCCTCGGCTGGACCATGGCCTGCGGCTCCGGCCGGCTGCTCGCCGACCTGCTGGCGCGCAAGCGGCCGCAGATCCGCAGCGACGGCCTGGACCTGTTCCGCTATGCCGGCCGAGGGGCACGCGCCGCTGGCGCCGGCGAGCCGTTGCCGGTGCGCTGAGCGCTTCCGGTACACTGCCGGCGCCGGGGGCTGCCTCGGCTTTTTTTCGTTCCTTTTCCGGAGTCGGCCATGTCCATCCAGCGTCTGCACGTCGCCTCGCGTTACAGCGAGGCGGTCATCCACAACGGCGTGATCCATCTTGCCGGCCAGCTGGCCGACGACCTGTCCGGCGACATTCGCCAGCAGACCCGCGAAACCCTCGCCGCCATCGACCGCCGGCTGGCCGAGGCCGGCAGCGACAAGACCCGCATTCTGTCCGCCACCATCTACCTGCGCGACATCGACGCCGACTTCGCCGGCATGAACGCCGAGTGGGACGCCTGGGTCGCGCCGGGCGCCGCACCGGCGCGCGCCACCGTGCAGGCCCGCCTGTATGCCCCCGAGGTACGGGTGGAAATCCAGATCGTCGCCGCCCAGGCCGAGTAGTCACGGCCTGTGCGGGGGCTGTTGTAAATACTGAACACTGTTGCCATGATACCGCCCACTTTTCGCCCGCTCCGTTCCGGAGGAGGAACCTGTCATTGGACGTCGGTGTTCGACTGCAATCCATTCGCAAGATGAAGGGCCTGTCCCAGCGTGAGCTGGCCAAGCGCGCCGGGGTGACCAACAGCACCATCTCGATGATCGAGAAGAACAGCGTCAGCCCCTCCATCAGTTCGCTGAAGAAGGTACTGTCGGGCATTCCGATGTCGCTGGTGGATTTCTTTTCGCTGGATCTGCCGGAAGAAAGCCGCGCACAGGTGGTCTACAAGGCCGACGAGCTCATGGACATCGGCAGCGGCTCGGTGGCCATGAAGCTGATCGGCAAGGCGTTTCCCAACCGCGCGCTGTCGATGCTCGACGAGACCTACCCGCCGAACAGCGATACCGGCGCGGAAATGCTCTATCACGAGGGCGAGGAAGCCGGCGTGCTGGTTTCCGGCCGCCTGGAACTGACGGTGGGCGAGGACGTGTTCGTGCTGGAATGCGGCGACAGCTACTACTTCCAGAGCAACCAGCCGCACCGCTTTCGCAATCCCTACGAAGTGCCGGCGCGGCTGATCAGTGCCACCACCCCGGCGAATTTCTGAAGCCCGCAAGCCCTGGCGTCTCGGCGTCCGTGCGACGCAATGCCGCAACCCCGCGTTGGCCGTGGGGTTGTTTCGGCAGGTCGGCCTTGCCGTTATACTGTCGCCCGCTCGCGAACCGTGGCCGCGAGCGTTTCTAGCCACGATGAGGGTGTAAGGTGAACTGGACTAAGAAGATTCTGGTGGCCAACGCTGCCGTATTGGCCCTGTGGGCGGTGAGCGCTCAGGCTACGACCAATGAAGCGATCGCCGAGCGTCTGAAGCCGGTTGGCGAAGTCTGCATCCAGGGTCAGGAGTGCAAGGGCGTTGGCGCCGTTGCTGCCGCCGCTGGTGGCGCCGCCCGCAGTGGCGCCGACGTGGTCGCCAAGTTCTGCAACGCGTGCCATGGCACCGGCCTGCTGAACTCGCCGAAGAACCATGACACCGCCGCCTGGAAGGCTCGTGCCGATGCCAAGGGTGGTCTGGACGGTCTGGTCAAGAGCGCCATCACTGGCCTGAACGCCATGCCGCCGAAGGGCACCTGCAGCGACTGCTCCGACGACGAGATGCGCGCCGCCATCAAGGAAATGTCCGGCCTGTAAGCCGACCTTCCTGTCACGAAAAAGCCGCCTTCGGGCGGCTTTTTCGTTTTGCGGCGGACGTAGGGCAGTCGGCGTCGTTCGGCCTCAATCGATAAATGTCACCTGGCCATCGGCCAGCGATTGGATGCGCGCCAGGGACTCGATGCGCAGGCCCATGCCTTCCAGTTCGGCGCGGCCGGGCTGGAAGGATTTCTCGATGACGATGCCCAGGCCGGCGACGCTGGCCCCGGCCTGCTGGATGATCGACACCAGGCCCTTGGCCGCCTGGCCGTTGGCCAGGAAGTCGTCGATCACCAGCACGCGATCGCTCGGGCTCAGGTAACGGGCGGCGACGGCGATGGTGCTCTCCACCCGCTTGGTGAACGAATACACCTGGGCGGTCAGCAGGTCGTCCTTGAGGATCAGCGAGCGGTGCTTGCGGGCGAACACCACCGGCACGCCCAGTTCCAGGCCGGCCATCACCGCCGGTGCGATGCCGGATGACTCGAGGGTGAGGATCCGGGTGATGCCCGCGTCGCGGAAACGCCGGGCGAATTCCTGGCCGATCTGCTGCATCAGCAGCGGGTCGATCTGGTGGTTCAGGAAGGTATCGACCTTCAGCACCTGATCGGACAACACCACACCGGCGGTGCGGATCTTTTGTTTCAACAGTTCCACGGAGGGACTCCGGCTTCGCGAGAAAGCCGCGCATTCTCGCTGATTCCGCTCTGCGCCAAAAGCGGCGCGGCGGTTCAGCCGGTCAGATTGTTGACCGTTTATGCTTTAAAGGAATAAATAAATCTGTATTTATTCTTTTTATTTTTCGGAGCGCAGCGGCAAATTGAGGTCCACATCATCACGACTGACCCAAGGAGCAACGACATGAGCATCCACCTCGGCGACATCGCCCCCGACTTCGAGCAGGAATCCAGCATCGGCCGCATCCGCTTCCATGAGTGGCTGGGTAACAGTTGGGGCATCCTGTTCTCCCACCCGGCCGACTTCACCCCGGTGTGCACCACCGAACTGGGCTTCACCGCCAAGCTCAAGGACGAATTCGCCAAGCGCAACGTCAAGGCCATCGCGCTGTCCGTTGATCCGGTGGATTCGCACCTCAAATGGATCGACGACATCAACGAGACCCAGAACACCCAGGTGAATTTCCCGATCCTGGCCGACGCCGACCGCACTGTCTCCGAGCTGTACGACCTGATCCACCCGAACGCCAGCGACACCCTGACGGTGCGCTCGCTGTTCGTCATCGACCCGAACAAGAAGGTGCGCCTGACCATCACCTACCCGGCCAGCACCGGTCGCAACTTCCACGAGATCCTGCGGGTGGTGGATTCGCTGCAGCTCACCGACAACTACAAGGTGGCCACCCCGGCCAACTGGCAGGACGGTGACGAGGTGGTGATCGTGCCGTCCCTGAAGGACGAGACCGAGCTCCGCGAGCGCTTCCCCAAGGGCTATCGCGCGGTGCGTCCGTACCTGCGTCTGACGCCGCAGCCCAACAAGTAGTCGGCCTTCCGGTGGCGCAGCGCTGTTCTCAGCCCTGCGCCTGCCAGAGGATCAGGTAACCCAGCCCCATCAGCAGCCAGCCGCCCAGCGGATGGAACAGCGTGCGCCACAGGCGGCTGTGCGGATCGAAGCCGACGCCGTGGATGAAACCGCTGGAGATGCCCCACATCACCAGCATCAGCAGGCCGTGGCTGTAGCCGCCCTCGGCGTCCAGCATGGCCGCCGGGTGGATCAGCAGCAGCAGCGCCAGCGGCGTGGCCAGCAGCAGGGAAGCGGCGCGGCTGGCGCCGCGTCGCAGCCAGGGGCGTGGTTCAGTCACCACCCGCGGCCTCCTCGTCGAGGTTCTGGGTGGTTTCCAGCCACAGGGCATTGATGATGCCGAAGCTGCAGGCGAGCAGTACGCCGAGAATCCAGGCGAAATACCACATCGTTCGTTCTCCTTGGCCCTGAGCGGGCTCGTCTGGCGACCGGTGCGCACGGCTCCGGCCGCCGGGGTTTCAGTACAGGCCGTGCGGGTTGGCGTCGATGGTCTGGCTGGTCACGCGGCCCCACATGCGGATGTAGCACCACAGGGTGTAGAGCAGGATCAGCGGCACGAAGATGCCGGCCACCACCAGCATGATGCCCAGGGTCTTCTGACTGGATACCGCATCCCAGAGCGTCAGGCTCGAGGCCGGGTCGATGCTCGACGGGAACACGAAGGGGAACAGCGCGAAACCGGCGGTGCAGAGGGTGCCGACGATCGCCAGGCTGCTGCCCAGGAACGCCACGCCGCCGCGGTTGAACTGCGCACCGAGCAGCGCCAGCAGGCCGCCGGCCAGGCCGAGCAGCGGGGCGACGCGGGTCAGCGGGTACTGGGCGTAGTTGGCCAGCCAGCCGCTGTTGTCCATGACCACCTGCTTGTGCAGCGGATTGAGCGCCACGCCCAGGTCGGCGAAGCCGCCGGCCAGGCTCATGCCCGGCAGGCCCAGGCTCAGCCACAGGCCGGCGCCGCCGAAGGTCAGCAGGAACAGCAGGGCGCACAGGCGGGTGGCCAGGCGCGAACGCTGGTGCAGCTCGGCGTCGGTGCGCAGCATCAGCCAGGCGCCGCCGTGGGCGCAGAGCATGCTCAGGCTGACCAGGCCGGCGAGCAGGGCGAACGGATGCAGCAGGCCGAAGAACGAGCCTTCGTAGCTGGAGCGCATCAGCTCGTCGAGGCGGAAGGGCAGGCCGAGGAACAGGTTGCCGAAGGCCACGCCGAACAGCAGCGCCGGTACCGCGCCGCCGGTGAACAGTGCCCAGTCCCAGGCGCTGCGCCACTTCTGGTTCTCCAGCTTGCTGCGGTAGTCGAAGCCGACCGGCCGGCAGAACAGCGCGAACAGCACCAGCAGCATCGCCCAGTACAGCCCGGAGAAGGCCACCGCGTAGACCATCGGCCAGGCGGCGAACAGCGCGCCGCCGGCGGTGATGAACCACACCTGGTTGCCGTCCCAGTGCGGGGCGATGGTGTTGATCGCGGCGCGCCGCTCGTTGTCGGTCTTGCCGACGAAGGGCATCAGCGCCATGGCGCCCATGTCGAAGCCGTCGGTGAGGGCGAAGCCGATCAGCAGCACGCCGATCAGCACCCACCAGAGCAGTTTCAGGGTTTCGTAATCGAACATGGTGGTTTCTCCTCAGGCCTTGGCCGCTTGGGCGGCGGCCAGACGCTCGAAGTGGTAGCGGCCGGTGTGCAGGCTGGACGGGCCGAGACGGGCGAACTTGATCATCAGGTACATCTCGATCACCAGCAGCAGGCTGTAGAAGGCGATCAGCGCGACCAGCGAACCCCAGACGTCGCCGCTGGACAGGCTGGAAGCCGACAGGTGGGTGGGCAGCACCTCGCCGATCGACCAGGGCTGGCGGCCGTGTTCGGCCACGTACCAGCCGGTCTGCGCGGCGATCCACGGCAGCGGCAGGGCCAGCAGGGCGAAGCGCAGCAGCCACGGCTTGTCCTCGGCGTTGCGCTTGACCGACGCCCAGCTGGCCAGGACGAACAGCAGCAGCATCAGGAAGCCGGAGGCGACCATGATCCGGAAGGTCCAGAACAGGCTGGGCACATGCGGGATGGTGTCCAGCGCGGCCAGCTTGATCTGCTCCTCGCTGGCGTCCACCACGTTGGCGGTGTACTTCTTGAGCAGCAGGCCGTAGCCCAGATCCTGCTTGACCTCGTTGAAGGCGGCGATGGCTTCCGGCGACTTGTCACCGGCGCGCAGCGCCTCGAGCCGCGCATAGGCGGTCATGCCGTTGCGAATGCGCCCTTCGTGCTCGGCGATCAGGTCCTTGATGCCCTTGACCTCCTCGTCCAGCGAGCGGGTGGCGATCAGCCCCAGCGCGTAGGGGATCTTCACCGCGTAGTCGGTGCGCATCTCCTCCTGGTTGGGCAGGCCGAACAGGGTGAAGCTGGCCGGCGCCGGGTGGGTGTCCCACTCGGCCTCGATGGCGGCCAGCTTGGTCTTCTGCACGTCGCCGATCTCGTAGCCGGATTCGTCACCGAGGATGATCACCGACAGCGACGCGGCCAGGCCGAACACCGCGGCGATGGCGAACGAGCGGCGGGCGAAGCCCAGGTCGCGCTTCTTCAGCAGGTACCAGCTGGAGATCGCCAGCACGAAGATCGCGCCGGTGACGTAGCCGGCCGACACGGTGTGCACGAACTTCACCTGCGCCACCGGGTTGAACAGCAGCGCGCCGAAATCCACCAGCTCCATGCGCATGGTCTCGAAGTTGAACTCCGAGCCGACCGGGTTCTGCATCCAGCCGTTGGCGATCAGGATCCACAGCGCCGACAGGTTGGAACCCAGCGCCACCAGCCAGGTCACCGCCAGGTGCTGCACCTTGGAGAGGCGATCCCAGCCGAAGAAGAACAGGCCGATGAAGGTCGATTCGAGGAAGAACGCCATCAGCCCCTCGATGGCCAGCGGCGCGCCGAAGATGTCACCCACGTAGTGGCTGTAGTAGGCCCAGTTGGTGCCGAACTGGAATTCCATGGTCAGGCCGGTGGTGACGCCGAGGGCGAAGTTGATGCCGAACAGCTTGCCCCAGAACTTGACCATGTCCTTGTAGACCTGCTTGCCGGTCATCACATAGACCGACTCCATGATGGCCAGCAGGAAGGCCAGCCCCAGGGTCAGGGGTACGAACAGAAAGTGGTACATCGCGGTCATGGCAAATTGCAGACGCGACAGGTCGACGACGGTTTCCGAGATCATCTCGGCGCCTCCTCGGTGGGGAAAGGAATTACGGCTGCGTTGCGGGGCCGAACAGACGTTCGCTGACTCGCTCGCTACCGTTGACCGGCACGGTTGGCTCGGTGAACCAGACCGCCTTGATGGTGAGCAGGATGGCCAGCTTGATCAGCAGGATGATGCCGATCTCGCGAACCAGGGGGATGCGCCAGGGGGGTTGCGGAGGGGTATGCGACATGACGGAGCTCCTGAAACTGCTTGCCACCGGGGGGACAGCGAACCCTGGCTCGGCGAGTCAGATCCGGGGTTCCGGTCGCAAACGTTGGCTCGTCCATGCATCGAAGCAGGTGCACAGGCGAAACGACTTACGAGGCGGATTCTACTCCCCGGGGTATGCCTTGGGGGCGAGAGAGGCATTTGGTCGCAGCGCCATGGCGCGCAGGTGTCTGGCTCGGACCACCGGCATGCCTTGAAAGCAAAAGGCCCTGCGTTCGCAGGGCCTTTTGGCTCATTTCACCAGTCGCCAGCAGAGCGGGTAGCGATAGGCCACCCCTTCGTTGGCCCGGATGCCGGCGATGATGGTCAGCACCAGGCCGAACAGGCCGACCAGCGCCATCAGCGGGAAGCCGATCAGCACCCAGGCCAGCAGGCCGCAGACCATCAAGGCCAGGCTGATGGTGATCTGGAAGTTGAGCGCTTCCTTGCCCTGCTGGTCGACGAAGGGATCGAGGTCCTTCTTCAGTTGCCAGACGATCAGCGGTCCGATCACATTGCCGATCATCGGCGCCAGGAACCAGGCGAACGCCGCGTAGTGGCAGAGCATGGCCCAGCGCCGGGCTTCCGGGCCGGGTGGCGGGATCAGGGACTGGTCGTCATGCATGGTGGCTTACTCGGTTTCCAGCGCCACGCGCTGCAGGGCGAACAGTTCGTGCAGGCCGTCGCGGGCCAGGGCCAGCATGGCGTTCAGCTCCTCGGGCTGGAACGGCTCGCCCTCGGCGGTGCCCTGCACCTCGATGAAACCGCCGGCGCTGGTCATCACCACGTTCAGGTCGGTTTCGGCGGCGGAGTCTTCCAGGTAGTCCAGGTCCAGCACCGGCTCGCTCTGGTAGATGCCCACGGAGACGGCGGCGACCATCTGCTTGAGCGGATCCTGCTTGAGCTGACCACGCTTCTTCATCGCGGCCAGGGCGTCGACCAGCGCCACCATGGCGCCGGTGATCGAGGCGGTGCGGGTGCCGCCGTCGGCCTGGATCACGTCGCAGTCGACGTACAGGGTGTTCTCGCCCAGCTTGCCCATGTCCAGCGCGGCGCGCAGCGAACGACCGATCAGGCGCTGGATCTCCAGGGTGCGGCCACCCTGCTTGCCGCGGCTGGCTTCGCGCTGGGTGCGTTCACCGGTCGCGCGCGGCAGCATGCCGTACTCGGCGGTCAGCCAGCCCTGGCCCTGACCCTTGAGGAAGCGCGGCACGCCGCTTTCGACGCTCACCGTACAGATGACCTTGGTGTCGCCGAACTCCACCAGCACCGAGCCTTCGGCGTGCTTGGTGTAATGGCGGGTGATGCGAATCGCGCGCAGCTCGGTGGCGGCGCGGCCGCTGGGTCGCTTCATGGGTACGTCCTGCTGGGAATGAAATCAGCCGGCATTATAGGTGTCTGACGCAGCGAAGACAGTCTCGCCGTGGGCGATGTGGTCGCACTGCGCTACAATTCCGCCCCTTTTCGCAACCCGACTCCGAGAGGTACGCCCATGGTGCACAGCATGACCGCCTTCGCCCGCAGCGAACGCGCGGGGGCCTACGGCACCCTGAGCTGGGAGCTGCGTTCGGTCAACCACCGCTATCTGGAACCGCACCTGCGCCTGCCCGACAGCTTCCGCGACCTGGAAGGCCCGGTGCGCGAGGCGCTGCGCCAGGGCCTGTCGCGCGGCAAGGTGGAATGCACCTTGCGCTTCACCGAGGCCGGTAGCGGCCAGACCCTGCAAGTTGACCGCGAGCGCGCCGCGCAGCTGATCACCGCCGCCGAGGAAGTGGCCGCGCTGATTCGCCAGCCGGCGCCGATCAATCCCCTGGAAGTGCTGGGTTGGCCGGGCGTGCTGGTCGGCGATGCCGCCGATCCGCAGGCGCTCAACGCCGCCGCCCTGGAGCTGTTCGGCGAGGCGCTGGCCCAGCTGCGCGAAGGTCGCGCGCGGGAAGGCGCCGAGCTGGCGCGCCTGCTGGAGGAGCGTCTGGACGCCATTCGCGCCGAGGTCGCCACGCTACGCGAGCAGGTGCCGCAGATGCTCGGCCTGCAGCGGCAGAAGATCCTCGATCGCTTCGCCGAGCTGAGGCTGGAGGCCGACAGCCAGCGCCTGGAGCAGGAGCTGGTGATGCTGGCGCAGAAGAGCGACGTGGCCGAGGAGCTGGACCGGCTGAACACCCACGTCGGCGAAGTGCGCCGCGTGCTCAAGTCCGGCGGCGCCGCCGGCCGGCGCCTGGACTTCCTGATGCAGGAGCTCAACCGCGAGGCCAACACCCTGGGCTCCAAGGCCTACGACCCGCGCAGCACCCAGGCGGCAGTGAACCTCAAGGTGCTGATCGAACAGATGCGCGAACAAGTGCAGAACATCGAGTGACGAGAACGACATGAGCGCCAGCAGCGGTACCCTCTACATCGTTTCCGCCCCCTCCGGGGCCGGCAAGACCAGCCTGGTCAAGGCGCTGATCGACAGCATGCCGCAGGTACGCGTGTCGGTGTCGCACACCACCCGGTCGATGCGTCCGGGCGAGGTGGATGGCGTGAACTACCACTTCGTGAATCACGAGCGCTTCAAGGCCATGCTCAACGAGAATGCCTTCCTGGAGCACGCCGAGGTGTTCGGCAACTTCTACGGCACCTCGCAGCGCTGGGTCGAGCAGACCCTGGCCGAAGGCTACGACCTGATCCTGGAAATCGACTGGCAGGGCGCCCAGCAGGTGCGCCGGCTGTTACCCGACGCCCGCTCCATCTTCATCCTGCCGCCGACCCAGCAGGCCCTGCGCCAGCGCCTGACCAACCGCGGCCAGGACAGCGACGAGGTGATCGAGCGGCGCATGCGCGAGGCGGTCAGCGAGATGAGCCACTATGTCGAATACGATTACCTGGTGATCAACGATGATTTCGCCCATGCGCTGGACGACCTCAAGGCGGTCTTTCGCGCCAACCAGCTGCGCCAGCGCCGCCAGCAACAGCGTCATGTGACGCTGCTCGAAGCGCTGCTCGGCTGAAACGTCCGTCGGTCCGGCGCTTGCCGCTGGCCCGACGCCTTCTTTAGACTACCGGGTCCGTTCGCCCAGCCCGGGCACGCCCCACGCTACTCAGAGGAACACCATGGCCCGCGTTACCGTTGAAGACTGCCTGGAAAACGTCGATAACCGCTTCGAACTGGTCATGCTGGCTACCAAGCGTTCCCGTCAGCTGGCTACCGGCGGCAAGGAACCCAAGGTCGCCTGGGAAAACGACAAGCCCACCGTGGTGGCCCTGCGCGAAATCGCCAGCGGCCTGGTGGACTACGACGTCATCGCCCAGGAAGAGCTGATCGAGGAAGAACCGATCTTCGCGGCGTTCGAGGAAGAGGCCAAAGACGAGGCCCTGTAAGATGCGCGCGCGAGGCCGTTCGCAGCCGTTACCGCCGATGCAGTATGCTGCTGGCGGGAGGTACCGCCATGGCTGGTAATCTCGACGCCCTCGCAGATCGCATCTCGTCCTATCTGGCTGCGGATCAGGTCAACTTGGTCCGGCGCGCCTACTACTACGCCGAGCAGGCCCACGACGGCCAGCGCCGGCGCAGCGGCGAAGCCTACGTCACCCATCCGCTGGCGGTGGCCAACATCCTTGCCGAAATGCACATGGACCATCAGAGCCTGATGGCCGCCATGCTGCACGACGTGATCGAGGACACCGGCATCGCCAAGGAAGCCATCAGCTCGCAGTTCGGCGAAACCGTCGCCGAGCTGGTGGACGGGGTCAGCAAGCTGACCCAGATGAAGTTCGAGAACAAGGCCGAAGCGCAGGCCGAGAACTTCCAGAAGATGGCCCTGGCCATGGCCCGCGACATCCGCGTGATCCTGGTCAAGCTGGCCGACCGCCTGCACAACATGCGCACCCTGGACGCCATGCCGCCGGAAAAGAGCCGGCGCATCGCCCGCGAGACCCTGGAAATCTACGCGCCCATCGCCAACCGGCTGGGCATGCACGCCATGCGTATCGAGTTCGAGGACCTGGGCTTCCGCGCCATGCACCCGATGCGCTGCGAGCGCATTCGTGCGGCGGTGCGCGGCGCGCGCGGCAACCGCAAGGAAATCGTCGCCAAGATCGAGGAGTCGCTGCAGCACTGCCTGGAGCGCGAAGGGCTGCCCGGCCAGGTCAGCGGCCGGGAAAAGCACCTGTTCAGCATCTACAAGAAGATGCGCGGCAAGCGCAAGGCGTTCGCCGACATCATGGATGTCTATGCCTTTCGCATCGTGGTCGACAAGGTCGATACCTGCTACCGCGTGCTGGGTGCCGTGCACAGCCTGTACAAGCCGCTGCCCGGGCGCTTCAAGGACTACATCGCGATTCCCAAGGCCAACGGCTACCAGTCGCTGCACACCACGCTGTTCGGCATGCACGGCGTGCCCATCGAGATCCAGATCCGCACCCAGGAAATGGAGGACATGGCCAACAACGGCATCGCCGCGCACTGGCTGTACAAGTCCAGCGGCGACGATTCGCCACGCAGCAGCCATGCCCGCGCCCGTCAGTGGGTCAAGGGCATCCTCGAACTGCAGCAGCGCGCCGGCAACTCGCTGGAATTCATCGAGAGCGTGAAGATCGACCTGTTCCCCGACGAGGTCTACGTGTTCACGCCCAAGGGCCGCATCATGGAGCTGCCGCGCGGCTCGACGGCGGTCGACTTCGCCTACGCGGTGCACACCGACGTCGGCAACACCTGTATCGCCTGCCGCATCAACCGGCGCCTGGCGCCGCTGTCGCAGCCGCTGGAAAGCGGCGAGACGGTGGAGATCGTCACCGCGCCCAGCGCTCGCCCCAACCCCGCCTGGCTCAACTTCGTGGTCAGCGGCAAGGCGCGCACGCACATCCGTCACGCGCTCAAGCAGCAGCGCCATTCGGAGTCCGTCAGCCTTGGCGAACGCCTGCTGAACAAGGCGCTGGCCAGCTTCGAAACCGATCTGGAACACATCCCGGCGCAGCGCATCCAGGCGGTGCTGGTGGAATACAAGCTGAACGAGCTCGAAGACCTGCTGGAAGACATCGGCCTGGGCAACCGCATGGCGCTGGTGGTGGCGCGTCAGCTGATGGAAGGCAGCGAGGAGCTGGAATTGGCCGAACAGACGCCGGACAACGAAGGCCCGCTGGCCATCCGCGGCACCGAAGGGCTGGTGCTCAGCTACGCCAAGTGCTGCACGCCGATTCCGGGCGACCCGATCGTCGGCCACCTGTCGGCCGGCAAGGGCATGGTGGTGCACCTGGACGGCTGCCGGAACATCGCCGAGATCCGCACCAATCCCGAGAAGTGCGTGCCCCTCACCTGGTCGCGCGAGGTCGGTGGCGAGTTCAACGTCGAACTGCGTGTCGAGCTGGAGCACCAGCGCGGCCTGATCGCCCTGCTGGCCGGCAGTGTCACCGCCGCCGACGCCAACATCGAGAAGATCAGCATGGACGAGCGCGATGGCCGGCTCAGCGTGGTGCAGATGGTGGTCAGCGTGCACGACCGCGTGCATCTGGCGCGGGTCATCAAGAAGCTGCGCGTGCTGATGGGTGTGTCGCGCATCACCCGCGTGCGCGCCTGACGCGTCATCGTTGTCTTCACGGCCGCTGATCCTCGGTGGCCGTTTTCTTCAGGGAGCCTTCCATGAGCAAGACCGTCATCAGCACCGACCAGGCGCCCGCCGCCATCGGCACCTACTCGCAGGCCATCAAGGCCGGCAACACCGTGTACCTGTCCGGACAGATCCCGCTCGACCCGGCCACCATGCAGCTGGTCGAAGGCTTCGAGGCCCAGGCCGTGCGCGTGTTCGAGAACCTCAAGGCGGTGGCCGAAGCGGCCGGCGGCTCGCTGGCCGACATGGTCAAGCTGAACATCTACCTCACTGACCTGGGCAACTTTGCCACCGTCAACGAGGTGATGAGCCGCTACTTCCAGCAGCCCTATCCGGCGCGCGCCGCCATCGGCATCAACAGCCTGCCGCGCGGTTCGCTGGTCGAGATGGATGGGGTGCTCGTGATCGGCTAAGCCGCCGCCGGCCTGTCAGGCCTGCAATTGCAATGGATCTGTAGGGCCGGCGTAAAGCCGGCCCTACAGATCCGGCATCCCCTCCCCATACCCCTCGCGATAACTCGGATAGCGCGGCGCCCAGCCCAGGCTTCTGGCCCGCGCGTTGCGGCAGCGCTTGCTGCCGGCGCGGCGTTGCATCGGGGCGCTGGGCGGGGTGTCGATGCCGAACCGCCCACGCAGCCAGTGGGCCACCTCGTGCAGCGGCGCCGGCTCGTCATCCACGCCGAGATAGATCGACTCCAGCGGTTCGCCACGCGCATCGGCCCGCAGCAGGCAGGCCAGCAGCGCGGCGGCGTCGTCGCGGTGGATACGATTGCTGTACAGCGGCGGCTGCGCCGCGGGCATCAGGCCGGCGCGCAGCTGATCGACCAGCCAGCGGCTGTCGCCCTCATACAGACCCGCCAGGCGCACTACGCTGGCCGGAATGACGCTGTCCAGCGCGAGCTGCTCGGCCTCCAGCAGCACGCGCCCGGTGAAACCCTGCGGTTCGCAGGGCGACGCCTCGTCCACCCATTCGCCCTGGTGCTGCCCGTACACCGCCGTGCTGGAAACGAACAGCAGGCGCCTCGGCCGCTGGCCATGCTCGGCCAGCCAGCCCAGCACATGGCGCAAACCCTCGACATAGGCCGCGCGATACGCCGGCTCGTCGGAGCGCTCGGCGGCCGCGGCATACAGAAGATAATCGGGCGCCTGTGCGGGCCAGCCGGCCGGGCACTGGGGTTGGCTCAGATCGCCCTCCAGCGGCGCGATGGCGGCGGGCAGCCCTGCGACCCGTCGTCGCAACCCCTGTACAGACCAGCCCTGACTGGCCAGCGTGACACCGGTACGACAACCCAGATCGCCGCAGCCGGCGATCAGAAGACGGGGAAATTCAGGCATTGGATGAGTCCCATCAAGGCGATGCGATTGTCCGGTCAGCGACAATCAACTTTGAATTAACGAGAATTAATTGCAATAATCTCGGCCGTTTTTGCTGCTGCCTCATCGGCAGGGCTTCGCTTTCCAGTTCAGGTCAGGCCTCATGAACAGAACCGCCCCACGCGCTCAGTCCCTTTTTGCAGCCTTGCTGATCGGCTGTCTGCTGGCGCCGATCGTACAGGCACAGACGCCGGCGTCCACCACGCCGGTGGAGCAAGCTGTCGCCGCGCCGGCGCCCGAAGCGCCTGCCAACGCGGGCGTGCCGCAGAGCCCGGCCGCCCCGAGCGCAGCCATCCCGGCCGACGCCCCCGTCGCCAGTGAAGCCATGCCGCCTCAGCCGGTGGAAGTCGAGCACGGCCTGAGCCATGACCTGTCACCCTGGGGCATGTATCAGGCTGCGGACTGGGTGGTCAAGGCGGTGATGATCGGCCTGGTGCTGGCTTCGGTGCTCACCTGGACCATCGCGCTGGCCAAGGGCCTCGAGCTGGGACGCGCCAAGCGTCGCCTGGGTGACGAGCTGGTCGGCCTGAAAGCTTCCCGCAACCTCAAGCAGGCCGCCGAACAGCCGCGCGTCGAGGGCAGCCTGACCGGCCGCCTGGTCGAGGAGGCACGCCACGAGCTGGAACTGTCCGGCAAGGCCGACAAGGAAGGCATCAAGGAGCGCGTCAGCTTCCGCTTCGACCGCATGGTCGGCGCAGCGGGCCGGCAGATGTCGCAGGGCACCGGCGTGCTGGCCTCGGTCGGCTCGGTATCGCCCTTCGTCGGCCTGTTCGGTACCGTGTGGGGGATCATGAACAGCTTCATCGGCATCGCCAAGAGCCAGACCACCAACCTCGCGGTGGTGGCGCCGGGTATCGCCGAGGCGCTGCTGGCCACCGCCATCGGCCTGGTTGCCGCCATTCCGGCGGTGGTGCTGTACAACATCTTCGCCCGCGCCATCACCGGCTATCGGGCGCAGGTCGGCGACGCCGCCGCCGAAGTGCTGCTGCTGGTCAGTCGCGATCTGGATCACCAGGCCAGCGGCGAGCGCCAGGTGCCGCATGTGGTGAAGGTGGGCTGAGCCATGGGCATGCAGCTGAAGGAAGGCGGCGACGATCTGGCGGAAAACAGCGAGATCAACGTCACCCCGTTCATCGACGTGATGCTGGTGCTGCTGATCATCTTCATGGTCGCCGCGCCGCTGGCCACCGTGGACATCAAGCTGGACCTGCCAGCTTCCAGCGCCAAGCCGTCCAAGCGTCCGGACAAGCCGATCTACCTCAGCATCAAGGAAGACCACCGCCTGTACGTGGGTAACGAGGAAACCAGCCTGGAGCGTCTCGGTGCGGCGCTGGACCTGGCCGCGGCGGGCGACAAGACCACCACCATCTTCGTGCGCGGCGATACCGCGCTGGAGTACGGCAACCTGATGGAGATCATCGACGGTCTGCGCGGCGCCGGTTACCTGAAGATCGGCCTGGTTGGTCTGGAGACGGTTGGCGCGCAATGAGTCTTCTGCGCAGATTCGGCCACTGGGGCCTCAGCCTGCTGATCGTGCTGCTGGTGCATTTCGGCCTGGCCTTCTGGTCGCTGTTCTGGCAACCCCAGGCCGCGCCGCTGGCCGCCACGCCGGCGCCGGCCATGATGCTGGAGCTGGCGCCGCTGCCCGAGGCGCCAACGCCGACCCCACCGCAGGCCGAACCAGAGCCGGAGCCTGAGCCAGAGATCGAGCAGCCCAAGCGGGTCGAGGCGCCGGAGCCGGAAATCGAGCTGCCGCCGCCCCCGCCGCCGAAACCCAAGCCCAAGCCGAAACCGCCCAAGCCGAAGAAGCCCGAGCCCAAGCCGGAACCCGAGCCCGTGCCCGAGGAGCCGAAGCCGGTCGAGGAACTGCCGCCGGCGCAGCCGGCCCAGCAGGCTCGTGCGCCGGAGACCGCCTCCACGCAGTCGGCCAGCAGCCAGGTCGCGCAGGGCCAGCCCAGTTGGGAAAGCCTGTTGCTCGGCCATCTCAACCGGCACAAGCGCTACCCGCACGATGCCCGTCAGCGTGGGCACGAAGGCACGGTCAAGGTGCGCATGGTGATCGACGGTCGCGGCCGGGTGCTTGACCATCAGGTGCTGGCCGGTTCCGGCAGCCGCTCGCTGGATCGCGCCACGCTGCAGATGATCCGCCGCGCCCAGCCGTTGCCGCCGCCGCCGGCGGAGCTGCTGAACAACGGGAGCCTGGAAGTGATCGCGCCCTTCGTGTATTCCCTGGAGCGCGGCTAGGCGCCACACTGCGGCGGCGCGCGTCTCTTGGTTCCATACAAGGCAGCCGCTATGCTTGCGGCCAGCCCAATGGATATCCACTATGACGCTCACTGAACTGCGCTACATCGTCACCCTCGCCCAGGAACAGCATTTCGGGCGAGCCGCCGAACGCTGCCATGTCAGCCAGCCGACCCTCTCGGTGGGCGTCAAGAAGCTCGAGGACGAGCTGGGCGTGCTGATCTTCGAACGCAGCAAGAGCGCGGTGCGCCTCACCCCGGTGGGCGAGGGCATCGTCGCCCAGGCGCAGAAGGTGCTCGAACAGGCCCAGGGCATTCGCGAACTGGCCCAGGCCGGCAAGAACCAGCTGGCCGCGCCGCTCAAGGTCGGCGCCATCTACACCGTCGGCCCCTACCTGTTCCCGCACCTGATTCCGCAGCTGCACCGGGTCGCCCCGGACATGCCGCTGTACATCGAGGAAAACTTCACCCACGTGCTGCGCGACAAGCTGCGCACCGGCGAACTGGACGCCATCATCATCGCGCTGCCGTTCCAGGAAGCCGACGTGCTGACCAAGCCGCTGTACGACGAGCCCTTCTACGTGCTGATGCCGGCCGCGCATCCCTGGACTGCGCGCGCCAGCATCGACGCCGCGGATCTCAACGACAAGAGTCTGCTGCTGCTGGGCGAGGGTCACTGCTTCCGCGACCAGGTGCTGGAAGCCTGCCCGACCACCCGCAAGGGCGATGCCGCCAGCCACACCACCGTGGAATCCAGCTCGCTGGAAACCATCCGCCACATGGTCGCCTCCGGCCTGGGCGTCTCGGTGCTGCCGTTCTCGGCGGTGGAGAGCCATCATTACGCGCCGGGAGTGCTGGAAATCCGTCCGCTGACCCCGCCCGTGCCGTTCCGCACCGTGGCCATCGCCTGGCGCGCCAGCTTCCCGCGACCCAAGGCCATCGAGATCCTGGCCGACTCCATCCGCCTGTGCTCGGTGGCGCGGCCGCAGGCACCGGTCACCGCCGAGCCGGCATGAGCGAACTGGCACAGGTGCCGGTGACCACCCTCAAGGGGGTGGGCGCGGCGCTGGCGGAAAAACTCGCCAAGGTCGGCCTGGAGACGCTCCAGGACGTGCTGTTTCACCTGCCGTTGCGCTACCAGGACCGCACCCGAGTCACGCCGATCGGCGCGCTGCGTCCCGGCCAGGACGCGGTGGTGGAGGGCGTGGTGGCCGGCGCCGATGTGGTCATGGGCCGGCGGCGCAGCCTGCTGGTGCGCCTGCAGGACGGCAGCGGCACGCTGAGCCTGCGCTTCTTCCATTTCAGCCAGGCGCAGAAGGACGGCCTCAAGCGCGGCACCCCGCTGCGCTGCTACGGCGAGGTGCGCCCCGGCGCCACCGGCCTGGAAATCTATCACCCGGAATACCGCGCCATGAGCGGCGGCGAAGCGGCGCCGGTCGAGCAGACCCTGACGCCGATCTATCCGACCACCGAGGGGCTGACCCAGCAGCGCCTGCGCTCCCTGAGCGAACAGGCGCTGGCGCGGCTCGGCCCCAACAGCCTGCCTGACTGGCTGCCGGCGGAACTGGCCAAAGAGCACCGGCTCGGCCCGCTGGCCGAGGCGATCCGCTATCTGCACCGCCCGCCGCCGGATGCCGACCTGCACGAACTGGCCGAGGGCCAGCACTGGGCGCAGCAGCGCCTGGCGTTCGAGGAACTGCTCACCCATCAACTGTCCCTGCAGCGCCTGCGCGAGAGCATTCGCGCCCAGCAGGCCCCGGCGCTGCCGCCGGCCACGCGCCTGCCGGGGTTGTACCTGCAGGGTCTGGGCTTCGCGCCCACCGGCGCGCAACGCCGCGTCGGCGCCGAGATCGCCTACGACCTGGCGCAGCCCGAACCCATGCTGCGCCTGGTGCAGGGCGATGTCGGCGCCGGCAAGACGGTGGTCGCCGCGCTGGCCGCCCTGCAGGCGCTGGAGGCCGGCTACCAGGTGGCGCTGATGGCGCCCACGGAAATCCTCGCCGAGCAGCATTTCCTCAACTTCAGCCGCTGGTTCGAACCGCTGGGCATCGACGTCGCCTGGCTGGCCGGCAAGCTCAAGGGCAAGGCCCGCGCCGCCGCGCTGGAACGGATCGCCGGCGGCTGCCCGATGGTGGTCGGCACCCACGCGTTGTTCCAGGACGAGGTGCGCTTCGCCCGCCTGGCGCTGGTGATCATCGACGAGCAACACCGCTTCGGCGTGCAGCAGCGCCTGGCGCTGCGCCAGAAGGGCGTGGACGGCCGGCTGTGCCCGCACCAGCTGATCATGACCGCCACGCCGATCCCGCGCACCCTGGCGATGAGCGCCTACGCCGATCTGGACACCTCGATCCTCGACGAACTACCGCCCGGCCGCACGCCGGTGAACACCCTGGCCATCGCCGACAGTCGCCGCCCGGAAGTCATCGAGCGGGTGCGCGCGGCCTGCCACGAGGGGCGTCAGGCCTACTGGGTGTGCACGCTGATCGAGGAATCGGAAGAACTGACCTGCCAGGCGGCGCAGACCAGCTACGAGGAACTGTCCGCCGCCCTCGGCGAGCTGCGCGTCGGGCTGATCCACGGGCGCATGAAGCCGGCCGAGAAGGCGGCGGTGATGGAGGCGTTCAAGGCCGGCGAGCTGCAGCTGCTGGTGGCCACCACGGTGATCGAGGTAGGCGTGGACGTGCCCAACGCCAGCCTGATGATCATCGAGAACCCCGAACGCCTCGGCCTGGCCCAGTTGCACCAGCTGCGCGGGCGCGTCGGTCGGGGCAGTGCGGTCAGCCACTGCGTCCTGCTCTATCATGCGCCGCTGTCGCAACTGGGCCGCGAACGCCTGGCGATCATGCGCGAGACCACCGATGGCTTCCTGATCGCCGAAAAGGATCTGGAGCTGCGCGGTCCCGGCGAGATGCTCGGCACGCGGCAGACCGGCCTGCTGCAGTTCAAGGTCGCCGACCTGATGCGTGACGCCGATCTGTTGCCGGCGGTGCGCGAGGCGGCGCAGCAGTTGCTGGCGCGCTGGCCGCAGCACGTCGCGCCGCTGCTGGCACGCTGGCTGCGCCATGGTCAGCAGTACGGTCAGGTGTGACATTTTCGTGACGGACGGCCCTTGGGAAAATCCAGGTGCCGCCGATACGCCTTGCAAACGCCCGTTTCGGATCCGGATGTACCCATGAACGAGTGCACCATCGTCCCGGCTGACCAGCCGTCGACCGTTCCCCTGTTGATGCAGCAACTGCTGCGCCGGCTGGCCGTGCCCCTGCGCACCCGCCCGGACGAGCCCGGCGTCCCGCCGGCCCAGCGCATCCAGGCCGTGCTGCTGGAAGACAGCCTGGGCGCGGTACTGGTGCTGTATCCGCGCAACCAGTTGCTCGATCTCAAGCGGCTGGCCGCCTTCAGTGAGCGCCAGCTTGGCCCGGTACGTCCCGAGCGTCTCAAGCGCATGCTCGGCCGCCATGGCCTGATCTGCCTGCCGGCGCTGCCGGCGATCACCAGTTCGCCGTGTCTGTATGACGATCGGCTGCTGGAACAGCCAGTGCTGCTGATCGAGTCCGGAACGCCGGGCCTGCTGTTGGAGATCGGCCGCGAGCATTTTCAGATGCTGCTGGCCAAGGCGCGTCCCGGTCACTTTGGTGAGCCGCTGGGCAACATCCGCCCGAACCTCGACCGTCCGGGCGACGACAGCAGCGAAATCGACCAGGCGGTGAAGACCTTCACCGCGCGGCGCATCCAGCAGCGTCTCGGCGAGACCATGGAGATTCCGCCGCTGACCCGCACCGCGCAGCGCATCATCAAGCTGCGCGCCAACCCGAACGCGACCATCGAGGACATCACTTCGGTGGTGGAAACCGACCCGGCGCTGGCCGCGCAGGTGATGCGCTGGGCGAGCTCGCCGCTGTATGCCGCGCCCGGCAAGGTGCGCTCGGTGGAGGATGCGATCATCCGCGTGCTGGGTTTCGATCTGGTGATCAACCTGGCCCTCGGCCTGGCCCTGGGCCGACACCTGAGCCAGCTCAGCGATCCCAACCAGCAGAACACCCCCTACTGGCAGCAGGCGATCTACACCGCCGCGCTGATCGAGGGGCTGACCCGCATGATGCCCGTCGCCCAGCGTCCGGAGACCGGCCTGGCCTACCTCGGCGGGCTGCTGCACAACTTCGGCTACCTGCTGCTGGCGCATATCTTCCCGCCGCACTTCAACCTGATCTGCCAGCACCTGGAAACCAACCCGCACCTCTGGCATGGGCACATCGAGCAGCACCTGCTGGGCATCACCCGCGAGCAGATCGGCAGCTGGATGATGCGCAACTGGGAGATGCAGGAGGAGATTTCCACCGCGCTGCGCTTCCAGAACGACCCGGATTACGCCGGGCCACACTGCGCCTACGCCAATCTGGTGTATCTGGCGGTCAACCTGCTGCGCGGGCAGAAGATCGGCCACGGCCTGCAGCAGCCGGTGCCCGAGGCGCTCTATCAGCGCCTGGGCATCAGCGCCGAGCAGGCCGAGGATGCGTTGCAGAAGGTGCTGCGCGCCGAAGCGGCGCTGCGCGAGATGGCCAGCCAGTTCCAGAACTCGCGCAGCGACGAGCCGCAGGAGTAAGGCGCGGGCCCGGTGCAGCGCCCCGCTGAGGTGTAGGGCCGGGTTTATCCCGGCCAACGGCCGGCGCCAGCCGGCCCAGGGGATCAGGCCTGCTTCTTCGGCTTCAGGTACTTGGTCAGGCCCTGGAACCACATCACCAGCATCGGATTGCCCTGGATCTGGATGTCCTTGTCCTGGATGCCTTTCATGAAGGCCAGCTGCTTGTTCTTGGCGGTGAAGGTGGCGAAGCCGTAGGCGGCGTCGCGAAAGCCCAGGGCGAAGGCCGGCTGCTGCGCGGGGCCGCGTTTGCTGGTCACCCGCTGATCCTTGACGATGAAGTGGCGGGCCACCTTGCCGTCCAGGGTGTGCAGCTGGAACACCAGGTCCTTGTCGGCCAGTTGCTGCTGGAATTCGGAATTGGTGCGGCTGGCCTTTTTCATCAGGCGGCCCAGCATCCAGAGGAGAAAACGAAATTTCATCGCGGCCTCGAAAGGGGGGAGATTGTTGTTAGGCGCGCGATTCTAGCGGCCACATACCCCACAAGCAGCCGAACTTGTGTAGAAAAATGCAAACAACGGCCCGCCTGCGGGCGGGCCGTGCGGCGATCAGTTGATGGCGTCGCGCAGCGACTTGCCGGGTTTGAAGGCCACGGTGTTGCTGGCCTTGATCTTCACGGGTTCACCGGTCTGCGGGTTCTTGCCGGTGCGGGCGCCCCGGTGACGTTGCACGAAAGTGCCGAAGCCGACCAGCGTGACGCTTTCCTTGCGGTTCAGCGCATCGGTGATTTCGTCCAGGACGGCGTTGAGCACGCGATTGGCCTGCTCGCGGGTGAGATCGGCCTTGTCCGCGATGGCGGCGGCGAGTTCCGGTTTACGCATAGAGGTGCCTCTTTCGACGGTGTCATTGTTGTTCTTGTTGTTGTGTCCGTGCTGCTCGGCTGAACAGCGCCCCGAGCTGCTGCGAAGCTCTAGCCTGCGGCAGTCGCTTCGAGGATGGCATGTGCCTACGGGCCACGCCAGTCCTGGGAAGACCCCCGCCCTGCCAACTGTGCCCCAGATCCGACGGAACGCACGCCTCTGCGTTCAGTCGAGCAGCGGCGGCAGCTCCCGGTTGAGCGCCAGCCGACCCTGCACGGCCTGGCCGCTGAGGCCGTAGCCCAGCAACTTGCCGTCGGCATCGCGGCACAGCGCCTGCCAGTCCGGGCCTTCGCCTTGCAGTTCCCAGTTACCAACGTGGCCGGGCGGCGGCAGCGCCACCACCAGCGGGCAGGCCGGCGTCTTCACCGTCACCGGCATGGGTCCGTAGCGCACTTCGCTGGGTTCGCCAGCCAGGGTGCGCGCCAGGGCGCGCACGCCGGCCATCAGCGGCATCACGTACAGCAGGTTGAGTCCGTCGACTTCGGCGCAGTCGCCCAGGGCGTAGACATGCTCGGCGGAGGTCTGCAGCCGGCGGTCGACGCGGATGCCACGCCCGCAGGCCAGCCCGGCGGCGTTGGCCAGCGCGACGCGCGGACGCAGGCCGACCGCCGAGAGCACCAGGTCGCAGCTCAGGCGCGTGCCATCGGACAGCAGCGCCTGCAGGCCGTCGTCGGCCGGGTTCAGGCTGGCCAGCGTGCGGCCCAGATACAGGCCCACGCCGAGCTGTTGCAGGGCGTCGCGCAGGGCGCCGCCCAAGGCCGGTTGCAGCAGCTCGGGCATCGGCTGTTCGGACAGGCCGACCAGATCCACCTGGTAACCGCCCAGGCGCAGGTCGTTGGCGAACTCGCAGCCGATCAGTCCGGCGCCGAGGATCAGCACTCGCTGCTTGCCCGCCAGCGCGCTGCGAAAGCGCGCGTAGTCCTCCAGATCGTTGATCGTGAGAATGCGCCCGGTGGCATCGCCATCCACCGGCACCCGCACGCACTCGGCGCCCAGGGCCAGCACCAGGTCGCGGTAGTCGACCGGCTCGTTACCGAGCCACAGGCGGCGCGCCTGCGGGTCGATGGCGGTCACCCGGGTGTGGGTGCGGATCTCGGCGTTCAGCTGCTCGGCCAGCGCGCCCGGTTCGGCCATCACCAGCGCCTCGGCATCCTGGCCCTTGGCGAAGGCGGTGGAGAGCATCGGCTTGGAATAGGAACGGCCGTCGTCGGCGCTGATCAACAGCAGCGGGGTTTGCGCATCGAGCTTGCGAAGCTCCCGGGCCAGGCCGTAGCCGGCCAGCCCGGTGCCGACGATCACCACGGGGGCGGGTCGCGTCATCAGGCCACCACTTCCATCATCACGAAGTCACTCTTGCTGACGCCACAGTCGGGGCACAGCCAGTCCTCGGGCACCTGCGCCCAGGGGGTGCCGGGGGCGATGCCGTCTTCGGGCCAGCCCTTGGCTTCGTCATAGATCAGTCCGCATACCGCGCATTGCCAGGTCTTCATCTGTATTGGTCTCGCTGGGTTGCCATGAACCGGCACGCTATCCCAAGCACCGCGATGCGCCAAGGGCGGCAGACCCTTTCCTTGGTAGGGTGCGGTAGACTGCCGGCCTTCGTACCCCAGCTGCCGATTCCATCGTGTCCGACCTTTCTCCCTGGCTGACCGCCGATCGCCTGGCCGCCCCGCTCGATGTCAGCGTGCGGGACTGGCTGTTCGAGCCGGGCTCCCTGACCCTGCGCCTGACCACCCTGGCCGGGGGCGATTTTTCCGTGCGCCCGCTGCTGGAAGGCTGGCATAGCCTGCGCGACGACGAATGCGCCGCCCTGGGCCTGGCGCCGGGCAGCACCGGCTGGGTGCGCGAGGTCTATCTGTGCGGGCACGGCGAGCCCTGGGTGTTCGCCCGCAGTGTGGCCAGTCGCGAGGCCCTGCAGGCGCTGGAACTGGATCTGCAGCACCTGGGCAAGCGCCCGCTGGGCCATCTGCTGTTCAGCGACAAGGCCTTCGGGCGCAGCCCGTTCGAGATCTGCTACTACCCGCCCGCCTGGCTGCCCGCCGAGGTGAGCCAGGCCGGGCTCTGGGCGCGGCGTTCCTGCTTCCAGCGCGGCGCGGTCGGCGTGCTGGTCGCCGAGATCTTCCTGCCGCCGCACTGGCGGGCGGTACGCGCCGCCGACGACAAACTCTAGTCAGCGCTTCACACCGGAGAACCCATGTACACGCAGCTGCTGCAATCGTTCAATCGCCTGCATCCCCGCGCCTGGGACTTCATCCAGCTGATGCGCCTGGACAAGCCGATCGGCATCTACCTGCTGCTCTGGCCGACCCTGGCGGCGCTGTGGATCGCGGGCGAGGGCGCGCCGAGTGTCGGCCACGTGGTGATCTTCACCCTGGGCGTGATCCTCATGCGCTCGGCCGGCTGCGTGATCAACGACTTCGCCGACCGCAACTTCGACGGTCACGTGGCGCGCACCCGCCAGCGACCGCTGGCCAGTGGCCGGGTGCAGGTGAAGGAAGCCTGGGCGCTGTTCGCCGTGCTGGTGGCGCTCAGCTTCGGCCTGGTGTTGCTGACCAACGTCGTCACCGTGTGGCTGTCCTTCGGCGCCCTGGCGGTGGCCGCGCTGTACCCGTTCATGAAGCGCTACACCTACTACCCGCAGGTGGTGCTCGGCGCGGCCTATTCGTGGGGCATCCTCATGTGCTTCACCGCCGAGCGCGGCGTGCTGCCGCCGGAAGCCTGGGTGCTGTTCATCGCCAACGTGGTGTGGACGGTCGGCTACGACACCTACTACGCCATGGCCGACCGCGAGGACGACCTGAAGATTGGCGTGCGCTCGACCGCCATCCTGTTCGGCGAGGCTGACCGGCTGATCATCTTCACCCTGCAGTGCCTGTCGCTGGCCTTCCTGCTGCTGGCCGGCGCGCGTTTCGAACTGGGCCTGTACTTCCATCTCGGCCTGGGCGTGGCGCTGGCCTGCTTCCTCTGGGAGTTCCACCGCACCCGCAAGCGTGAGCCGCTGGTGTGCTTCCAGGCCTTCCTGCACAACCACTGGGCCGGGCTGGCGATCTTCATCGGCGTGGTGGTGGATTACCTGCTGCGCTAGTCGAGCTGCCGAACCCCTGTGGGGCCGGCTTAATGCCGGCCAGCGGAGCCGAATCCGATGCCTGGGTGTCGTTCCCACTGCCGTCGGCCGGGATAAACCCGGCCCTACAGGTATTACCGGGCTGCCGGCCGCACCGAACCCCTGTGGGGCCGGCTTTACGCCGGCCAGCGGGGCTGAATCCCGCGCCTAGGTGTCGTTCCCACCGCCGTCGGCCGGGATAAACCCGGCCCTACAGCACCCTACGGCTTGGCCACATGCCAGACGCCCATCAGGGTGTCGCCGGTGGTGTCGCCGGGCTGCTTGTCCTTGGCGTAGGTGTATAACGGCTTGCCGTCGTAGGCCCATTGCACGGTGCCATCCGGGCGGGTGACCAGGCTCCACTTGCCGCTCGGTTGCGCGCCTTCCTCGGCGATCAGCGGCGGCCAGATGTCTGCGCATTGCTCGGTGCAGTTGGATTGGCCCTCGCTGTCCTTGCCGTAGGTGTACAGCGTCATGCCCTGGGCATCCACCAGACGCCCATCCTGGACCGCTGCCGGTTCCTGGGCGTGGGCCGGGCCGGACAGCAGCGCCAGCAGGGCGATGGAGTTGAACAGCGGAACGGGCATTCTCATGGCATGTCTCCCTCAGGATGGTGAGCCAATTGGAGTGCGCGCAACGGCCGATTGCCGGCGCGGGCCGACGCACGGCCGGCCACGCAACTGTCACACCGCTGCAACAATTCCGTTATCTAATGCGCGGCAATGACGGAAACCGCATAGGGAAACCATGGCAGGCAAGACCATTCTGATCGTCGATGACGAGGCGCCGATCCGCGAGATGATCGCGGTGGCGCTGGAAATGGCCGGCTACCAGTGTCTGGAAGCGGCCGACAGCCAGCAGGCGCACAGCCTGATCATCGACCACAAGCCGGACCTGATCCTGCTCGACTGGATGCTGCCCGGCACCTCGGGTATCGAGCTGGCGCGACGCCTGAAGCGCGACGAGATGACCGCCGCCACGCCGATCATCATGCTCACCGCCAAGGGCGAAGAGGACAACAAGGTCCAGGGCCTGGAGGTCGGTGCTGACGACTACATCACCAAGCCGTTCTCGCCCCGCGAATTGGTGGCGCGCCTGAAGGCCGTGCTGCGCCGCGCCGGCGCGGATGATAGCGAAACGCCCATCGAGGTGGGCGGCTTGCGTCTGGACCCGGTCAGCCACCGGGTGACCATCGACGGCCAGGCGGCCGAGATGGGCCCCACCGAATACCGTCTGCTGCAATTTTTCATGACCCACCAGGAGCGCGCCTACACCCGTGGCCAGTTGCTGGACCAGGTCTGGGGTGGCAACGTCTACGTGGAAGAGCGTACCGTGGATGTGCATATCCGCCGGTTGCGCAAGGCGCTGGGCAGCGACTACGAATCGCTGGTCCAGACGGTGCGCGGCACTGGCTACCGATTCTCCACCCGAGCCTGAATGTGAACACCAATCCCGCCGGCCTGCTGCTGCGCCACGGTCTGATCCTGCTGGGCGTGGCCCTGTTGCTGGGCCTGCTCAGCGGCGCCTGGGGCTGGAGCCTGGCGCTGTGCCTGGCCGCCTATCTCGTCTGGCTGCTGCGTGACCTGCTGCGCCTGCAGCACTGGCTGGAGAACGCCAATCCCCGCGACGAGGTGCCCGAGGCGCGCGGCCTGTGGGAAGCGCTCTATGACCGCATCTACCTGCTGCAGCGCCGCAACCGGGAATCCCGCGAGCGGCTGCAGGCGGTGATCGACCGCGCCCAGCAATCCACCACCGCCCTGCAGGACGCGGTGGTGATGCTCGACAGTGATGGCAACCTGGAGTGGTGGAACCCGGCCGGCAGCCGCCTGCTGGGCCTGAAGAGTCCGCAGGACAGCGGCCAGCCGGTGATCAACCTGGTGCGCCATCCGCGCTTCAAGGAATACTTCGAGCGCAAGGATTTCCGCGAACCCCTGAGCCTGCGCTCGCCGGTGGACCCGAACCTGCATCTGCAGATCTTCGTCACCCTGTACGGCCAGCGCGACCACCTGATGGTGGTGCGCGACGTGACGCGCATGCAGCAGCTGGAACAGATGCGCAAGGACTTCGTGGCCAATGTTTCCCACGAGCTGCGCACGCCGTTGACGGTGATCAGCGGCTACCTGGAAACCCTGCTCGACCATGCCGACAGCCTGGCGCCGCGCTGGCTGCGCCCCATGCAGCAGATGCAGCAGCAGGCCACGCGCATGTCGCACCTGCTGGATGACCTGTTGCTGCTGGCGCGTCTGGAGGCCACCGATTACCCGGCCGAGAGCCAGCCGGTGGCGGTCGAGCGTCTGCTGCAGACGATCCGCGCCGATGCCGTGGCGCTGTCCGGTGCGCGCGGCCACCGGATTTCCCTGGAGGTCGAGCCCGGGCTGCTGCTCAAGGGCAGTGACAGTGAACTGCGCAGCGCCTTCTCCAACCTGGTATTCAACGCGGTGAAGTACACCCCGGACGGTGGCGAGGTGCATATCCGCTGGTGGCGCGACGAACAGGGCGCGCACCTGGCGGTGCGCGACAGCGGCATCGGCATCGAAGCCAAGCACATCCCGCGCCTGACCGAACGCTTCTACCGGGTGGACGCCAGCCGCGCCGCCGATACCGGCGGCACCGGGCTGGGTCTGGCCATCGTCAAGCATGTGCTGCTGCGCCATCGCGGCCGGCTGGAAATCGTCAGCCAGCCGGGACAGGGCAGCACCTTCACCTGTCATTTTCCGCCGGCCCTGTGCGTCCGCTACACGGCGCAGAGCGCCACGGATTGACCGTCGGGCTTGAAAAAGCCCGAGCGAATAGCCATCTTGCGCGAATCATTGGCCAACCCGAACCACCATGGACCCTTCCCCTAGTCTCAGCGTTTCCTCCTACTTCGCCGATTTCGGCCTTGTCCTGTTCGCCTTCTTCCTCGTTCTGCTCAACGGTTTCTTCGTGGCCGCCGAATTCGCCATGGTCAAGCTGCGCTCGACCAAGGTGGAGGCCATCGCCAGCCAGCATGGCTGGCGCGGACACATCCTGCGCACCGTGCACCGCCAGCTCGACGCCTACCTGTCGGCCTGCCAGCTGGGCATCACCCTGGCCTCGCTGGGCCTGGGCTGGGTCGGCGAGCCGGCCTTCGCGCACCTGATCGAGCCGCTGTTCGCCGCGTTGGGCGTGGAGAACCCGGTGGTCATCCATGGCGCCGCCTTCGCGGTTGCGTTCTTCTTCATTTCCTACCTGCACATCGTGGTCGGCGAGCTGGCGCCCAAGTCCTGGGCCATCCGCAAGCCGGAGCTGCTGTCGCTGTGGACGGCGGTGCCGCTGTACCTGTTCTACTGGGCGATGTACCCGGCGATCTTCCTGCTCAACGCCAGCGCCAACGCCATCCTGCGCTTCGCCGGCCAGGGCGAGCCGGGGCCGCACCATGAACATCACTACAGCCGCGACGAGCTGAAGCTGATCCTGCACTCCAGCCGCGCCCACGACCCCAGCGACCAGGACATCCGCGTGCTGGCCTCGGCGGTGGAAATGGGCGAGCTGGAAGTGGCCGACTGGGCCAACTCCCGCGAAGACCTGGTGTACATCAAGCGCAACGCCAGCCTCGACGAGCTGTTCGGCGTGCTGCGCCGCCACAAGTACAGCCGGTATCCGGTGTACGACGAGGCCAGCGGCGAGTTCGTCGGCCTGGTACACATCAAGGACCTGTTGCTGGAACTGGCCCGCCTCGGCGAGCTGCCGGAGCAACTGGACCTGGACGAGGTGATCCGCCCGGTCGAGCGCATCTCCCGGCACATGCCGCTGACCACCCTGCTGGAGGAGTTCCGCAAGGGCGGCGTGCACTTCGCCCTGGTGGAGGAGGCCGACGGTAAGGTGATCGGCTACCTGACCATGGAAGACGTGCTGGAGGCGCTGGTCGGCGACATCCAGGACGAACACCGCAAGGCCGAGCGCGGTGTGCTGGCCTACCAGCCGGGCAAGCTGCTGGTGCGCGGCGACACCCCGCTGTTCAAGATCGAACGCCTGCTGGGCGTCGACCTGGACCACATCGAGGCTGACACCCTGGCCGGGCTGATCTACGAAACCCTCAACCGCATGCCCGAGGAAGAGGAAGCCCTGGAAACCTCCGGACTGCGCATCATCGTCAAGAAGATGAAGGGACCGAAGGTGGTGCTGGCCAAGGTGGTCAAGCACGACTGAGCCGCCGCTCATCGCGGCTGAAGCCGCTCCTACGCGTCGATTTCTGTAGGAGCGACTTCAGTCGCGATCGACCCCCGCGAATCCGCCCACCCGCAGATCTCCCAACTGCGCCGCCAGCGCCTGCACGGCGGGATGCTGGAAAAAGCGCTGGGCCTGACGGGCCCGCTGTGCGCCCAGTCCCGTGTGCCGCCGCCACTGTTCTGCCGAACGGCTGGACAGGCGTTGCCAGTCGTCGCCCTCTGCCAGCCGAATCCCGGGCGGCATGCCCAGCGCGGTCAGCCAGCGTTCTAAGGGGCGTCGGCGCGCCAGTTCGGCGCCCTCCATCAAGGGTTTGGCCCGTACGCCCGGCACCCGAGCGAGCTCGCGGGGTGTGAGCCGCATCCAGGCCAGAAGGCCTTCGTCCAGCTGCCCGGTCTCCAGCAACGCGCGCCAGCTGCCCGGGCCGAGCCCGGGCAGATCCAGCCCTTGCCGGCCCGCCAGCCATTCCAGCCGCGCCAGGAACTGTCCGGCGCAGCCGGGCGTTGGTTGCCAGCAGCTCAGCGGGTGGTGGGCGGCGGGGTCCGGCGCGTCCACCATCACGCGCTGCGACGAGCGCCAGACCACGCCGTCCAGCCGCGGGATGCTGCCGCCGGCCAGGCCGATGGCGACCTGATCGCCGGGCCGGATATCCAGCGCCCGCCAGCGCGATAGCGAGCCGGCCGACACCTTGCGCACGTTGCGGTCGTCCAGCCGCACCGGTTGCAGATGCAGCAGCGGCGTGATGCGTCCGCTGCGCCCGACGCGAAACTCCACCGCGCGCACTTCGGCCAGCGCCTGGCGCGCCGGGTATTTCCAGGCGGCCGCCCAGCTCGGCGGCCGCGCCTGCCAGTGTTGCCCATGCGGACGTGCGGCCTGGCGCAGCACCACACCATCGGTGGCGAAGGGCAGGGCGCTGCGAAACCAGTGCTCCCGCCAGTGCCGCGCCTCGCCGGCATCGGCGATGCGATGGCTGAAGGCCGGGCTGTCGGCAAAGCCCAGGCGTTCGAGAGTGGCCAGCCGCTGCGCCGGATCGGCGGGGCCGTCCGGCCAGTCCCAGACGAACAGGCCGATGCCGGCGGCTTCCTCGGCGGCAAGCGTCTGGCGCGCCAGCAATCCGGCGACCCGTGCGCGGGCGCCCTGGCCGCCGCGTTCGGCCTGCACATGGCCCGGCAGGCGCCAGTACAGTTCGCCCTGCAGCACGGCATCGAGCGCCTCGGGGAGTTGTGCGGGCACGGCGGGCAGAGCGCGCACGGTTGCCGTCCAGTCCTGGCCGTGGCGGCCATCGCCCCGGCTGATGGCCTGTGCCAGCCGGCCGGCGCGGTACGCCAGGGTCACCGCCACGCCATCCACCTTGGGCTGGATCCACACCGCCTCGCGCCTCGCCAGCCAGTCCTCGACCTCATCGTCCGCCAGCTTGTCCAGCCCGGTCTGCGCCACCGGATGGGCGACGGGGCCGGCCAGCCCGGCCAGGGGCTGCGGTGCGGGCGGCGCCTGTTGCGGAAAGCAGTCGCGCCAACGGGCGAAGCGCTGGCGGGCCTGGTCGTAGAGTTCGTCGGCAATGGGCGAGCGACCATCGCGGTGGTAGGCGCTGTCCCACTGCGCCAGTTGGCCGGCGAGCTGGCTCAGTTCGGCCGTGGCGCGCGCGCCGGACCAGCCGGGGCAGGCCTGGGCCAGCGGCATGCACAGGCCGAGCGCGGCCAGCAGCGGCGGGCGAATGAAGGGCATGAATGCATCCGTGCAGGAAATCGGTCCGGGAGCATAGCCAAGCCATAGGCGGATCGCTGCGCCCTGTCTGCCCTGCCTTGACTGCGCTCGGGCACTCTCGCGGCCATTCGCAGTCAGACAGACGTGGCCCGGTAGTCGACGGCGCCGTTCCGTTCTAACCGGCTGGTCTAGTCCGGCCCCTGGTTCATGGAGGTAAACCCATGCGTCTTGCGCATCTCATCCTGCCGGCGCTGCTCGGTGTCGTGCTGGTGGGCTGTGGTCCCGATGAAGAAGATCGGATCGATACCACCCCGGCCCCCCAGACCAACGAGCCGGTCACCCCGGTTCCGCCGGCCGAGCCGGCGCCGCCCGTCACGCCGACTCCGCCGCCCACCACGCCGAGTGGCGTGCCGGAAGAAAGCGACATGAACACCAACCCGGCCCAGGACTGATACACCGCCTCAGTGCGCGGTGGCCGCCTGTTCGCGCTTGAGCAGGTGGCTGCCGAGCGTGCGCAGGCGGGCCAGTTGCCGGCAGATCAGTGCCAGCTGGGTCTGCACCAGGCGGTGGTTGTCATCCAGGCTGTCCGGCAACTGCTCCAGTTGCTCGGCCAGCGCTTCTTCCTCCTCGCTGTGCACCGCCAGCGCCGCTTTGCCGGCCAGGCCGGCGGCAATTTCCTCCAGCGCCGCGACGATGCGTGCCCCGGCCTCCTCGAGCAGGGTGGCGTCCTGATCCGCGCCCAGCGGCGCGCGGTGGGCGCCCAGCGCCGACAGGTAGCCCAACAGGGTGTGGGTCACCACCAGGAAGCGGAAACCCTGTTCGGTGTCCCGGCGAAAGTGCCCCGGCTCCATGAGCATGTTGGACAGCGTGGTGGACAGTGCCGCGTCGGCGTTGTGCGCGTCGCGCCGCGCCACCCGGTAGGCCAGGTCGTCGCGCTTGCCGCTCACATACTGGGCGAGGATCTCGCGCAGGTACTCGGCGTGGCTGGTCAGCGTGCTGGCCAGCAGGCGGTCGAGGCGCCGGCCCTGCCAGTCCGGCAGGATCAGGAACACCGCGACGATGGCGATCAGGCTGCCCAGCAGGGTGTCGAACAACCGGGGCCAGATCAGCCCGTAGCCGTCGCCGATCTGGTTGAAGCTCAGCAGCACCAGCAGGGTGATCGCCGCGGTGGCGACGGTGTAGCGGCTGGCGCGGGTGGCGAAGAACAGCACGCCGGCGACCACCGCCAGGAACGCCTGTAGCAGCGCCTGCGGGAACAGGCTGATCAGCGCCCAGCCGCACACCAGGCCGAGCAGCGTGCCGAGGATGCGCTGCACCAGGCGCGCGCGGGTGGCGCCGTAATTCGGCTGGCAGACGAACAGCGTGGTGAGCAGGATCCAGTAGCCCTGGGTCGGATCGATCCAGTGCAGGATGCCGTAGCCGGCGCACAGTGCGATGGACAGCCGCAGGGCGTGGCGGAACACCAGCGAGGTGGGCGTGAGCTGCAGGCGAATGCGCTGCAAGGCCTCGCCCAGGCTGTGCGGGGAGCGGTCGAACAGGCTGGGGTCCTGCTCGTCGGCCAGGGCGTCCGGATTGCTGGCGCCGGCCAGCTTGCGCTCCAGGGTTTCCAGGTTGTTGGCCAGCGCGCCCACCGAGCGCAGCAGCTTGCGCCATTCCGGCCGGTTCTGTTCGCGCAGGTGCGCCAGCGAAGTTTGCAGATCATCCAGCGCGGCGCGGCTCTCGCCGTGATCGAACGGCTCGCGCAGGCGGATGGCCCGGCCCAGCGCGCGGCAGGCGTTGCCCTGCTGGTTGAGCAGGCGCTGGCAGCGGAACATCACGTCGCTGTGGAAGAACGCCTCGGCCAGTTCGTTGTACGGGTAGTGCGACGAACTGGCCCGCTCGTGAATGTCCTGGGCGGTGAAATACAGGCGCAGGTAGCGGCTCAGTCGCGCCGACGGCCGGCCGTTGGCGAAGCGGTGCAGCAGGATTTCCTTGGCCTGATTGAGCGCATTGACCACTCGACCGTTCTGCCGGGCTAGCTCCAGGCGGCGCTCCTCGACATCCAGCTGGCGCAGCGGCTCGAGCAGGCTGCTCTTGATCTTCAGGTACAGGCCCAGCTCTTCGAACAGGCGCGCCAGCCCCTGCTGCACAGGCTGGTGCACGAACAGCGCGGCCCACAGCACCGACAACGCGCCGTACCAGGCGGCGCCGGCCAACAGCAGCAGCGGCTCGTGCCAGAAGCTGCCGGGCACGCCGCCGCGCTGCTCCACGCCGATCATGGTGTAGATGGCCAGGATCAGCGTCGCCCAGCCGAGGGTGGCGTAGCGCGGGCCGACCGCGCCGAGCATGGTCAGTGCGAACGTGGTGACCGCCAGCCCGATGACGAACAGCCAGGGATGCAGGAACAGCAGCTGCACGGAGAAGGCCGCCACCGCAAAGCACACCAGGGTCACCGCGACCGCCTGCAGACGGCCCAGCCAGTTGTCGTCGGTTTCCGCCAGCGCGCTGGCGATCACCCCGAGGAACAGCGGGATCAGCAGATCCAGGCGGCCTTCCAGCAGGCCGACCAGCATGGCGCCGGCCAGCGCGATGAACACGCGCAGGCTGTAGGCGAGGGTGTCGGTACTCCACAGGCGCTGCAGGGAATGGCGAAGGGACGGCGAGGGCATCGAGAGCTCCGCTACGACGGGAACGCGGCCAGAGTAGCGAATTGCTCGCGGACGGGACACCGCTGATGGGTGAGCGCTGGGGCGTGGATCCCCGCACGGGCTGGCCCCCTCGCCCCTCGCGGGAGAGGGCGGGGGAGAGGGGGGTGCTCTTGTGTGCTGCCCTCCACCCTCTCCCCCAACCCCTCTCCCATCAAGGGAGAGGGGAGCAAGGCGACACGCCGCAGGATCGCCTTCCCCTCGCGGCAGAGAGCCAGCCCCCTGGCCGCCCTCGTCTATCCTGAGCAGACCGACCCCGCCAGGAGGTATCGCCGTGCGATACATGCTGCTCGGCCTGCTGCTGACGCTATCCGCCGGCCTGGCCCAGGCGGCGCCGGCACCGGTGTGGGTGCTGAGCGTCGACGGAGTGATCGGCCCGGCCAGCGCCGACTATCTGGTGCGCGGCCTGGGCCGGGCGGCCGAACAGGGCGCGCAACTGGTGGTGCTGCGCATCGACACGCCGGGCGGGCTGGATACCTCCATGCGCGACATCATCAAGGCGATCCTTGCCAGCCCGGTGCCGGTGGCCAGCTACGTGGCGCCCAGTGGCGCGCGGGCCGCCAGCGCCGGCACCTACATCCTCTACGCCAGCCATGTGGCGGCCATGGCGCCGGGCACCAACCTGGGCGCAGCCACGCCGGTGGCGGTGGGCGGCGCGCCAGGGGCGCCACCGCAACAGCCGTCGCCCGATGGCGAGCAGGCACAACAGCCGGACGACGCCATGACGCGCAAGCAGGTCAACGACGCCGCCGCCTACATTCGCGGGCTGGCGCAGTTGCGCGGGCGCAACGCCGAATGGGCCGAGCAGGCGGTGCGCGAGGCGGTCAGCCTGGCCGCCGAGGAAGCCCTGAAGCTGAAGGTTGTCGACTACCTGGCCGCCGACCTGCCGGGCCTGCTCGCCCAGCTGGACGGCAAGACCCTGGAGACCGCCGCCGGGCCGCGCACGCTGGGCACCGCCGGCGC
This sequence comes from Pseudomonas sp., assembly GCF_035497915.1. GTDB lineage: Bacteria > Pseudomonadota > Gammaproteobacteria > Pseudomonadales > Pseudomonadaceae > Serpens. The sequence continues at coordinate 111,670 of NZ_DATJCS010000005.1, forward strand.
GCCGCTGGAGGCGCACCAGCCCGACTGGCGCACGCGCATCCTGGCGGTGATCACCAACCCCAGCGTGGCGCTGATCCTGATGATGATCGGCATCTACGGGTTGATCTTCGAATTCTCCAGCCCAGGCACCGGCATCGGCGGGGTCATGGGCGGCATCTGCCTGATCCTCGGCCTGTACGCCCTGCAGCTGCTGCCGGTGAACTACGCCGGCGTGGCGCTGATCCTGCTCGGGCTGGTGTGCATGGCTGCCGAGGCGTTCCTGCCCAGCTTCGGCGTGCTCGGCTTCGGTGGCATCGCGGCGTTCGTGTTCGGCGCGCTGATCCTCATCGACACCGAGGTGCCCGGCTTCGGCATCCCGCTGTCGGTGATCCTGGTCACCGCGGCGGCCAGTGCCGCGCTGATGCTGGTCATTCTCGGCATGGCCTTGCGCGCCCGCCGACAGCGCCAGGTGGCCGGCGACGCGGGGCTGGTGGGCAGCCTGGCGCGGATCGAGGCGCTGGAGGGCGATCCCCGCCAGGGCTGGGTCAGCCTGCAGGGTGAGCGCTGGCAGGTGCAGAGCGGCGCGCCGCTACAGGTCGGACAGCGGGTGCGGGTGCTGGCGCGCGAGGGTCTCAGACTGCGGGTAACCAACCAGGAGACAGAACCATGATGGGCTATTCCTTCAGTTTCGGCGTGCTGCTGGTCCTTCTGGTTGCGCTGGTGTTATCGGCGTTCCGCATCCTGCGCGAATACGAGCGCGGTGTGGTGTTCCAGCTCGGTCGCTTCTGGAAGGTCAAGGGGCCGGGGCTGATCCTGGTCATCCCCGGCCTGCAGCAAATGGTGCGGGTGGACCTGCGCACCCTGGTGCTGGACGTGCCGACGCAGGACGTGATCTCCCGCGACAACGTCTCGGTGAAGGTCAACGCGGTGATCTACTACCGGGTGCTGGACGCCGAGAAGGCGATCATCCAGGTCGAGGACTACCATGCCGCCACCAGCCAGCTGGCGCAGACCACCCTGCGTTCGGTGCTCGGCAAGCACGAGCTGGATGACATGCTCGCCGAGCGCGAGCGGCTGAACGCCGATATCCAGCAGGTGCTCGACGCACAGACCGACGCCTGGGGCATCAAGGTGGCCAACGTGGAGATCAAGCATGTCGATCTCGACGAATCCATGGTGCGCGCCATCGCCAAGCAGGCCGAAGCCGAGCGCGAGCGGCGCGCCAAGGTCATCCATGCCGAAGGCGAACTGCAGGCCTCGGAAAAGCTCATGCAGGCCGCCGAGGTGCTGTCCCGCCAGCCCGGCGCCATGCAGTTGCGCTACATGCAGACGCTCGGCGCAATCGCCGTGGACAAGAATTCCACCATCGTCTTTCCCCTGCCGATCGACCTGCTCGGCGGGTTTCGCCGGGAGTGATCGTTCATGGAGATTGGTGTACCCAAGGAAATCAAACCGCAGGAAAGCCGCGTCGGCCTGACCCCGGCCGCCGTGGCGGAGCTGATCCGGCGGGGCCACAAGGTGCTGGTGCAAAGCCAGGCCGGCACGGCCATTGGCTTTCGTGATGCGGACTATCAGGCGGCCGGCGCGCTGATCGTCGCCGATGCCGACACGCTGTTCGGTGCCTGCGAGCTGATCGTCAAGGTCAAGGAGCCGCAGGCCCAGGAGCGCGCCTGGCTGACCCCCGAGCACTGCCTGTTCACCTACCTGCACCTGGCCGCCGATCGTCAGCAGACCGAGGACCTGCTCAACAGCGGCGCGACCTGCATCGCCTACGAAACGGTCAGCGACGAGCGCGGCGGCCTGCCGCTGCTGGCGCCGATGTCCGAGGTGGCCGGGCGCATGGCCATCCAGGCCGGTGCTCATTGCCTGGAAACCCCCCAGGGCGGGCGCGGCGTGCTGCTCGGCGGGGTGCCTGGAGTGCCGGCGGGACGGGTGACCATTCTCGGCGCCGGCGTGGTGGGCAGCCAGGCGCTGGCCATGGCGGTCGGCCTGGGTGCCGAAGTGAGTGTGCTGGATACCCGCATCGAGGCCCTGCGCCGGCTGGATGCCCAGTACGGCAACCGGGTGCAGACGCTGTACGCCAGTCGCGACGCGGTGGAGAAACGGGTGCTGGCCGCCGATCTGGTGATCGGCGCGGTGCTGGTGCCCGGCGCGGCGGCGCCGAAGCTGATCGATGCCGAGCTGGTGCGGCGCATGCTGCCGGGCGCGGTGCTGGTCGACGTGGCCATCGACCAGGGCGGCTGCGCGGAAACCTCGCGGCCCACCACCCATGACGCCCCCACCTACGTGGTCGACGAGGTGGTGCACTACTGCGTCAGCAACATGCCCGGCGCGGTGGCGCGTACCGCCACCCTGGCGCTGAACAACGCCACCCTGCCGTTCGTCATCGAACTGGCCGAGCGGGGCTGCAAGCGCGCCCTGGAAGATAATGTACGGCTGCGCGATGGGCTGAACCTGGCGCGCGGGCGCATCACCCACCCGGGCGTCGCCGAGGCGCATGGGCTGGTCTGTCACTCGGCGCAGGAGGTGCTGGCCATGGGTCGCGGCTAAAGCCGCTCCTACAGAATTCCGGCCACCGCTGGCCTTGTAGGAGCGGCTTCAGCCGCGATGAGCGATAAGCGTCAGGGGTTCAGGTGATGCAGGCATTGGCTGGCGGCCTGGCCGAGCCGCTCGCGGGTGCGGTCGTCGAGGTTGGCCTGGCCCTGCAGCTGGCGGATCTCGGCGTCGCTGAACTCGTTGCTGACCCGTTCGGCCGAGCACTCGCAATAGGCGCGTGCCTTGGCGGGGGGCGTGTTGGCGTCGGCGCTGCGCACGCACTCGTCAATGAACTGCTTGCGGGCGGCGTCGGGCCATTCGGCGGCGAGCAGCGGGGCGCTACCCAGCAGAACGAAGGGAAGCGCGGCCAGGGAGGAAATGCGCATCGAAGAACTCCTCTAGGAAAGAAACCCGATGCAGCTGTGAGGCCCGGGCGCCGGCAGAGTTCCGTTGCGCTGGACCCGCTTGCCCACAGATGCTGTGGATAACCCTGGGGGCAAACGGTTGGTGGCCGGGCCGGGCCGCGATGCCGTCCGGCCGCGCGCGGGCTGGCGCTTTTTCGCTCAGTTCAGGCGGAAGCGGCCGACCAGCTCGCGCAGCCGCTCGGTCAGCGTTTCCAGGTGCTGACCGGCTTCGCCGGCCCGGCGGGCGCTGGCGGCGACCTTCTCGGAGTTGCCGTTGATGCTTTCCAGGTTGCGGTTCAGCTCCATGGTCACCTGGGTCTGTTGTTCCACGGCGGTGGCGATCTGGATGTTCAGGTCGGAGATCTCCACCACCGAGCGGCTGATCTCGCGCATCGAATGACCGGCGGCGCCGGCCTGCTCGACGCTCTGGCGCATGCTGGTCTGGCCGCGCTGCATGCTGTCGGCGATCTGCGTGCTGCGGTTCTGCAGCTGGCTGATGATGCCGTTGATCTCGCCGATCGAGTCCTGGGTACGCCGCGCCAGGTTGCGCACCTCGTCGGCCACCACCGCGAAGCCACGACCCTGTTCGCCGGCGCGGGCGGCCTCGATGGCGGCGTTGAGCGCCAGCAGGTTGGTCTGGTCGGCGATCTGGCTGATCACGTCGGAGATCGCGCCGATGGCGGTGCTGTCGTTCTGCAGCGCGCTGGCCAGGTTGCCGGCCTCCTGGATCTCGCCGGCGGCCTGGCCCAGCTGGCCGATGGCGCCACTGACCACCTGGTCGCTGCTGTGGGCCTGGCCGCTGGCGCGGCTGGCGACCTCGGCGGCGTGGGTGGTGGTGCGCGCCATTTCCTGGAAGGTCGCCTCCATCTGGTTCATCGCCGAGGCGATCTGGCCGATGTCGTGCTGCTGGGCATCGAGAATTCGCGCGCCGTCGCGGGACAGGCCGAGCACCTGGTCGGTGGCGGTTTCCAGCTCGCGCAGGCGCGCCTGCACCTCGCTGACCAGCGTGGCGATGCCCTGCTGCATGGCATGGAAGTCGCGGGCCAGCGCGCCCAGTTCGTCCTCGTCGAAGTCGCGCAGGCGCAGCGCCTCGCTGAGGTCGCCCTGGCCGACGCGGTGCATCTGGCTGCTGAGCAGCTGCAGCGGACGCTTGATCTTGCCGGTGATCAGCCAGCCCATGAGTAGGGTGAACAGCAGCAGCGCCACGCCGAACACCGCCTGCAGCACCTGCTGGCGCTGGATGGTGGCCAATTGCTCGGCCTTGAGCTGGTTGGCCTCGCGGACGATCTCGGTCTGCAGGTCGGTGAGCAGGCCGACCAGACGGTCGAACGGCGCCAGCATCGGGCCGAGGATGGTGCGGCGCGCCTCGTCGATGCTGCCCTGGCCGATCAGCCGGATGTAGTTGTCCTGCATGCGGTGGTAGTCCTGCATGCCGGCGCTGAAGTCGCGGATGAAGCGGCTGAGCGCCGGCGTGCTGGCCAGCGCTTCCATCTCGCGCAGGTAGCGTTCCACGGCGGCGTTGTTGGTCTCGATCTTGTCGAGGATCACCCGGTGCTCGGCGGGGTTGACGGTCAGCCCGTAGTCCAGGGCGAAGCGCCGGTAGGTGACGGTGCTGTAGCGCAGGTGGGAAATGGTGGCGAGCAGGCTGACGTTGCGCTCCACGAGACTTTCCAGCTGCGCACCGACCCGGCTGATGCCCAGTTGCAGATAAAGACCGAAAGCGAACAGCGCGACGAGGATGGCGCCGAAGGACAAGCCAAGGGTGCGCTGGATGGAGAGACGGGACAACATGGAAGGCCTCACGCGGGTGGTCATGGCGCACGGGGCGCCGATGCGCGGCAATCTGCCAGCACCCTTGGCGGATTGCCAGTAGAGACTGACTGGCCGGTCGATAGTGACAGCCAATCGTTCCGGCGCATCCGTTAAACTGACGTCCCCGTTTCCGGAACCCGCCATGACTCCGCAGCCGCTTGATGCTCGCACCGCCCGGATCCTGCCCTGGCTGGTGGCGGTGGCGTTCTTCATGCAGACCCTGGATGGCACCATCCTCAACACCGCGCTGCCGGCCATGGCCGCCGACCTGGCGGAGGACCCGCTGCGCATGCAGGGCGTGGTGATCGCCTACCTGCTCACCGTGGCGCTGCTGATTCCGGCCTCCGGCTGGATCGCCGACCGCTTTGGGACCCGGCGGATCTTCTTCGGTGCCCTGCTGCTGTTTTCCGGCGGTTCGCTGTTGTGCGCGCTGTCGGTCAGCCTGCCGCAGCTGATCGGCGCGCGCATCGTGCAGGCCCTGGGCGGCGCGCTGATGATGCCGGTGGGGCGCCTGGTGGTGTTGCGCGCCTACCCGCGCAGCGAGCTGGTGCGGGTGATGAGCCTGGTGACCATCCCCGGGCTGATCGGCCCGCTGCTCGGGCCGACCCTGGGCGGCTGGCTGGTGGAGTACGCCAGCTGGCACTGGATTTTCCTGATCAACCTGCCGGTGGGCGCGCTGGGCGCCTGGTTCGCCCTGCGCTTCATGCCCGACCTGCGCGGCGCGCGGCGCAGCCAGTTCGATACCCTGGGCTTCGTGCTGTTCGGCGCGGCGATGCTGCTGATCACCATCGCCCTGGAAGGGCTGGGCGACATGGGCATGCCGACCGCGCGGGTGCTGCTGCTGCTGTTCGGCGGCGCGGCCTGCCTGGCCGCCTACTGGCTGCGCGCCGGGCGCATCGAGCGACCGCTGTTTTCGCCGACGCTGTTCCACACCCGCAGCTTCGCGGTGGGCATTCTCGGCAACCTGTTCGGCCGCCTGGGCAGCGGCGCGCTGCCGTTCCTGGTCCCATTGCTGCTGCAGGTGGCGCTCGGTTATTCGCCGGCCGAGGCGGGCATGAGCATGATTCCGCTGGCGCTGGCGGCCATGGCCATCAAGCCGGCGGCCAAGGGGCTGATCGACCGCTTCGGCTACCGCCACCTGCTGGCGGGCAATACCCTGTTGCTCGGCGCGCTGATCGCCAGTCTCGGCATTACCGGCCAGGACACCCCGTTGGCGCTGCTGCTGGTGCAGCTGGCGCTGATCGGCGCCTGCAACTCGCTGCAGTTCAGCGCCATGAACACCATCGCGCTGATCGACCTGCAGGATCAGCAGACCAGCAGCGGCAACAGCCTGCTGGCGGTGGTGGTGCAACTGGCCATGGGCCTGGGCGTGGCTTCGGCGGCGGCGCTGCTGGGCGGCTTCAGCAGCCCGCAGCGCGACGTGCTCGGCGCCTTCCAGCTGACCTTCCTGTGCCTGGGCGGGCTGTCTATGCTCGCCGCAGCGATCTTCCTGCAGCTGGGCAAGCGCGACGGCATGGGCGGCCAGCTGCCGCCGAGGGCGCAGGCGCCGGATTGAGCGGTGCATTGCTGTGACGGTAAGAGCGACTTCAGTCGCGAGCTTTGGGTTCAGCCAGCACAAAGCATCGCGGCTGAAGCCCCTCCCACCAAAATCGCCGGTCTGTGTGGCCCCCCGTAGGAGCGACTTCAGTCGCGAGCTTTTGGCGGCGGCCTGCACAAAGCATCGTGGCTGAAGCCGCTCCCACAAAAATCGCCGGTGTGCGGCCCACTGTAGGAACGACTTCAGTCGCGAGCCTTTGGCTACGGCCTGCACAAAGCATCGGGGCTGAAGCCGCTCCTACGATAGCTCCGGGTGTGCCCGGATCAGTACGCGCGGAATTCCTTGTGGCAGCTCTCGCAGGCGTCTTCCACGCGCTGCATCGGCGCGATCAGCGCCTTGGGCTCCAGCGGCTGCGCGGCGGTGGCGGCGACCAGTGCGGCGGTGGCGGCTTCCTGGGCGCGGGCCAGCTCGTCGAAGCGTTCCTGGCGCTGCCAGACATCGTCGCGCGCCGAGGTCTTGTCGCTGTCCTTGAGCTGCGGGAAGTGCTGCCACGGCTGGCGGCTGATGGTGTCCAGGTGGGTGGCGCCGGCGACGAACTTCTCTTCTTTGAAAACCAGCCGCCCGCGCAGCATGCCGCCCAGATCCTCGCTGGTCTTCATCATGTCCTTGAAGATGGCCTTGCGCTGGCCGAGCGGGGAGTTCGGGTCGATACGATCACAGCCGGCCAGCACCAGGGTGGCGAGCAACATCAGGCCTACAACTTTCGACGTCATGAGCGGGAAACCTTGGGGTCGGAAAAATCAGCCCGCGATTATCCCCCTCCCGCCCGGCAAGAAAAGCCCTTGATGATGTCAGGCTTTTACCGGACCTGTTCCCAGCTGCCGCCCAGGGTCTCGCAATCGACGCGCGCCTGCTCGCGATCGGTGATCCGGTAGTAGAGCGTGACGATCCGCGCGCCGTCCGGCAGGGTGCTGGGCAGGGCCTCGCCGGGCGCGCGACGGCCGAATGCCTGCTCGTTGGCCAGGGTCTCCGGTGTCATGCGCGCGGTGCAGCGCGCCTGCGGTTCCGGCGGGCACTGCTGGCGCAGTTCGCGGTGCGTCTGGCCCACGTCGTCCTTGTCGCGGCAGGCCCACTGCATGGCATCGGTGTCGTCCAGGTCTTCGAAGTAGAAGCACTTGGCCGGCACCACCGGAGCGGGCAGGGTTCCGGAGCTTTCCTCGGTTACGTAGCAGGCGGCGCCCAGTGCGGACGCGCAATACAGCGGGGCGAACAGCAGGCCAAGCCGGGCCAGACGGGGCATGGGCAGTCCTCCAGCAGTGGGGCTGATGTTTTCGAGCCCAGCGCAGGGGCCGAGTTCGACGCAGCGGTCAACCGGGCTTGGGTCCGCGCCGCGCTGCCGCTATAATCGCCGGCAATTTTCACGGCCGGCTCCGCTCCGGCCGTGCCCGCCACCCGATCGAGGGGCGCTGCAGCAGGGTAAAACCTGTTTTGGATCCGGCAACAGCGCGGATCCAAATCAGATTTCACCTGTCAGGCTCGACCGGGGCGTTTATCCGAACGCATCAACGGCGCCCATTCGCACACTACGAATGGAGAACTCTTCAATGAGCGCTGTCATGACGCCCGCCGCTTTTACCGACTACAAGGTCGCCGACATCTCCCTGGCCGACTGGGGCCGCAAGGAACTGATCATCGCCGAGTCCGAAATGCCGGCACTGATGGGCCTGCGCCGCAAGTACGCCGCCTCCCAGCCGCTCAAGGGCGCGAAGATCCTCGGCTGCATCCACATGACCATCCAGACCGGCGTGCTGATCGAGACGCTGATCGCGCTGGGCGCCGAAGTGCGCTGGTCGTCCTGCAATATCTTCTCCACCCAGGACCAGGCCGCTGCCGCCATCGCCGCCGCCGGCATCCCGGTGTTCGCCTGGAAGGGTGAGACCGAGGAGGAGTACGAATGGTGCATCGAGCAGACCATCCTCAAGGACGGCCAGCCGTGGGACGCCAACATGATCCTCGACGACGGCGGTGACCTGACCGAGATCCTGCACAAGAAGTACCCGCAGATGCTGGAGAAGATCCACGGCATCACCGAGGAAACCACCACCGGCGTGCACCGCCTGCTGGACATGCTCAAGAACGGCACCCTGAAAGTCCCGGCGATCAACGTCAACGACTCGGTGACCAAGAGCAAGAACGACAACAAGTACGGCTGCCGTCACAGCCTGAACGATGCCATCAAGCGCGGCACCGACCACCTGCTGTCCGGCAAGCAGGCGCTGGTGATCGGCTACGGCGACGTGGGCAAGGGCTCGGCGCAGTCGCTGCGTCAGGAAGGCATGATCGTCAAGGTCTCGGAAGTCGACCCGATCTGCGCCATGCAGGCCTGCATGGACGGCTTCGAACTGGTGTCCCCCTACAAGAACGGCCTGAATGACGGCAGCGACGCCTGCATCGACAGCGCGCTGCTCGGCAAGATCGACCTGATCGTCACCACCACCGGCAACACCAACGTGTGCGACGCCGGCATGCTCAAGGCGCTGAAAAAGCGCGCCGTGGTGTGCAACATCGGTCACTTCGACAACGAGATCGACACCGCCTTCATGCGCGCCAACTGGGGCTGGGAAGAAGTGAAGCCGCAGGTGCACAAGATCCACCGCACCGGCAAGACCGTCGACCCGACCAACGACGACTACCTGATCCTGCTGGCCGAAGGCCGCCTGGTGAACCTGGGCAACGCCACCGGCCACCCGAGCCGCATCATGGACGGTTCCTTCGCCAACCAGGTGCTGGCGCAGATCTTCCTGTTCGAGCAGAAGTTCGCCGACCTGCCGGCCGCGAAGAAGGCCGAGCGCCTGACCGTGGAAGTGCTGCCCAAGAAGCTCGACGAGGAAGTGGCGCTGGAAATGGTCAAGGGCTTCGGCGGCGTGATCACCCAGCTGACCGCGAAGCAGGCCGAGTACATCGGCGTGAGCGTGGAAGGCCCGTTCAAGCCGGACAGCTACCGCTACTGATTCCGTAGGGTGGAAAACGGCCAACGGCCTTTTCCACCTGCCGTTCCAAGGCGGTGGAAAAGCGCTGCGCGCGTTTTTCCACCCTACGCTCTGAAGGATTCATTCCATGTCCCAGGAACGCCGCTACAGCTTCGAGTTCTTCCCCACGAAGACCGAGGCCGGGCATGAAAAACTGCTCAACACCGCCCGACGCCTGGCCGAATACCAGCCGGACTTCTTCTCCTGCACCTATGGCGCCGGCGGTTCGACCCGCGACCGCACGCTGAACACCGTGCTGCAGCTGGACCGTGACGTGAAGGTGCCGACCGCGCCCCACCTGTCCTGTGTCGGCGACAGCAAGGCCGAGTTGCGCCAGTTGCTCGCCACCTACAAGGACAACGGCATCCGCCGCATCGTCGCCCTGCGCGGCGACCTGCCGTCCGGCATGGGTCTGGCCAGCGGCGAGCTGCGCTACGCCAACGAGCTGGTGGAGTTCATTCGCGCCGAGACCGGCGACCACTTCCACATCGAGATCGCCGCCTACCCGGAAATGCATCCGCAGGCGCGCAATTTCGAGGACGACCTGAAGAACTTCGTGCGCAAGGCCCAGGCCGGCGCCGACAGCGCGATCACCCAGTATTTCTTCAACGCCGACAGCTATTTCCACTTCGTCGAGCGCGTGCGCAAGCTGGGCGTCGAGCTGCCGATCGTGCCGGGCATCATGCCGATCACCAACTACACCAGCCTGGCGCGCTTCTCCGACGCCTGCGGCGCGGAAATCCCGCGCTGGATCCGCAAGCAACTGGAAGCCTACGGCGACGACGTGGCCAGCATCCAGGCCTTCGGCGAGCAGGTGGTCAGCGAGATGTGCGAGAAGCTGCTGGCCGGCGGCGCGCCGGGCTTGCACTTCTACACCCTGAACCAGGCCGAGCCGAGCCTGGCGATCTGGAACAACCTCCAGCTGCCGCGCTGAGCCGCCGCGCGCGCTCCCTGTAGGGCCGGCTTTACGCCGGCCGACGGGGTCGCGGTTGCGCTCCGGGGGCCGGCTGGCGCCGGCCTTTGGGCCGGGATAAACCCGGCCCAACAGGTTCAGGGGCGCATCACCCTGTGGGTTTTACGCCGGCCAGCAGGGCTGCACCCCGCGCCGTGGCTAACCCGCCACGGAACCCGCGCCCTGCGGCCCCGGTCAGAAAAAACGGCACCACAACCTTCCGCGCTGGTATACACTCCCCCGGTCCGCCCCGGCTCGCGCCCGGACCCCGACTCTCTTCATCGTCGGCAGTACCGGTCGGGATCGCCCCCCTCCCAAGGCGATTCATGCCAGGCGTCCTTTTCATCGGGCCTTGCCCCACATACAGACAGGATCACCCATGTCCTTTGCTTCCCTCGGTCTCTCCGAGGCACTGGCCGGCGCCGTCGAGGCCGCTGGCTACGCCCAGCCCACTCCGGTGCAACAGCGGGCCATTCCCGCCGTGTTGCAAGGCCGCGACCTGATGGTCGCCGCCCAGACGGGCACCGGCAAAACCGGCGGTTTCGCACTGCCCGTACTCGAATTGCTGTTTCCGGGTGGTCACCCGGACAAAGCCCATCGCCACGTCGCCAAGCAACCGCGCGTGCTGGTGCTGGCACCCACCCGTGAACTGGCCGCCCAGGTGCATGACAGCTTCAAGCTGTATGCCCGCGACCTGCCGTTCAAGAGCGCCTGCGTATTCGGCGGCGTCGGCATGAATCCCCAGGTCCAGGCTCTGGCCAAGGGTCTGGACGTGCTGGTGGCCTGCCCGGGCCGTCTGCTCGACCTGGTCGGGCAGGGGGCCGTCGACCTGTCCCATGTGGAAATCCTCGTGCTCGACGAAGCCGACCGCATGCTCGACATGGGCTTCATCCACGACGTGAAGAAGGTCCTGGCCAAGCTGCCGGCCAAGCGCCAGAACCTGCTGTTCTCGGCGACTTTCTCCCAGGACATCATCGGCCTGGCCAGCAAGCTGCTGCACGAGCCCGAGCGCATCGAGGTGACGCCGCCGAACACCACCGTGGAGCGCATCGAACAGCGCGTCTACCGTGTGCCGGCGACCCACAAGCGCGCGCTGCTGGCGCACCTGATCACGCTGGGCGCCTGGGAGCAGGTGCTGGTGTTCACCCGCACCAAGCACGGCGCCAACCGCCTGGCCGAATACCTGGAAAAGCATGGCCTGTCGGCCGCCGCGATCCACGGCAACAAGAGCCAGAACGCGCGCACCAAGGCGCTGGCCGACTTCAAGGCCAATGCCATTCGCGTGATGGTGGCCACCGACATCGCCGCCCGTGGCCTGGACATCGACCAGCTGCCGCATGTGGTCAACTACGAGCTGCCCAACGTCGAGGAAGACTATGTGCACCGCATCGGCCGTACCGGCCGGGCCGGGCGCAGCGGCGAGGCGATCTCGCTGGTCGCGCCGGACGAGGAGAAGCTGCTCAAGGGCATCGAGCGCCTGACCAAGCAGCGTATCCCTGATGGCGACCTGATGGGCTTCGACCTGGCCAGCCTGGAAGCGGAAGCGCCGGAAGTGCGCGAGCCCCGCCAGCCGCAGGGTCGTGGCGGTCGCCGCAACGAGAGCCGGGACGAGAAGTCCGGCGCCCGCGGCGAGAAGAAGCCGGCCCGCGCGGCAGGCGACAAGAAGCCTGGCGAGCGCGGTGGCGAGCAGAAGCCGTCCGCCGAGGGCGCCGGCAAGGGCCGCCGCACGCGTGGCGGTCAGGGTCGCGGCAAGCCCCAGCCAGCGGCCGGCGCGGCGATTCGCCCGGCATTGCCGCCGGATCGTGACCCGGAGGTGTTCCTCGACGACGAGATCGACAACTTCGGCAACCGCGTCGACTACGTACCTCCGGCCAACCAGGCCCAGAACGGTCGTGGCCGGCGTGGCGGTCAGGCCAATGCGGGTGGCAATCCCCGTCCGGCGCGCGGCGGTGCGGGTGCGAACGCCGGCGGCAAGCCGGCGGGCGGCCAGAATCGCAAGAAAGGTACTGGCGGTGGTCGCGGCAAGCCCCAGGGCAGCGGCCGCGTGCTGACGCCCAACGGCAGTAGCAACACCAACAACGATTCGCCGTTGTCCGCCACGCCGCGTCGCTCCGAGCGCCAGCCGGTGATCATCCACAAGCACCGCGAGCGCCTGCCGAGCCTGGAACAGCTGGACGAGCTGCCCGACAACCGGCCGCGTGGCGAGAAGCCGGCGCTGCTGACGCGCAACCGCTGAGCCTGAACCAACAAAGCCCCTGCACTGCAGGGGCTTTTGTTTTGGCGTGTGGGTAACTTTGGCGGGCGGGTGGGTAACTGTAGGAGCGGCTTCAGCCGCGAAGCTTTTGGCTGTTCCTGCTGTTCCTGCTGATCGCGGCTGAAGCCGCTCCTACCGGTTTGTGCAGGCCCTGTGAGGCGCGCCGTGCCCTACGCTACAACCCTTCCAATAGCACCCGGTAATCCTCCTGAGCGACGAACTCCCCGGTGTCCCGTTCACCCTGGCGGCTATCCGGCTGGCGCACCGCCAGCAGGTGGGCGATGCCGTAGGCGCGGGCGCTGCGCAGGATCGCCAGGCTGTCGTCGATGAACAGGCTGCGCGCCGGGTCGAAGCCGAAATCCGCCTGCAGGGCGTACCAGAACTGCGCGTCTTCCTTGGGGAAGCCGTAGTCATGTGAGCTGATCAACCGGTCGAAGTACGGTGCCAGCGCGACCCGCTCCAGTTTCAGCGACAGTGAATCGCGATGGGCGTTGGTGATCAGCGCCACGCGCTTGCCGGCCTGGCGCAGGGCGGCGAGGAAGGTGTCGGCATCCGGACGCAGGCTGATCAGGTGCGCCACCTCGCGCTTGAGTTCGACGATTGGCAGGTCCAGCTCGCGGCTCCAGAAATCCAGGCAGTACCAGCTCAGCTGGCCGGCGTGGCGGGCGAACAGCGGCTGCAGCTCCATATCCGCCATGGCGCGGCTGATGCCGTGGCGTTCGGCGTAGCGCTGCGGCAGGTGTTCCAGCCAGAAATGGTTGTCGAAATGCAGGTCCAGCAGGGTGCCGTCCATGTCCAGCAGCACGGTATCGATGGTGTTCCAGGGCAGGATGGGCATGGCGTCTCCGGGAAGCCACGATCTGTGGCGCGGTACGGCGGGAAAAGGCGGTTATGATACCTGCATGCCCGTTCCGGAGAATGCCATGCGTGAGAAGCCCGCCGTGCTGGCCCGCGAGATCGTTGCTCGCAGCCGGCTGTTTGCCGTCGAGGAATTGCAGCTGCGTTTCAGCAATGGCGTAGAGCGCACCTACGAGCGTCTGGTCGGCAAGGCCGGCTACGGCGCGGTGATGGTGGTGGCGATGGCGGATGCCGAACACGCGCTGCTGGTGGAGGAATACTGCGCCGGCACCGACGACTACCAGCTGTCGCTGCCCAAGGGCCTGATCGAGCCCGGCGAGGAAGTGCTCGACGCCGCCAATCGCGAGCTCAAGGAGGAGGCCGGCTTCGGCGCCGAGCGCCTGGAGTACCTCACCGAACTGTCGCTGTCGCCCGGCTACATGAACCAGCGCATTCGCGTGGTGCTGGCCCGCGACCTCTACGAGGAACGCCTGCCGGGCGACGAACCCGAGCCAATGGCGGTGAGCCGCGTGAATCTGCGCGAGCTGTCGAGCCTGGTGGCACACCCGCAGTTCAGCGAAGGGCGCGCGCTGGCGGCGCTGTATCTGACGCGGGATCTGCTGATCCAGCGTGGGGAGCTGGTGCTGTGAGCGAATTGAATACTCAGGCCTTGCTGCCGGCGGTCATCGCGCTGGTCGAGCGTGCCGGCTCAGCCATCCTGCCGTTCTGGCGCCACGAGCTGACCGTACAGCACAAGGCGGATGATTCGCCGGTGACCGCCGCCGACCTGGCTGCCAACCGAGTGCTGGTCGAGGGGTTGACGGCGCTGACGCCGGAGATCCCGGTGCTCTCCGAGGAAAGCTGCGCGATTCCGCTCGCCGAGCGCGCCGGCTGGCGGCGCTGGTGGCTGGTGGACCCGCTGGATGGCACCAAGGAATTCATCGCCGGCAGCACCGAGTTCACCGTCAACGTGGCGCTGGTGGAGCAGGGGCGCGTGCTGTTCGGCGTGGTCGGCGTGCCGGCCGACGGGCGCTGCTACTACGGCGGTGCCGGCCTGGGCGCCTGGCGTCAGGCCGGGGCGGAACCCGCGCGGCCGATCCAGGTGCGCCGGGAACCGGGCGAGCGCTTCACCGTGGTGGCCAGTCGGCGTCATTCCAGTCCTGAGCAGGAGCGCCTGCTGGCTGGGCTGGGCGAGCGTTTCGGCGCGCTGGAGCTGGCCAATGTCGGCAGTTCGCTGAAGTTCTGCCTGCTCGCCGAGGGCGCCGCCGACTGCTACCCGCGCCTGGCGCCCACCTCTCAGTGGGACACCGCCGCCGCCCAGGGCGTGCTGGAAGGTGCAGGTGGCGAGGTGCTGGATATGCGCGGCGAGCCGCTGCGTTATCCGGCGCGCGAGGCGTTCCTCAATCCGCATTTCCTGGCGTTGCCGGCCGAGGCGCCCTGGCGTGACGCGTTGATGGAGCTGGTGCGCAAGCCGTAGGGTGGACAACGTTGTTCTTGTCCGCCATTGCGTCGGAGCGGCGCGTTTGGTGGATCGGTAAGGCGTGATCCGCCCTACGACCTAGGCCTCCCCTGGCCGGGCGCACCTAGCCGGCCGCCCCTAGGGAAACTCTGAAAAAGACTTCCTGATTTGGCAAAATCCGTCGACTTCACCCGCCCGAGCTTTCCCATGAAGCAGATGACCTTCGCCGACGCTGAGTACGCCGGCAAGCGCAAGCAGACCCGCAAGGAGCTGTTCCTGATCGAGATGGAACAGGTGGT
>NZ_DATJCS010000006.1:0-36301 GCF_035497915.1 Pseudomonas sp.
CCGCTCAAGACCTGCTCGGCCTTATTGAAGCCTCCCTGAACGCTGACTACACAAGCGTGCGACAAATTTGTAATCGGATAGCAGGCTATTCCGCAGCTTCGGCACCCGATATAAGCAAAAAAATCAAACTTGCAATTAGACGCAACGGTGTCCCCTTACGGGCTTCCGGATACTCAGAAGCACTTCCTATAGACCCAAAGTCCCGAAGCGCTCTGATTGAAGAACAAGCTTGGCCGTCATGCCCGGCCTTTATAAATGAAAACTTGAAAAAAACTTTCGACGCATTTATTTCTAGCGTAAAAAACTACGACCTATTATTTGATCACGGCCTCACTGGAAAAATGAATCTACTAATGTCTGGACCACCGGGAACAGGCAAGACACTAGTAGCAGGGCATATCGCACAAACACTAAACATGCCTCTGTATGTTGTTCGGCTCGATTCCTTAATATCGTCCCTTTTAGGTGACACGGCAAAGAACATTCGAAACGTTTTCGATTTTGTGCCTGGCAAAAACGGAATCATCTTTCTAGATGAGTTTGATGCAATAGGAAAGCTACGCAATGACCAACATGAGCTAGGAGAGCTCAAAAGAGTTGTCAACACGCTAATCCAAGCTATTGATTCACTCGACGATAAAGCGATAGTAATTGCTGCCACCAACCATGCTGAGCTACTAGACCGGGCCATTTGGCGCAGATTCCCATACCGGATGAAATTTGAAAAGCCGGACTTCAGCCTTCGCACGCATTTATGGAACTACTTCCTCTTTCAAGAAAAAGGGGAAACCGCGACCACTTCCGCTCTAGCCAAAATTTCAGATGGCCTAAGCGGTGCCGAGATCGAATCCATCTCGCTATCCGCACGAAGACTCGCAGTCATATCTGGAGACACTATCGACCTCCAGGCCACCACACTCGAGGTGCTTGCCTCATCAGAAGCCTCATACGAAACTACAACAATAGAAAACCATAACAAGAAAGATATATGCCGGCTTTTGCACAAAAGATTCAAATTGAGCCAAGCAGAAATTCTCACCATTATCAAAACAAGTCGCCAAACACTATCAACATATCTAAAGGACTAGCAGTATGTCAGATCGTCCCGTGGTCAACCCAATCCTGAACTTTCTCAAATCTCCCACCCCCAAAACAGTGACTGGAGGAGGGAAAAACGAAAAAGGGATAAAGTCTACGGACCTCATCTCCAAAAAATCGTATCTTTCAGCGGCGGTCAAGGATATTGACAGGGGGGATATTGACAAAACGATCTTTGCTGGAAAAACCCACATCATAGCCAAAATGGATGAGGATTCGCTTTCACCAAGCTGGACACCAACCGATCTTTTCGATTCTCGAGTTGGCAGCAGAATAGTCGCGCCGGCATACAAAGGCTTTCTAGTCGAAATAGATCGCAGCAAGCTTAAAGAACTTTCAAATCACATACAATCAACCAGAAAAATCAAAGACCTAGTTGACATTTCGAGAATTAGAAGTATAACCCCCTTCGATACAAACGAGACGTTAAGAGGCTCAACCGTTGATGACACATGGGAAAACCTACCTATTGATAATGGCCATAAAACTTTTAACATCTGGCTAAAGCCATTCAAGAACCTGTCCTCAAGAAATGAATTAGCCGAAAAAATAAAATCTACTCTTTCAGCAGTTGACTGCAGCCTAGGTCATCCGGATTTTGAAATTCGCCTTCAGGGAGCCGACGGACCAGCAGGTTTAGAGGAGGAATTACAGAAATATGTCACCACTGGAGAAGCAGCATTCTCCATTAGCATCTCGAGCAAAAATGATTTTTTGCGAATCCTGTCTTCTGGTGCAATTTATAGAATAGAACCAGCTCCGCACATTAGAACCGCTAGCGCACCAGGCACTGGAAAAGAGCCCACTCCAGCATTCATCTCCAAATCATCACCTACTGTTGTCATAATTGATGGCGGAGTTTCAGCACAAAGCTACCTTCCCTTGCAAAAGCTATCTGTACAAAAACTAGTCAATGACAGTGATGCAAACTTGGCTCACGGCAATAAAGTAGCATCATTAATATGCCATGCTCACGCCTGGAACAACAACAGACCACTACCCAATTTGGAGTGCACATTTATCTCGGCACAAGCAATATGCAAGGATACCGCTCCCAAAGCACCAAACCATCGACAACTTCTGAAGTATTTAGACCAAGTTGCAACCCAAACAGCTGAACATTCCAGGGTATGGAACCTGTCTTTCAACCAGATAGCTTCCAGGGATTCGAACGATGAAGTTAGCTATCTCGGCCATGAAATTAGCAAGCTAGCCCGGAAGTACAGCATCCTTCCTATTATATCGGCCGGAAATATTAATCATAACCCGAGCAATCAACGTATTTCCCCCCCCGCGGACTGCGAGGCTGCACTTACGGTCAGCGGAAGAACCTATGACATTAAAAATGGAAGCCTAGGTGAAGGATGCAAATTCAGCTTAAGAGGCCCAGCTCCTGCAGGAATGAAAAAGCCTGATCTTTCTTGGTTTTCAGAGTTACGTATGATCGGAGGGGCCATTGACACTGGCACCAGCTTTAGCACTCCACTGGTTTCATCTCTGGCCGCTCACACATTTGAAAACATGAAGGGCGCGACACCAGACTTAGTCAGAGCCCTTCTAATTAATAGAGCAGAGCTTTTTGCCCATAGTGATTCTATCGGATGGGGCACACCGTGGAGCGACAATTATCTACCATGGTTCTGCGCTCCTGGTCATGTTACTTTAGCTTGGTCAGCAAAACTACAACCAGGGTACAACTATTATTGGAGCGATATATCAATTCCCCCTGAGCTAATTCAAAACGGAAAATTTGCAGGAACCGTGGCACTGACCGCCATTTTACGCCCACTAACTTCCGGTTCTGTAGGAGAAAATTACTTCTCATCCCGCCTACAGACTTCATTACAAGCCACATCAAACAACGGAAGAACTATCAGCCTGGCTGGCAGCATGCGCGAGGACAAGGAAAATGAGGCCAAAGCTCGAGCTGATCTGGCAAAATGGAACCCGATCCGCAATCATATTAAAACCCACAAAGGGACTGGCATATCTGGTACCACTATGCGATTAAACGCCAGAATATTTACGCGCGACCTTTATCAATTTGACCTGAACCATCACTCCGAACTAGAACCTCAAGAAGTGTCATTCGTTTTGACCTTAAGTGCGCCAGACAACAACTCTACCGTCTACGATTCAACCATACGATCTATGCACTCCGATTTAGAAAGCGCCGTACTTAATCATGATATTCATGTAAGCTGAAAGTAACAGAACTCTGCGCAAGGAAGCGCTATAGATATACCGCATTACAGTCCTGCTTTCCGGCCGCAGTCGTCCTGGAGACAGAGCTGCACATTTGGCGAAAATGCCCGGCCCGCACCTACTACAGCTGAGCCAAGGAAAGAAGAAACTAGCCAACCAACCTGCAGCAGAGCAAATGAAGAAATACTTAGAAGAAACAAAATTTGCTGTTTCGTCCCTAATTGAGCTTGTTTGGACAGACTTCAAAATCTTAGAAAATCTTAATGAACAGCTTAAAGCTCTACTCTTTGAATTTGATTTTAAGCATGAAATTTTTTTAGCAAATGAATACCACCCTGCCGCCAATTACTACCATGCACAGGCAGCTAAAGCTTACGAAAAAATGGCCCAACCTAAAGCGGAGATGGAGCGCAAAATCAAAGAAACATACGATAGTATTGACGCAAAATCAGCTTCAATCTCTGCTCTTTCAGGTGCAATCCTTCAAATCGCGAAGCAATGTATCTCCCTAAATTATGGAAAGCCACAAAATGCACCTGATGGCACCAATATCCAAGGAATTCCCGTAAAGCTCATTATCTGGGAGGGACGCAACCAAAGTATTCACTACGAAAATCCCAAGGAAATATCAGAACACGTTGTTAAAATTTTTGAAAATCTCGACGCCGTAAGAGCTGACGGCAAGGTATGGGACCCAAAGTCTCAAAGAAATTTTGCCTTTGAAATAATAAAATTCTTGGGCTGGCGAACCTATGATGACTTCGAGGATCATTTAAAATCAATAAAGGGAAAGAAGTAAATTTAAGAAACACGCGAGAGGAAAAAGGGGCAATTAATTTCCTCTGCAACAGCCGGAACGCTCCCCTGGCAGAATTCGCCGGCCAGACCGCATCCCCCGCCTGCTCGTGCCCCCCTTCAATACTCCACCTTCCCCCGCCCAGCCTTAATCGCCGCCCGCTGGCTCTTGCCTTCCAGCCGCCGCTTTTTCGAGCCGAGGGTCGGTTTGGTCGGGCGCCGGGCCTTTTCCACCTTGCCAGCGCTGCGAATCAGTTCGGCCAGGCGTTGCAGGGCATCCTCGCGATTCTGTTCCTGGGTGCGGTACTGCTGCGCCTTGATGACGATCACCCCGTCGGCGGTGATGCGGCTGTCGCGCAGCGCCAGTAGGCGTTCCTTGTAGAACTCCGGCAGCGACGAGGCACGGATATCGAAGCGCAGGTGCAGCGCGCTGGACACCTTGTTGACGTTCTGCCCGCCAGCGCCCTGGGCACGGATCGCGCTCAGCTCGATTTCGCTGTCGGGCAGCTCGACGGAGTTGGAAATGTGCAGCATGGCGGGCTCGCGGAATGACCGGGCCGACAGGATAACCCCGGCCCCGCCGGGCCGCGACCCGCGGTTCCGACTGGTGCAGAACCCAGCGGCGTGCCCACCCACGGCACCGCCGGACGTGGCATCACGGGTGAGGCGGCAACGATTCCCCAACCCGTCGGGCTTTTTTTGTTTCCGATCAAGGTATGCCCCGCCCGCCTCGGTAATTCTCCCACCCAAAGGAGGCCTATTCGGTCTCGCGAGGAGAATTGTCCATGCTGCGAATCAGCCATTACCTGCGCGCGCTGGCCCGGCCGGAAGCCGGGCCCGTGCTCGGTGCGCGGGGCACGCCGGGGACCCGGCCGCCGGTGGTGATCTGGAACCTGCTGCGCCGCTGCAACCTCACCTGCAAGCACTGCTATGCCACTTCCGCCGACAGCGAGTTCCGCGACGAGCTGGACACCGCCGAGGCGCTGCGGGTGATCGACGACCTGCACGCCGCCGGGGTGAAGGTGCTGATCCTTTCCGGCGGCGAGCCGCTGCTGCGCGAGGACATCTTCGAGCTCTCCGCCTACGCGCGGGACAAGGGCTTCTTCGTCGCGCTGTCCACCAACGGCACGCTGATCGATGAGGGCAACATCGACCAGATCGTCGCCGCCCAGTACGACTATGTGGGCATCAGCATCGACGGCCTGGAGGCCGTGCACGACGACTGGCGCCAGCTCAAGGGCAGCTTCGCCGCCTCGATGCACGCCATCGACCTGTGTCGGGCGCACGACATCCGCGTCGGCCTGCGCACCACCCTCACCCAGTACAACTACCCGCAACTGCCCGAGATCCTCGCGCTGATGCGCGAGCACGACGTGCAGAAGTTCTACCTTTCGCACCTCAACTACAGCGGGCGCGGCAAGCGCAGCCGCAAGGCCGACGCCCACCACCGCATGACCCGCGACGCCATGGGCCAGCTGTTCGAGCAGGCCTGGGCCGACGTGGTGAACGGCCGCGACACCGATTTCGTCACCGGCAACAACGACGCCGACGCCATCCTGCTGCTGCAGTGGGTGCGCGAGCGCCTGCCGCAGCACGCTCCGCGTCTGGAGAAGATGCTGCGCGCCTGGGGCGGCAACGCCTCGGGCAGCGGCATCGCCAACATCGACAACACCGGCGCCGTGCACCCGGACACCTACTGGTGGCAGCACACGGTGGGCAACGTGCGCCAGCGCAGTTTCCGCGACATCTGGCTGGACAACCCCGACCCGCTGCTGCTGCGCCTGCGTGAACACCCGCGCGCCATCGAGGGGCGTTGCGGCCAGTGCCAGTGGCTGCCCATCTGCAACGGCAACACGCGCACCCGCGCCTGGGCCGAGGGCAACCTGTGGGGCGAAGACCCCGGCTGCTACCTGAGCGACACGGAAATCGGCCTGACCGAGGCCCCATGCATTCCCAGCGTGCAGCTCGCCTGACCGCATCCGACACAAGCGGCCACCAGAGCCGCCGATGAGACGAGATAAGGAGTCCGCATGGACCAGCTCACCCTCCCCCCTGCACTGCACGCGTCCCTCGTACCCGGCGAGGTCGCCCTGGTCGGCGCCGGTCCCGGCGATCCCGGCCTGCTCACCCTGCGCGCCTGGAGCCTGCTGCAACAGGCCGACGCGGTGGTCTACGACCGCCTGGTCAGCGACGAACTGCTGGCCCTGCTGCCGGCGCGCTGCGCCCGCCATTACGTGGGCAAGGCCAGCGGTTATCACAGCCTGCCCCAGGAACAGATCAACCAGCTGCTGCTGGACCTGGCCCGCGACCGCCTGCGGGTGGTGCGCCTGAAGGGCGGCGACCCGTTCATCTTCGGCCGTGGCGCCGAGGAGCTGGAATTCCTGCTCGACCAGGGCGTCGACTGCCAGGTGGTGCCCGGCATCACCGCCGCCTCGGGCTGCACCACCTACGCCGGCATCCCGCTCACCCACCGCGACCTGGCGCATTCCTGCCAGTTCATCACCGGCCACCTGCAGAAGGACGGCGAGCTGAAGCTGCCGTGGAGCAGCCTGGCCAATGGCGGCCAGACCCTGGTGTTCTACATGGGCCTGGCCAGCCTCGGGGTGATCGGCCGCCAGCTGATCGCCGCCGGCCTGGCCGCTGATACCCCGGCCGCGCTGATCAGCCGCGGCACCCATGCGGATCAGCGCGTGGTGCGCGGCACGCTGGCGGAGCTGGAGGAAATGGCCTGCAGCAACCAGCTGAGCGCGCCGGCGCTGACGGTGATCGGCAAGGTGGTCGGTCTGTTCGCTGAGCGCACTCCGCAGTTCCCGGCGCGCCTCGTCGCCACGGAGGAAGACCCATGCGACTGATCATGACCCTGCTGGCCGTCGCCGCCCTGCCGGCGGCCACCTTCGTGGCCCTTGACCTGTGCATTCCCAAGGCCGCCGCCGCGACGCTGGATGCCGACAGCCTGTACCGCCAGCACTGCCTGGCCTGCCACGGCGAGAACCGCCTGGGCGGCGCCGGCCCGGCGCTGCTGCCGGAAAGCCTCGGCCGCCTGAAGCCCGCCGAGGCGAAGAAGGTGATCCGCGACGGCCGCCCCGCCAGCCAGATGGCGGCCTACGGGCACCTGCTGGATGACAGCCAGATCCAGGCGCTGACCGACTACCTGTACACCCCGCCCGCCGTGGCGCCGCAATGGACCGACGCCGACCTGCGCGCCAGCCACCGTCTGCTGGCCGACGTGAGCAAGCTGCCGGACACCCCGCAGCACGGCGCCGATCCGCTCAACCTGTTCGTGGTGGTGGAAGCCGGCAACCATCAGGTGCGCATCCTGGATGGCGACCGCTTCGAGGAGCTGGCCAGGTTCCAGTCGCACTTCGCCCTGCATGGCGGGCCGAAGTTCTCGCCGGACGGGCGCTTCGTGTATTTCGCTTCCCGCGACGGCTGGATCAGCGTCTACGACCTGCACAACCTGAAGATGATTGCCGAGGTGCGCGCCGGCCTGAACACCCGCAACCTCGCGGTCAGCAACGACGGCCGCTGGGCGCTGGTGGGCAACTACCTGCCGGGCGAGCTGGTGGTGCTGGATGCCCGCGACCTGTCGCTGGTCAAGCGCATCCCGGCCAAGGGTCTGGACGGCACGATCTCCCGCGTCAGCGCCGTGTACACCGCGCCGCCGCGCGACAGCTTCGTGGTGGCGCTCAAGGACGTGCAGGAAGTCTGGGAACTGTCCTACGCCGGCACGCCGACCTTCGAACCGCGCCGTATCCCGGCGGCGGACTTCCTCGACGACTTCTCCTTCACCCCGGACTACCGCCAGCTGCTGGCCACCTCGCGCAAGGCCAAGGGCGGCCAGGTGATCGACCTGGACAGCGGCAAGGCGCTCACCGATATCCCGCTGCCGGGCATGCCGCACCTGGGCTCGGGCATCTACTGGCAGCGCGACGGCCAGTGGGTGTTCGCCACCCCGAACGTCAGCCAGGGGCTGATCTCGGTGCTGGACATGCAGAGCTGGAAGCTGATCGAGGAAATCCCCACCGAGGGCCCGGGCTTCTTCATGCGCAGCCACGCCGACTCGAAGTACGCCTGGACCGACGTGTTCTTCGGCCCCAACAACGACGCCATCCACCTGATCGACAAGCAGTCCCTCAAGGTCGCGCATACCCTGCGGCCGATGCCGGGCAAGAACGCCGCCCACGTGGAGTTCACCCGCGACGGCAAGCACCTGCTGCTCAGCGTGTGGGACACCGATGGCGCGCTGCTGGTGATCGAGTCCGACACGTTGAAGGAGATCAAGCGCATCCCGATGAACAAGCCCTCGGGCAAGTACAACGTGGGCAACAAGATCGGCTTCGTGGAAGGCACCTCGCACTAACGCCAACCGTCCGGCGGTCAAGGCTACGCCTTGGCCGCCGGACGCGGCGTCGGTGCCATCCGCATTGGCGCCCGGCGATTTCCGGCCCCCTCGCTATGCTCTCCAGGCGACCATCCGCCCTTGAGGAGAGCCCATGAAGCTGCACATCACCCTGCTGGCCCTGCTGCTCGGCAGCGGCGCCGCCGTTGCCGATACCACCGTCACCCTGCACGCGGTCGATGCCCATGGCGTCGGTCAGGCGCTGGGCGAGGTCACCATCACCACTACCGAATACGGCCTGGTCTTCACCCCCAACCTGCGCGGGCTGCCCAGCGGGTTGCACGGTTTCCATGTGCACCAGAAACCCAGCTGCGAACCGGCCGAGGTCAATGGCACCGCCACCGCGGCGGCAGCCGCCGGCGGGCATTACGATCCGCAGAACACCGGCAAGCACGGCACGCCCTGGGGCGATGGGCATCTGGGCGACCTGCCGGCGCTGTATGTGGACGAAGAAGGCAACGCCCGCCAGCCGGTGCTGGCCCCGCGTCTGAAGAAGGAAGAGGAGATCAAGGGTCGCTCCCTGATGGTGCACATCGGCGGCGACAACCATGCCGACCATCCCGAACCGCTGGGCGGTGGCGGGGCGCGGGTGGCCTGCGGGGTGATCCAGTAGGCGCATCGATCCGGCCGGCGGGACGCAAGGTCCCGCCCGGCTGCGTCAGACTGTCCACCGGGGTACCCACGCCCGTCCGCTCCATCTGATACGGTTTTTTCTCAAAAACCTGAGTCTGTTTTTCAACCAGTCCGGCCCCGATCATTCCCGCAGCCCATTACGACTGTCGGGAACCTCCCATGAACGAACGCATCCCCGCCCGGGTCATCGAGACAATCGACCCCGGCAAGCCGGCTCGCCCGCTTGAAGGCGCCATCCATACCCGCAGCTTCAGCGGGCGCTACCGCACGCTGCGCATGCTCGGCTCGGGCTTTCTGTTCCTGTTGTTCTTCGGCACCGCCTGGCTGACCTGGAACGACCGCCAGGCGGTGTTCTGGGACCTGGCCAGCCGCCAGTTCCACATCTTCGCCGCCACCTTCCTGCCGCAGGATTTCATCCTGCTGTCGGCGCTGCTGATCATCTGCGCCTTCGGCCTGTTCTTCATCACCGTGGCCGCCGGCCGGGTGTGGTGTGGCTATACCTGCCCGCAAAGCGTGTGGACCTGGGTGTTCATGTGGGTGGAAAAGGTCACCGAGGGCGACCGCAACCAGCGCATCAAGCTGGACGCGGCGCCCTGGTCGCCGGGCAAGCTGCTCAAGCGCAGCGCCAAGCACAGCCTGTGGCTGGGCATCAGCCTGGTCACCGGGCTGACCTTCGTCGGCTATTTCACGCCGATTCGCGGCCTGCTCCAGGATCTGCTGGCGCTGCGACTGCTCGACGCCGGCGTGCTGTGGGTCGCCGGCTTCGCCGCCGCCACCTACCTGAATGCCGGCTGGCTGCGCGAGAAGGTCTGCCGCGACATGTGCCCCTACTCGCGCTTCCAGAGCGTGATGTTCGACCGCGATACCCTGCTGATCGCCTACGACAGCGCCCGTGGCGAACCGCGCGGGGCGCGCCGCAAGGACAGCGACCCGCGCGCCGCCGGGCTGGGCGACTGCATCGATTGCACGCTGTGCGTGCAGGTCTGCCCGACCGGCATCGATATCCGTGACGGCCTGCAACTGGAATGCATCGGCTGCGGCGCCTGCATCGACGCCTGCGACACCGTCATGGACAAGCTGGGCTATGCCCGCGGCCTGGTGCGTTACACCTCGGAAAGCGAACTGGAAGGTGGGCGCACCCACTGGCTGCGGCCGCGCCTGGTCGGCTACGCCACCGCCCTGCTGATCATGATCGCCCTGTTCATCTGGGCGCTGGCCGCGCGGCCGCTGCTGTCGCTGGACGTGACCCGCGACCGAGGCCTGTTCCGGGAAAACGCCGAGGGGCAGATCGAGAACATCTACCGCCTCAAGCTGATCAACAAAACCCAGGCCCCGGCCCGTTACCGGCTGTCACTGGCAGCCGGCGATGCGCTGCGGCTGAACGCGCCGGCGGAGCTCAGGCTGGCGGCCGGCGAGATCCTGGATATTCCGGTCAGCGTCACCCGCGTCACGGATCGGGGACAGCCCGCGACGCTGGAGATCGGTTTCGCCCTCCACGATCTCGATCATCCCGAGCGCCGGATCGACACGCGCTCCACCTTCATTGCGCCGCATCGCTGAAGCCCGTCGCTTCGCGTTAGAGTGCCGCCCATGCAGCAACGGACCAGGACAGCATGAAACGCTACGAGAAGTTCGCCGATGAGATCGCCGAACTCATCCGCACCGGTGTGCTGGCCGTCGGCGAAAAGCTCCCCTCGGTGCGGCATGCCAGCCGCACCTATGGGGTCAGCCCGTCCACGGTGTTCCAGGCCTATTACCTGCTGGAAGACCGGGGCCTGATCCAGGCCCGGGCGCGCTCGGGCTATTTCGTTCGCGAGCAGGGCCGGTTGCCGATCCCCGAGGCGGCGCCGCCTTCGGCGCAGGCCACCGAGGTGGGCGTCAGCGACCTGGTGTTCTCGGTGCTCGGCTCGCTCAAGGACCCGCACACGGTACCGTTCGGCTCGGCCTTTCCCAGTCCTGACCTGTTTCCCCTGCAGCGCCTGGCGCGTTCGATGACGCACGCCCTGCGCAACCTGTCGCCCCACGAGGTGATCGCCGACATGACCGCCGGCAATCCCGACCTGCGCCGGCAGATCATCCTGCGCTACATGGTGCATGGCGTCATGCTGCCGCTGGAGGAGCTGGTCATCACCAACGGCGCGCTGGAAGCGCTCAATCTCGCCCTGCAATGCGTCACCCAGCCCGGCGACCTGGTGGCCATCGAGTCGCCGACCTTCTATGCCTGCCTGCAGGTGCTGGAACGCCTCCAGCTCAAGGCCGTGGAGATTCCCGTGCATCCGCGCACCGGCATCGATCTCGAACAGTTGGCCGAGCGCATGGAGCGGCTGCCGATTCGTGCCTGCTGGTTCATGAGCAGCCTGCAGAACCCGCTCGGCGCCAGCCTGGACGACGACAAGAAGCGCGCGCTCTACCAGTTGCTCAAGCACCACCAGGTGCCGCTGATCGAGGACGATGTGTACGCCGAGCTGTATTACGGCACCCGGCCACCCCGGCCGGTGAAGAGTTTCGACGCGGAGGGCCTGGTGCTGCACTGCAGCTCCTTCTCCAAGTGCCTGGCGCCGGGGTACCGGGTCGGCTGGGTCGCGGCCGGACGCTACGCCGAACGCATCGCCAGGCTCAAGCTGATGACCACCCTCTCGCCCTCGGTGCCCGCCCAGGCGGCGCTTGCCGATTACCTGCAGCATGGCGGCTACGACCGCCACCTGCGGCGTTTGCGCCATGCGCTGGAGGTGCAGCAGGGTGCGATGCTGGCCTCGGCGGCGCGGCATTTCCCGGCTGGCACCCGGGTCACCCAGCCGACCGGCGGTTACTTCCTGTGGTTCGAATTTCCCGAGCGGGTCGATTCCCTGCTGCTGTTCCAGCTGGCGCTGGCCCAGGGCATCAGCCTGGCCCCCGGGCCGATCTTCTCCGCCAGCCAGGGCTTCGGCCACTGCGCCCGGCTCAACCATGGCCATCCGTGGAGCGCCGCCCATGAACGGGCCATGGGAGTGCTGGGACGCATCCTGCACTCCTTCTGAGGCGGCGCCCGCTACCCGGGGTGCGCTTCGCGCTCCGCCACCAGTTGGTTGACGATGCGCATCACCTCGCGGTTGGCCTGTTCCATGCCGCCCAGGTGCCGCAGGGCATCCTCCAGCGCCTGGCGATCATAGGCGACCAGCGCCGCCTGGGCCTCGTCGTGCACGGCGGTGTGCGGCGCCTCGATCTGCCGGAACGCACCCTCGCGCTCGCGGCGGTCCTCGGCGTAGTACCACTGGCCGAAACGGCAGGCGTGCTCGTCCGGTAGCTGCGGCGTGTCGTTGCCGTTACCCAGCAGGTGGTTGTAGACGACGAACTTCAGCCCCAGCTCATCCAGGTTGGCGCGCTCGATGGCGGCGCGCCGCGCGGAGGCTTCGATGCCCTGGCGCATGCGCAGCGCCAGCGCGTGCAGCCCGTGCATCGCCGTCACCGCCACGCCGGTGGTTTCGCTGAAACCCCGGGCCTGGCGGCCCTGCTCCTCGATGCACTGGTTGACCTCACCGATATTGCTCTGCACCTCGCCGATGCGCGCGACGATCTCCTGGGTGGCCTGGGCGCTCTTTTCCGCCAGTTGGCGCACCTCGCCGGCCACCACGGCAAAACCCCGCCCGGCTTCGCCGGCGCGCGCCGCCTCGATGGCCGCGTTGAGCGCCAGCAGGTTGGTCTGCGCGGCGATGCCGGCGATCAACTCGACGATGCGGTTGATCTCCCGGGAGCGTCCGGTCAGCGCCTCGACCTGGCGGGCAGCTTCGTTCAGGCCGCTCTCCATGTCCGAGGCGCGGTCCTGCAGCACATCGAACTGGCGCTGGTTGTCCAGCGCCGCCTCGGCCACCCGGTCGGCATCGCCGCGGTCGTGCGCCAACTGGCCGGCCAGGTAGTCGAAGGAGTCGCCGAGCGCCCCCAGCGAGTCACCGAAACTGGACAGATGACCGGCCAGGCCCTGCTGGAACGCCTGCCGGCGCTGCTGCTGCCGGGCGGCCTCTCGTGCCGCCGCCTGAGCCTCTTCCAGCGCCCGCACACGCTGCGCCAGCGCATCCCGCTCACCGCGCAGGCGGGTGCATTCATCCCGCCACTGGGCGGCTTCCCGCTTCCACTTGAACATGCGTCATCAACCCAGCGTATAGCCGTTGTCCACCACCCAGTCCTGGCCATAGACGCCACGGGCGCCTTCGCTGAGCTGGAACACGATCACCCGCGCCACACTGGCGGCCTCGAGGAAATGGCCGGGCAACAGCCGACGGCCGACCTGCTCGGCCAGGGCGTCCAGCTCGTCGTCGTTGAGGCCCAGTTGCTCCCAGAAGCCGGTGGCGGTCGGCCCCGGCGACACCAGGTTGATACGCACCTGCAGCGGGGCGAATTCCTTCGCCAGGTTGCGCACCTGCGCCATCAGCGCGGCCTTGCCGGCGATATGGCCGGCCAGGCCGGCAAAGGTGCAGCGCGACAGGAAACTGCCGACAAACACCACCGAGGACTGCGTGGACAGCTGATTGGCCAGCACCGCCAGGGTATTCAGCGCGCCGGCGCCGTTCACGGCCCATTGGCGATCCTGGGCGGCCAGATCCAGCGCGCTGGCCAGTTCCACCTGGCCGGCGCAGGGCACCAGGAAATCCACCGGGCCCAGGCTCGCTGCGCGTTGCGCCAGGCCCTGCAGGTCCTCGTGGCTGGTCACGTCACCTGCGTGCCAGATCAGCTGATCCGGGTACACGCTCAGCAGCTCGTTCAGTCCGCCCGGGGTACGGGAAAATCCCAGCACCCGCGCACCGCTCTGCAGCAACAGCCGGCAGAGTGCCAGGCCGATGCCGGAGCTGGCTCCGGTGATCACCGCCAGGCGATTCTCCAACTCGATCTTCATCTACCTACCTCCCGCCGCCGGCCGAACCGGGGACTCGGACAAGCCGCCCGCTCGGGCAGGCGGCGAAAAACGGGATCAGCCCGGATGGCCATCGACCCGCGTCTGGCACAGCATGGGCGCGTACTGCCAGGCGTAGACGCCGAACGCCAGCGCCCAGCAGGCGGCCGCCAGCCACATGCCGTGCTGCGGCCAGGACTGAGTGAGAAATACCCGCGCAACCGTACCCAGGTTGAGCAGCATGAAGCCGGCGGCCATGCCGGCCGGCGGCTGCAGCGGGCGCCCGGTGTGGCCGAGGGTGACCCGGGCGATCATCGCCAGGATCAGACCAGCCATGGAACCGACGGTGAAGGCGTGCAGCCAGGGGCTGGACAGCTGCAGCACACCCAGGTGCCAGAGCCCCAGGCCGGCGCAGGCCACCACCAGCCAGAACATCGCCAGGTGCAGCGACCAGAGCAGCGGCACGCCCCAGATACCGGTGTCGTACCAGCGCGCCTGGCGCAGCAGGTGCCCGGCGGCCAGCGCCAGGAACAGCACGCCGATCAGCGCCTGCGGCTGCAGTGCCCAGCCGAAGGCATGCAGCACGCCGATCAGCGCGGTGCCGACCAGCAGCGACCAGTCCAGCCAGGGCCAGGCCTTGACCTGCTGTACCCGCCCCAGCCCGCGCTGGGTGAAGAAGGGAATCACCCGGCCACCGATCAGCGTCATCATTGCGCCCACCAGCCACAGGCCAGCCATGCTGCCCTGGCGCTGCCAGTCGTCCTGACCGTTGGCCAGGCCGGCCAGGGTCAGGGCGTCGGCGGCGGTCAGCAGGCTGAGCACCACCACGATCGGGTAGTTGCGTGTCTGCCGCACGGCCAGGAGCAGCCGGGCCATCTGGACAGCCACGGCAATCATGAACAGCAGATCGAGCGGGATCAGCACGATCAGCGGCAGATTCAGCAGCCAGGCCAGACGCCCGGCCAGCCAGATCAGCGCAATCACCGCCAGCGGCTTGCCGGACAGGCTTGGCTGGCCGGTCCAGGTCTGCACGGCGGTGAGCAGGAAGCCGGCAACGATGGCCGTGGCAAAGGCGAAGACCATCTCGTGACGGTGCCAGGCCAGCCAGCCGCCGGCGGGTTGCCAGTCGGGAATCAGGCCGCTCCAGGCCAGGATCCACAGGGGTACCGCGAACAGCGCGAAGACGCTGCCGGCGAGGAAAAACGGCCGGAAGGCGAGACGCCAGATGGGGGGAATGCTCAGCGCTTTGCGCCGATCGATGACTTGCATGGCAGGCCTCCTGACAAGCTGTTGCGCCCGCTACCGCTAGCAGTCGCAGGTTGGCGCGGCTTCGACTGGGCCGACGAAGCGGCGACAGTGATAAACGCTTGAACGGAAAACCGAGCCAACCTGCGGAAACTAAAGACGGGACATCCACACCGCGCCGGAAACTGGTCGCGGTGACGTATTTTTACAGGCAGGGTGTGGCATTGCGACTTGATTGCAATCAGCTTCGGGAAAAGAAGCTGGAGGGAGGGAGTCGTAGGGCACCCGAAAGCTCGCGAATGAATTCGCTCCCACAGGGTCGGTGCGGGGCAATGCTGTTGTAGGAGCGGACTTGTCCGCGAGCTTTTCCGGCAGCCCGGTTGGCGGCCGGAGGCATCGGTACACACCGCAGCGGCGGCCGGGAAAAGCGCCGGCCGCCGTACGCTGGTGCCTGGGCCCTACGAGGCGCTGCCTTCCTTGTCGTCCTTGATGGACTTGCGGAAGCCGCCGATCGCCTCACCCACGTCGGAGCCCAGGCTCTTCAGGCGCTTGGTGCCGAACAGCATGACGACGATGAGCAGGATGATCAGGAGCTGCCAGATGCTGATGCCAAACATGGGGAAATCCTCAGTGATGTTGCATGCCGTGGGACATGCCCTGGGACATGCCGTGCATGGTGCCGGCCGCGCTTTGCAGCAGGGCCTGGTCGATGTCGGCGAAGCGCAGCACCTGGCTGCCCTGCTCGGCCGCGAATTGCTGGGCGGCCTGTTCGTCGGCGAAGCTGGCCAGCGCGGCGCCCATGGCGCCCTGCAGGGTGGTGGCCACCACGAAGTAGGCCTGCTTGGCGTCGATCAGGTGTTCGTTGGAGGGCTCATCCCAGCTGCCGTGCTGCATGTCGTGCACATACAGGGTGAAGTTCTGGTGCTGGTTTTCCGGCTGCAGGTACCAGCCGAACATCTCCGCCACCGAGCAGAACTTGCGGGCCTGCTTGTCGATTACCGCCTGGCCCTTGGGGCCCGGGTATTCCTCGATGATCATGCCGCACACGTGGCATTCGTCATCCGGGTGGAAGGCCACCGGGTCGAAGGTCTTGGCGACCTCTTGCTCGCCGCCACAGGCGGCCAGGCCGAGGCTCAGCAGGGCGATGGACAGGGCACGGGCGCCGCTCAGGTATAGGGACTTCATTCGGGACTCCTAGGGGTACTAAAAGAGAGGCGGATTACACCTGACGGCGCTTGAAGACCCGCCAGGCCAGGGCCAGCGGCAGCGCCACCCACAACAGCAGGCACAGCCAGAGCGCGGCGGCGGGCATGGGCAGGTCGTTGCCCAGAGCCATGACCCCCATGGCATTGGCGCCCGCTTCGAAGCCGCCCAGGTTGATCAGCCGATACAGGTCGGTGGGGTTGAGCAGCAGCAGCCAGGGCAGCAGGTCCGGGCTGAAAGCGCCCTTGCTGAGCACCAGCACGCCGAGCAGCGCCAGGTCGAAGACCAGCACGAACAGGAACCACACGCCCAGCGCCAGGCCGGCGGCGGTGGACTTTTCGCCGGCCTTGCCGCTCAGCACGTAGGCGATGGCCAGGAACACCCAGCCGAGCAGGGTCGAGGACAGCATGAAGCGGCCGAAGGCCCAGAACAGCATGCCCAGGTCCACGTCATTGACCAGCAGGGCAATGGCCACCGCCGAGCAACCGAAGCCGATCAGCACTGCCAGGGCCAGGATCATGCCGTGGCCGACGAACTTGCCGAGCAGGATATGGCCACGCCCCAGCGGGTAGGTGAGCAGCAGCATCAGGGTGCCGCCCTCGTCCTCGCCGACGATGGCGTCATAGGCCAGCAGCAGCGCGATCAGCGGCATCAGGAAGGTGGCCAGGCTGGCCAGGCTGGCGATGGTCGAGGGGATCGAGGTGAAGCCCACGGTGCCGGCCGCCGCGGCGCCCAGCCAGGCGATGCCCACGGCAAGCACGGCGAACAGCAGGCTGATGGCCAGCAGCCAGCGATTGCGCAGGCCGTCGCTGAGTTCCTTGCTGGCGATGTTCCAGATCGGGTTCATGGTCTGCCCTCTTCGCGAACGTCGGCGCGGGTCGTGTAGTAGCGGTACAGGTCTTCCAGCGACGGCTGGAGAATTTCCAGGTCTTGCGGCTGCGCCTCGCCGAGCAGCTCGCGCAACAGCTCCACCTTGTGACCGTTGTGCGCCTGCACCTCCAGGCCTTCGCTGCCCAGCGTACTGACCGGGTGGCCGGCGCCGCGCCAGCGCTGCGCCCACTGATCGCGCTCGGCCAGGCCGCTGGCGCGGATGCGCACCGGCAGGCCGGCCTCGGCGCGCAGCGCCGCCAGGTTGCCGCTGGCCTGCAGGCGGCCCTTGGCGAGGATCACCGCGCGGTTGATATGCGCCTCGACGCCCGGCAGCACGTGGGAACAGAGGATCACTG
Organism: Pseudomonas sp.; assembly: GCF_035497915.1. Classification (GTDB taxonomy): domain Bacteria; phylum Pseudomonadota; class Gammaproteobacteria; order Pseudomonadales; family Pseudomonadaceae; genus Serpens. Next base: position 17,669 of record NZ_DATJCS010000006.1, read on the forward strand.
CCGTGCCCTGCTGGCGCAGGCGGTCGATCAGCAGATAGAGGTCCTGGGTGGCGATCGGATCGAGGCCCACGGTGGGCTCGTCGAGCAGCAGCAGGCGCGGCGTGCCGAGAATCGCCTGGGCCAGGCCGAGGCGCTGGCGCATGCCCTTGGAATAGGTCTTCACCCGGCGGTCGGCGGCGTGGGCCAGGCCCACCTGCTCGAACAGTTCACCCACCTGGGACAGGTCGGCGCCCTTCAGGCGGGCGAAGTGGCTCAGCGTTTCGCGGCCGGTGAGCTGCGGGTAGAAGGTGACGTTCTCCGGCAGGTAGCCAAGGCTGCGACGCACCTGCGGATCGTTCGGCGCCTGGCCCAGCACGCGCACCTGGCCCTCGCTCGGGCTGAGCAGGCCGAGGATGAGTTTCATGGTGGTGGTCTTGCCGGCGCCGTTGTGGCCGAACAGTCCGAGCACTTCGCCCTCGGCGAGCTGCAGGGACAGATCGTGCAGTACGGTCATGCTGCCGTAGCGCTGGCTGACGCCCTGGATATCGACGGCCTTCATGACAGCGGCTCCTGTGCGGGTTCTTTCTTCAACAAGGTTTCGGTGGGCAGCTGCATCAAGGGGAAGCTGTCCTGCACACCGGGGGATTTCAGCACCGGGAAGGCGCGCTGCACCCAGCGCAGCAGTTCGATGCCGGGACTGTTCATCAGCAGGCGCACCTGCGGGTACATCCACAGCAGACGGTCGACGTTGTCGTTCGGCTCGTAGGGCACGTCGCCCAGGCCGTCGTCGTTGCGGTCCCAGCCCAGGTAGTCGCTCCAGTAGTTGCCGCGCCCGTCGGCGGACCACTCCTGGGTGCGCACCGCCACGTACTTGACCTGCTGTTCGTTGCTGACGAAGGCGTTGCCGACGATGCGGTTGTCTTCCGAGCCGGCGGTCAGGTGGATGCCCAGGTTGCTGTGTTCGAAGTGGTTGTGCTCGATGACGTTGAACAGCGAGTTGTAGATGAACACCGCCTTGCCTTCGCCGCCCTGGATCATGGTGTCACCGCCGGTATCGCCGGCCTGCACGTCGGTGACGAAGTTGTCCTTGAGGGTGGAATAGGTGATGTAGTTCATCAGGATGCCGTAGTTGCGGTCGTGCTCGGAACGGTTGCCGATCACGGTCAGCTTGCGGCTTTGCATCAGCGCGTAGCCGGTGCGGGTACGGCGGGTGGTGTTGCCGATGACGTGGTTGTCGTTGGCGAACATGTAGTGGATGCCGTAGCGCAGGTCCTCCATCAGGTTGTTTTCGATGCGGTTGCCGTTGGAGGTATCGATGTACACGCCGTCGCGGGTTTCGCTGATGTGGTTGCCGGCGATCAGCGCCCCGCGCGCGTTGAACAGGTGGATGCCGTTGCCGCGGTCCTGGGAGCGCACCGTCGGATCGCCCTGCACGCGGTTGTCGAGGATTTGCACGTTCTCGGTGCGGTCGGCCCAGATGCCGAAGCCCACGCCTTGCAGACGGTTGTTGCGCACGGTCACCTGATTGGCGCCGCGCTCGATGAAGATGCCCGAATCCATCGCCGTGAGATCACGACCCCAGTCGCGCAGCGTGCAGTTCTCGATCCGCACGTCGCTGGCGGTGATGGTAAGCACATTGCCCTGCCCCGCAGAGCTCAGCACGGCGCCGGGTTCGCAGCGCAGCTGCAGGGGCTGGTCGATGCGAAAGTTGCCGACGTGTTCGCCGGCCGGCAGGATCCAGCGGTTGTCGCCTTCCGCGCGCAGCGGCAGGTCGGTAAGAGGGCGCGGGTTCGCCAGCGCGGACCCCGCACAAAACAGGAGGGCACACAGCGCCCCGTGAACAGCCTGAGATCTGAGCAAATCAATACCTCTTTCAGGGTCAGGCGGTGAAACGGCCGGCGATTCGCCGCCGGCCGCGTACACAACAGGAGTCGGACGGCTGCCCGCCCGACCCCTGTCCGGCCGTCAGGCCTTTTCCACCATCATGCGACCCATCATTTCCATGTGCAGCGCGTGGCAGAACCAGCTGCAGTAATACCAGAACACCCCGGGCTTGTCGGCGGTGAAGGTGACCGAGGAGGTCTGCTGCGGGCTGATTTCCATGCCCACACCGTGGTTGACCATCACGAAGCCGTGCGACACGTCTTCGATCTGGTCAATGTTGGTGATGGTCACGGTGACTTCGTCGCCCTGCTTGACGGTGAAGTCGGTGATGCCGAAGGACGGTGCCATGGAGGTCATGTACACGCGGACCTTCTTGCCGTCGCGGATGACCTTGTTGTCGGTCTCCAGATTGACGCCGTCCTTCTTGGCACGGGCCACGGTTGCCGCGAAGAAGGGATCCTTGCGGTCCCAGATCTTCTTGGTCTTGATCTGGTCGCGACGGCACATGATGCAGTCGTGCGGCTCGGCGAAGGTCGGACCGTCGTGGACGATCTTCATCACGTCGCCGGAGATGTCGATCAGCTGGTCGTTCTCCGGGTGCAGCGGGCCGACCGGCAGGAAGCGGTCCTTGGAGAACTTGGACAGTACGACCACCCACTTGCCGTCGGCGTCGCGGGTCTCGGTCAGCGTGGCGTGGTTGTGGCCCGGCTGGTAGTGCACGTCCAGCTTCTGGCGGATGTAGTTGACCTTCTCGCCCTTGTAGGCGCGGATGGCGTCATCGATGTTCCACTTGCACAGCTGGCTGTCGATGAACAGCGTGGTGTAGGCGTTGCCACGACCGTCGAAGGTGGTGTGCAGCGGGCCGAGGCCCAGCTCCGGCTCGGCGACCACGGTGTCACGCGCATCCTTCAGCTTGCCGGCGAACAGGTCGGGCAGCTTGTCGATGGCGATAACGGTACAGGTCGGCGACAGCTTGCCGTTGGCGATGAAGTACTTGCCGTCCGGCGAGGTGTTGCAGCCGTGCGGGTTCTTCGGCACCGGGATGTAACGAGTGAACGGGCTGTTCTTGGCAGCACGGCCGTCGACCACCGGCACGCCGTCCATCATCACGAACTTCTTGTCCTTGATGGCCTTGTCGATGGCGTGCACGTCGAACACCACCACCCAGTCACGCTCGTTGCGCATGGTGCCGCCCAGGTCCAGGGCGCGCTCGGAGTTGTAGCAGGTGGATGCGGCGAAGCGACCGGTGTAGTCGGCGTCGGTGTTGTCCAGGTTGCCATCGACGATGACCTGCCAGGCCACCTTCATGGTTTCGGCATCAACCGCGCTGAAGCAGGTGTAGCTGTTGTCGGCCTGCAGGTCGAAGTTCGATCCGTCGTTCGGGTGCGGAATGAAGAACTCGCCGTTGCAGAACACGTACTTGGTGTGCGGCACCTTCTGCAGACGCAGGCCGTGAATGGCCTGGACGTTCGGGATGCTGGTGATCTTGTCCGTCTTCATGATGTCCAGACGGATACGGGCGACGCGGGTGTTGGCCTTGTCGTTGATGAACAGGTACTTGCCGTCGTAGCGGCCGTCGGTCATCGAGATGTGCGGGTGGTGGCAGTCGCCGTTCGGGTAGTACTCACCCATGATTTCCCGGCTTTCGTTGGTGATGCCCCAGCCGGTGGCCGGGTCGGTGTTGAACACCGGAATACGCATCAGCTCGCGCATCGAGGGAATGCCCAGCACGCGCACTTCGCCCTGGTGGCCGCCCGACCAGAAGCCGTAGTACTCGTCCAGTTCGCCCGGTGCCACGTGCACCTTGTTCTTGGATTCCTTGACCGCGGCGGCCCAGGTTTCGCGGGACATCACCGCGCCACCGAAGGCAGTGGCCGCTACTGCGGCACCGGTCACGGCGCTGGCGCCGAGGAAGCCACGACGGCTGAGGCCGCCCTTCACTTCCTTTTCGTTTTGCTTGTCGCTCATGGGGTTTTGCTCCTATGGGTACAACACTTCGCCTTTCCCGAACCTTGCGCGAGCAAGACTCAGGGTTCAGTCACCTGTACAGCGGGAATCAGTTCGGGAGCGTCCGGAGCGGCCTTCTTGCCGCGCTTCTTGCGCTTGTTGATCAGCGGCGGACACTTGTTGTCGTTGTGGTAGGTCATCTGGCAATCGAGGCAGTAGTGGCACTCGTTGTGGTTGATGTGCCCATCCGGGTGGATCGCCTGGATCTCGCATTCCACGGCGCACAGCTGGCAGGGGCTGCCACATTCCTTGCGACGCTTGAGCCAGTCGAACAGGCGGAACTTGCTGGGCACCGCCAGGGCCGCGCCGAGCGGGCAGATGTAGCGGCAGTAGACCTTGCGGGTGAACAGGTTCACCACCAGCAGCACCACCACGTAGAGCACGAACCACCACTGGCGGTCGAACTTCAGGGTGATGGCGGTCTTGAACGGCTCCACCTCGGCGGCCTTCTCGGCCAGCATCATGGATTCCAGGGAGATGCCGAACAGCGCCAGCAGGATGATGTACTTGATGGCCCACAGGCGCTCATGCACCGCGAACGGCAACTCGTACTGGGGGATCTTGATCTTGCGCGCCAGCTCGTTGAGCAGTTCCTGCAGGGCGCCGAACGGGCACAGCCAGCCGCAGAACACGCCACGGCCCCACAGCAGGATGCTGGCGGCGGTGAACACCCAGAGGATGAAGATGATCGGATCGGTGAGGAACAGCTCCCAGCGGAAGTCCTGGAACACCGCGTGGATGAAGGTCAGCACGTTGACCACCGACAGCTGCCCCAGGGCATACCAGCCGATGAACACCACGGTGAAGATCAGGTAGCCGCGACGCAGCCAGTGCAGGAACTGCGGCTTCTGGGTGAATTTGTCCTGCAGGAACAGGATCACCGTCAGCAGGCCCAGGGCCGCGCACAGCACGCCGATCTGGAAGCTCTTCTGGTACCAGATGTTGACCCACAGCGGACGATTGGCTTCCTCGATGGCGGCCAGTTCCTCTTCGGTCAGCGGCGGACGCTCGACGTAGCCTTCCGGCATCAGGTAAGGCATCTCGAAGCTGGTGAAGATGCTCGCCACCGGACCGATCTGACGACGCACCAGCAGCTCCAGGTTCCAGGCCGAGCCCGGATCGAAACGGTACTGCTCGCGGGCGATGAAGATCGCCATCTCGTGGAAGTCCGGAATACCCTCGGCGTACACGTCGGACAGGCGGATGAAGTCCAGGTCGCGGAAGCTGACGATGTCGCCGAACTGGCGCAGCTGCACCCGATCGAAGATGCCGCCGCGCACGTAGCCCGAGCCCTTGAAGGAATATTCGCCGTTGGCCAGCACCGCGAAGGCGTGCTCGCCCGGCTTGAGCTGTTCCATCAGCTCGGCGTACTGACGCTCGCCCAGCAGATTGCGGCCAATGGTCGGTACGTTCAGGTAGGTGGCGTACAGGTCGATGAAGGTTTCGTCGCGCTGCTCCGGCGCGGCCTCCGCGATGCCCTCGGCCTCGGTGCCCTTGAAGGCGTCATCGACCTGACCGCGGGTCAGGTGCATGCGGCGGATGGCGCCGTTGCCGGTCAGCTCGGTCCAGTTGCTCGGCTGATAGGCATCCTCGCGCACCACCGCGATCTTCGGCCGCGCATTGGCGCCGGCCTCGATCAGGTCCAGGTCGACGGCCACGGTATACGCGGCGCGCATGACGATCTCGTTGATCACCATCACCGTCACGGTGGCGCCGGTCACGGCATCGATGGTCACCGCGCTCTGGTCACTGGAATGGCCGACCACCACGCGCTGATCGACCTTGATGCCGGTGTAGTGCGCGTTGAAGTCGTGGACCTTCTGTTCGGGGATACCGATCAGCACGATCGGTTCGTGGTGCTCGAGCATGTAGGCGTCGCGAATGGTCGCCGTGTTGTCGAGGATGATCTGCAGGTTGATCGGCTTGCCGGAGTAGGCCGGCATGTCGGTCACGCGGATGCTCTGGAAGGCGTAGCCGAGCAGCTCGTCACCCTTGCGGATGGTACGCACCCCGTAGTCCCCTTCCGGCTCGGACACCGCCGTCGCCTCCGGGAAGACCAGGTCGATGCGCTCGCGCTCCAGCGCGCCGTAGTCCTTGGCCTGAACCACCTGCGGCGCTCCCAGCGCCATCAGCAGCAGGAAAAATAACGCCGGCATTCCTGCGCGACGCACCCTTTCAAGCCAAAAACCCATATAAATCATGGTCTTACCAAATGCTGGTTTCTGTGTGGTCATGGTAGGTCCCACTGACATGAGGCACGCTTGATATCAATCAAGAAGCACGTGCGCCGGGGTGTGACGCAGGGTCGCAGACACGTCTTACCAGGCCAGATAGAACATGCCTTTGGCGAGCAGAACAATAGCGACCATCTGCGCAAGGATCACAACGTGAAGACTGTGATAGCGTGCCGGGCTCATCCGACCTCGGCGCAGCAGGATGGCGACCAGGCCGAAGGAGAGGAAAACACCGATGGCCAGCAGGATCTTCAGGCTCAGCATGAGGCCAAAGCTGCTGGCGAACGGGTCCGCCAGGGCGCCCCGGTGGAACCAGGCCAGGCCGATGCCGGCGCCATAGACGAACAGCACCACCCAGTGCAGCACCACCCGCGAACGGGCACCCAGCGCGCGCTCGAAGGTTTCCCGGGCCACGGGTTCGAGTGAACGCTTGGCCTGCGCCAGCATGGCCACTTCGACGAACAGCGTACCGACGAAGAAAATGGCGCTCAGCAGGTGCAGGATGTGCAGCAGGGTGTAGGTCATGGGGCATTCCTTACGGCGGCGACGCCTAGTGGACCTACCTTGACCGTTGGAGTGCGACGGGTGAATGACCGGGGTCAAGCGAGCGCCGTTAAATGCGAACGGCGTCACACAAACCGTTGCATCCGCACTGACCGTAGGGCGGTCGGCGCCTTTCCGGCCGCCGATGCGGTGGCCGCCAATGAGGTGACCCCGACGCCGCGCCCGGCGGCCAAGGCGATGCCTTGACCGCCCTACCATCCCACCGCTTAGACGGTGCGCGAGAAGCGCACGGTCTGCTTGCCCAGGTAGGCGTCGAAGGTCATCGCCACGTTGCGCATCATCAACTGCCCTTGCGGCAGCAGCACGATGGCATCGTCGTGGATTTCCACCAGCCCGTCCTCGACCATCTCCTTCAGTTGCACCAGCGCATCGGCGAAGTATTCGCGGAAGACGATGCCGTGTGCGCGCTCGAACGGTGCGAAGTCGACACGGTTGTGGCACATCAGCGCCAGGATCACCTCGCGGCGCAGCACGTCGTCGGCGCTCAGCGTGTAGCCACGCTGCACCGGCAGGCGGTCCTGGTCCAGGCGCGCGTAGTACTCGGAGAGCAGCTTGACGCTCTGGCTGTAGCTGTCGCCCACCTTGCCGATGGAGGACACGCCCAGGCCGATCAGGTCGGTGTCGCCGTGGGTCGAGTAGCCCTGGAAGTTGCGCTGCAGCGTGCCGTTGGCGCGCGCCAGGGTCAGCTCGTCGTCGGGCAGCGCAAAGTGGTCCATGCCGATATACACGTAGCCGGCGGCGGTCAGGCGGCGGATGGTCAGCTCGAGCAGCTCCATCTTGCGCTCGGGCGGCGGCATGTCTTCCGGGCGGATCAGGCGCTGGGCGCGCACGCGCTCGGGCAGGTGCGCATAGCTGTAGGCGGCGATGCGGTCCGGGCGCAGGTCGATGATCTTGCTCAGGGTGGCATCGAAGCTCTCCACGGTCTGCAGCGGCAGGCCGTAGATCAGGTCCACGCTCACCGACTTGAAGCGCGCGGCGCGGGCGGCCTCGATCAGGTCGCGCACCTGCTGCTCGCTCTGGATGCGGTTGACGGCGGCCTGCACCTTCTCGTCGAAGTCCTGCACGCCGAAGCTCAGGCGGTTGAAGCCCTGCTGGCGCAGCGTGTGGATGCGCTCGGGGCTGATGGTGCGCGGGTCGACCTCGATGGAAAACTCGTGGTTGTCGCTGTCATCCATGTTGAAGGCGTCGTGCAGGGCGGCCATCACCTCGCCCAGCTGTTCGCTGGTCAGGTAGGTGGGCGTGCCGCCGCCGAAGTGCAGCTGGGTGAGCTTGCGCGACTTGTCGAACAGCGCGCCCTGCAGGGCGATTTCCTTCTTGAGATAGTCGAGGTACTCGACGGCGCGGTGGGTCTTCTGGGTGATGATCTTGTTGCAGGCGCAGTAGTAGCAGAGGCTCTGGCAGAACGGGATGTGGATGTACACCGACAGCGGCTTGGGCGCCGGCGCCCGGTTGCTGGCCGCCGCGGCCTGGAAATAGTCGTCCTCGGCGAAGGCCTCGTGGAACTGCGGCGCGGTGGGATAGGAGGTGTAGCGCGGGCCCGGGCGATCGTATTTCTCGACCAGGGCTCGGTTGAAAGTCATGTGGTCCACGTTCGACCCGCCTTGAAAGGAAAGTGGTACATCGAAGACCGCCGCTCGCGCGACCGCCTCACTGCTGAATGGGCCGGATTATGGCCGGTCTGGAGGCCAATCCGCAAAACGGGCGACTGGCCGGAGATGGCAGGCAGGGTAACGAGCCTGACAGGGGCATGACTTGACCATGGTCAACGGGGGTTTGCATCGCGGCACGGAACCCTGTGGGGCCGGCTTTATGCCGGTCAGCGGAGCCGAATTCCTGCAGCTTGGCGGCCTTCCTTCCCCCGTCGGCCGGGATAAACCTGGCCGGGAAGGTCCGGCACTACAGCGCCGCCGGCCGTGGCATCGGTGCCACCCGCATCGGCGGCCGGAAAAACGCCGACCGCCTTACGGTGGTGGTGGGCCCACCCAGAAGCTAGCGAATAAATTCGCTCCCACAGGTTCGGTGCGGCGCCGCTGTCGTGGGAGCGGACTTGTCCGCGAGCTTTTCGCGGTGTCGACCATCCTACCCGCCGGTGGCATTCATGAAGCGCACCACCTGTACCTCGTCGAGGTTGAACTCGTGGCGCAGCGGTTTGCGTTGCAGCGCGGCGCGCACGGCGTCGAGCAACGGGCGGTCATCGGTGGGATGACGGCGCAACAGGGCGCGCAGGTCGATGGAATTCTCGTGCCCCAGGCATAGCAGCAGGCGGCCTTCCACGGTCAGGCGCACGCGATTGCAGGTGGCGCAGAAATTGTGGGAATGCGGCGAGATGAAGCCGATGCGGCTGTCCGGAAACTCTTTCAGACGCGCGTAGCGCGCCGGCCCGCCGCTCTGTTCGGCGCTGTCGATCAGCGTGTAGCGGCTGGCGATGATGTCGCGCACCTCATCGCTGGAACAGTAGCTCTCGCCCCGTGAGCGACCCACGTCGCCCAGCGGCATTTCCTCGATGAAGGTGATGTCCAGGCCGCGTTCCACGGCGTAGGCGACCAGGTCCGGGATCTCGTCCGCGTTGCGGCCTTTCATGGCCACGGTATTCAGTTTGATGCGCTGGAAGCCGGCCGCGCGGGCGGCGTCGATGCCGGCCTGCACCTGACGCAGGTCGCCCACGCGGGTGATGGCGCGAAAGCGCTCCGCATCCAGGCTGTCGAGGCTGATGTTCAGGCGCTTTACGCCGGCGTCGGCCAGCGGCCGGGCCAGCTTCACCAGTTGCGAGCCGTTGGTGGTCATCACCAGTTCGCGCAGGCCGGGCAGCGCGGCGATCTTGCCGCAGAGCTCGACGATGCCCTTGCGCACCAGTGGCTCGCCGCCAGTGAGGCGGATCTTGCGGGTGCCGTTGGCCACGAACAGCGCGGCGACCCGCTGGATCTCCTCCAGGGTGAGCACCTGCTGGCGCGGCAGGAAGGTCATGTCCTCGGCCATGCAGTACACGCAGCGGAAATCACAACGGTCGGTGACCGACAGTCGCAGGTACTCGATGCCGCGTCCGTAGCCGTCTTGCAAAGTGCTCATGGTCGTTCCTCTGGCTTCGGGTGGCCCGACAGGCTCACGATGGCCATTCCTGCATGAAAGGCCGCTACTGCAGCAGCGGCGTCTCGGCGCCTTCCAAGTGTATGCCCTGGATATCCGCCGCGCCCACCAGGTACCGCAGGTACTGTGCCACCGCCACCTGCCAGACGCCCTGATCCAGCTCAGCGCGAATCGCCTCGGCCACCGCCTGGTAGGGCAACTGACGACCTTCGATGCGCTGTTCGACCTCCACCAGATGGAAACCGTAGCGGCTTTCCAGCGGCTGGGCGGCCAGGCCGACCGGCAGGCGCAGCAGCTGGCGCTCGAACTCGGGCACGGTCTGGCCCTGGCTGATCTGCCCCAGCGCCCCGCCCTGCTCCTTCGACGGGCAGGCCGAATGGGCCAGCGCCAGCGCGGCGAAGCGGCCCGGCTCGCGGCTCAGTTCGGCGAGCAGCGCGTCGGCCTGCTCGCGGCCGGTGCTGCGCGCCTCGGCGTCCTCCGGCGGGCAGGCCAGCAGGATGTGCCGCGCCATCACCAGCGGCGCGCTGGCGAAACGCGCGCGGTTGCGTTCGTAGTACTGCCGACAGGTGTGCTCGTCGGCCTGCGGCACCGGAACTTCCCGTTGCACCAGTTCGCGGGTGGCCGCCTCCTCCGCGCTTTCCCCGGCGGCCGGGGTTACCTGGATGCCCAGCTCGGCGCTGCGCTGGCCCAGCAGTTCACGGATCACCAGCGCCTGGCAGGCGAGATAGAGCGCATCGTCGCGACTGGGCGCGGGGTGGTACTGGATTTCCTGGGCCATCGCGTCGGGAGCAATGCACACGCCGTTGACCTTGATGCGCGGCCATTCCTGGTCGCTGCTGGCAATCAGTTCGACCGGGGCAGCCGTCTCGGGCAACTGCTGCACCACCGGCTCGGCGTGAGCCTGTCCGCCGCAGCCGCCGCCGCTTTCACTTCCACCACATCCGCATGCCATGTTGGTTTCCTCGCTTGGGATTCCGCTTTTGTAGGAGGGGCTTTAGCCACGATGCTTCTGGGTATGGCTTGCATGAAGAGCATCGCGGCTGAAGCCGCTCCTACAGGTTTTGTTTCAGGTTCGTGCCGGGCCTCAAGCCACCGGCTGGCCGGCCTTCTTCGGTGCCTTGGCCGGGGTGGCCTGGGCGGGGGCGCGGTAGCCGGCCGGTGCCTGCACCGGCGGGACGGCACGACCACTGTGCTTGACGCGCACGATCTGGTAGCGCCGGCCCAGGTACCACACCGGCGCGCTGACGATGTGCACCAGACGGGTGAAGGGGAACAGCACGAACAGGGTGACGCCGAGGAACACGTGCAACTTGTAGACCAGCGACACCGGGGCGATGGCTTCGGCGGCGGCGACCGGCTGCAGGGTGACGATGCTCTGCGCCCAGGTGCCGAGCAGCACCATCACCGAACCGTCCAAGTGGCCGGTGGAGGCGACGATGGTGCCCAGGCCCAGCAGCAGTTGCGCCAGCAGCACGAACAGGATGGCGATATCCGAACGGCTGGAGGTGGCGCGCACGCGGGCATCGCCCAGGCGGCGCTGGATCAGCATCACCAGCCCGATCAGGCAGAGGATGCCGAAGAAGCCGCCGGAGACCATGGCCACCAGTTGCTTGTCGGCGCTGCTGATGAACGAGTGGTAGAGGGCTTCCGGCATCAGCAGGCCGACGAAGTGGCCACACAGGATGAAGATGATCCCGATGTGGAACAGGTTGCTGGCCAGGCGCATGCCCTTGGGTTGCAGCATCTGGCTGGAACCGGTTTTCCAGGTGTACTGGGCCAGGTCGAAGCGCGCCCAGCTGCCGATCAGGCAGATGGCCAGGGCGATATAGGGGTAGACCCCGAACAGCAGGAAATTGAAGTTAGACATTTGCCGTCTCCCGGCCCGGTGCGGCGGGCCCCGTGTTGAAATCCACCCAGTGCAGCGGCACCGCGCCTTCCTCGCGGGCCTTGCCCGGCAAGCTCGCCTGCGACGGGCAGCGTTCCTGCTGCTCGGCCTGCAGGAAGTTCACCTGCTCCTCCTCCCAGACCTTGTCGAGGGCTTCCAGCGAGTCGTCGCGTTCCTCGCCGGCCACCTGCTCGCGCAGCTCGGCCACCGTTTCCAGCGGCTGGCCGGCGATCTGCAGCAGGGCGCGGAAGCAGGCCGCGTAGGGGCTCTTGCGCTCGACCAGGCGCGCCGCCAGCAGGGCCAGCAGGTGCGCCACATCCGCCAGGCCCTCGCGGGCCTCCAGGTCCTCGCGGGTGGCGAGGAACTCCAGGTACAGCGGGATGTAGTCCGGCAGCTCGCGCACGCCGATGGCAAACCCGGCGGCCTCGTACTGGGCCATCAGGTCGACCATCGCCTGGCCGCGATCGCGGGACTCGCCGTGCACGTGCTCGAACAGCAGCAGCGACAGCGCACGGCCCTTGTCGAACAGCTCGCTGTAGCGCTCCTGCGCGTCCATCAGCTCGCCGCCGCTCAGCTCCTCGAGCAGCAGGCGCAGCTCGCCGCGCTGCTCGGGGCTGATCTCGCGGGCGCCGGAGATGGCTTTCGCCAGCTCCAGGTAGCCCTCACGCAGCGACTCGGCGGGATAGTCGAGCAGCAGGGAAATCACCTTGAGAATCTGCATGTCAGTCCTCCCACAGCTGCACGGTCTTGATGATGTCGCGCTGGTTGGCCTTCCTGGCGCCGAACATGTTCACCTCCGAGCTGCCACCGCAGCCGCTGCCGAAGCTGAAGCCACAGCCGGAGCGCTCGCCGAACACGTCGCTCATGGCTTCCTCGCGGTGCGCGGAGGGAATCACGAAGCGGTCCTCGTAGTTGGCGATGGCCAGGTAGCGGTACATGTCGTCGGCCTGGTGACGGCTCAGGCCCACCTGCTCCAGCACCTTGAGGTCGAGTACGCCGTCCACCTGCTCGGCGCGCTTGTAGGCGCGCATGGCCAGCAGGCGTTTGAGGGCCAGCTTCACCGGCTTCTCGTCGCCGGCGGTGAGCAGGTTGGCCAGGTAGCGCACCGGGATGCGCAGGCTGTCCACGTCCGGCAGCACGCCGTCCATGCTCACGTGCCCGGCCTGGGCGGCGTTCTGGATCGGCGACAGCGGCGGCACGTACCAGACCATCGGCAGCGTGCGGTATTCCGGGTGCAGCGGCAGGGCCAGCTGCCAGTCCACCGCCAGCTTGTACACCGGCGACTTTTGCGCGGCCTCGATCACCGACATGGGCACGCCGTCCTTCAGCGCCTGCTCGATCACCTTCGGGTCGTTGGGGTCGAGGAACATCTCCAGCTGCTTGGGATACAGGTCCTGCTCGTTCGGCGTGCTGGCCACCTCGTGGATGCGGTCGGCGTCATACAGCAGCACGCCCAGGTAGCGGATACGGCCCACGCAGGTTTCCGAGCAGATGGTCGGCATGCCGGCCTCGATGCGCGGGAAGCAGAAGATGCACTTCTCGGATTTGCCGCTCTTCCAGTTGTAATAGATCTTCTTGTACGGACAGCCGCTGATGCACATGCGCCAGCCGCGGCACTTCTCCTGGTCGATGAGAACGATGCCGTCCTCCTCGCGCTTGTAGATCGCACCGCTCGGGCAGGAGGCCGCGCACGCCGGGTTGAGGCAGTGCTCGCACAGGCGCGGCAGGTACATCATGAAGGTGTTCTCGTACTCGCCGTAGATGTCCGCCTGGACCTTGTCGAAGTTCTTGTCCTTGCGGCGCTTGGCGAATTCGGTACCGAGAATTTCCTCCCAGTTCGGGCCCCACTCGATCTTTTCCATGCGCTTGCCGGAGATCAGCGAGCGCGGCCGCGCCACCGGCTGGTGCTTGCCCAGCGGCGCGGTGTGCAGGTTCTGGTAGTCGAAGTCGAACGGCTCGTAGTAGTCGTCGATGCTCGGCAGATCCGGGTTGGCGAAGATGTTCGCCAGCACGCGGAACTTGCCGCCGATCCTCGGGTTGATCGAGCCGTCGGCATTGCGGACCCAGCCGCCCTTCCATTTCTCCTGGTTTTCCCATTCCTTCGGGTAGCCGATGCCCGGCTTGGTCTCGACGTTGTTGAACCAGGCGTATTCCATGCCTTCACGGCTGGTCCAGACGTTCTTGCAGGTGATCGAGCAGGTGTGGCAGCCGATGCACTTGTCCAGGTTCAGGACCATGCCGACTTGTGAACGAATCTTCATGGCGTACTCCTCAAATGTCCTGCGGCAGCGGTTGCGGCAGATCATCGCCATAGGGCGCGTCCAGCCAGTCGACCTTGTTCATCTTGCGCACCACGACGAACTCGTCACGGTTGCAGCCCACGGTGCCGTAGTAGTTGAAGCCGTAGGCCTGCTGGGCGTAGCCGCCGATCATGTGGGTGGGCTTGAGCATCACGCGGGTCACCGAGTTGTGGTGGCCGCCGCGGGTGCCGGTGCTCTCGGCGCCGGGCACGTTCACGATGCGTTCCTGGGCGTGGTACATCATCACCATGCCTTCCTTGACGCGCTGGCTGACCACCGCGCGGGCGGTGAGCGCGCCGTTGGCGTTGAAGCACTCGATCCAGTCGTTGTCCTCGATGCCGACCTTCTTCGCGTCGATTTCCGAGATCCACACGATCGGGCCGCCACGGCTCAGGGTCAGCATGATCAGATTGTCGGTGTAGGTGCTGTGGATGCCCCACTTCTGGTGCGGGGTGATCCAGTTCAGCGCGATCTCCGGGTTACCGTTGGGCTTCTTGCCCTGCACGTAGCCGAGCGAGCGGGTGTTGATCGGCGGCCGGTAGCTCATCAGCTGCTCGCCGAAGGCCTGCATCCACGGGTGGTCCTGGTAGAACTGCTGGCGACCGGTGAGGGTGCGCCACGGGATGTACTCGTGGACGTTGGTGTAGCCGGCGTTGTAGCTGACGTGCTCGTCTTCCAGGCCCGACCAGGTGGGGCTGGAGATGATCTTGCGCGGCTGGGCCTGGATGTCGCGGAAGCGGATCGCCTCATGCTCCTTGGGCAGCGCCAGGTGGCTGTGATCGCGACCGGTGAACTGCGACAGCGCTTCCCAGGCCTTCACGGCGACGTGGCCGTTGGTTTCCGGCGCCAGGGAGAGGATCACCTCGGCGGCGTCGATGGCGCTTTCGATCTTCGGCCGGCCCTGGCTGACGCCCTCCTCGCGCACCCGGTAGTTCAGCTCGCCGAGGAATTTCACTTCGTCCTCGGTGTTCCAGCTGATGCCCTTGCCGCCGTTGCCGAGGGTGTCGAGCAGCGGGCCGAGGGCGGTGAACTTCTTGTAGGTGGACGGGTAGTCACGCTCGATGACGGCGATGTTCGGCGCGTTCTTGCCGGGCACCGGCGCCTCGCCGGCGGTCTTCCAGTCGGTGCCGCCGAACGGCTGGGCCAGTTCGCCGGGGGTGTCGTGCAGCAGCGGCACGGTCATCACGTCGCGCTCGACGCCCAGGTGCCCTTCGGCCATGGCCGAGAACGCCTTGGCGATGCCCTTGTAGATCTCCCAGTCGGACCTGGCCTCCCAGGCCGGGTCGATGGCTGCCGACAGCGGGTGGATGAAGGGGTGCATGTCCGAGGTGTTCATGTCGTCCTTCTCGTACCAGGTGGCGGTCGGCAGGACGATATCGGAGTACACGCAGGTGGAGGACATGCGGAAGTCCAGCGTGGTGACCAGGTCGAGCTTGCCGATGGCGCCCTCGTCCACCCACTCGGCCTCGGTCGGCTTGAAGCCGTCGGCGCGCTTGCCCAGGTCCTCGTTCATCACGCCGTTGGTGGTGCCCAGCAGGTACTTGAGCATGTACTCGTGGCCCTTGCCGGAGGAGCCCAGCAGGTTGGAACGCCAGATGAACATGTTGCGCGGGAAGTTTTCCGGACTGTCCGGCTGTTCGCAGGCGAAGCGCAGGCTGCCGTCCTGCAGGCCCTTGACCACGTAGTCCCTGGGCTCCATGCCCACGGCGGCCGCGTCACGGGCGATCTGCAGCGGGTTGCGGTTGAGCTGCGGCGCGCTGGGCAGCCAGCCGGCGCGCTCGGCGCGGATGTTGTAGTCGAGCATGTGCTCGGGGTACTGGCTCTTGTCGGCCAGCGGCGAGAGCACCTCGTGGATGCTCATCTTCTCGTGGCGCCACTGCGAGCTGTGGTTGTAGAAGAAGCTGGTGCCGTTCATCTGCCGCGACGGGCGATGCCAGTCGAGGCCGAAGGCCAGCGGCAGCCAGCCGCACTGCGGGCGCAGCTTCTCCTGGCCGACGTAGTGGGCCCAGCCGCCCCCGGTCTGGCCGACGCAACCGCAGAGCATGAGCATATTGATCAGCCCGCGGTAGTTCATGTCCATGTGGTACCAGTGGTTCATCGCCGCGCCGACGATGATCATGGAACGGCCATGCGTCTTGTCGGCGTTATCGGCGAATTCGCGGGCCACCTGGATGGCCTTCTCGCGGGACACGCCGGTGATCTGCTCCTGCCAGGCCGGGGTGCCGGGCACGTTGGCATCGTCGTAGCTGGAGGCGACGTTGGCGCCGCCCAGGCCACGGTCGATGCCCAGGTTGGCGGCCATCAGGTCGAACACGGTGGCGACCTTGACGGTGCTGCCGTCGGCCAGGGTCAGCGAGCGCACCGGCACGCGGCGGAACTGCACGGCGTCGCCGGCGACGTTCGGGAAGAAGTCGTGCTGCTGGGCGCCGAAGTACGGGAAGCCGACCTCGGCCGCCTCGCCGCCCTCGATCTGGCTGAGGCTCAGGTCGGTTTCGCGGCCGTCCTTGCCCTCACGGGCCTCGATGTTCCACTTGCCCTTCTCGCCCCAGCGGTAGCCGATCGAGCCTTGCGGGGAGACCAGCTCGCCGGAGGCGTCGACGGCGACGGTCTTCCACTCGGGGTTGTTGTCCTGGCCCAGCGCGTTGTCCAGGTCCGAGGCGCGCAGGAAGCGCTCGGCGCGGTAGCCGCCGTCGATCTCGTCGAGCAGCACCAGCATCGGCAGGTCGGTGTAGCGCTTGGCGTAGTCGCGGAAGTAGGCGCTCGGCTGGTCGAGGTGGAATTCCTTGAAGATCACGTGGGCGAAGGCCTGAGCCAGCGCCGCGTCGGTGCCCTGCTTGGGGTTCAGCCACAGGTCGGTGAGCTTGGCGACCTCGGCGTAGTCCGGGGTGACGGCCACGGTCTTGGTGCCCTTGTAGCGCACCTCGGTGAAGAAGTGCGCGTCCGGGGTACGGGTCTGCGGGACGTTGGAGCCCCAGGCGATGATGTAGTTGGAGTTGTACCAGTCGGCCGATTCCGGCACGTCGGTCTGCTCGCCCCACACCTGCGGCGAGGCCGGCGGCAGGTCGCAGTACCAGTCGTAGAACGACAGGCACACGCCACCGATCAGCGACAGGTAACGCGAGCCGGCGGCGTAGCTGACCATCGACATGGCCGGGATCGGCGAGAAGCCGACCACGCGGTCCGGGCCGTACTGTTTGACGGTGTAGACGTTGGCGGCGGCGATGATCTCGTTGACTTCGTTCCAGCTGGAGCGCACGAAGCCGCCCAGGCCGCGCTTGCTCTTGTAGGACTCGGCCTTGGCCTGGTCCTCGACAATGCTCGCCCAGGCTTCCACCGGCTCCATGTGGCGACGCGCCTCGCGCCACAGCTTGAGCAACGGCTTGCGCACCTTGGGATACTTCAGGCGGTTGGCGCTGTAGATGTACCAGCTGTAGCTGGCGCCGCGCGGGCAGCCGCGCGGTTCATGGTTGGGCAGGTCGTTGCGGGTGCGCGGGTAGTCGGTCTGCTGGGTTTCCCAGGTGACCAGGCCGTTCTTCACGTAGACCTTCCAGCTGCACGAGCCGGTGCAGTTCACCCCGTGGGTGGAGCGCACGATCTTGTCGTACTGCCAGCGGTTGCGATAGACGTTCTCCCAGTCGCGCGATTCCTGGCGGGTTTCGCCGTGTCCGTCGGCGAACTCGCCCTGCTTGCGCTTGAAGAAGCGCATCTGGTCAAGAAGATGACTCATGTGGTTTTTTCCTCTCAGGCCGGGCGCCGGAGCGCCCTGTCATGAACGAATTGAAGGGCTCTAGCAGGGGCGTTCCGCGCCACGGCGCGCGTACCACCACCAGGTCACGGCGATGCAGCTCAGGTAGTAGGCGATGAACAGGTACAGGGCGGCCTCGGCGCTGCCGGTCATGGCCAGCGAGGTGCCGAACGCCTTGGGAATGAAGAAGCCGCCGAAGGCGCCGATGGCGGCACTGAAGCCGATCACCGCGGCCGATTCGATGCTGGCGTTCCGGTTGACCTGCTCCTCGGTGGCCTGGCCACGCTGACGGCGTGCCTCCCACTCGCCGCGGAAGATCGCCGGGATCATGCAGAAGGTGGAGCCGTTGCCGATGCCGGCGAAGAAGAACAGCAGGATGAAGGCGGCCAGGAAGCCCCAGAAGTTGCCTTCGCTGCCTTCACCCGGCAGGAAGGCGATGACCACGAACACGAAGCCGGCCATCAGCGCGTAGTTCCACAGGGTGATGCGCGCGCCGCCGAACTTGTCCGCCAGCATGCCGCCCAGGGTGCGGCTCAGCGCGCCGACCAGCGGGCCGAGGAAGGCGAACTGCAGCGGGTTGATGTCCGGGAACTGGGTCTTGCTGAGCATGGCGAAGCCGGCCGAGAAGCCGATGAAGCTGCCGAAGGTGCCCACGTACAGCCAGCACATCAGCCAGTTGTGCTTGCGCCGGAAGATCACCGCCTGGGTCTTCACCGAGGCCTTGGCGTCGGCGATGTCGTGCATGCCGAACCAGGCGGCGATGGACACCACGGCAATGAACGGCACCCAGATCAGCCCGGCGTTCTGCAGCCACAGCTGACCGCCGTCACTCAGCGGCTGCGGCTCGCCGCCGAAGCTGCCGAACAGCCCGCCGAGCACCGCCAGCGGCACGGTGAACTGCATCACCGACACGCCCAGGTTGCCCAGCCCGGCGTTCAGGCCCAGGGCGGA
>NZ_DATJCS010000007.1:0-56566 GCF_035497915.1 Pseudomonas sp.
CAGTTGTTAAAGAGCGTTTCGATCTGACCGAAGGTCTCAACCGAGGCCGCGCATTCTACAGCGGCCGTTTTGCTTGTCAAGCGTTGTTTTGAACAACTTTTCGTTTCAACTCAACTGCTTACCACCGCGAACCGAATCAACCCAGCTCACTAGCGGGAGGCGAATCATACAGCGCCAAACGACACTGTCAACCCTGACTCGACCAGCAGCCCACTTCCTCTAGCGAGCATTCCAACTCAGACCCGAACATCCAACTCATTGATTTACAAGGAGTTTTCAGCAGCTCTGCGCTGGAAGTGGGGCGTATTATAGGGCTGTCATTTCTGGCGTCAACCATTATTTGGCGCGCTGAGCCATATTGCGCCGAATATTGGCCGCCCTGCCCAGCCAGCGCCTCCCCCAACGCGTGCGAAAGAACAGCAATGCGCCACCCAGACTTGCATACAGCACCCACAGCCCCAAGTCAGAACGCACCACCCACAACATGTGCAGCAGGACCAACAGGAGTATCGGGTAGATCAGACGGTGCAACCTCTTCCAGCCAGCACCCAGGCGACGCATGCTCCAGTTGTTTGATGTCAGCGCCAGCGCCAGCAACCCGAGGAACGCCAGCGCTCCAACCATCACATAGGGTCGTTCTAGCACCTCGGCGGGCAACCGCTCCCACTGGGCGCCCAGGATGAACAGTCCAAAGCAGGCAACATGCAGGCCGGCATACGCGAAGCTCCACAAGCCGAGCTGCCTGCGAACCACCAACCATTGGGGCCAGCCCGTCAGACGCGACAAAGGCGTCATGGCCAGGGTGAGTAGCAGCAACAGCAGCGCTCCCTGCCCCAGGTGATCCAGCAACCACTTGCCCGGCTCGGGACCAAGGGCCAGCAGCCAGCCAAGGTATAGCCAGTACAGCGGCACCCCCAGCGCGACCAGAAAGACCGTTATACGCAGCCAGGCATGTCTCATCAGTAATGCTTCCGTAAGTCCATACCCCGGTACAGCTCCGCAACCTCATCGCCGTACCCGTTGAACAGCTGGGTAGGTCGCACATTCGGGCTGAACAGCGTATTGGGCAGACGCCGCTCCTGCGCCTGAGACCAGCGCGGGTGGCTGACTGCCGGGTTCACGTTGGCGTAGAAGCCATACTCGTCGGGCGCGATGCCCATCCAGGAGCTTTCCGGCTGCTCGCTGACGAGGCTGATGCGCACAATGGATTTGATGCTCTTGAAGCCATATTTCCAGGGCACCACCAGGCGCACGGGCGCGCCATTCTGGTTCGGCAGCACTCGGCCGTACATGCCGACCGCCAATAGAGTCAGCGGATGCATCGCCTCATCCAGCCGCAGCCCTTCCACATACGGCCAGTCGATCACCGAGAACCGCGACCGGGTGCCAGGCATCTCCGCCGGCCGGTGGAGCGTTTCGAAACGCACATAGCGAGCATCACCCAGCGGCTCGACCCGCCGGATCAGGTCCGCCAGCGGGAAACCCAGCCACGGAATGACCATCGACCAAGCCTCGACACAGCGCAGGCGGTAGATCCGCTCCTGCAAGCGGCTCTGTCCACAGAGCTGGTCCAGATCGTAGACACCCGGCCTGGCGACCAGGCCATCGACGCGAACCGACCAAGGCTCGGTTTGCATCGCCGATGCATGCCGCGCCGGATCGGTTTTGCCCGGCCCGAATTCATAGAAGTTGTTGTATTGGCTGGCGACGGTGAAGGGCGCCACCGGTTCATCCGAGGATGACCATTGCACATCGGTAAGTCGGCGCCGCAGCCAGGGCGGCGCAATGGCCGGTTCCACATCAGCGTATTGGGCCCAGCCGATAGTGGGCAGAGCGCCGCTGGCGGCCCCCAGCAGCGCACCTTGCATCAGGCGGCGCCGGGACAGGTAGACGGATTCGGGAGTGACGTCGCCTTCGCGGCAGTCACTCGAAGAGAGCAGCTTGATCAACATACTGCGTACCTCACTCAACGGGCGCATGATGCACCCGCGAGCGAGATTAGAACAGATCCTATTCGCGGTCGGCGTGCGTCTGACGACGACGCAGCTGGAGCACGAACTGCACCGGGCCGGAGACTGCATAGGCCAGGAAGATCAGCAGCAGCACCCGCGGCGGGTCGCTGAACACCACGGCGAACACCAGCACCACCACCAGAATCGCCACGAAGGGCACGCGACCCTTCAGGTCCAGATCCTTGAAGCTGTAGTACTTGATGTTGCTGACCATCAGCACGCCGGCCAGCGCCACCAGCAGCGCAAACAGCATCACCGTGGCAACGGGCATGTCCACGCCCTCGACCCCGAAGTCCTTCAGCGCCCAGACGGTACCCGCCACCACGCCGGCCGCCGCCGGACTGGCCAGGCCAACGAACCACTTCTTGTCGACCTTGCCGATCTGCGTATTGAAACGGGCCAGACGCAGCGCGGCGCAGGCGGCGTAAATGAAGGCCACAGTCAGGCCGACGTTACCCAGCTCCGACAGTGCCCACTGGTAGGCCAGCAGGCTCGGGGCCAGGCCGAAAGCCACCATGTCCGACAACGAATCGTATTCGGCGCCGAAGGCGCTCTGGGTGTTGGTCAGGCGCGCCACGCGACCGTCCAGGCTGTCCAGCAACATCGCGACGAAGATGGCGATGGCCGCCACTTCGAACTTGCCGTTCATGGCGCTGACGATAGCGAAGAAGCCGGCGAACAGGTTGGCGGTGGTGAACAGGTTGGGCAGCAGGTAGACACCACGATGACGCACCTTGCGCCCTTCTGCGTCCTGGCTCTCTTCAACGTGCTCGTCGATCGGCAGCAGGCTTTCTACGGTGGAGTCCTTGTTCGGCTCCTCGGGACTTTCGCTCATGAACGATTACCTTGAAACAGAAAGGAAGACGGCTATCCAGTGTATCCCCGGATGCTCACAGCCGGGCTTTATACCAGATGCGACCGCGAACAACGAAAAAACGCGGCACCAGGCCGCGTCTTTTCGGATCGCTTGAGCGCTTAGTTCTTGCTCTTGTCGACGATCTTGTTGGCGGCGATCCACGGCATCATGGCGCGCAGCTTCTCACCAACCACTTCGATGCCATGGGCGGCATTGTTGCGGCGGTAGGCGGTCATCGACGGATAGTTGGTGGCGCCTTCGCTGATGAACATCT
This sequence comes from Pseudomonas sp., assembly GCF_035497915.1. Taxonomy (GTDB): domain Bacteria; phylum Pseudomonadota; class Gammaproteobacteria; order Pseudomonadales; family Pseudomonadaceae; genus Serpens. The sequence goes on from NZ_DATJCS010000007.1 coordinate 3,143, forward strand.
TGGCGTATTCACCGTTCTGGATGCGCTTCAGGGCGTTGCGCATGGCGGCACGGGATTCGGCGTTGATCACTTCCGGACCGGTGACGTATTCACCGTACTCGGCGTTGTTGGAGATCGAGTAGTTCATGTTGGCGATGCCGCCTTCGAACATCAGGTCGACGATCAGCTTCAGCTCGTGCAGGCACTCGAAGTAGGCCATTTCCGGCGCGTAACCGGCTTCGACCAGGGTATCGAAACCCGCCTTGACCAGCTCCACGCAACCACCGCACAGCACGGCCTGCTCACCGAACAGGTCGGTTTCGGTCTCGTCCTTGAAGGTGGTTTCGATGATGCCAGTACGGCCGCCGCCGACGCCCGAAGCGTAGGACAGGGCGACATTCTTGGCGTTGCCGGAAGCGTCCTGGTAGACGGCGATCAGGTCGGGGATGCCGCCGCCCTTGACGAACTCAGAACGCACGGTGTGACCCGGGGCCTTCGGCGCGATCATGATCACGTCCAGGTCGGCACGCGGCACCACCTGGTTGTAGTGGATGGAGAAACCGTGGGCGAAGGCCAGGGTGGCGCCCTTCTTCAGGTTCGGCTCCAGCTCCTCGCGGTACAGCTTGCCCTGGAACTCGTCCGGGGTCAGCACCATCACCACGTCGGCCTGGGCCACGGCGACGGCCACATCGGCAACCTTCAGGCCGTGGTTCTGGGCCTTGGCGATGGAGGACGAACCTGCACGCAGACCGACAGTGACGTCAACACCGGAGTCCTTCAGGTTGCAGGCATGCGCGTGACCCTGCGAACCGTAACCGATGATGGCGACCTTCTTGCCCTGGATGATGGAGAGGTCGCAGTCTTTGTCGTAATAAACTTTCATGAAATTTCCTCGGTATCTGGCCGTCTGGGCCACGTCAGTAAACGTCAGATGCTCAGCACTTTGTCGCCACGGGCAATCCCGGTGACACCGCTGCGCACGGTCTCCAGGATCGACGTGGTGCCGATGGCCTGGATGAAGCTGTCCAGCTTGTCGCTGGTGCCGGCCAGCTGGATGGTATAGACACTCGGCGTCACATCGACGATCTGCCCACGGAAGATGTCGGTGGTGCGCTTGACCTCGGCGCGCTGGGCGCCGGTGGCCTTGACCTTGACCAGCATCAGTTCGCGCTCGATGTGGGCGCTTTCCGACAGGTCGACCAGCTTGACCACCTCGATCAGCTTGTTGAGGTTCTTGGTGATCTGCTCGATCACCTCCTCGTGGCCGATGGTGGTCAGGGTCAGGCGCGACAGCGTCGGATCCTCAGTCGGTGCCACGGTCAGGCTTTCGATGTTGTAGTTGCGCTGGGAGAACAGGCCGACCACGCGGGACAGGGCGCCTGGTTCGTTTTCCAGCAGCAGGGAGATGATGTGTCGCATGCTCAGGTCCGCTCCGTCTTGCTCAGCCACATGTCGCGCATCGCACCATCCCGGATCTGCATCGGGTAGACGTGCTCGCTGGTATCCACCGCGATGTCGAGGAACACCAGGCGGTTCTTGAGGGCGAAGGCCTCTTCCATCTTCGGCTTGAGATCCTTCAGCTCGGTGATGCGCATGCCGACGTGGCCATAGGCTTCAGCCAGCTTGACGAAGTCCGGCAGCGATTCCATGTAGGAATGCGAGTAGCGGCTGCTGTACTGCATGTCCTGCCACTGGCGCACCATGCCCAGCGCGCCGTTGTTGAGGTTGACGATCTTCACCGGCAGGTCGTACTGCAGGCAGGTGGACAGCTCCTGGATATTCATCTGGATGCTGCCTTCGCCAGTCACGCACGCCACGTCCGCATCCGGGAAGTTCAGCTTGGCGCCCATGGCGGCCGGGAAGCCAAAGCCCATGGTGCCCAGGCCGCCGGAGTTCAGCCAGCGATTGGGCTTGTCGAAGCGGTAGTACTGGCAGGCGAACATCTGATGCTGGCCCACGTCGGAGGCCACGAAGGCATCGCCTTTGGTGACTTCGTAGAGGGTCTCGATGACCTTCTGCGGCTTGATGATCGAACCGTCGCCCTCGTTGTAGGGGAACAGACGACCGCTGCCACGCCACTCGTCGATCTGCTTCCACCAGCTGGCCACGGCGTCCTTGTTCGGCGTCTGGCCGATTTCCTTGAGCACGGCGACCATCTCGGTCAGCACGCTGTCCACCGGACCAACGATCGGGATGTCAGCCTTGATGGTCTTGGAGATGGACGCCGGGTCGATGTCGACGTGGATGACCTTGGCATTCGGGCAGAACTTGGCCGCCCCATTGACCACGCGATCATCGAAACGCGCGCCGACGGCGAGAATCACGTCGGCATGGTGCATGGTCACGTTGGCGGTGTAGCTGCCGTGCATGCCGAGCATGCCAATGAACTGGCGGTCGCTGCCCGGGTAACCGCCGAGGCCCATCAGGGTGTTGGTCACCGGCAGGTTGAGCATGCGCGCCAGCTCGGTGAGCTGCGCCGAGGCATTGCCCATGATCACGCCACCGCCGGAGTACAGCACCGGGCGCTTGGCGGCCAGCAGCATTTCCGCGGCCTTGCGGATCTGTCCGGAATGACCACGGACTGCCGGGCTGTAGGAGCGCAGCTTGGCCTTCTTCGGATAGACGTATTCGTACTTCTCGCCGGGGGTACCCATGTCCTTGGGAATGTCCACTACCACCGGACCGGGGCGGCCGGACTCGGCGATGTAGAACGCCTTCTTCAGGGTTTCGGCGATTTCCGACGGGTGCTTGATGATGAAGCTGTGCTTCACGATCGGCCGGGAGATGCCGACCATGTCGGTTTCCTGGAAGGCGTCGGTGCCGACCATGGTGCTGGGCACCTGGCCGGAGATCACCACCATCGGAATGGAATCCATGTAGGCGGTGGCAATGCCGGTAATGGCATTGGTCGCGCCGGGGCCGGACGTCACCAGCACCACGCCGGCCTTGCCGGTGGCGCGGGCATAGCCGTCGGCCATGTGGGTTGCGGCCTGTTCGTGACGGACCAGGATATGAGTGATTTCCTTTTCCTTGAACAGCGCGTCGTAGATGTGCAGCAGGGCACCGCCCGGGTACCCGTAAATGTATTTCACGCCCTCGTCGCGCAGGAAGCGGACGACCATTTCAGCGCCGGATAAAAGCTCCACGTTATTCCCCTCTAGAACGCCAGAATGCCGCCTGGGGCCAGGCAGCCTGTTTAGGTCTACTCCTCGGCGGAGCATGTGCGACGGTTGATCGCAGATGGAAACAGCTCTACCGAGCAAGTACTGGGAGCGAATCCTGGTGTGTTGCGGACGGCTCCCACCCAGCGCGAGGTAACGCGTTACGGGTGTAACAGATTCGGCACGGGTAGGCGCCTTGATCGCGCGCAACGGAACCGGTGCGGTTCGGCTGCAGCGAGCGTGGAATTGTTCGGATTAGCCGCCAGCAAGTCAAGTCGCATGTGCGGCAAGACCCACCTGTGAGCTGGCGCGCCGACGGGGCATCCCCCTTCTGCTATTCAGCTCCGCTCATCCCGCCAGGTATCGCACCATGCGCCCACTGCTGTTCACCGTCCTGCTACTGCACGCCTCGCCGGCCCTGCCAACCGCTATCCATGTCTGGACCGACTCGAACGGCGTGCAGCACTTCAGCGACCGGCCAGCGGATCGGCAGGCCAGCCACCCCCAGGCACTGCGCCCCGCCCCGTCACCCGGCCCCAGCCAGGCCAGGAGCGAAACCCCGGCACAACGCGCTGCCGCCGAGCAGCGCCGTTTCGACGAGACCCTGCGCCGGGACGCAGTCAGGGAAGAGCAGGCGCGCCGGCTGCGCTGTCAGCGACTGGAGACGCAACGGGAACTGCTGGAGCAGCGACCGCGATTGCGCACCACGGATGCGGCGGGCACCCACCGAACGCTGGCAGAGGCAGAGCGCCAGGCACTGCTCGACGACACCCGAAACCAGCTGCGCGTCAGCTGCGCGCGGTGATCAGCCGGTCGAAGTCAGCCAGCACCGTCAGTAGCGTGCGCACCTCGGCAAGCCGCTCGGCATACACCACTTCGGCCATCTCGCGGATGCCGGACGCGGCCGGCAGGGGTTGACCGTTTTCGACCAGCACCTTCATGCGTGGCAGGAAGATCCATTGCAGCCACTGGTGCAGTTCCAGGGTATCCACGCAGAAGGGCTGCCGGCTGGACAACGCGTGCACGCCGGGCGAGGCAGCGCTCCACCAACCCAGCACACGCAGCTCGCGCTCGATGAGCAACAACTGATCGGCCACCGCCGAGACGCGCGAATCCATCAGCTGCTTACCTTGGCCCGCTGCCGGGCCTGCGCGGCGCCGGCGGGATCGCCCTGCCGCTCACGCGCCTTGGCGATCAGCTCCCAGAGGCTGGCCTGCAGGGCCGGGCGGCCACCCGCATAGGTGAGCGCCCGCCGCGCCAGCTGCTCGGCCTGGGCGGGATCGCCCTGGGCCAGGCGCAGATCGGCCAGTCGATACAGGACCTGCGGTTCACGCGGCGCAATCCGCTGGGCGCGCTCCAGGCTGGAGGCGGCGCCGTTCAGATCGCCGCCATTCTGCATCTGTCGCGCGGACGTCAACAGGGCCAGCACCGGCCCTTCCAGTTGCTCGTCCGGCGCCAGCTCGCGCTGGGGAATGCCGGTCGGTGGCGCGGCAACCACCGGCGCCGAACCGCTGATAACCGGCGGCTGGCTGGTCGCTGCCCCGGGAAACGCAATGGCGCCCGGCACGCTCTGTACGGGCACCGAACCGGTGTCCTGCGGCACCATCACCACCACGCCAGCATCCTCCTCGGGCTGCGCCGGAGCGGCAGCAGGCAAGCGGGACGCCGGCTGCCGGCCGAGGGGTTCCGCACCCATCCACTCCTGCTCCTGGTAGATCGAGGCGCCATTTTCCTGCACCGGAACCACGCTGCGCGGATTGCTCGCACAACCACCCAGCACGAGCGGGACCGCCACGGCGACAAGCCATTTGTTCACAAGCACACCTCTGTCATCAGTTCAGCCAGCCACGCACCCAATCCATCACCGACTCGGCCGGCGGGATCCCGCAGGAGACGCCGGGCAACGGCTCGCTGCCGCGGATATAGGGCATCTGCACGGCATCCGGACAATGCTCCGCGGAGCCCTCGCCAGTGTGCGCGTTCACCCAGGCCAACACGATATTGTCCGGCACCGGCATCTCCAGCGGCATGGGATCCGCCTTGGCCATGAACCGGGTCCAGACCTGCAGGCCGCCACTGGCGCCGGTCAGCGGCGTGGAGCCGTTGTCGTCACGCCCCATCCACACCACGGCCAGCAGATCCTGGCTGAAGCCGGCGAACCAGCTATCCCGCGAATCGTTGCTGGTGCCAGTCTTGCCGGCCAGGGCCAGGGACGCCGGCAACTGGTTGTAAACGGAACGACCAGTCCCCTCGCGCATGACCCGCTGCATCGCGTTCTGAATCAGATAGATCGCGCCGGGATCAAAACGTTGCTGGATCTCGAACGGATAGCGCTTGAGCGGCTCGCCATTGCCGTCGAGCACGCTGCGAATGGCCCGCAGCGGCGTGTTGAAACCGCCATTGGCCAGTGTCTGATACATGCCGGCCACTTCCATGGGGGTCAGCCCGCCCGCGCCAAGCAGCATCGACGGGTAGGCCGGCCACTGCCGCGAGACCCCGAGGCGCTGCAAGGTGCGCAACACGTTCTCCACGCCCAGGTCGAGACCGAGCCGGGCGGTGGACAGGTTGTAGGAATTGGCCAGCCCCTGGTACAGGTAAACCGTGCCATGGGCCTTCTGATCATAGTTCTGCGGCTGCCAGACCTGGCCGTCGCGCGCGGTCACCGAGAACGGTTCGTCCTCGATCAGCGAGGTCAGGGTGTACTGGCTGGGCCGTTCCAGCGCGGCCAGGTAGACCGCCGGCTTGACCAGCGAGCCGATCGGACGCACCGCGTCCAGCGCACGGTTGTAGCCAGCGAAGCGCGGCTGGCGCCCGCCGATCAGCGCCTGCAGCTCGCCGGTTTCGGGGTTGGCGACCACCATGGCCGCCTCGACCTCATCGACGCCCTTGCGATTGCCCAGGCGCTGCAGGGTTTCCGCCAGCGCCTCCTCGGCCTTGAGCTGCAGCAGCGGATCGAAGCTGGTAAAGATGCGCAGCCCTTCCTCGGTGAGGTCCTGCTCCTGGTAATCCTCGCGCAGCTGACGCTTGACCAGATCGAGGAAGCCCGGGAAGGAAGTATCGGCCAGGCGCCCGCGCGGCGTGACGCCCAGCGGCTGTTGCTTGGCCTGGGCCGCCTGAGCCACATCCAGATGGCCCTGCTCGACCATCAGGTCGAGCACCAGATTGCGGCGTGCCAGCGCCCGCTCGGGCTGGCGACGCGGGTTGTAGTAGGTCGGGCCCTTGACCATGCCGACCAGCAGGGCCACCTGATGGGCCTTCAGTTCGGCCAGCGGCTGGCCGAAGTAGTACTGGCTGGCCAGGCCGAAGCCGTGAATGGCGCGCTGTCCGTCCTGACCGAGAAACACCTCGTTGAAGTACGCCTCGAGGATTTCCCACTTGTCGTAGTGCAGCTCCAGCAGCAGGGCCATCGCCGCCTCCATCGCCTTGCGGCTGAGGGTGCGTTCGCTGGTCAGGAAGAAGTTCTTCACCAGCTGCTGGGTCAGGGTACTACCGCCCTGGCGCAGCCCGCCGGCACTGACATTCACCCACACGGCCCGGGCAATCGACTTGGGCGACACGCCGAAATGATTGAAGTACTCGCGATCCTCGACGGTGACCAGCGCATCGACCAGCAGCGGCGGCACCTCGTCGATCTTGATCAGGATGCGGTCCTCCTGGTGCGCCGGATAGATGCCACCAATCAGCAGCGGCTCCAGGCGCACCACGGCCAGCTCGCCGCCACCAGGACGGCTCATGCTGGCCACACGGTCATCGGCGAAGCGCACGCGAATATGCTGAGGCGATTCGGCGCCCTCGTAGAACTGGAAGCCGCGGGTCTGCACCTCCACGGCACCGCCGGTCACGGCGAACGCGCCCGGCCCGGCCACGCTCGACTCGCGCCGATAGCCGAGCGCCTCCAGCTCGCGCAGGAAATCCGCCTGGCTCAGCTTGAGCCCGCTGAACACCTCCAGCGGCCGCGCGTACACCTTGGCCGGCACCGTCCAGCGCTTGCCGGAAAATTTTTCCTGCACGACGGCATCGAGGTAGATGGCAAAACCGGCAAGGATCACCAGGCCGACCAGGCCCAGCTTGACCACCCAGCCGAGCCAGCCACGGCGAGGTTTGGAGGGTTTCTTGCCACGGGAACGGGGAGTAGGGGAATGCTTCATGGCGGCGGATTATACGCACTTTATCCACAATGCGCAGACGGCCACCGGGCGGTACCTGTGGGTAAGTCGTTTGCAAATAATGGAAGGTATGAACGGACCCGCTAGGCGCGGAATGATCGCGCTATGACGTAGAAAAAGGTCGCAGAGTTTCCCCGTCGCTCAACGCAGCCGCCATAATGGCGACTTTTCCTGACGAGACGTAAGGACAGCCCCGTGAGCCAAGCTCTGATCGCCGCCCTGCAGAATCCGGCCCTCTACCCCCACCCCGTGGAGGGTTTTCAGGTCATCGAAACCCACATTTCCTGGGTTCTGCTCACCGGCCCCTACGCCTACAAGATCAAGAAACCGGTCAACTTCGGCTTTCTCGACTTCACCGAGCTGGCCAGCCGCCGGCACTTCTGCAACGAAGAGCTGCGCCTCAACCAGCGCCTGGCGCCCTCGCTGTACCGCGAGGTCCTGCCCATCTGCGGCAGCGAACAGACCCCGCGCTTCGGCGCCGACGCCCCGGTCATCGAGTACGCCCTGAAGATGCGCCAGTTCCCGCAGAGCCAGCTGCTGGCGGAACTACAGGCCCGTGGCGAGCTGCGCAGCGAGCACATCGACGCCCTGGCCGAACTGATCGCGCGCTTCCATCTGCAGGCGCCGCGCGTGCCGGTCGAGCATGCCCTGGGCACGCCCGAAGCGGTGATGGCGCCGGTGCAACAGAACTTCGACCAGATCCGTCCGCTGCTCACCGAGGCGGCCGATCTGGCCCAACTGGATACCCTCGAACACTGGGCACAGAGCACCTACCAGCGCCTGCATCCGCTGCTGGCCGCGCGCAAGACCGACGGTTTCATCCGCGAATGCCACGGCGACATCCACCTGGGCAACGTCACCCTGCTGGATGGCGAGGTCATGCTGTTCGACTGCATCGAGTTCAACGAGCCGTTCCGCCTGACCGACATCGTCGCCGACTCGGCGTTCCTGACCATGGACCTGGAATCGCGTGGCCTCAAGGGCCTGGCCCGGCGCTTCGTGAATCGCTGGCTTGAGCTGACCGGCGATTACACCGCCCTGGAACTGCTTAACTTCTACAAGGCGTACCGCGCTCTGGTGCGCGCCAAGATCAACCTGCTCAGCCTGAGCCACGAGCCGGATGTCACCTGCCAGGCCACCGCCCTGTCCGAGTACCGCCGCTACGCCGGCCTGGCCGAGCAATACAGCGCGATTCCCTCGCGCTTCATGGCCATCACCCACGGCGTGGCCGGCGTCGGCAAGAGCCATGTCTCGCTGCGCCTGGTCGAGGAACTGGGCGCCATCCGGGTGCGTTCGGACGCGGAGCGCAAGCGCCTGTTCGGCGCCCAGCCCGCCGATCAGCAGGGCAAGCTGTCCGCCGGGATCTACCAGGCCAGCGCCAGCCAGGCCACTTACCAGCGCCTGTATGACCTGGCCAGCCTGGCACTGCGCGCCGGCTATCCGGTGGTGCTCGACGCCGCCTTCCTCAAGCGTGCCCAGCGCGACGGCGCCCGACAGGTCGCCGAGGAGCACGGCGTGCCTTTCCTGCTGCTCGACTGCCAGGCGCCCGAAGGCGTACTGGAGCAGCGTCTGGCCCAGCGGCAGCGTGAGGGCAATGACCCTTCCGACGCCACGCTGGAGGTGATGCACGCGCAGCAGTCCTCGCGAGAGCCCCTGGCCGAGGACGAGCTGTCCCGCCAGCGGGTGATCGACACCCATGACGGGGTCGGACTGGAACAGGCCATCGCCGAACTGCGCCAACGCCTGCCGGGACTCTGAAGCAGCCATCGTCCGTTCGCCGGCGGCCGGCTCCCGCGCGGGGCCAGCAGCTACACTTGCCGAGGCAAGGAGGCACGATGAACGACGAACTGCTGCGCCTGAAGAATCTGGGCAAGACATCCGCGCTCTGGCTGCACGCCAGTGGCATCCACAATCTCGAAGATCTGCGCCGGCTGGGCTCGGTGGCGGCCTACCGGGCCGTGCTGGCCCGTGGTTTTCGCGCCTCGCGAGTACTGCTCTACGCCATCGAGGGCGCCCTGCTGGACATCCCCTGGAGCCAGTTGCCGCATGAGCGCAAGACAGCCCTCAACCAGGCGCTGGAACGACGACCGCCCACCGGCGTGCCTCCGCATCCCGAGAGGCTGACAGAGTAACGAAACGACTTTTTACATTCCGGCCTTGACTGCCAAATGATAATAGTTATTATTCGTCTCAACTGATCGCGAGATCAGCCGATAAGCTGAATGTGTACGGCGGCGCGACGCGGTTTCGAGTCTCCGAACGACTCCTTCAGACTATCTCCTCATCAGGCTAATCACGGTTTTTGACCCGGCTCTGCCGGGTCTTTTTTTGCCTGAACGGCAGCTTCAAGGGCGCCGCTCGCGCCATTCAGCGCAGTGATCCTTTTCCGGACGGGCGGGTGTCCACCAGACGTAGTCGGCCTGCCGATCACTCACCTCCACGCCCTCCTCGGCCAGGATCAGCACCCGGGTCGTACCCTGCGCGCCGAGATCCTCAAGGTGCAACGGCACGCCCAGATCGCGGCGCACATGGAAGGTGCCGGCAAACAGCAGCGTCGGCTGCGGGGCGGCCAGCAGGCGTTCGGCCATGCGCCGATCGCGCTGGCGCTGCACCGCCAGCATCGCCGGCAACTGCGACTCGGGCAGCATGCCGCAATGCGAGGTGCGGATCTGTGCATCCAGGGCCGCCAGCACCTCCGAAGCGCCGCTGCGCTCGCCGGCCAGCGGCGGCTGGCGCCGATAGATGTCGAGAATCTCGCCGCGATCCAGATTGGCGGCCAGCAGCGGCCACGGCTGACCCAACGCGTACTCCACCAGCTCGCCATACAGCGCCCAGTCCCAGCCAGGCTGCCAGGCCAGCGCCTCAGCCAGATCGTCGGGGCGGTCCGCGCCGGCCATCCGGGCACGCACCTGGTCCACCTTCGGCTGCTGATCCGGATTGAGCATCTCCAGCAGCAGGCTGCCCGGCTGGCCACGCTGCGCCTGGGCCTCCAGCAGCCACAGTTGCAGCGCATGGTGATCGGGATTGTCGTGGCGCTCGCCGACCAGTACCCGGTCCGCCGTGGCCAGCTCGCCGAGCAGCTGCTGCGGCGTCAGGCGCGCGCCCGTGCGCAGATCGACGATGCCGCCCTCAGCCTGCCCGGGCGGCAGTGGCGGCAGATGCTGGCAACCGGTCAGCAGCCCGAGCAGGGCCAGCAGGACAAAACGCATGTCGATCTCCTTGCGCGCGAAAATGCCCAAAGCATAAGGAGCCGCCTGGCCAGCGGCCAGTCGAACGTCCGCCGCTTGGCATTTTTCGGCAGGACGGGATAATGCGCGGCCTCACCAGCAGAGGCTCCTCATGATCCGACTTTGCGCTCCCGAAGAACTGGCCGAAGGCCAGAGCCGTGGCTTCAGCCTGTCCGGCGCTCGCGTGCTGGCGGTACGCCGCGACGGCCGCGTGTATGCCTATGAAAACCGCTGCCCGCACCGCGGCATCCCGCTGGAATGGCAGGCCGACCGCTTTCTCGACGACAGCGGCACGCTGATCCAGTGCGCCAGCCACGGGGCCCTGTTCAGCATCGAGAGCGGCGAATGCTTGTCCGGCCCGTGCGTGGGCCAGGAACTGAACCTGATTCCCTGCGAAGAGAATCCGCAAGGCATCTGGGTCGATCCCTGACGGGCCTTTGAAAACGTAGGCGAGGCAGGCGAGGCGAGGCAAAACAGCCGAAGAAGCGGAGTTTAGGGGTTCTAGAGGACTTCCAGGCGCCGCACCAGGCTGACACCTTCCGGGCTCAGCTCGGCCCCATAGGCCAGCACCTGCACCCCGGCGCGCTTCGCCTCGCGCAGCGCCGCCGCGTAGGCCGGATCGATGTCCTCGGCGGCACGCACCGCCTCGATACCCGACAGGTTCACGCAGTACAGCTGCACGGCGCGTATCCCGTCACGGGCCAGGGCCGCCAGCTCGCGCAGGTGCCGGGTGCCACGCTCGGTGCGCGCATCCGGAAAGGCGGCCACCGCCTCGTCGGCATAGCCGAGGGTGACGCTTTTCACCTCCACGTACGCCGCCTCGCCGGCGAAATCCAGGCAGAAGTCGATCCGGCTGTTCTCCAGGCCGTAGCGCACCTCGCGGCGCAGGCCGTCGAAACCGGCCAGCTCCGCGATCACGCCGCCGTGCAGCGCCTCCTCCACCAACGGATTGGCCCGCGCGGTGTTGATGCAGGCCAGTCGGCCATGGGGCGTTTCACTCAATTCCCAGGTGCCCGGCAGCTTGCGCTTCGGATCGTCGCTGCGGCTGAACCACACCCGACCGTCGGGCTGCAGGCAGTTGAGCATCGAGCCGGTGTTCGGGCAGTGGATGCACAGTTCCTCACCCTGCTCGGTCACCACGTCGGCCAGGAAGCGCTTGTAGCGCCGGCGCAGCCGCGCCGTTTCCAGCGCACGCTCAAAGCGCATGGGGCCGCCAGGTGCGCAGGCCACGGGCGATGCGCGCCACCGCCTCCTCCAGGCGCGGCAGGCTCTGGGTATAAGCGAAGCGCACATGACGGTCGGCCAGGTGGCGACCGAAATCGATGCCGGGGGTGACCGCGACGAATTCAGTTTCGATCAAATGGCGGCACAGGTCGTAGGCATCGCCGCCGAACGCCGAAATGTCCGCATATAGATAGAAGGCGCCCTCCGGTTCCACCTCGATGCGGAAACCCAACTCGCGCAGGGCCGGCAGCAGATAGTCGCGGCGCCGGGCGAATTCGGCACGCCGCGCCTCGAGGATCTCCAGGGTGGCCGGTTCGAAGCAGGCCAGCGCGGCATGCTGGGCCACGGTGGAGGCGCTGATGTAGAGGTTCTGCGCCAGCTTCTCCAGCTCCGGCACCGCGACCTGCGGCGCCACCAGCCAGCCCAGGCGCCAGCCGGTCATGCCGAAGTACTTGGAGAAACTGTTGAGCACGAAGGCGTCGTCATCCACCTCCAGCACGCTGGGCGCATCCAGGCCGTAGGTCAGGCCGTGGTAGATCTCGTCCACCACCAGATGACCGCCCCGGGCCCGCACGGCGGCTGAAAGGGATGACAGTTCGTCGCGATGCAGCAGCGTTCCGGTCGGATTGGCTGGCGAAGCCACCAGCGCGCCTACACTGTCCGCATTCCAGTGACGATCCAGCAGTTCCGCGGTCAGTTGATAACGTGTCTGCGGGCCGACCGGCACCAGTTGCGCCGCGCCTTCCACCAGGCGCAGGAAATGCCGGTTGCACGGGTAGCCGGGGTCTGCCAGCAGCCAGTGTTTGCCGGGATCGACCAGCAGGCTGCTGGCCAGCAGCAGGGCGCCGGAGCCGCCGGGGGTGATGAGAATGCGCTCGGGGTCCAGGCCTACGCCGTAATGCCGGGCGTAGTGCCCGGCCAGGGCCTCGCGCAGCTGCGGCAGGCCACGGGCCGAGGTGTAGCGGGTCTGTCCGGCGGCCAGTGCGGCCTGACCGGCGGCGATGATGGGTTCGGCGGTGGTGAAGTCCGGTTCGCCGATCTCCAGGTGAATGACGTCATGGCCGGCGGCCTGCAGTTCATGGGCGCGTGCCAGCAGGGCCATGACATGGAAAGGTTCGATGGCGCGGCTGCGCGCGCTGAAGGAGCTGAGCATGCAACCTCTCCGGTCGTTGCAACGGGGAAAACCGGCGATTCTAGCGAACCACAGGCAGGACGGGCAGTTACGACTGTCCGGGAGTAGCGCGCCCCGGAGCGTTCTGGTAATTTCGCCCGCTTCAATGCGCGGGGGTCTGGTTTTCAACCGACCGGAAGGACTTCCCCCACGTCTGGGGAATTGAGAAAGCGAGAGGCGGACATCCATGCCCACCAAAGCAAAAGAGCAACAAGGCCAACTCAACCGTGGCTTCGAGCCCTACCAGCCGGCCAAGGGTGAGGAGTACATGAGCGATGCCATGCGCGCTCACTTCACCAACATCCTCAACAATTGGAAGTTGGAGCTGATGCAGGAAGTGGATCGCACCGTGACCCACATGCAGGACGAAGCCGCCAACTTCCCCGATCCGGCCGACCGCGCCAGTCAGGAAGAAGAGTTCAGCCTGGAACTGCGCACCCGCGACCGCGAACGCAAGCTGATCAAGAAGATCGACGAGACGCTGACGCTGATCGAAGAGAACGAATACGGCTGGTGCGACTCCTGCGGCGTGGAAATCGGCCTGCGCCGACTGGAAGCCCGCCCCACCGCCACCCTGTGCATCGACTGCAAGACCCTGGCGGAAATCAAGGAAAAGCAGATCGGTTCCTGACCTCGACGGGGCGCCAACAGGCGCCCTGTTTCGTTTCCGACACCATGCAGCAACCGCCTCCCTACACCGGCCGCTTCGCCCCGACGCCCAGCGGCTATCTGCATTTTGGCTCGCTGGTGGCCGCCCTGGCCTCCTACCTGGACGCCCGCGCCGTCGCCGGCGGCTGGCGGGTGCGCATGGAGGATCTCGACCCGCCCCGGGAAGTGCCCGGCGCCCAAGACGCCATCCTGCGTACCCTGGAAACCTACGGCTTCGAATGGGACGGCCCGGTGCTGCGCCAGAGCGAGCGGCATGACGCCTATGCCGAGGTGGTCGACCGCCTGCTGGCGCAGGGACTGGCCTATCCGTGCCATTGCTCGCGCAAGCAGCTCGAAGGTCAGGCGATCTATCCGGGCACCTGCCGTGACGCCGGCCTGGACCGCGCGGACGCCGCCATCCGCCTGCGCGTGCCCGATCTGGAGTACCGCTTCACCGACCGGGTGCAGGGCGAGTTCCGCCAGCACCTGGGCCGCGAGGTCGGTGACTTCATCATCCAGCGCCGCGACGGCCTGTATGCCTATCAGTTGGCCGTGGTACTGGACGACGCGTTCCAGGGCATGACCGACATCGTGCGCGGCGCCGACCTGCTGGACAACACGCCGCGCCAGCTGTACCTGCAGGAACTGCTCGGCCTGCCCCAGCCGCGCTACCTGCATGTGCCGCTGCTGATCCAGCCCGACGGCCACAAGCTGGGCAAACGCTATCGTTCCCCGCCGCTGCCGGCCGAGCAGGCCGCGCCGCTGCTGTGCCGGGCCCTGCGCGCACTGGGCCAGGCGCCCGAAGCGACGCTGGAACAGGCCACGCCCCGCCAGGTGCTGGCCTGGGGCATCGCCCACTGGGATGCCGCCCGCATCCCCCGTCAGGTCACGCTGGCCGAAGCCGGGGTACGTTGAAGCCGCGCGCGATTCACGGCAACTCCGCAGCCTGCGGCTTGCAGCCTGGCGCCCATCGCTTATAACGTGTGGCCCGACGACCGCAACCCGCGAAGCCCGCCCACGCCATGTACATCTATCGACTGGTCCTGCTCCTGGTGGTGGGCATCTACCTGTTCTCCCCGGCCATCATGGACGGGTGGATCCAGCCCGGCGGCGTCTGGTACCGGCCGTACCTGCTGTGGCTGATCCTCATCGTCGTGACCTTCCTGCTGCTGAGCAACCGTGATGCCGATGAGCTTTAACCTCAGCCAGCTGCTGCTGCTCAGCGCCCTCTACCTGCTTGCCCTGTTCGGCGTCGCCTGGCTGAGCGAGCGCGGCGTCATTCCGCGCCGCCTGGTGCGCCACCCACTGACCTACACCCTGTCGCTGGGCGTATTCGCCAGCGCCTGGGCCTTCTACAGCTCGGTGGGCCTGGCCTACCAGTACGGTTACGGCTTCCTCGCCTGCTACCTGGGGGTAAGCGGCGCCTTCCTGCTGGCGCCCGTGCTGCTGCAGCCGATCCTGCGCATCACCCGCACCTACCAGCTGTCCTCGCTGGCCGACCTGTTCGCCTTCCGCTTTCGCAGCAGCTGGGCCGGCGGCCTGACCACCCTGTTCATGCTGATCGGCATCCTGCCGCTGCTGGCCCTGCAGATCCAGGCGGTCACCGACGCCATCGGCATCCTCACCCGCGAACCGCCGCACGCCCGGGTGGCGCTCAGCTACTGCGCGCTGATCATCCTGTTCACCATCCTGTTCGGCGCCCGCCACATCGCCACCCGCGAGAAGCACGAGGGGCTGGTGTTCGCCATGGCCTTCGAGTCGGTGGTCAAGCTCGGCGCCCTGGCCGGCATCGGCCTGTATGCCCTGTACCGGGTGTTCGACGGCCCCCAGGGTCTGGAGGACTGGCTGCAGGACAACCAGGAAGCCCTCGCCACCCTGCATACGCCGCTGCAGGAAGGCCCGTGGCGCACCCTGCTGCTGGTGTTCTTCGCCTCGGCGATCGTCATGCCGCACATGTACCACATGACCTTCACCGAGAACCTGCGCCCACGCAACCTGGCCACCGCCAGCTGGGGCCTGCCGCTGTACCTGCTGCTGATCAGCCTGCCGGTGCCGCTGATCCTCTGGGCCGGCCTGAAGCTCGGCGCCGGCACCCATCCGGAATTCTTCACCCTTGGCGTGGGCCTGGCGCTGGACCATCCGGCGCTGACCCTGCTGGCCTACATCGGCGGGCTGTCGGCGTCCAGCGGCCTGATCATCGTCGCCACCCTGGCATTGTCCGGCATGGCGCTGAATCACCTGGTGCTGCCGGTGTTCCAGCCCAGCGGCGAGAGCAACATCTACGCCTGGCTGAAATGGACACGTCGCAGCCTGATCATCGCCATCATCCTCGCCGGCTACGGTTTCTACCTGCTGCTGGGCGCCGAGCGCGACCTGTCCGCGCTGGGCATCGTGTCCTTCGTCGCCACCCTGCAGTTCCTGCCCGGCGTGCTGGCGGTGCTCTACTGGCCGAGCGCCAACCGCCGCGGCCTGATCGCCGGCCTGCTGGCCGGCTTCGCCATCTGGTCGCTGACCATGTTGCTGCCGCTGGTGGGCAACGTCCCCGGGGTCTACCTGCCGGCCTTCGACGTCATCTATGTGCTGGATGACAGCAGCTGGCACCTGGCGGCGATCACCTCGCTGACCGCCAATGTGCTGCTGTTCGCGCTGGTGTCGCTGTTCACCGAGCCGAATCCGCGCGAGCGCGCCGCCGCCGAGGCCTGCGCGGTGGGCAACGTGCGCCGCCAGCCGCGCCGCGAGCTGATCGCCACCTCGCCTCAGGACTTCGCCTCGCAGCTGAGCAAGCCGCTGGGCGCGAAGACCGCGCAGCGCGAGGTGGAGCGCGCCCTCAATGAGCTGAAACTGCCGTTCGACGAACGCCGCCCCTACGCCCTGCGCCGGCTGCGCGACCAGATCGAGGCCAACCTCTCCGGCCTGATGGGCCCCAGCTTCGCCCAGGACATCGTCTCCACCTTCCTGCCCTACAAGAAGGGCAACGAAGCCTATGTGTCCGAGGACATCCACTTCATCGAAAGCCGCCTGGAAGACTACCGCTCGCGCCTCACCGGCCTTGCCGCCGAGCTGGACAGTCTGCGCCGCTACCACCGCCAGACCCTGCAGGATCTGCCGGTGGGGGTCTGCTCGCTGGCCAAGGATCACGAGATCCTCATGTGGAACCACTGCCTGGAAGGGCTGACCGGCATCCCTGCCGAGCGCGTGCTCGGCGAACGGCTGTCAGCCATCGACGAACCCTGGCGCCGCCTGCTGATGGACTTCATCGCCGCCCCCGATGAGCACGTGCACAAGCACCGCCTGCTGCTGGACGGCGAAGTGCGCTGGCTGAACCTGCACAAGGCCGCCATCGAGGAACCGCTGACCCCCGGCAACACCGGCCTGGTGCTGCTGATCGAGGACCAGACCGCCACCCGCGCGCTGGAAGACAAGCTGGTGCACGCCGAGCGCCTGGCCAGCATCGGCCGCCTGGCCGCCGGCGTGGCCCACGAGATCGGCAACCCGATCACCGGCATCGCCTGCCTGGCGCAGAACCTGCGCGAGGAGCGTAGCGGCGACGCGGAAGTCACCGAAAGCAGCGCGCAGATCATCGAGCAGACCAAGCGGGTGTCGCGCATCGTGCAATCGCTGATGAACTTCGCCCACGCCGGCGCGCGCCAGTCCGGCAGCGAACGGGTCTGCCTGGCCGACATCACCCGGGACGCCATCGGCCTGCTGCAGCTCAATCGCTCCGGTACCGAGGTGCGCTTCCTCAACCTGTGCGATCCGCAGCACTGCGCGGAAGGCGATCCGCAGCGTCTGGCCCAGGTGCTGATCAACCTGCTGTCCAACGCCCGCGACGCCTCGCAGCCGGGGGGCACCATCCGGGTGAGCAGCGAGGCGGATGAACAGCGCGTGGTGCTGAGCGTGGAGGACGAAGGCAGCGGCATCCCCAAGGGCGCCATGGACCGGCTGTTCGAACCGTTCTTCACCACCAAGGATCCCGGCAAGGGCACCGGCCTGGGGCTCGCGCTGGTCTATTCGATCGTGGAAGAGCATCATGGCCACATCGCCATCGACAGTCCGGCAGACCCGGAACGCCAGCGCGGCACCCGCTTCCGGGTGACCCTGCCGCGTCACGTCACGCCCATCAACGTCCCGTTCTGAACCGTCGAGGAGAACACCGCTCCATGCCCCACATTCTCATCGTCGAAGACGAAACCATCATCCGCTCCGCCCTGCGCCGGCTGCTCGAGCGCAACCAGTACGAGGTGAGCGAAGCCGGTTCCGTGCAGGAGGCCCAGGAACGCTACGCCATTCCCGGCTTCGACCTGATCATCAGCGACCTGCGCCTGCCCGGCGCGCCCGGCACCGAACTGATCCGCCTGGCCGAAGGCACGCCGGTGCTGATCATGACCAGCTACGCCAGCCTGCGCTCGGCGGTGGACTCCATGAAGCTCGGCGCGGTGGACTACATCGCCAAGCCGTTCGACCACGACGAGATGCTGCAGGCGGTCTCGCGCATCCTCAGCGAGCGCCCCGCCGCCGGCCCGGCTGCGGCGCCAGCCCGCGAGGAGAAGCCGGCCAGCCCCAACGATCTCGGCATCATCGGCTCCTGTCCGGCCATGCAGGACCTGTTCGGCAAGATCCGCAAGGTAGCGCCCACCGATTCCACCGTGCTGATCCAGGGCGAGTCCGGCACCGGCAAGGAGCTGGTGGCCCGCGCGCTGCACAACCTGTCGCGCCGCGCCCGCGCCCCGCTGATTTCGGTGAACTGCGCGGCGATTCCGGAAACCCTGATCGAATCGGAACTGTTCGGCCACGAGAAGGGCGCCTTCACCGGCGCCAGCGCCAGCCGCACCGGCCTGGTGGAAGCCGCCGACGGCGGCACCCTGTTCCTCGACGAGATCGGCGAACTGCCGCTGGACGCCCAGGCGCGCCTGCTGCGCGTGCTGCAGGAAGGCGAGATCCGCCGGGTTGGCTCGGTGCAGTCGCAGAAGGTCGACGTGCGCCTGATCGCCGCCACGCACCGCGACCTGAAGAGCCTGGCCAAGCTGGGCCAGTTCCGCGAAGACCTCTACTACCGTCTGCACGTGATTTCCCTGAAGCTGCCGCCACTGCGCGAGCGCGGCAACGACGTCAGCGAACTGGCCGATACCCTGCTGGTCCGCCAGTGCGCGCGCATGGGCCGGGCACCAATGCACTTCGCCGAGGACGCCCGCCAGGTGATCGTCCAGTACGCCTGGCCCGGCAACGTGCGCGAGCTGGAAAACGCCATCGAGCGGGCGGTGATTCTCTGCGAGAGCGAGAAGATCCCCGCCGAGCTGCTGGGCATCGATCTGGAGCTGGACGGCCTGGACGCCGGCGACGAGGACTTCCCCGACAGCTCGATGCTGTCGCCGCAACCGCGCAACGAGCCCACCGAGGACCTCTCGCTGGAGGACTATTTCCAGCATTTCGTCCTCGAGCATCAGGACCACATGACCGAAACCGAGCTGGCCCGCAAGCTGGGCATCAGCCGCAAGTGCCTGTGGGAACGGCGCCAGCGCCTGGGCATTCCGCGCCGTCGCGCCGGCGTGGGCAGCGGCTCCTGAGTGTTACCGGCACCAGCCCCCGGTAACGCATCCGGGTTCCGACGGTAACGAAACCGGTGATCTCGGGGCGCACATCGGACCAGCGAATTCTCAGAAGTCATTGAAAACAAAGCGTTTTATATTTCTGGCACAACTCCTGCTTTATCTCTGGCACAACAACAACAAAAACCAGAAAAACCCATAACAAGAACAACACGCAACGGCTCCTGCATAACAACCATAAAAAGGCGGAGACGCAGCAAACCGATCATTTTGGAGAGGAACGGTCTGTGGGGATGACTCCCCAGGTTCGTGCGAACAACAAGACTGCCTGTGATGCAGCGAAGCGCATGAACGGATCAACGATCAGGACCGCGTCAGCGACCAAAGTAATCCGTTCGCTATTGGCCCCCGACTGGGGGTGCGTATGCGGGCTTCGGCCCGGCCTACGCTTCGGCGATAACAACACCAACAGCCGAAACAATAACAACAACAGCAACACGCACTTCAGGGGGAGCTTCGGCTCCCCTTTTCCATTGGCGAAAACCTTGCGTTTCCCGATTTCCCTACCCCGGTGCTAGAATTCCCGCCCATCGCATGTCCGGCAGGTCCCGACGGCCACGATCACGTCCCCGTCCCTGCTGCTTACTTCCTTCCGACACAGTAGCGCCCATGCTGAAGAAGCTGTTCCAGTCTTTCCGATTCCCCTTGCGTCGCACCGCGCATCCGCGCAGCACGCCCCAGGTGCTGGGCAACCGCCAGCATTCCGTGAACCGTTCCAGCATCAGCCGCAACGCGGTGATGGTGGTGGAGCGGTTGCAGAAGGCCGGCTACCAGGCCTATGCCGTAGGTGGCTGCGTGCGCGACCTGCTGCTCGATCTGCCGCCGAAGGATTTTGACGTGGCCACCAGCGCCACCCCCGAGCAGGTACGCGCCGAGTTCCGCAATGCCCGGGTCATCGGTCGACGTTTTCGCCTGGTGCACGTGCATTTCGGTCGCGAGATCATCGAAGTGGCCACCTTCCGTGCCGGCCATGGCGCCGATGACAGCGAAGAGGACAGCAACCGCGCGGCGCACCACGAAAGCGGGCGCATCCTGCGCGACAACGTTTACGGCACGCTGGAGGACGACGCCCAGCGTCGCGACTTCACCATCAATGCGCTCTACTACGATCCGGTCACCGAGCGCATCCTGGACTACACCCACGGCGTGCCGGACATCCGCAACCGCCTGGTGCGCCTGATCGGCGACCCGCGCCAGCGCTACCTGGAAGACCCGGTGCGCATGCTGCGCGCGGTGCGCTTCGCCGCCAAGCTGGACTTCGACATCGAAAAACACAGCGCCGCGCCCATCCGCGAGCTGGCGCCGCTGCTGCGCGACATTCCCGCCGCGCGCCTGTTCGAGGAAGTGCTCAAGCTGTTCCTGGCCGGCCGCGCCGAACGCACCTTCGAACTGCTGCTGCACTACGACCTGTTCGCGCCGCTGTTCCCGGCCACCGCCCAGGCCCTGAAGGCCAATCCCGAATACACCGGCAAACTGATCCGCCAGGCGCTGATCAACACCGACGAGCGCATCCGCCTCGGCAAGCCGGTCACCCCGGCGTTCCTGCTCGCCGCGCTGCTCTGGCCGGCCCTGCCGGCCCGCGTGCTGGAGCAGCAGGAGCGTGGCCTGCCGCCGATTCCCGCCATGCAGGAAGCGGCCCACGAGCTGATCGCCGAGCAGTGCCGGCGCATCGCGGTGCCCAAGCGCTTCACCCTGCCGATCCGCGAGATCTGGGACATGCAGGAACGCCTGCCGCGCCGCCAGGGCAAGCGCGCCGACCTGCTGCTGGAAAACCCGCGTTTTCGCG
Organism: Pseudomonas sp.; assembly: GCF_035497915.1. Classification (GTDB taxonomy): domain Bacteria; phylum Pseudomonadota; class Gammaproteobacteria; order Pseudomonadales; family Pseudomonadaceae; genus Serpens. Next base: position 24,111 of record NZ_DATJCS010000007.1, read on the forward strand.
CCGGCTACGATTTCCTGCTGCTGCGTGAAGACGCCGGCGAGCAGACCGGTGGCCTGGGCGACTGGTGGACCCGTTACCAGGACGTGGATGACAGCACCCGCCGGGCGATGATCCGCGACCTCAGCAAGGACGACGGCGGTGCCGCGCCGCGCAAGCGCCGGCGCAGCCCGCGCAAGCGCCGTCCCGCCAGCCAGACGGGCGGCGGCGGCGAAGACTGAAATGGAACGCGCCTACATCGCGCTGGGCAGCAACCTCGCCACGCCGGTCGAGCAGCTGCACGCCGCCCTGCGGGCGCTGGCCGAACTGCCCGGCAGCCGGCTGGCCGCCGTTTCCTCCTTCTACGCCAGCGACCCGCTCGGCCCGCCGGATCAGCCGCGCTTCGTGAATGCCGTGGCCGCCCTGGACACCGAGCTGGCCCCCCTGGCGCTACTCGATGCGCTGCAGGCCATCGAACGTGAGCAGGGCCGCGTGCGCAAGGCCGAACGCTGGGGGCCGCGCACCCTGGACCTGGACATCCTGCTGTTCGGCGATCGGCAGCTGTCCGGCGAACGCCTGACCGTGCCGCACTACCATATGCACGCCCGCGCCTTCGTGCTCTACCCGCTGGCCGAGATCGCCCCCGACCTGCGCCTGCCCGACGGGCGCGCACTGAACGAACTGCTGGCCGCCTGCCCGTACACCGGACTGGAACGGTTACCGGGGGGGTAACAGCCGGTAACATTCGCGATTGACTTCGCCCGGACCCATCTGGACTATAAGCGCCCCATGACCTGGCGACGGCCGTAACGGCCGCGCAGAGTCCAGCGAAAGGGCGGGCAACGAAGCCTCCACTTTCATGCAGTGCCACCCAGCGCCGGCCGGCCCGCGCTGACACCGGAGTCACCCGCTCCGCGAAGAGGATTCACCATGCCCATCACGCTGACCACGCTGCAAAGCCGCAAGCAGAACGGCGAGAAGATCGCCATGCTGACCTGCTACGACGCCACCTTCGCCGCCGCGGCGAACGCGGCCGGTGTCGACATCCTGCTGATTGGCGATTCCCTCGGCATGGTCCTGCAGGGCCATGACAGCACGCTGCCGGTGACGGTGGCCGACATGGCCTACCACACCGCCTGCGTGAAGCGCGGCAACAGCGAAGCGATGATCCTTGCCGACCTGCCGTTCATGGCCAATGCCTCGCTGGAACAGACTCTGCTCAACAGCGCCGAGCTGATGCGCGCCGGCGCGCACATGATCAAGGTGGAGGGCGCCGGCTGGCTGGCCGAATCGATCCGCCAGCTGGCCGATCGCGGCATTCCGGTGTGCGCCCACCTGGGCCTGACTCCGCAGGCGGTCAACGTATTCGGCGGTTACAAGGTGCAGGGCCGCAGCGAGGCCCAGGCGCGCCAGCTGCGCGCCGACGCCATCTCCCTGGAACAGGCTGGCGCGGCCATGCTGCTGCTCGAATGCGTGCCCAGCGCCCTGGCTGCCGAAGTCACCCAGGCGGTGTCCATTCCGGTGATCGGCATCGGCGCCGGCCCGGGCACCGATGGCCAGGTGCTGGTGCTGCACGACATGCTCGGCCTGTCGCTGACCGGTCGCACGCCCAAGTTCGTGAAGAATTTCCTGGAGGGCCAGCCGAGCATCCCGGCCGCTCTCTCCGCTTACGTTCAGGCCGTCAAGGCCGTCACCTTCCCTGCCCCCGAGCACGAATTCACCGCATGAACACCGTCTCTTCCGTCCAGCACCTGCGCGACGCCGTCGCCCAGGCACGTCGCGCCGGCCAGCGCATCGCCCTGGTGCCCACCATGGGCAACCTGCACGCCGGCCATGTCTCGCTGATCGAGCAGGCGCGCCGCAGCGCGGACTTCATCGTCGCCAGCATCTTCGTCAATCCGCTGCAGTTCGGCGCCAACGAGGACCTGGACAGCTACCCGCGCACCCTGGCCGAGGATCAGGACAAGCTGGCGGCCGCCGGCTGCAACCTGCTGTTCACCCCGACCGTCAGCGAGATGTACCCCAACGGCATGCACGGCCAGACCCGCGTGCTGGTGCCCGGCGTGTCCGAAGGCCTGTGCGGCGCCAGCCGTCCCGGGCATTTCGAAGGCGTGGCCACCGTGGTGTGCAAGCTGTTCAACATGGTGCAGCCGGACCTGGCCGTGTTCGGCGAGAAGGACTATCAGCAGCTGGCGGTGATCCGCAGCATGGTGCGCGACCTCAACCTGCCCATCGAGATCCAGGGCGCGCCCATCGTGCGCGCCGCCGACGGCCTGGCGCTGTCCTCGCGCAACGGTTATCTGGATGCCGCCCAGCGTGCCGCCGCGCCGGCGCTGTACCGCAGCCTGCAACAGCTGGCCGAGCGCCTGCGCGCCGGCGAGACGGAGCATGCCGCGCTGATCGCCGAAGCCCAGCGCGCGCAGCAGGCCGCCGGCTTCCGCCCGGACTATCTGGAGATCCGCGAGGCCTTCAGCCTGCGTCCGGCGACACCGGCCGACCGCAGCCTCGTGCTGCTGACCGCCGCCCACCTGGGCAGCACCCGACTGATCGACAATCTGAGCGTCACGCTCTGACCCTGCGCGGCGGCTTGCCCACCCCCCGGGGGTGAGGCACACTCGGCCGCCGCTCGCATCCCTGGAGGATCATCCCGCCATGCATGCCATCATGCTCAAGGCCAAACTGCACCGCGCCATCGTCACCCACGCGGTGCTCGACTACGAAGGTTCCTGCGCCATCGACGGCGACTGGCTGGATCTGTCCGGCATCCGCGAATACGAGCAGATCCAGATCTACAACGTCGACAACGGCGAGCGCTTCACCACCTACGCCATTCGTGGCGAGGCCGGCTCGCGCATCATCTCGGTCAACGGCGCCGCTGCCCACAAGGCCGACGTCGGTCACCGCCTGATCATCTGTGCCTACGCTCATTACGACGAAGCCGAGCTGGACGGCCACACGCCACGCGTGCTGTATATCGGCGCCGACGGCGCGCTGAGCCATACCAGTAACGCCATCCCGGTGCAGCTGGCCTGAGGCCCGCCACCGGTCGGCTTGGGGAAACCCGACGGCCTTTTTCGCTCCAAGGACAGTAGCGCGCTTGCGCGCAGGATTTGCCCCGCCGCGCCACAGCCCTCGCGGCATCGCCCCAGGAACCGGACGCCATGCTGCCGTACTACCAGAATCCGCACGACGTGACCCGCCTGCCCGCCTGGCAACAGCTCGCCGAGCATCGCCAGGCCATGGGCAGCTTCAGCCTGCGCCAGGCGTTTGCAGAGGATCCGCAGCGCTTCGCCAGCTTCTCCATGGACAGCTGCGGGCTGTTCCTCGACTACTCGAAGAACCTGGTCAACGAGCAGACCATCGAGCTGCTGATGCGCCTGGCCCGCGAAGCGGGCCTGCAGCAATCCATCGAGGCCCTGCTGGACGGCAAGCCGGTGAACGCCTCCGAGGGCCGCCCGGCGCTGCACACCGCCCTGCGTCGCCCGGTTGGCGACCAGGTGCTGGTCAACGGCCAGGACGTGATGCCCGAAGTGCATCGGGTGCTGCAGCAGATGACCGACCTGGTCGGGCGCATCCACAGCAGCCTGTGGCGCGGTTACAGCGAGAAGAGCATTACCGACGTGGTGAACATCGGCATCGGCGGCTCCTACCTGGGCCCCGAGCTGGTCTCCGAGGCGCTGCTGCCATTCCGCCAGCGCGGCGTGCGCTGCCATTACCTGGCCAATATCGACGGCAGCGAATTCCGCGAGCTGACCGCGCGCCTGAATGCCGAGACCACCCTGTTCATCGTCTCCAGCAAGTCGTTCGGCACCCTGGAAACCCTGAAGAACGCCCTCGCTGCCCGCGAGTGGTACTTGGCCAGCGGCGGCTGCGAGGACAAGCTGTACCGGCACTTCATCGCCGTGACCAGCAACCGCCAGGCGGCCATCGACTTCGGCATCCGCGAAGAAAACATCTTCCCCATGTGGGACTGGGTCGGCGGGCGCTACTCGCTGTGGTCGGCCATCGGCCTGCCCACCGCGCTGGCCATCGGCATGGCCAACTTCAAGGAGCTGCTCACCGGCGCCTACAGCATGGACCGCCACCTGCGCGAGGCGCCCTTCGAGCGCAACATGCCGGTGCTGCTGGCCATGCTCGGCGTCTGGTACCAGAACTTCTGGGGCGCCCACAGCCACGCGTTCCTGCCCTACGATCATTACCTGCGCAACTTCGTGAAGCACCTGCAGCAACTGGACATGGAGTCCAACGGCAAGAGCGTGCTGCAGGATGGGCGCCCGGTGCCCTGCGACACCGGCGCGGTGGTCTGGGGCGGGGTCGGCTGCAACGGCCAGCACGCCTACCACCAGTTGCTGCACCAGGGCACCCAGCTGATTCCCGCCGATTTCATCGTCCCGGTGGTCAGCTACAACCCGCTGCGTGACCATCACCAGTGGCTGTACGCCAACTGCCTGTCGCAGAGCCAGGCCCTGATGCTCGGCAAGACCCGCGCGGAAGCCGAGGCGGAACTGCGTGCCAAGGGTATTTCCGAGAGCGAAGTGCAGCGCCTGGCGCCGCACAAGGTGATTCCCGGCAATCGCCCCAGCAACACGCTGGTGATCGAGCACATCGACCCGCGCCGGCTGGGCGCCCTGGTGGCGCTCTACGAACACAAGGTGTTCGTGCAGAGCGCCATCTGGGGCATCAACGCCTTCGACCAGTGGGGCGTGGAACTTGGCAAGGAACTGGGCCGCAACGTCTACGACAGCCTCACCGGTCAGCGTCCGGCCAGTGACGAGGACGGCTCGACCCGCGGCCTGATCGACTTCTTCCGCGGCCGCCATCGCGGCTAGCGGCAGGCACGGCCGACTGCGGACCCCGAAAGGGCCGGGATCCACCCGGCCCCAAGGCCTGAGGCAACCACGATGGAATTCCTGCGCCAGCGCATCGAACGCCATGTGCTCAGCCTGAGCGGGCTGACCCTGTCCGGCGTGGACATGGAACAGCCCAAGGGCGACCCCGGCCTGTTCGGCCCGCAATCGGTGTGCTGGCAAGTGCACAGCGACTTCACCTCCATGCTGATCGGCGGCATCTCTGCGCTGATGATCCAGATGCTCCATCCGCTGGCCCTGGCGGGGGTCTGGGAACACTCCAATTTCCGCGAGGACATGCTCGGTCGCCTGCGCCGCACCGGCCAGTTCATCGCCGGCACCACCTTCGCCAGCCGCGCCGACGCCGAACGACTGATCGCCCGGGTGCGCACCATCCATGACCGGGTCAGCGGCATCGCGCCGGATGGCCGCCCCTATTCGGCCAATGACCCGCACCTGCTCACCTGGGTGCACGTGGCCGAGGTGTACAGCTTCCTGCAGTCACACCTGCGTTACCGCAACCCCCGGCTGAGCGGCGCCGACCAGGACCGCTACTACGCCGAAATCGCCCTGGTCGGCGAATTGCTCGGTGCCCGCGACATCCCACGCTCGCGCCAGCAGGTGACCGACTACTTCCGCGCCATGCAGGCGGAGCTGCGCTGCGACTGGCGCTGTCGGGAAGTGCTCGACGCCCTGCTCGACGCCCCGGCGCCCAGCACCCTGACCCGACCCTTCGGCAGCCTGATGCTGCAGGCCGGCATCGAACTGTTGCCCGACTGGGCCAGCCAACTGCTCGGCTTTCACCTGGCCGCCCCGCGCCGCCAGCTGATCCGCACGGCGGTACGCCACAGCGCGCCGCTGTTGCGCTGGGCGGTGCGCAACGGCTCGATCCACCGTGCCCGGCGGCGCATGGGCTTGCCGCCCCGCGGCTAGGTTTCGAGAAGTTCCTGGGCATATCGCTGCGATCCCGGGCACTTTTCGAACAGGCCCGGGCATGCCACCATGCCGGCCGCCATTCGATCCCAAGGAAAGCGTCATGCAAGAAGTCGTCGTTGTCGCTGCCACGCGAACCGCCATCGGCAGTTTCCAGGGCACCCTGAGCAATGTTCCCGCCGTCGAGCTGGGCGCCGCCGTGATCGCCCGCCTGCTGGAGCAGACCGGCCTGGCCGGCGCGGCCGTGGATGAAGTGATCATGGGCCATGTGCTGAATGCCGGCGCCGGCCAGAACACCGCCCGCCAGGCGGCCGTGCGCGCCGGCCTGCCCCATGCGGTGTCGGCGCTGACCATCAACAAGGTCTGCGGCTCGGGACTCAAGGCCGTGCACCTGGCCGCCCAGGCGATCCGCTGCGGCGACGCCGAGGTGGTGATCGCCGGTGGCATGGAGAACATGAGCCAGGCTCCCTATGTACTGCCCAAGGCGCGCACCGGCCTGCGCATGGGCCATGCCCAGCTGCAGGACAGCATGATCCTCGACGGCCTGTGGGACGCCTTCAACGACTACCACATGGGCATCACCGCCGAGAACCTGGTGGAAAAGTACGGCCTGAGCCGCGACGCCCAGGACGCCTTCGCCGCCGAGTCGCAGCGCAAGGCCGCCGCCGCCCTGCAGGACGGCCGCTTCGATAGCGAAATCACTCCGATCCTGATTGCGCAGCGCAAGGGTGAGCCGCTGGCGTTCGTGCGCGACGAGCAGCCGCGCGAGGGCACCACAGCCGAATCGCTGGCCAAGCTCAAGCCGGCGTTCAGGAAGGACGGCAGCGTCACCGCCGGTAACGCCTCGACGCTCAACGACGGCGCCGCCGCCGTGCTGCTGATGAGCGCCACCAAGGCCCGGGAACTGGGCCTGCCGGTACTCGGCCGCATCGCCGGTTACGCCAGCGCCGGGGTCGATCCGGCGATCATGGGCATCGGCCCGGTGGACGCCACCCGCAAGACCCTGGCCAAGGCCGGCTGGAGCCTGCAACAGCTCGACCTGATCGAAGCCAACGAGGCCTTCGCCGCCCAGGCGCTGTCCGTCGGCCAGGAGCTGGGCTGGGACTGGGACAAGGTCAACGTCAACGGCGGCGCCATCGCCCTCGGCCATCCGATCGGCGCCTCGGGCTGCCGCATCCTGGTCAGCCTGCTGCATGAAATGGTTCGCCGCGAGGCGCGCAAGGGCCTGGCGACGCTGTGCATTGGCGGCGGCCAGGGCGTGGCGCTGGCCATCGAGCGCTAAGGCACGGCACCTTCTGTGGGGTCGGCTTTATGCCGGCCTGGCAGCCTCACCTGAGGTGGCCGGGGTAAACCCGGCCGGGTAGGTCCGCCCCCACAGACATCCGGACCTGCAATGCGCAGACAGTTGCCGTAAAATCGCCACCCTTCCCGTCCCCACCGAGTGGCCCCGCATGCCTGCTCTGCAACAGGCGCTGCGCGCCGCCCTCGCCTCCCGCCGCGAACTCCTCGAACAGCTGCATGGCCAGGGCACCGACTGTTACCGGCTATTCCATGGCAGCCAGGAAGGTGCACCCGGCCTGACCCTGGACCGCTACGGCCCGCAGCTGCTGGTGCAGAGTTTCCACGCGTCGCTGGATCCGCAGCAGTTGCCCCTGCTGGCCGCCGAAGTCGAGGCCTTTCTCGGGCACCCGCTGCTGCTGGTCTACAACGACCGCTCGCGCGGCAACTCACGGGTCGACCGCGCGGCGCACCGCCCCGACGCTGAGGCGGTGGCCGAGCAGGTGTGCCACGAATGGGGACTCAACTACCGGGTGCGCGGCCGGCATGCCGGGCAGGATCCGCTGCTGTTCCTCGACCTGCGCAACGCGCGTGGCTGGGTGAAGGCCCACAGCGCCGGCAAGTCGGTGCTCAACCTGTTCGCCTATACCTGCGGCGTCGGCCTGTGCGCGGCGGCCGGCGGCGCCTCGCAGGTATGGAATCTGGATTTCGCGGCCGGCAACCTGGCCGTGGGCCGCGAGAATGCCGAACTGAACCCGCAGGTGCCGGCCATGCGCTTCGTGCAATCCGACTACTTTCCGGCCATCCGCCAACTCGCCGGCCAACCCGTCGCCCATCGACGCGGCCAGCGCCTGCCGGCCTATGCGCACCTTGAGGCGCGCCAGTTCGATCTGGTGTTTCTCGACCCCCCGGCCTGGGCGAAGAGCGCGTTTGGCACCGTCGACCTGTTGCGCGACTACCAGAGCCTGCTCAAGCCAGCCCTGCAGGTGACTGCCGAGGGTGGCACGCTGGTGTGCAACAACAACCTGGCCAAGGTGGCGCTGGACGACTGGCGGGCCCAGGTGCTGCGCTGCGCCGAGAAGGCCGGCCGGCCGGTGCGCGATTGCCAGTATCTGCCTCCGGCGGGTGATTTCCCGTCGCTGACCGGCGAACCACCGCTGAAGACACTGATCCTGCAGCTCTAGATCCAGCTGCCATACTTGGCGCCGTCAACGCTGGCGGAACCTCCATGTCGAACCTGCCCCTGCGCCTGGCCCGTGGCCTGGCCCTCTTGCTGGCGCTCTATGCCCTGATCGGCTTCTTCATCGTGCCCGGTGTGGCGTTGCGCATCGCCAATCAGCAACTGGCCCACTACGCCACCGAGCCCGCGCGCCTGGAGCGGCTCGAATTCAATCCGTTCCGCCTGACCCTGGAGCTGTACAACCTGCACATCGGCGCGGCCGAGGCGCCGCAGCTGGCCTTCGAGCAGCTGCATGTCGATCTGCAGTGGCGCAGCCTGTGGCAGCGCACCCTGCATCTGGCCGAGGTCCGCCTGACCCGCCCGCATACGGAAGTGCTGTTCGATGCCGAGGGCAACCTCAACCTCGGTCGGCTCTTCGCTTTCCCAGCCGGCGAGGAAAGCCCGCCGCCGGTGAGCGAGGAACCGAGCCGACCCTTCCCTCTGCGCATTGACCGCCTGCTGCTGGAGCGCGGCCTGGTGCACTTCCAGGACCGGCGCCCGGGCGAAACCGTCGATGTCACCTACGACCCGCTCGACCTCGAGCTGCATAACCTGCGCACCCGCTCCGATGACCAAGCCGAGGCGCAGTTCATGGCGCAGGGGCCGGCGGGCGGCACACTCCACTGGCGCGGCCAGCTGCAGCTGCTGCCGTTCCGTTCCAGCGGCCACCTGGAGCTGAAGGATCTGAAGCTGGCCAGCGTCTGGCCCTATGTGCAGGAAAGCGTTGCGCTGTCATTGCGGGACGGCGTGCTGAACGCCGCAACCGATTACCGCCTCGACCTGGCCGAAGGCACGCAACTGACCCTGGCGAATGCCCGGCTGCGTCTGGCGCCCTTTGCCGTCCTGGACCTCGACGGCCAACCGCGCCTGAGCCTCGAGCATCTGGACATCCAGCAGGCCAGTCTGGACCTGGCCGCGCAACGGCTGGAAATCGGCCAGCTGCGCAGCGCCGGGCTGGACACCCGGGCCGCGCGCGAAGCGGACGGTGAACTCGACTGGCTGCGGCTGCTCACGGCTGACACCGCGACCGGGCAAGAGGCAAACGAGGCCCCGGCAGCGGAAACCAAGCCCTGGCGGATCCTGCTGCAGGACGCCCAGCTGCGCGGCTACCGCGCCCAGCTGACCGATCGCGCCACCGAGCAGCCGGTCGAACTGCGGGTCGGCCCGCTGGATCTGGACGTTCGCCAGTTCGACAGCACGGGGCAGACGCCCTTCCAACTGCGCCTGGACAGCGGCCTCGGTGAACAGGGGCGCCTGCAGGCCGAGGGCGACGCCAGGTTGCAGCCGCTCGCCGCCCAGCTGGCTGTGCAGCTGCAGACCATCGATCTGCGCATCGCCCAGGCTTACCTGTCACCCTATGTCCGCCTGGAAATCCTCGGCGGCGAGCTGGCAGGCGACCTGGATGTGCAGCTGTCCCAGGCCGAGCCACTGGCCTTGCGCGTCACCGGTCAGGCCGGCATTCAGGGGCTGCATACCCGCGACACCCTGCGTCACCGTGACTTTCTCAAATGGCATGCGCTGCGGCTCAGCGGCCTGGATTACCGCCACGGCGAGCAGGTGCGCATCGAGGGCATCGAACTGGAACAGCCCTACGCACGGCTGATCATCCAGGAGGACCTGAGCACCAATATCAACGAGCTGATCGTCGAGCAGCCTGTCGCGGCCGAAGCGGCCACGCAAACGCCCGAGCAGCAGGCGCCGCTGGGCATCCATGTCGGCGCCATCACCCTTCGCGACGGCTCGGCCAACTTCGCCGACTTCAGCCTGCTACCGAACTTCGCCACCGCCATCCAGCAACTCAACGGCCGTATCGGCGCGCTCGACAACCAGAGCAAGCAGGCCGCCAGCGTCGACATCACCGGCAAGGTGGACCGCTACGCGCCGGTCACGATCAAGGGGCGGCTGACGCCGTTCGATCCGCTGCACAGCCTGGATATCGCCACCGTTTTCAAACAGGTGGAGCTGACCACCCTGACGCCCTATTCCGGCAAGTTCGCCGGCTACCGCATCCGCCGTGGCCGCCTGAATCTGGACCTGCACTACCGCATCGACAACGGCCGGCTGAACGCCGAGAACCATGTGCTGCTGGAAAACCTGCAGCTGGGCGAACGGGTCGACAGCGCCGACGCGGTGGACCTGCCGGTACGCCTGGCCGTCGCCCTGCTCAAGGACACCCAGGGCAACATCGACATCGCGCTGCCGGTGCGGGGCGACCTCAACGACCCGCAGTTCAGCGTCATGCCGATCGTCTGGCAGACCCTGCGCAATCTGATCCTGCGCGCCGTGCAGGCGCCGTTCAAATTCGTCGCCGGGCTGGTGGGTAGCAGCGATGAGGAGCTCGACCGCATCCCCTTCACGCCCGGCAGCAGCACGCTGAGCGATGCCGGGCGCCAACGCCTGGACACCCTGGCGGCGGCGCTCAAGCAGCGACCCATGCTGCGCCTGGAGGTGGAAGGCGCCAGCGCCGCAGGCAGTGACGGTCCGCTGCTGGCAGAGCAGCGCCTGCAACGTGAATACCAGCAGCTCTGGTACAACAGCCTGCAGCGGCGCGGCAAAGCAGTACCCGCCACGCCGGAGGAACTGCAGATCGATGACGAGCTGCGCGAATCCCTGCTCGGAGCCATCTACCGCAGCCAGCTCCGGCAGCCGCCGGCCGACTGGGCGAAGCTGAAGGACGAGCAGGTCCATAACAATATGCGCCAGGCGCTGCTGGAACACTGGAGCGGCAATCGCTCGGCGCTGCGGCGCCTGGGCCAGGCACGCGCGGCCAGCATCAAGGCCTACCTGGTGGACCGCGGCGGACTCGAGGACAGCCGCATCTACCTGCTCGACAGCACCCTGGTCGAGGCCGGGGCCGAGGGCAGCGTCGACACGCCGCTGCACCTGGACAGCCAGTGATGGGCCGCTTCCTGCTTGCCGCCCTGCTGCTGGCGCCTCTGGCCCAGGCGTCTTCCACCCTGCGCTGCGGCAGCGAGCTGATCAGCCTGGGCGACACCGCCTGGGAGGTCCTGCGCAAGTGCGGCGAGCCGGTGAATCAGTCGCAACTGGGCTTCAAGTTGCAACGCGATGAACATGGCCTGCGCTATGACGTGGGCGTGGAAGAGTGGATCTACGGGCCACGCAACGGCATGTACCACATCCTGCGCTTCGAGGGCGGCCGGTTGCGGGACATCCGCAGCGAACGCGACCTGTAAGCGCCGAAGCCGCCCCGGGGCGGCTTCGGCGTTCGGCACGGCTGGCTCAGTCGATGGTTTTCAGCCCATCGGCCATGACCTCGCGCACGCCCTTGATCTCCTTGGCCTTGGTAATGGCCATCTCGCGTTCAGCCTCGGTGGCCACCGTGCCGCTCAGCGAGACCACGCCGTCCTTGGTTTCCACGTTGATATCCATGCCCGGCGTGCTGTCATCCACCAGCAGCGCGGATTTGACCTTGGTGGTGATCCAGGTGTCGGAAACGGCTTCACCCGTCTCGTCCATGGTGGATTCGCCCGCAGCCAGCAGAACACCTGCCTTGCTCTCTTCGGCCCACGCCGGGACAGCGGACAGTCCGAAGGCCAGGGCCAATGCGGAAGCGGTCAATGAAGTCTGGAGGTTCTTCATGCTGTTTCACTCCTGTGTTTTCAGGGGGCTCCACGGTACTTTCCGGCCGCAGTGCAGGCCGGCCGCAGTGCAGGGGTAGACCCGGCAACCCCTGTCGCAGTTCAGAGCAGCCTGCCGACTGCCCGCGCTACGGTTTTCACCGCCCGAAAACAAAAAAGGCCCCTTGCGGGGCCTTCTTCGTAGCGCTGTCGCTTAGACCTGGGAGGCCTTGGCGGCAGCGACGTCCTTGATGGACAGCTTGATGCGGCCGCGGTTGTCCACGTCCAGCACCAGCACTTCCACTTCCTGACCTTCCTTGAGGATGTCGGTGACCTTCTCCACGCGCTGATCGCTCAGCATGGAGATGTGCACCAGGCCGTCCTTGCCCGGCAGGATGTTGACGAAGGCACCGAAGTCGACGATGCGCTCGACGCGGCCGGTGTAGATCTTGCCGATCTCGGCCTCGGCGGTGATGGCCAGCACGCGCTGACGGGCAGCCTCGGCGGCTTCCTTGGTCTCACCGAAGATCTTGACGGAGCCGTCGTCCTCGATGTCGATGGAGGCCTTGGTTTCCTCGCAGATGCCACGGATGACTGCGCCGCCCTTGCCGATCACGTCACGGATCTTGTCCGAGTCGATCTTCATGGCAATCATGGTCGGGGCGTTGGCCGACAGCTCGCTGCGCGACTGGGCGATCACCTGGTTCATCTGGCCGAGGATGTTCAGACGCGCTTCCAGAGCCTGGTTCAGCGCGATTTCCATGATCTCTTCGGTGATGCCCTGGATCTTGATGTCCATCTGCAGCGCGGTGACGCCATTGGCGGTACCGGCCACCTTGAAGTCCATGTCGCCCAGGTGGTCTTCGTCACCGAGGATGTCGGTCAGCACGGCGAACTTGTCGCCTTCCTTAACCAGACCCATGGCGATACCGGCCACCGGTGCCTTCATCGGCACACCGGCGTCCATCAGGGCCAGCGAGGCGCCGCAGACGGAGGCCATCGACGAGGAGCCGTTGGACTCGGTGATTTCCGAGACCACGCGAATGGTGTAGGGGAACTCGTCATTGTTCGGCAGCATGGCGGCAACACCGCGACGGGCCAGACGACCGTGGCCGATTTCGCGACGGCCGGTGGCGCCCATGCGACCACACTCGCCGACCGAATAGGGCGGGAAGTTGTAGTGCAGCATGAAGGGGTCTTTCTTCTCGCCTTCCAGGGTGTCGAGCAGCTGCGCGTCACGGGCGGTGCCGAGGGTGGCGACTACCAGAGCCTGGGTTTCACCACGGGTGAACAGCGCGGAGCCGTGGGTCTTGGCCAGTACGCCGACTTCGATGTTCAGCGGACGCACGGTGCGGGTGTCGCGGCCGTCGATACGCGGCTTGCCGTTGACGATGTTCTCGCGCACGGTGCGGTATTCGATCAGACCGAAGGCTTCCTTCACCTGGGCTGCGCTGTAGGCGGCGTTCTCGTCGCCGGCCAGCTTGGCCACGACCTGATCGCGCAGCTGGCCGAGACGGCTGTAGCGCTCCTGCTTGACGGTGATGGTGTAGGCCTGGGAAACCGCGTCGCCGAGTTCAGCCTTGATGGCGTCGAGCAGCGCGGTATTCTCGGCCGGTGCCGTCCAGTTCCAGGCCGGCTTGCCGGCTTCGGCGGCAAATTCCTTGATGGCCTGGATGGCGGTCTGGAATTCCTGGTGGGCGAACAGCACGGCACCCAGCATCTGGTCTTCGGTCAGCTCCTTGGCTTCCGATTCGACCATCAGCACTGCGTCCTGGGTACCAGCCACGACCATGTCCAGGCTGGAGGCCTGCAGTTGTTCATAGGTCGGGTTCAGCAGGTAGCCGGTTTCCGGGTGGAAGGCCACGCGCGCGGCGCCGACCGGACCCTGGAAGGGAATGCCGGAGATGGCCAGTGCGGCCGAGGTGCCGAGCATGGCGGCGATGTCCGGATCGGTCTTCTTGCTGGTGGAGACCACGGTGCAGATGACCTGCACTTCGTTCATGAAGCCTTCCGGGAACAGCGGACGGATCGGGCGGTCGATCAGGCGGGAGGTCAGGGTTTCCTTCTCGGAGGGACGCGCCTCACGCTTGAAGAAACCACCGGGGATCTTGCCGGCCGCGTAGGTCTTTTCCTGGTAGTGCACGGACAGCGGGAAGAAGTCCTTGCCCGGGTCGGCCTGCTTGGCGCCCACCACGGTGACCAGCACGGTCACATCGTTGTCGACGCTGACCAGTACGGCGCCGCTGGCCTGGCGGGCGATGCGGCCCGTTTCGAGGGTTACGGTCGACTGACCGAACTGGAATTTCTTGGTAACCGGATTCACGGTGTTTTCCTTCTCTGTGTTGCCTTTGGGGAAATCGGTTGGAATGCCGGGAGTCGGACCCGAACCTTCCGGGGTAGAAAGCCGAAAGCTGGAAGCCGGAAGTTACAAGCGGAACAGCTAATCCGCTTCGAACTCCCCGCTCCCAGCTTCCTGCCTTCCAGCTCGCGTACGCCTTAGCGACGCAGGCCCAGACGTGCGATCAGGGCGCTGTAACGAGTGGCGTCCTTACCCTTCAGGTAGTCCAGCAGCTTGCGGCGCTGGTTCACCATGCGGATCAGACCACGACGGGAGTGGTGGTCCTTGCCGTTGGCCTTGAAGTGATCCTGCAGCTTGTTGATGTTGGCGGTCAGCAGGGCAACCTGCACTTCCGGAGAACCGGTGTCGCCTTCGTGCTGCTTGTTCTCGTTAACGATCTGGGCTTTTTCTTCAACGCTCAGTGCCATGGTATGGGCTCCTTGAGTGAACAGGCCGGGAATCGCTTCCCGTGTTTATAAATGAGGCATGACCGTGCCTGTTGACAGCCACCCTCGGGGTGCGCCGCACAAGGCGGCGCGTACGGTCATTCCGACCGAATCAGTCGACGCGGGGCGATACGCCCGTCGTCGCTTGCCTCACCGATACCGATGAAGCGTCCTTCATGATCCTGCACCCGCATCAGCCCCTCTTCCGGTGCGCCGGGCGCGCGGACCGGCTGTCCGTGCAGCCAATAGTAGGCACTGTGCTCGGTCAGCTGGATCACCGGCCAGTCCTGCAGACCGCAATCCACCGGCAGCAGGAAACGGTCCAGCGCCTCGGGGCCGCCTTCAGCATGGGCCTGTTCCAGCGTTTCCAGGCTGACGGCCTGGGCCAGGGTGAACGGGCCGGCCTGGGTTCTGCGCAACTCGGCGACGTGCGCGCCACAACCGAGCATCTGCCCGAGGTCTTCAACCAGGGTGCGAATATAGGTGCCCTTGCTGCAGCTGACGGCCAGGCGCGCCTGGTCATTGTCCAGCGCCAGCAGTTCGAGCTGCGAGATAGTAACAGAACGCGCCTCGCGCTCCACTACCTCGCCGGCCCGCGCCAGCTTGTACAGCGGCTGACCGTCCTTCTTCAACGCCGAGTACATCGGCGGAATCTGCTGGATATCGCCACGAAAACGCGGCAGCAGCGCCTCGATACCGGCGCGGGTCACTGCGACGTCACGCCGCTCCAGCACCTCGCCTTCCGCATCGCCAGTGCTGGTGGTGACACCGAGCTGGGCCAGCGTCTCGTAGGCCTTGTCGGCATCCAGCAGGTACTGGGAAAACTTGGTCGCTTCGCCGAAACACAGCGGCAGCACGCCGGTGGCCAGCGGATCGAGGCTGCCGGTGTGGCCGGCCTTCTCCGCGTTGAGCAGCCAGCGCACCTTCTGCAGCGCGGCGTTGGAACTGAAACCGTGCGGCTTGTCGAGAATCAGCACGCCGTGTACGGCGCGGCGAACACGCTTGACTTGCGCCACGCTTACTCCTCGTCCGGATCGTGCCGACGGTCTTCGGCCACGGCGCGTTCGATCAGCGCCGACAGCTCGGCGCCACGGCGCACGCTGGCGTCGTAGTGGAAATGCAGCTGCGGCACACTGCGCAGCTTCATGGTCTTGCCCAGCAGCATGCGCAGGTAACCGGCAGCGTCATTGAGGATTTCCAGGTTCAACGACAGCTTCTCGTCGTCGAAATCGCCCATCAGGGTGATGAACACCTTGGCATGACCGATGTCGCGGCTGACATCCACGGCGGTGATGGTGATGAAACCCAGGCGCGGGTCCTTCACTTCACGGGGAATCAGCAGGGCCAGCTCGCGCTGCATCTGGTCGCCGATGCGCTGGGTACGGCTATAGTCTTTGGCCATCATTCATTACTCGCTAAAAGCCGAAAGCTGAAAGTCCCAGCCGAAAACAACCCCAAGGGCGGTTTCCGGCTGATGGCTTCCAGCTTTCGGCAGGGGCGTCCGCTTACAGCGTACGGGCCACCTGGACCTTCTCGAACACTTCGATCTTGTCGCCGACCTTGACGTCGTTGTAGCTCTTCACGCCAATGCCGCACTCCATGCCGGCGCGCACTTCGGCGACGTCGTCCTTGAAGCGGCGCAGCGATTCCAGCTCGCCTTCGAAGATCACCACGTCTTCACGCAGCACGCGGATCGGACGATTGCGGTGCACCATGCCCTCGGTAACCATGCAACCGGCCACCGCACCGAACTTCGGCGAACGGAACACGTCGCGCACCTCTGCGATACCCAGGATGTTCTCCCGCACGTCGCTGCCGAGCATACCGGTGAGCGCCTTTTTGACGTCCTCGATGATGTCGTAGATGACGTTGTAGTAACGCATGTCCAGACCTTCGGTTTCGACGATCTTGCGCGCACCGGCATCGGCACGCACGTTGAAACCGAACAGAACCGCATTGGAGGCCAGCGCCAGGTTGGCATCCGATTCGGTGATACCACCGACGCCGCCACCGACCACGCAGACTTGAACTTCGTCGTTGCCCAGGCCGCTGAGCGACCCTTGCAACGCTTCCAGAGAGCCACGCACATCGGACTTGAGCACGATGTTGAGGGTCTTCTTCTCGTCCTGGCCCATGGTCTCGAAGATGTTTTCCAGCTTGCCGGCATGGGCACGAGCCAGTTTCACTTCGCGGAACTTGCCCTGACGGAACAAAGCGACTTCGCGGGCCTTCTTCTCATCGGCGACCACGGTCAGGTCGTCGCCGGCTTCCGGCGTACCGTCCAGACCCAGGATCTCCACCGGAATCGATGGACCGGCTTCCTTAACCTGCTTGCCGTTTTCGTCGAGCATGGCGCGCACACGGCCGTAGTTGACACCGCACAGCACCATGTCGCCCTGGCGCAGGGTACCATCCTGTACCAGCACCGTGGCCACCGGACCGCGACCCTTGTCGAGGCGCGATTCGACCACGACACCACGACCCGGAGCGGACGGAGTTGCCTTGAGCTCGAGGATCTCGGCCTGCAGCAGCACGGCTTCGAGCAGCTCATCGACGCCGGTACCCATTTTCGCGGAAACCGGCATGAACGGCGTATCGCCACCCCACTCTTCCGGGATCACATCCAGTGCGGCCAGTCCGTTCTTGATGTTGTCCGGGTTGGCATCCGGCTTGTCGATCTTGTTGATGGCGACCACGATCGGCACACCGGCGGCCTTGGCGTGCTGCACGGCTTCCTGGGTCTGCGGCATCACGCCGTCGTCGGCCGCCACCACCAGGATGACGATATCGGTCGCCTTGGCACCACGGGCACGCATTGCGGTAAACGCGGCGTGGCCAGGGGTATCCAGGAAGGTGACCATGCCGCGCTCGGTCTGAACGTGGTAGGCACCGATGTGCTGGGTGATGCCACCGGCTTCGCCAACCGCAACCTTGGCGCGGCGAATGTAGTCGAGCAGCGAGGTCTTGCCATGGTCGACGTGACCCATGACGGTGACCACCGGCGCACGCGGCGCGGCCTCGCCCTCGAACTTGAGGGATTCGGCCAGTTGCTCTTCCAGGACGTTGTCGCTCACCAGCTTGACCTTGTGCCCGAATTCCTCGGCCACCAGCTGGGCAGTTTCCTGATCCAGCACCTGGTTGATGGTGACGGGCGTACCCATCTTGAACATGAACTTGATGACTTCAGCGGCCTTGATGGCCATCTGCTGCGCCAGCTCGGAGACCGTGATGGTCTCGCCGATGGCCACGTCACGCACGATCGGGCCGCTCGGGCTCTGGAAGCCGTGCTGATTGCGCTTCTTCAGGCGGCCCTTGCCACCACGACCACCGCGACGGAAGCCTTCGCCCTCGTCTTCGGCGTTACGCGGCGCGATGCGCGGGGCCGGGCTCTTACCCTTGAGGGACGGACGCTGGGCTTCCTTGCGGTCACGACGCTCGTCGTCCTCGCGACGCTCGACGCGGCGCGGCTCTTCCTTCTTGCGCTCTTCGCTCGGCGCGGCGGCCGCGGCGGTAGCGGGCGCCTTGGCAGCCACCGGGGCCGGCGCGACCACAGGCGAGCCGGCCTTCTTTTCAACCTCCAGGCGCGCCTGGCGAGCCGCTTCCTCTTCCGCCTGACGGCGGGAGTCTTCGGCCTTCTGGCGCGCGGCAGCCTCATCGGCGGCGCGCTGGGCCTCCAGCTCGCGCTGCTTCTCGGCTTCGACTTCCGCCGGGCTGCGCTTCACATAGGTCTTCTTCTTGCGAACTTCGACGCTGATGGTCTTGCTGCCGGACACCTTCAGGGTCGAAGTGGTCTTGCGCTGCAAGGTGATCTTGCGCGGACCCTCGCCCTTGGCGTCTTCACCCTTGAGGTGGTTCAACAGGGTCTGCTTTTCATTGTCGGTCACCACTTGCTCGGCACTCGTGTGCGGCAAACCCGCCTCACGCATCTGCTGCAGCAGGCGCTCGACCGGTGTATCGACCACATTGGCCAGTTCTTTCACCGTGACTTGCGTCATGCATCTCTCTCCTCAGGCCGCGACTGCTTACTCGAACCAATGGGCTCGGGCGGCCATGATCAGCTTGCCGGCACGCTCTTCATCCATGCCGTCGATCTCGAGCAGGTCGTCGATCGACTGCTCGGCCAGGTCTTCGCGGGTAGCCACGCCCCGCACTGCCAACTCCACCGCCAGCTCTTTGGTCATACCATCGAGCGACAACAGATCTTCGGCCGGCTGTACGTCTGCGAGCTTTTCCTCGGTCGCGATCGCCCTGGTCAGCAGGCGATCCTTGGCGCGGGCACGCAGTTCGTTGACGATGTCCTCATCGAATCCATCGATGCTCAGCAATTCTTCCATGGGTACGTAGGCGATTTCCTCCAGGCTGGTGAAGCCTTCCTCGACCAGCACCTGGGCCAGTTCCTCGTCGACCTCCAGATCATCGACAAAGGCCTTGAGAATGTCGCCGGTTTCAGCCTGCTGCTTGGCCTGAATGTCCGACTCGGTCATGACGTTGAGGGTCCAGGCCGTCAGCTGGCTGGCCAGACGCACGTTCTGGCCTCCGCGACCAATGGCCTGGGCCAGGTTGTCTTCCGCCACGGCGATGTCCATGGCGTGAGCGTCCTCATCGACGATGATTGCCACCACTTCGGCAGGCGACATCGCGTTGATGACGAACTGTGCCGGGTTATCGTCCCACAGCACGATGTCGACGCGCTCACCGCCCAGCTCGCCCGAGACGGCCTGTACGCGGGAACCGCGCATGCCGATGCAGGCGCCTTGCGGGTCGATGCGCTTGTCCTTGGAACGCACGGCGATCTTGGCGCGCGAACCCGGATCACGGGAGGCGCCCATCACCTCGATGAGTTCCTCGGCGATCTCCGGCACTTCGATGCGGAACAGCTCGATCAGCATCTTCGGATCGGTGCGCGAGAGGATCAGCTGCGGGCCACGGTTCTCGCTGCGGATTTCCTTGAGCAGGGCGCGAACGCGACCGCCGACACGGAAGATCTCGCGAGGAATGGTTTCCTCGCGCGGCAGCAGCGCCTCGGCATTGTTGCCCAGATCGACGATGCAGCTGTCGCGGGTGACCTTCTTCACGGTGCCGGAAACGATCTCGCCGACCTTGCCGCGATAGGCGTCAACCACCTGGGCACGTTCGGCTTCGCGAACCTTCTGCACGATGACCTGCTTGGCGGTCTGCGCGGCGATGCGGCCGAACTCGATGGACTCGATGGGCTCCTCGACCAGATCGCCGACCTTGGCGTCAGGCTTGCGCTCCTGCGCCTGCTCGACGGTCAGTTCGGCGGCCGGGTTGACCAGGTCGTCATCGGCGACCACGGTCCAGCAGCGGAACGTTTCATAGTTGCCGCTCTGCCGATTGATGGTCACCCGCAGGTCGACCTCTTCCTCGTAGCGCTTCTTGGTGGCGGTGGCCAGAGCCAGTTCCAGCGCCTCGAAAATCACACCAGCCGGTACGCCCTTCTCGTTGGATACCGACTCAACCACCAGCAGTACTTCTTTGCTCATGTACGCCTCGCCTTCGCAATCCATTGGATCCGCGGGATCCGTGCCTTAATCAAAACGGGGAACGATGTTGGCCTTGTCGATCGAATCGATCGGCAGGAGGAATTCGTGATCGTCTACCAGCACCACCACATCCTGTTCCTCGACCCCGCGCAGGACACCCTGGAAATTGCGCCGCCCCTCGAAGGGCACGCGCAACTTGATCTTGACCTGCTCGCCAGCATGGGCAGCGAACTGCTCCAGGGTGAACAAAGGCCGATCCATTCCCGGGGAGGATACTTCCAGGGTGTACTCGTTGCTGATCGGATCTTCCACGTCGAGTACACCACTCACCTGACGACTGACCTTTTCGCAGTCTTCGATGAGGATGCCATTGGCATGATCAATATAGATTCGCAGCAAGGAATGCTTGCCCTGGGAGAGAAACTCGATACCCCAGCACTCGTAGCCCAGGGCCTCAATCACAGGAGCAACAATCGCCTGCAACTGTTCTAGCTTGCTCGACATCGAGAGCCCCCTCTTTTTCTTGTGAAATAAAAAATGGGCGAGACGCCCATCCATGCTTGTCATTCCTGTGGAACGACTCGAAGACTGCGCAGCCAACAAAAAGCCCCTGGACAGGGGCTTGGCTGCAGCGGGTTGCGACGTCAGCCTTCCGGATCAATGGCCCGACCGGCTTACCGGCGCCCATCCCGCGACAAAGCTGGGCCAGAAGTATACGCACGCGCCCCGACAGGGTCAATTGCACCTGCCGGAAAGCAGGAGACCCGCATGAAGCGGGTCTCCTGGATATGGTACCGAGGAGGGGACTCGAACCCCTACAGCCTATGGCCACTACCACCTCAAGGTAGCGTGTCTACCAATTCCACCACCTCGGCAAAACCTTTGCCTTACTGCCCCGGAACTTCCGGAACATCGTCCGCTTCCATCGGAGCAGATTGCCCCTCGAGAACCGGAACATCCTCTTCAACGACCTTCTTCGGCACTTCCAGGACAGCAGGATCAGGCAGGCCGATCTGGCCAAGCTGTTCCGCCTTCTGGCTGGCGAAGTACGCCAGACCCAGACTGGTCACGAAAAAAACCGCCGCGAGTATACCAGTAACGCGACTCAGAAAGGTAGCGGAACCCTGGCTCCCAAACACCGTGCCAGACGCTCCGGCACCGAAGGAAGCACCCGCTTCCGCACCCTTTCCCTGCTGCAGCAACACCAGACCAACCAGGCCAAGCGCCATCAGCAGATGAACTACGATCACGACAGTCTCAAGCATCTTCAGCTTCCCGCGGCACGACAGATCGCACCAAACTCATCCGCATTCAGAGAGGCCCCACCAATGAGACCACCGTCGATGTCCGGCATGGCAAACAGCTCAGCCGCATTGGCAGCCTTCACGCTGCCGCCGTACAAAATTCTTACACCGCGCGCCACATCGGCGCTTTCGGTTCGCAACTGCGCCCTGATCGACGCATGCACTTCCTGGGCCTGCTCGGGACTTGCCGTCAGACCGGTGCCTATCGCCCAGACCGGCTCATATGCAACCACGGCCCTGGCAAACGCACCCACACCCAGCTGTTCAATGACACTGCCCAGCTGACGCTGCACGACCTCGAGAGTCTTGCCCGCCTCGCGCTGCGCCAGCGTTTCACCGATGCACAGGATCGGAATCAGGCCACACGCCTGAGCCGCGGCAAACTTGCGACTCAGCATCGCCTCGCTTTCGCCGAGGATCTGCCGACGCTCCGAATGCCCGACCAGCACATAGGCACAACCGGAATCAGCCAGCTGACTTGCGGCAATCTCACCAGTCAGCGCACCTTGCATTGGCTCGACGGCACAATTCTGCGCACCCACGCCGATCGCCTTGCCTTCCAGCCCCGCCACCACCTGGGTGACATACAGCGCGGGCGGAATTACAGCAATCTCGACCCCTACCGGCAAAGCCAGCTGACGAAGACCCCTGATCAATTCAGCTACGCTGGCGCGGGTACCGTGCATCTTCCAGTTACCGGCTACCAGTGGTCGACGCATGCTTTACCTCGTCGCTCAAAGTGGGCGCAGATGTTACCCAAGAGTTTCAATACAGGCAAGCGAATCAAATACATAGATTCACTTGCCCGACCATTCCGCTTACGCGCAGGCGTCGGCAACGACCCTGGCCAACGCTTCGGCATGCTGCCGCACCTGGGCCTCGTCATCCCCTTCGACCATGACGCGAACCAATGGCTCGGTGCCGGACTTGCGCAGCAAGACCCGACCGCGCCCGGCCATCTTACGGGTAACCTCATCACATGCCTCCTGCACTGAGGGATTTTCGACGGGATCCTTGCCGCCGCTGAATTTCACGTTGACCAGTACCTGCGGACACTTGCGCACCCCGCCACAGGCCTGCTGCAGGGTTTCGCCACGCCGCTTGAGCGACAGCAGCACCTGCAGGGCGGCAATTATGGCATCTCCGGTGGTGGTGTGCCGGCAACAGACGATGTGCCCGGAATTCTCCCCGCCGAGCTGCCAGCCACGCTCCTGCAGTTCGGCCATCACATAACGGTCACCGACCTTGGCACGTGCGAAGGGAATCTGCATTTCGCCCAGGGCCAGCTCGAGACCCAGATTGCTCATCAGAGTACCCACCACGCCGCCACCGCCCATCAGACCGCGCTCCTTCAGGTCGCGCGCAATGATGAACAGCAGCTCGTCACCGTCGACCACGCGTCCGGTGTGATCCACCATCAGCACTCGATCGCCATCGCCATCGAAGGCGATACCGAGGTCCGCACCCTGAGCGACCACCTCGGCCTGCAGCGTCTCCATGTGAGTGGAACCGCACCCTTCGTTGATATTCAGGCCATCCGGTTGCGCCGATAGCACGCTGACCGTGGCGCCCAGCTCGCGAAATACACTCGGCGCCACCTTGTAGGTCGCGCCGTGCGCGCAATCGACCACCAGCTTCAGACCGGAAAACCGGGTGCTGGTGGGCACGCTGCTCTTGCAGAACTCGATGTAGCGACCCGCCGCGTCATTGATCCGCGACACCTTGCCAATCGACTCGGCCACGATCATCGGCTCGTCGAGCAGCGCTTCGACCTTTGCCTCGATGTCGTCGGGCAGCTTGGTGCCCTGCCCCGAGAAGAACTTGATGCCGTTGTCGTAATAGGGATTGTGCGAGGCACTGATGACGATGCCGGCCTCGGCATGGAAGGTGCGTGTGAGGTAGGCGATGGCCGGCGTCGGCATCGGCCCGAGCAGCATCACGTCGGCCCCGGCGGCCACCAACCCGGCCTCCAGGGCCGACTCGAACATGTAGCCGGAAATGCGCGTGTCCTTGCCGATCAGCACCCGGCAGATACCCTCACGACGAAACGCAACGCCCGCTGCCCAGCCCAGCTTGAGCACGAACTCGGGAGTGATGGGGAACTGGCCAACCCGACCGCGAATGCCGTCGGTACCGAAATACTTTCTCGTCATTTCAACTCCATCTGCCTCAATCGGCAGTTTCGACTGCTGCAATCATCCTGACTACATCGACCGTTTCCGCCACATCATGAACGCGGATGATCCGCGCCCCCTTGGCCACCGCCAGCGCGGCCAGCGCCAGGCTGCCGTACAGGCGCTGCGACACGTCGCGACCCAGCACCTGACCAATCATGGTCTTGCGCGAGACGCCGACCAGCAGCGGGCGACCCAGCCGGTGCAACTCGTCCATGTGCTTGAAGAGCACCAGATTGTGATCGAGGTTCTTGGCGAAGCCGAAGCCGGGATCCAGCACAATGCGCTCTGCGGAAATGCCGGCCAGCCGACAGGCCTCCATGCGCTCACACAGGAACTGCTCGACCTCTGCGGTGACATTCCCGTAGGAGGGATTGTCCTGCATGTTTCCCGGCTCACCCAGCATGTGCATGAGGCACACCGCCATGGCGCTGTCGGCCGCGGCATCCAGTGCGCCATCGCGCCGCAACGCACGCACATCGTTGATCAATCCGGCACCCAGCCGCCCGCACTCGCGGATCACCGCCGGCGTGGAGGTGTCGATGGAGATCACCACATCCAGCTCGCGAGCGATGGCCGCGACCACCGGCGCCACACGCTCCAGCTCCTCGTTGGGCGATACCGAACGTGCGCCAGGACGCGTCGATTCACCGCCGACATCGATCAGGGTTGCACCCGCCTCGACCATGGCTGCGGCATGCCGCAGCGCCTTGTCGCGCTGAGTGTAGCTGCCGCCATCGGAAAAGGAGTCGGGGGTGACATTGAGAATGCCCATCACATGCGGACGGGACAGGTCCAGAACCCGGCTGCCACAGGGCAGCCGGGTCGGAAGGCAGGAATGACTCATGCTCAGTGCTCGCCGGCCGGGCCTCCGATCGGCGACTCGGGGCGCTCGCCCTGCGGAGCGGAACTGCCCGAGGCGCCGGCGCCACCCTGCCAGTCGCGCGGTTCGCGCGGCGGACGTCCGGACATGATGTCGTCGATCTGCTCGGCATCGATGGTTTCGTACTTCATCAGCGCCTCGGCCATCATTTCCAGCTTGTCGCGGTTATCGGCCAGCAGTTGCTTGGCGGTGCCGTAGCAGGTGTCGATGATGCTGCGAACTTCCTCGTCGATCAGCTTGGCCGTCTCGCCCGACACATTGGTGTGCTGGCTGCCGGCGCTGCGACCGAGGAACACTTCGCCCTCCTCTTCGGCATACATCAGCGGTCCCATCTTTTCCGACAGGCCCCACTTGGTGACCATGTTCCGCGCCAGCTGGGTGGCGCGCATGATGTCGTTGGACGCACCCGTGGTGACGCCATCGAAGCCCAGGGTCATTTCCTCGGCGATCCGGCCGCCGAACAGCGAGCAGATCTGGCTGTTGAGCGCACGCTTGGACAGGCTGTAGCGATCCTCCTCGGGGAGGAACATGGTCACGCCCAGTGCGCGGCCACGGGGGATGATCGAGACCTTGTAGACCGGGTCATGCTCGGGAACCAGACGACCTACAATGGCGTGGCCGGCCTCGTGGTAGGCGGTGTTGAGCTTCTCCTTCTCGGACATGACCATGGTCTTGCGCTCGGCGCCCATCATGATCTTGTCCTTGGCCAGCTCGAATTCCTTCATTTCCACCAGGCGCTTGTTGACCCGCGCGGCGAACAGCGAGGCCTCGTTGACCAGGTTGGCCAGGTCGGCGCCAGAGAAGCCCGGGGTGCCGCGGGCGATCACCGCGGGATCGACATCGTCACCCACCGGCACCTTACGCATGTGAACCTTGAGGATCTGCTCGCGGCCACGGATGTCCGGCAGGCCCACCACCACCTGGCGGTCGAAGCGGCCGGGACGCAGCAGCGCCGGGTCGAGCACGTCGGGGCGGTTGGTCGCGGCGATGACGATAATGCCGTCATTCATCTCGAAACCGTCCATCTCCACCAGCAACTGGTTGAGGGTCTGCTCTCGCTCGTCATGGCCGCCGCCCAGGCCGGCGCCACGATGACGACCGACGGCGTCGATCTCGTCGATGAAGATGATGCAGGGCGCGTGCTTTTTGGCCTGGTCGAACATGTCGCGCACGCGACTGGCACCGACACCGACGAACATTTCTACGAAATCGGAACCGGAAATGGTGAAGAACGGCACCTTGGCCTCGCCGGCGACCGCCTTGGCCAGCAGCGTCTTGCCGGTACCCGGCGAACCGACCATCAGTACGCCGCGCGGGATGCGGCCGCCCAGGCGCTGGAACTTGCCCGGATCGCGCAGGAACTCGACCAGTTCGGCGACTTCCTCCTTGGCTTCGTCGCAACCGGCGACATCGGCGAAGGTGGTCTTCACCTGGTCCTCGGAGAGCAGGCGTGCCTTGCTCTTGCCGAAGCTCATCGGCCCGCCCTTGCCGCCGGCACCACCCTGCATCTGGCGCATGAAGAACATGAACACCGCGATGATCACCAGGATCGGGAAGCTGGCCACCAGCAACTGGGTCCAGATGCTCTGCTGCTCGGGTTGCTTGCCTTCGATGACCACGTTGTTGTCGATCAGATCACCGATCAGGCCGCTGTCCTGGATCGCCGGACGCACGGTCTTGAAGGTACCGCCATCGGTGCGTTTGCCGGTAATCACGAAGCCGTCGACGGTGACGCGTTCGACGCGACCGTCCTGAACCTGGCTCAGGAATTCGGAATAGTTGAGCGTCTGCGGCTCGCTGGGGCTGGAGAAGTTGTTCATCACCGTCACCAGGACGGCGGCGATGATCAGCCACAGGATGAGATTTTTTGCCATATCGTTCAATTCGCTACCCTCTGAGCCGCTCCGTTCGAGCGACTCCCGCACGCGGCTGGTTGATTACCCGGCCTAACTTACTACACAACCCCTGCCGCGGCAGGTGGCGTCTGTAACCCTTTATGAACCCCGGACAGCCGATTCATCCCCTGCCGCACCCGCGGCGCCTCGAAAACCGCGCGCCAGCAGGTACTGTTCCCGGGAACGATCGCGCGAGGACAACGGCTTGCGGATCTGCACCTTTTCGAACATCTCCCGCGCCTGCTTGTGGTAGGCGTCGAAACCTTCGCCCTGGAAGATCTTGATCAGGAAATCGCCCCCCGGTCGGAGCACCCGACCGGCCAGATCCAGTGCCAGCTCACACAGGTACATGGCGCGCGGCTGATCCGCGGCCCGCACCCCACTCATATTGGGGGCCATATCGGAAATCACAAGGTCGACCGGGTGATCGCCGATCGCCTCGAGCAGGCGGGCGAACACCGCATCGTCGGTGAAATCGCCCTGAATGAAGGTCACGTCGGGGATGGAGTCCATTTCCAGGATGTCCGAGGCGATCAGCCGCCCCTTGTCGCCGATCACCCGACTGGTCACCTGCGACCAGCCGCCGGGCGCCGCGCCCAGATCGACGACCGTCATGCCGGGGCGCAGGATGCGGTCCTTCTCCTGGATTTCCAGCAGCTTGTAGCTGGCCCGCGAGCGATAGCCGTCGCGCTGCGCCATTTTCACGTAGGGGTCGTCGAAATGTTCTTTCAGCCAGCGCTGACTGGTCTTGGATCGGGCCACGGAATACCTCTTGGGCGGCGGCTCGGGTACACTAGCCGCCTTTTTCGTACAGTGAAACGTCAGGGCTTGATTATGGCGCTCTCGCAAGAGCAGAAGAAACAGTTCAAATCTATCGGCCACCATCTGAAGCCGGTACTGACCATTGCCGACAATGGCCTGAGCGAAGGGGTCATGGCCGAGCTGGAGCGCGCCCTGGTCGACCACGAGCTGATCAAGATTCAGCTGCGCGTGGCCGAGCGCGACGATCGTCACGCCCTCATCGAGGAGCTGTGCCGGAGCGCGCGCTGCGAGCTGGTGCAGAGCATCGGCAAGGTGGCGCTGGTGTATCGCAAGAACCCCAAGCCGAACCGGCACCTCTCCAACGTCCTGCGCAACCAGGAATGATGCGTTCCTCGCCCGAGGCGTAACCGGCTACCGGCGCGCTTCGGGCGGGGACTGCACCACCAGCAACAAACCGCAACAGGCCATCGCCAGATAGCTGAACATCTGCCAGTAATCGCCGAGCCAGCCGGCTCGCGCGGCGAAATAGCTGCCAGCCAGCAGCAGCACCGCCAGCAGCAGCTGGCCGCGCACATCCCGCCACAGGGCCCGCAAGCCGAGCGCCACCACCAGGCTCATGCCTTGCAGCAGCACACAGGCCACGGAAAAACCCACCAGCAACGGGCGCAGGCCGTTGGCCACTTCCTGCACCAGCAACGGTGCCAGGCCGATCTTGCCGAGCGCCGGCAGCAGCACGAAATGCAGCAGCCACAGGCCGCCGACCCAGAAAGTCTGGGCCAGCTGCCAGGCGATCACCGGCGCGCGCAGCCGCTCCAGCGGCTCAGACGTGACGGACTTCGACAATCTCGAACTCGACCACGCCGCTGGGGGTGCGCACCGTCACCACGTCACCTTCGGACTTGCCGACCAGCGCGCGGGCGATCGGCGAACTGACCGACAGCTTGCCGGCCTTGATGTCCGCCTCGTCGTCACCGACGATCTGGTAGGTCACTTCCTCATCGGTCTCGACATTCACGATGTCCACGGTGGTGCCGAAGATCACCTTGCCGGTATGCGGAATAGTCGAGACGTCGATGATCTGCGCGTTCTGCAGACGCCCCTCGATGTCGCGGATGCGCGCCTCGGCCAGCCCCTGCTGTTCGCGGGCGGCATGGTACTCGGCATTTTCCTTGAGATCGCCCAGCTCACGTGCTTCGGCGATGGCCTGGCTGATCTTAGGACGCTCGATCTTGAGAATCTTCAGTTCTTCCTCCAGGGCGCGGGCGCCCTGGACGGTCATCGGGTATTTCGTCATGCCTTGATTCCTGCATGCAGATCCTGCAGCCGGCGCACGGTCCGCTCCGGACCGAACTTGATCGCTTCACACACCGCCTGGCCGCCGGCCAGGGTGGTGGTGATGCAGACCTTGTGCTGCAGGGCGTTACGACGGATGGAGTAGGAGTCGGCGATCGACTGGCGACCCTCGGTGGTGTTGATGATCAGGGTCACTTCCTCGTTCTTGATCATATCCACCACGTGCGGGCGACCCTCGGTCACCTTGTTGACGCGGCGCACCGGCAGACCGGCGGCCTCGATCAGCTTGGCGGTGCCAGCGGTGGCCACCACCTCGAAGCCCAGCCCGATCAGGTCGCGCGCCATCTCGGCGACGAACGGCTTGTCATCCTCGCGCACGCTGATGAACGCGCAGCCGCCGGTGGGCAGGATTTCGCTGGCGCCCAGCTGGGCCTTGGCGAAGGCCTCGGCGAAGCTGTCGCCGACACCCATCACTTCGCCGGTGGACTTCATTTCCGGGCCGAGGATGGTGTCCACGCCGGGGAACTTGGCGAACGGGAACACCGCTTCCTTGACGCTGAAGTAGCTCGGAATCACCTCCTTGGTGAAGCCGATTTCCTGCAAGCTCTTGCCCGCCATCGCACGGGCCGCGACCTTGGCCAGCGACTGGCCGATGCACTTGGACACGAACGGCACGGTACGCGAAGCGCGCGGGTTCACTTCCAGCACGTAGATGTCTTCGCCCTGCACGGCCATCTGCACGTTCATCAGACCGACCACGCCAAGCTCCAGGGCCATCTTCTTGACCTGCTCGCGGATCTCGTCCTGGATGGACTGCGGCAGCGAGTAGGCCGGCAGCGAGCAGGCGGAATCACCGGAGTGGATGCCGGCCTGCTCGATGTGCTGCATGATCGCGCCGATCACCACATCCTTGCCGTCGCACACCGCGTCGATGTCCACTTCGATCGCCGAGTTCAGGAAGTGGTCCAGCAGCACCGGGCTGTCGTTGGACACCTTCACCGCCTCGCGCATGTAGCGCTTGAGCTCTTCTTCCTGGTAGACGATTTCCATCGCCCGGCCGCCCAGCACGTAGGACGGACGCACCACCAGCGGGAAGCCGATGGCCTTGGCATGTGCCAGGGCCTCGTCCTCGCTGCGCGCGGTAGCGTTCTGCGGCTGACGCAGACCCAGGCGCTGCACCATCTGCTGGAAGCGCTCGCGATCTTCGGCGCGGTCGATGGCATCCGGGCTGGTACCGATGATCGGCACACCGGCCTCTTCCAGGGCACGGCACAGCTTCAGCGGCGTCTGGCCGCCGTACTGCACGATCACGCCCTTGGGCTGCTCGACGCGGCAGATTTCCAGCACGTCTTCCAGGGTCACCGGCTCGAAGTACAGGCGATCGGAGGTGTCGTAGTCGGTGGAGACGGTCTCCGGGTTGCAGTTGACCATGATGGTCTCGTAACCGTCTTCACGCATGGCCAGCGCCGCATGCACGCAGCAATAGTCGAACTCGATGCCCTGGCCGATACGGTTCGGGCCGCCGCCGATGACCATGATCTTGTCGCGGCCGGACGGGTTGGCCTCGCACTCTTCCTCATAGGTCGAATACATGTAGGCGGTATCGGTCTGGAACTCGGCAGCGCAGGTGTCGACACGCTTGTAGACCGGCAGCACCTTCAGCTTGTGGCGGTGGCCGCGCACGCTCTTCTCGCTGACGCCCAGCAGGGTGGCCAGGCGGGCATCGGAGAAGCCCTTGCGCTTGAGACGGTACAGCAGGTCGCGGTCGAGGCTGGCCAGACCGAGGGTCTTGACCTTCTCCTCGTCCTTGACCAGATCCTCGATCTGCACCAGGAACCAGGGATCGATGTTGGTCAGCTGGAAAACGTCGTCGATGGTCTTGCCGGCGCGGAAGGCGTCGGCCACGTACCAGACGCGGTCGGCGCTGGGCACGGTCAGCTCGCGCTTGAGGATGCTCTCGGCTTCCGGATCGGCCAGGTCCAGCTTGGGATCGAAACCGGTGGCGCCCACTTCCAGACCGCGCAGGGCCTTCTGCATGGACTCCTGGAAGGTCCGGCCGATGGCCATGACCTCACCCACGGACTTCATCTGGGTGGTCAGGCGCGCGTCGGCCTTGGGGAATTTCTCGAAGGCGAAACGCGGAACCTTGGTCACGACATAGTCGATCGACGGCTCGAAAGACGCCGGGGTACGACCGCCGGTGATGTCGTTGCTCAGCTCGTCGAGGGTGTAGCCGACGGCCAGCTTGGCGGCGATCTTGGCGATCGGGAAGCCGGTGGCCTTGGAGGCCAGCGCCGAGGAACGCGACACGCGCGGGTTCATCTCGATGACGACCATGCGGCCGTCCTTCGGGTCGATACCGAACTGCACGTTGGAGCCGCCGGTTTCCACGCCGATCTCGCGCAGCACCGCCAGCGAGGCGTTGCGCATGATCTGGTATTCCTTGTCGGTCAGCGTCTGCGCCGGGGCAACGGTGATCGAGTCACCGGTATGCACGCCCATCGGGTCGAAGTTCTCGATGGAGCAGACGATGATGCAGTTGTCCTTCTTGTCGCGGACAACCTCCATCTCGTATTCCTTCCAGCCGATCAGCGATTCGTCGATCAGCAGTTCCTTGGTCGGCGACAGGTCCAGACCACGGTTGCAGATCTCTTCGAACTCCTCGCGGTTGTAGGCGATGCCGCCGCCGGTGCCGCCCATGGTGAAGGACGGACGAATGATGCACGGGAAGCCCACCTGATCCAGCACGCCGTAGGCTTCTTCCATGTTGTGGGCGATGCCGGAACGCGGGCACGCCAGGCCGATGTCACGCATGGCCTTGTCGAAGCGCGAACGGTCCTCGGCCTTGTCGATGGTGTCGGCATTGGCGCCGATCATCTCCACGCCGAACTTTTCCAGCACCCCGTGCTTTTCCAGGTCCAGCGCGCAGTTCAGCGCGGTCTGGCCGCCCATGGTCGGCAGCAGCGCGTCGGGGCGCTCCTTTTCGATGATCTTGGCCACCGTCTGCCACTTGATCGGCTCGATGTAGGTGGCGTCGGCCATGGCCGGGTCGGTCATGATGGTGGCCGGGTTGGAGTTCACCAGGATGACGCGAAAGCCTTCCTCGCGCAGGGCCTTGCAGGCCTGGGCGCCGGAATAGTCGAACTCGCACGCCTGGCCGATCACGATGGGGCCGGCGCCGAGGATCAGAATGCTTTTAAGGTCTGTACGTTTTGGCATGGGAGTCTCGTAGCGGTAATCAGGTCAGGGTTGCGGTGGCCAGCTTCACGCCAAAGCCGACGAACAAGGCGCCTACGCCGCTGGTGGCGCTGGCGCTCAGGCGTTGCCGCCGGCGGAACCAGTGCGCCAGGCGGGCGCCGGTAAAGATCAGGAGGCTCAGGTAGCTGAGACTGATGATTTGCAGGATCGCGCCCAGCACCAGGAACGACAACCCCGGGTGCGCGTAGGCCGGGTCGACGAACTGGATGAAGAAGGACACGAAGAACAGGATCGCCTTGGGATTCGACAGGCTGAGCAACAGGGCGCGGCGGAACGGCCGAGCCAGATTGTGCTCGGGCTGCACCGGCTCGTCGGCGGGACGCCGCCATTGGCGCCAGGCGCCGCGCAGCATGCCGATGCCGATGTAGCACAGGTAGGCGGCGCCCAGGTACTTGAGCCCGGTGAACAGCATCGGCTCGGCCTTGAGCAGCGACGCCACGCCCAGCGCAGCGGCCAGCATCAGCAGGGTATCGCCGACGAACACGGCGGCGGCGGCGCTGTAGCCCGCCGCGACACCGCGACGCGCCGCGCTGGCCAGCACGAACATGGAGTTCGGGCCGGGCAGCAGCACCACCAGCAGCGTCCCCAGGACGTAGGTCCAGAGGTCGACGATTCCCAGGCTCGCCAGCATGCGCGGCAGCCCTTAGCGCTACCTGCTGCTGGTGCGGGCCACCGGCCGGGAACGCGAGCTGGCGCTGCGCGCCGCCCTCGGCGCGGGCCGCGGCCGCATCGTCAGCCTCATGCTGGCCGAGAGCCTGCTGCTGGCGG
>NZ_DATJCS010000008.1:0-28706 GCF_035497915.1 Pseudomonas sp.
CAGGAACAGCTCCTTGCGGGTCTGCTTGCGCTTGCCGGCGTACTCGGCGTCGGCGAAGGTCATCTGCTTCATCGGAAAGCTCGGGCGGGTGAAGTCGACGGATTTTGCCAAATCAGGGAGTCTTTTTCAGAGTTTCCTTAAGCGTCTTGTTAGCCATGCTCACTTCTAAACAACCTCCAAGCGATAGCTTCTAAATCCCCTTTACCTCCAACTATGAGCTCGCCGGATTCATTCTTTATTTCGTAATCAACTTGAATTCCACCTATGCTAGCCGCCCCATCAAGACCTAAGAGCAACGTATAGAATGCGTCACCAAGAACCTCTTCGATCATAGGCTTAAAGCGCTGAATATCTGAATCGCTTAGACCTAGCATTGAAGCCTTCATGGTCAGATACTCGTCGTTTAGGTAGACGCCCATTTCGTCTTTCCATGCTTTCGCGAATGCTTCGGCGTTCACAGTTCTCTTCGTCACGGCTAACGTCTCAATCAGCCGCTGCGTCTGCAGTCGGCTGCATTTACTTGTTAGCTTCTAGTAGTTTTGGAGAAAGAAGACTATCAACTAACTCCTGTAACGTTGTGGACTTTAAGCCTGCATTCCATGCAGATTCCAGTGCGCGAGAAACAGCTAGAGGATTTTTCTTTAATCCACCTGCATTCCCATAATATAAAGCAGCTTGATCTTCATGCGTCTTCCAGTTCTCACCAAACTCTGGGCCGACAGTATTCGTGATATTTGTCTTCCACATTCTCAAGTTAGGCTTTCTAATATCTGCTTGAGGCCAGTTTTCTGATGCATCGTGACCTAACAAGTATAAGATTGCCGCATTATCTTTTTTATGCTTATTGACTTCATCTTCTCTCGTTTTGTCTGTATCAGCGTCACAGACGACGAATACTTCAATTTTCAATAACTTTGCTATAGCCAAAGGCTTTAGCAATTCATTTTTTCCACCCACAGGAATAATGTGATAACCAGAACGTCTAAAATCTGAGAGCCTACCCATAAGCTGAATGTAGGAGGTTAAATAGGCAACATCCTCTATACCTTCAACCAAGATTAGCTTTCGACTAAAAAACATTTCGCTGATTTCTGGCCGTAAAGTAGGGTATAGCTTTGCAATCATTCCCGTTTCTTTAACCGCCTTTTCACCAGCATCGGTAAGTTCCTTTGCCAGTTCAGCATAAGTTAGCGAAGTAACATTTGAGCAGGATGGAGAACCTAACTCCTTCACCAAACGAACGTTGTGAAAGTCATCCCCCGGGATAAAGTACGGACTATGTGAACAAACAATTATTTGTGAATTTTCATTGGCTAAATCTTGCAAAACCTCAGACAAGTAACGTGCTTGTGGAGGGTGTTGATATAGTTCAGGTTCTTCAATTGCCATCACAAGGGTCGGCGCATTCCCATCATCTATATCAGCTAGCTCTTGTAAAAGGGTCAGAAGATATGATCTTTGCATGCCATGACCAAAGCGAGCCAGCTCACTTTCGAATCCCTTCTCACCTATTTGAATATGGGCAAGCGGCTCTTCTATCTTGATTGATTTTTCTGCATCATTCTTCCAAAGAACCTTTGCCGTTGCACTAGGATTTGACCACAGCTTTAACTTACTTTCCAGAGATTCAGAAATAGTCGAAAGGACACTCTGTTCCTCCTCCAGCATTGCTTGATAGCTTTTCCTTAAACCATCTCTAAGGCCTGATACTTTTTCTGAGAAGTTAACTTTTGCCCGAATTGCTCTTGAAAGCAGTTGTCCAAGAGCTGAGTTCTTACTTTCCTCCGCCTCTTCAGAAAAATCCTTAGATGCTGACACAAAAACCCATTGCAAGTGAGGCGCAAGTCGGTTAGCCCCTTTAGATACACCATAGAACTGATCTTCACTTGGAATTAAATTACATTTCTCAGGGTGCGATGATTCAAACTCATTAAGTGAACTAGCCATATCGGCTTTTGCGGTAGCTTTTTTGATATCCGGCCATTTTGACTGTAAATCTGCGAAAATTTGCTTTAATTCGGAGGCAGATTGTTTAGCCTTTTCAGCTTCGAACCATACTTTGAATTCACTCATTCCAAGGCGGTTACCAAATTGCTTCACTTCTGCTCTTTCAGTGCCTTCGTCAAACTCTGCCTTGGCTGTGACAACTAAACGTTCTTGCCGAACATAATCAGAAAGATCCTGTTTAGCCTGATCAGATAGGTCTTTAAATGTGACCGTTATTGAGATTGGTTCCTTCACATTTTTATGGTGAAAATCGTCAATCGAAAGCTTGCTTAAATCAGTTTTACTGTCCTTGTACTGACGGAAGAATACGTTAAGTGCATTCATTACCGTGGATTTGCCGGAACCATTTGGCCCAACGAAACAGCTGTAATTATCAAAGAATATTGTTTCGTCCTTGAAAGTTCGGAAGTTCTGTATTCGTACTGACTCTATCTTCATTCTCGATCCTTGATATGGAGGCTAACGCTGCGCGTAACCGGCAGCGAAAAGTGGCAAAACGCAGCGGCGCCGCTTTTCGCTGTCCGGGTTGACGCGCTTGTTAGGGTGCATTTGTCGTGAGCCAATAGAACACCAGTGCCGCAACTAGCGATGCTGTTGCAGCGACAAACCAAGACAATAACGTTGGCCAGACTCTGGCAAAAAATGACGGCCTTTCCACTTCCATTTGCACGGTGGCATTGGGAATAAACTTTGCGTGCAACCAAAGAAGCGCAGCCAATAGAGCGAAGACAGCGATAGCGAATAGGGCCCGCTCGGTCCATTTCGTGATGCTAGGCATTACCACCAACATCGCAACGAAAATTGCCTGATTTAAGTTCAGGCCAAACTTCTTGTATGTCGTAATTAAAGTACTTTGATTTCTCTTGATTAGGGCTGCGACGGATTCGGCCTTTCCAATAACCCAGGATTCCTGGACGCCTTGAACGCGGACTTCATTGGCCCCAAAAGCGTTTAGTTCTACTACGACAAGCCGATTTATTCCGTGTGCCTCTGGCTCTTGGATCACTACTTTCAGATATTTCAAAGGCCCCAGAGACTTGGTGTCTTGAAGAAAATCTTCGGCATACTTGGTCACTTCACTTCCTCGGGCATTGAACGTGACAATCAATCTGCCACTCACAAAGTCCTGCTGCATATGCTGAAGAAGCTGTGTCACGTCCTCTGAAAATAAACGCACCGCGCCAAGCGAGATGTTTCTTGTATATAGCTGTTCAGGTACTCCAGCGCCCGTTCTCGCCTGTGGTGCTTTTACAGCGATATCGTGAGGAAATGCTTCGAATGTTCCCCCGGTCCCAAGAGCGGTGGTCCACGTGCCTCGCAGGTTTCCTTCAGGTGTTAGCTTGGCCTCGATCGCAAGATCGCCAAGTTCAACGCCTTCGGCGTCCTTCGCTGGTTCTCCGGTAGCTCGTAGCGTCTCTTCGTCGAAGGTTCCTTGGATTTCGTAAACGGCAAGGCCGAACGCGTTATCCATGAACCGAAGCGTCCCGCCTACATCAGGCCCCTGCTTTTCAAACTCTATAAAGAGATTGCCGGTATTGGTTCCGTAAACCCGGCCAGCCCACAGCTTTCCGACGTTGGCCACTCCTATCCCTCCCTTTGCACCCTAACGAAGGTGTAGAAAAACCCAAAAAACACCCGCCCCTTCGGCGCTCGCGGCACTTTTTCCAAGTGACTGACCAAGGATCGGGGCATGGTTTTTCTGGGGTTGTTTATGTTGTGTGGACCGGCCGGTAGCCGAAATCGAGTCGCTGGAGCGCATCAAGGGCATTCTCTGAGGGTTCTGGCTCATGTCCAGGCTCCGCGATTGGCCAGTTTCTCGATGTTGTGCGTCATGCAGTAGAGCTTCCATTGCCCATCGACTTTCTGTCGTCCGCGCAGGCTGAAGCGATCCAGACGCTTGTTGTGGCGCAGGTTGCCGAACACTGGCTCCACGGTCGCAAAGCGGCGGGTGATCATCGTGCGGCCGGCGTCGCTGTCGATGCGGCGGCGCATACGCGTCAGGGCATCGTCCCGCTCGGTCTTCGGCAGGAAGAACGCCACCTGGCGCGCAGCAGTCTTTTCCGGTGTGCGCAGGCACCGC
The DNA here is from genome assembly GCF_035497915.1 of Pseudomonas sp. GTDB lineage: Bacteria > Pseudomonadota > Gammaproteobacteria > Pseudomonadales > Pseudomonadaceae > Serpens. The sequence continues at coordinate 4,088 of NZ_DATJCS010000008.1, forward strand.
TTGCGTTGCAGGCAACTGAGGCAGTCGCGCAGCGCGCCCTTGAACTTGATCGCCGGCTGGCCCTTGATCAGGCAGTGGCTGCCGTTGCCATACAGCTGCTTGCCCGCCGGGCAGATGCAGGTCTTGTGCTGGGCATCGAAGTGGAAGTCGGCCGGGGTGTAGCAGCGGCTGCTGACCCGCTTCGGACGCTTGTCCCAGAGCGGGTCGGGCTTTGCGGTGTGGTGTTCCTGGCCGGCGTAGCGCGGGTCGCGCTTGCGGTAGCCGTTGTCGGGGATGAAGGCGGTAATGCCCGCAGCCTCCAGATGTTCCAGCGCCTGGCGGCTGTGGTAGCCGGCATCGGCGGTGTAGCAGGTGTCGGCGCCGCGCAGCGCGTGCGTGGCGTCGATGACGGGTTCGAGCAGCGCCTGTTCCGAGCCGGTGCCATGTGCCTGGGCGTCGACGATGATCTGCGCCTTCTCGTCCACGGCGGCGACACCGGTGTAGCCCTGGATCACGCCCTTGCCGGTGGCCATCTTGGCCGATTCGTTATCGGTGCGGTTGGACAGGTTGATCCGTCCCTTGGCGCCTTTGCGATCCTCGGGGTGCTCGTTGAGCCAGGCGCGCAGCTGACGGGCATCGGCCTGCAGACGCTCAAGCCGGCGCGCGGAACGCTGGGCCTCGTCCTCGGGTTGCTTGTCGCACTGGCGCTGGCGTTCGATCATCGCCTGCGCCGCCTTTTCCATCTTCTCGGCCTGGCGCAGGAAGTCGGCGCGGGTGCCGCTGCGCGACTTGCTGGCGTTGCTCGGCAGCTTGACCCCGTCGATGGCGAACATCTCCCGCCCGATCAGGCCCTGACGGTCACAGACCGCGAGTACCTGGGCAAACAGCTTGGCGGCCAGCTCGCCCATGCTGGAGACGAACTGGGCCAGCGTGGTGAAGTGCGGCTGGCTGTCGCCGGAGACGGCCATGAACAGCACATGGTCGCGGCAGGCGGCCTCCATCTGGCGGCTGCTGATGATGCCGCGGCTGTAGGCCAGCAGGACGATTTTCAGGAGTACCGCTGGATCGTAGGCGGGGGCGCCTTCTAGGCTGTTGCGGTAACGCGCGTGGAAGTCGGACAGGTCCAGTTCGTGATCGACCAGATAACACAGGGCGTGCTCGAACGTGCCGGGCAGCAGCTGCTTGTCGAAGTCGATGGGCAGAAGCTTGAGTCCCTTGTGAACGGTCTTGAACCGAGGCATCACCCTGCGCCTCCCTGCGATTTGAATGGGTGCGAGCGTATCAGTCGCTGAAAAGGCTGGCAGTAGGTTTTTCTACAGCCTCAACGATTAAGCTAAGGGGCAGGCTTCAGCCTGTCCCAGCGAACGAAGTGAGCGATTTGAGCGCATTGTTAGGTTTCATTGCACGCCCCGCTTTGAACCAATGTGTTTTGCTCCGGTATCTATCAAGAAGAATGCAGAGATAGGTAGCGATAGCCAAAATAGGATTGGACTCCAGAACATGCCGAAGGCTAGCCATGGTAGCAGATCAACGCCACCTGCCGAACACGGGGCGAGGTCTTTAATATTTCCTTGGCAGTTGAAGTAATGATAGGAAAAAACGCCCAGCTTCCAGAAGATGAAAAGTAGGACTGGGGGAATTACTACCAATGTGTATTTAGTCATCCATGTCATGCTGGAACCTAACGCCCGCATTTGCGGCTGGTTTGGAGCGCAGCGGAAAACCAGTCCGACAACATGCGCTTGTTACGTGTTTAGAGTGTTGGATAAGACAACTTTTCATTGTGAGATTGAGCATCGTCTTCCCAAATTAGCCGAACGACGTGTTTACGTTTTGTCTGCATGTGAACTGCTGCGATAAGTTCGACTGACTGATGCCTTTCCAAGCTTTCCATTGGGAATTTATCAGCGACTTCAGAATCAATTACCACATCATTTCCCTCGGGGAACTCTATTTTCACGTTTCTTGCAGTTGATGAGCCTTTATTCCATATCTTTAAACGATATTTACTGCTACCTAGTTTGATGAAAGATGCTCCAAGGTCGGCTCTTTTTTCTTTTAATGAATCCTCATTTTCTTTTTCCAAGAGAAGATTATTTAGCTTCTCTTGGCTTTCAACGAGTGATTTCTGCTTCTTGTTGAAGCTGACCGTTTGCCACGTTGCATAACTCGATAAGAGAAATGCCAAACCAGCAATAATGTCGCCCGCATCAATGGCCACTGGCATTATTTAATCCTGATATTTTTGCTACCGGAAAATGCCTTTTTTAAAGACTTGCGAAGCTCATCAGCGATATCTTTTGTAACTTCTTTTTTGATTTCAGAAAGATGCTCATCAATGTTTTCACTATTCTCTTGAATTAGCTCTTCTTTACTGAACTCTCGCTCGCATGAGGCGCAGGTCATTATCTGAATAGTTTCGTCTACCCCTTCATCATATGAAAAATCAGAACATCCACATGTCGGGCATAGCAGCCTTACACTTCTGTTGTATTTATCAGGGTTCATCCTGGCTCTCCAATTTATGAGGACACGTAACAGTGATTAGATGGAATCCATGCTAACGAATAACAGTGGATTCCGTATAACTCCGCATTCGATCCTCCCCGCAAAAGGACGATCCCCTTTTAAATCAATCAGTTGCCTTCGCCCTCACCCGCCACCCCGTATTCGCTTGACTGCCGTCTAACCCTCGCCTAAACCACTGTACATAAATACAGCCCCTCTGGAGCCGACATGGACAGCCCTGCTCCCCAGCCCCGCCTTCGCGAACAGTTCGAGGCGGTGATGCGCCTGCACCACTACAGCATTCGCACGGAGCGCACCTACTGGTACTGGATTCGCTTTTTCATCCGTTTCCACCGCATGCGCCATCCGCGCGAGATGGGCCCGCTGGAGGTCAATGCCTTTCTCAGCTGGCTGGCCACGCACCGTCAGGTGGCGGCGGCGACGCAGAACCTGGCGCTGAATGCGCTGGTGTTCCTGTATGCGAAGGTGCTGCTGCAGCCGCTCGGTGAGATTGGCGAGGTGGTGCGCGTCAAACGGCCTGCGCGGCTTCCTCCGGTGCTGACCCATGCGGAGGCCACGGAGATCATCGGCCTGCTGGGTCAGCCGCATCGCCTGCTGGCTTCGTTGATGTACGGCGCCGGGCTTCGCGTGGTGGAGGCCACGCGCCTGCGCATCAAGGATGTGGATTTCGATCGGCAGATCATCACCGTTCGCGACGGCAAGGGGGCCAAGGACCGCACCACCCTGCTCCCGGCCTCGCTGATCGAACCGCTGGCGGAGCGCAAGCAGCGGATGCTGCAGGCGTGGCAGCGTGGCGATCCCTTCTATCAGGCGGGCTTCAGCCTGCCCTTTGCCCTGGCACGAAAGTATCCCGGCGCGCCGCGCGCGTTCGAATGGCAATGGCTCTTCCCATCCGCCAACCTGTGCCAGGACGCGACCGGCACGGCCGTGCGGCACCATATCCATGAGTCTTCGGTGCAGAAGGCCGTGAAGCTGGCGGTGCGCCGTTCCTCGGTACGCAAACCGGCCAGTTGCCACACCTTCCGCCATACCTTCGCGACCGAGCTGCTGTTGCGCGGCAGCGATATCCGTACGGTGCAGACCCTGCTTGGTCACGCCGATGTGCGTACCACGCAGATCTACACCCATGTGCTGGGGCAAGGGTTTGCCGGGGTGCGCAGTCCGCTGGGCTGAATGGGCGGGCACGCTACCGCCCTCCCCTGATGATGGAGATTCCGTTCTCGTGGGCAGGCGCAGGCGCGCCGATTTGCTGGGCAGCATAAGGCGATGTGCCAGTAGAGCCAAGGACTGGAGTGATGGCTTGTGGCTGGGTGGGCGCCGAGGCTAAAGCTCGCGAACAAGTTCGCTCCCACGGGGAGGGGGTGGCTGTGGGGCTTAGGGGCTGTTTACCAGCCGAGCGTTTCCTTGAGGAACGGGATGGTCAGCTTGCGCTGGGCCTGCAGGGAGGCCTGGTCGAGTTGTTCGAGGAGGTCGAACAGGGCGCTCATGCTGCGCGCGCCGCGGGTGAGGATGAAGCGGCCGACCTCGTCGGTGAGGTGCAGGCCGCGGCGCGAGGCGCGCAGTTGCAGGGCGCGCAGCTTGTCTTCGTCGGAGAGTTCCTGCAGCTGGAACACCAGCGACAGCGACAGGCGCGATTGCAGGTCGGGCAGTTGGATGCCTAGCTCGCGGGGCGAGGCGCTGGCGGCCAGCAGCAGGCGTCGGCCGGCGTCGCGCAGGCGATTGAACAGGTGGAACAGGGCTTCTTCCCAGTCGGCCCGGCCGGCGATGGCGTCCAGGTCGTCGAGGCAGACCAGTTCGTACTGTTCGAGGTTGTCCAGCAGTTCCGGGCCCAGCGTCACGACTTCGCCCAGCGGCAGGTAGAGCGCCGGCTCGCCGTGCTGCTCGAAGCGCAGGCAGGCGGCCTGCAGCAGGTGGCTGCGCCCGACGCCGTCATTACCCCACAGGTAGATGAGGTTCTCCGCCCAACCCGCGTCGGCGTCACACAGGCGCTCGACATAGCCGAGGGCCGCCGCGTTCGCGCCGGGGTAGTAGTTGGCGAAGGTGGCGTCGTCACGCAGACGCACACCCAGGGGAAGCTGGACTGGTTTCATGCAGGCCGCTGCAGCAAGGCACTCGGTCGAAAAAACGCGGCCAGTGTATCCCTGCGGCGACGACCCACACAATGCGCGGGCAGATCAAAGAAAATCAAATACTTAGCCAGGCCGGCCCTATTGGAAGTAGAGCGCGTTGTCGCTATACGCCTGGGCCAGGGAGGCACCGGGCTGCGCGGGATCGCTCGCCAGGCGCACCGGCGGCGGCACTTCACGCAGGCGCAGCAGGGCGAGCTGGGCGCGCAGCTGGTCAGGGCTGGCCTGCAGGCGGTAGGTCAGACGCGCGCCCTCAACCTTGCGCAGGCGCGGCTGGAAGGGCTCGAGCAGGCGCTCCAGTTCGGCATAGCGCAGCAGGTCGGCGTGATCGACCACCAGGGTCACCGCCGCGCCCGCTTCGGGACGCATCACGAAACGCGGCGCCAGGGTCTGCTGTACGGCGAGCATCACCGCATCGCTGAGCGCGGCCAGACTGTTGCCGGTGGCCTCGCCCTGCAGCAGGTCCTTGCCCATCCACACCTGCCAGTGGCCCTGCCAGTTGCCCCGGGCCGGTTTGGCCTGCACGGCCAGCAGGGCGTCCACGCCGTAGCGCACGGATACCTTGCGCAGCTCCTGGGCGTCGCGGGCCATCAGTACATTGGGGGTGATCAGCATCTGTTCGGTCAGGTCGGCCAGCGGCAGGCGCAGCGGCAGGCCACGGTGGCGCGCCGCGCTCTGCAGCCATTTGGCGCTTTCCTGGGCGTCGCCGACCAGCTGCGCACCGTCCGGGGTTTCGGTCATCCACCACACCAGCAGCTCGGGTCGGTCGGCGCCCCACAGCGACAGGCCGGCCTCGCGCAGCGCCGCGCCGGTGGTTGCGGGGTCGAAGTCGACCACCAGACTGTTGCCGTCGTAAACGTAGCGGCTGACCAGGCGCTGGGGCGCTTCGCGCAGCGCCAGCAGCTCCGGGCGCGAGCTGGCTTGCGGGTCGCCGGTCAAGCGCAGCACCAGGGTATCCAGGGCTTGTTGCAGGGCCAGCTCGCGTTCGGCCGCCTGCTGGCTGCCCACGGTTTCGCGAACCTGGTAGAGACCGGGAACCGGCGCGGCGAGCGCGTTCAGACTCAGCAGGGACAGACTGCACAGGGCAAGCAGACGGGCGATGACACGCATGTGGGGTTCCCCGAGAAGGCCAAAGGCCATGAGCTGGAAAGTTCCATACCTTAAACAGCCGCTCGACCAGCGGCAACCGCGACGGCTCAGGATAGTCGCTGCCCGGCAAGCCTGCTAAAATCGCGCGCCTTCCCGGACCGCCCCCGATGGCCGGTCGCCTCCCCCGCACTCTCCCCCAGAAGGCCCGGATTTTATGAGCAAGCAACCCTCCATTAGCTACAAGGACGCCGGTGTCGACATCGACGCAGGCGAAGCGCTGGTCGAACGCATCAAGGGCGTGGCCAAACGCACCGCTCGTCCTGAAGTGATGGGCGGCCTGGGTGGCTTCGGCGCCCTGTGCGAAATCCCGGCCGGCTACCGGCAGCCGGTGCTGGTTTCCGGCACCGACGGCGTGGGCACCAAGCTGCGCCTGGCGCTGAACCTGAACAAGCACGACAGCATCGGCCAGGATCTGGTCGCCATGTGCGTCAACGACCTGGTGGTGTGCGGCGCCGAGCCGCTGTTCTTCCTCGACTACTACGCCACCGGCAAGCTGAACGTGGACGTGGCCGCCACCGTGGTCACCGGCATCGGTGCCGGCTGCGAACTGGCCGGCTGCTCGCTGGTCGGCGGTGAAACCGCCGAGATGCCCGGCATGTACGAGGGCGAGGACTACGACCTGGCCGGCTTCTGCGTCGGCGTGGTGGAGAAGTCCGAGATCATCGACGGCTCGAAGGTGGCCGCCGGCGACGCGCTGATCGCCCTGCCCTCCTCCGGCCCGCACTCCAACGGCTATTCGCTGATCCGCAAGATCATCGAAGTCGCCGGCGCCGACATCGAACAGATCCAGCTGGATGGCAAGCCGCTGGCCGACCTGCTGATGGCCCCGACCCGCATCTACGTCAAGCCGCTGCTCAAGCTGATCAAGGACACCGGCGCGGTGAAGGCCATGGCCCACATCACCGGCGGCGGCCTGCTGGAAAACATCCCGCGTGTGCTGCCGGAAGGCACCCAGGCGGTCATCGACGTGGCCAGCTGGATCCGCCCGGCGGTGTTCGACTGGCTGCAGCAGCACGGCAACGTGGACGAAGTGGAGATGCACCGCGTGTTGAACTGCGGCGTGGGCATGGTGATCTGCGTGGCCCAGGACCAGGTCGATGCCGCCCTGGCCAACCTGAAGGCCAGCGGTGAGCAGCCCTTCGTGATCGGCCGTATCGACAGCGCCGCCGAGAGCGCCCCGCGCGTCGTCCTGAACAACCTGAAGCAGCACTGATGAGCACACCCTGCAATGTCGTGGTGCTGATTTCCGGCAGCGGCAGCAACCTGCAGGCGCTGATCGACGACCTGGCCGCCGGGGATACCCCGGCGCGCATCTGCGCGGTGATTTCCAACCGCGCCGATGCCTACGGCCTGGTGCGCGCCGCCAACGCCGGCATTCCCACCCAGGTGCTGGATCACAAGGCCTTCGCCAGCCGCGAGGCGTTCGATGCCGCCCTGCAGGAAGCCATCGATGCCTACGCCCCGGACCTGGTGGTCCTGGCCGGCTTCATGCGCATCCTCACTCCCGCGTTCGTGCGCCACTACCATGGCCGCATGTTCAACATCCATCCCTCGCTGCTGCCCAAGTACAAGGGGCTGGACACCCACAAGCGCGCGCTGGAAGCCGGCGATGCCGAGCACGGCTGCAGCGTGCACTTCGTCACCGAGGAACTCGACGGCGGCGCGCTGGTCGTACAGGCCGCTACCGCCGTGTTGCCGGGCGACACGCCGGAAAGCCTGGCCCTGCGCGTCCACGGTCTGGAACACCGCATCTATCCGCTGGCTGTGCGCTGGTTCGCGGAAGGTCGCTTGCGACTGGAAGGCGACGGGGCAATGCTGGATGGCGAGTCATTGCTCCCGACCGGCAGGCTGATCCGCTCCTGAGGCGCGTTCCAGCCGATGGCGGCCGGAACCTATCCTGGGAGATTTCGATGGTTCGCACCCTTCTGCTGCTCGCCGCTCTGCTCGTGCCCGCCGCGCATGCCTTCGAGCTGCAACCCTTCTCCGCCAGCTACACCGCCGATTTCAAGAACGCGCCGTTCGCCGGCACCGCCGAGCGCAGCCTGAAGCCCCTGCGCAATGGCGGCTGGGAACTGCGCTTCGAGGCCGCCATGCTGGTGGCCCGCCTCTCCGAACGCAGCCGCTTCCGCGTCGAACAGGGCGCCCTGGTGCCGGTGAGCTACCAGTACTCCCGCAGCGGCATGGGTTCGACCCGCAAGGTGGAGCAGGACTTCGACTGGAGCACCCGGCAGATCCTCGGCATGCGCAAGGGCAAGGCCTATCGCGTGCCGCTGCACCGCGGCCTGCTGGACCGTTCCACCTATCAGTTGGCCCTGCAGCAGGACGTGGCGCGCGGCAAGACCAGCATGACCTATCAGGTGCTGGATGAAACCGAGGTGGAAACCTACGACTTTCGCGTGCTCGGCGAGGAGAACGTGCGCACCCGCGCCGGGCTGATCCGCGCGCTGAAGGTCGAGCGGGTGCGCGACCCGGGGCAGAGCCGCCGCCAGACCACCCTGTGGTTCGCACCGAGCTGGAACTACCTGCTGGTGCGCCTGCACCAGCGCGAGAACGACGGCAAGGAGTACCAGATCATGCTGAAAAGCGGCGAGGTGAATGGCGAGGCGGTGAAGGGGCGCTGAATTGCAGGCGGAGCCCCCTCTCCCCGGCCCTCTCCCGCGAGGGGAGAGGGAGCAATCTGCACGGCGCCGTGTTCCCCCCTCGCCCCTTGCGGGAGAGGGGCTGGGGGAGAGGGGGCGCGCCGTACCGGCGCGATATGGACAAGAGCAACGTTGTCCGCCCTGTGGGGCCGGCTTTACGCCGGCCAGCGGAGTCGAATACCACACGGTCGTTTCGTCCTCACCTCCGTTGGCCGGGATAAACCCGGCCCCACAAGGTGCCCGACAGAACGTAGGGTGGATCACGCCTTACCGATCCACCAAGCGCGCCGCAAGGCGCGCCCTGGCGATCTCACCAGCGCCTTACCACATCAGGTCGTCAGGCACCTGATACGCCGCATACGGATCATCCGGATCGACGTCCTGACTGGTGGGTTCGTTGAGCAGGATGATGCGCTGCGGGTCGCGCTCCCTGATCTTCAGCGCCGCGTCGCGCGGCAGCATTTCGTAGCCGCCGTCGTGGCGCACGATGCCCAGCGAGCCGCGCGAGAGCTTCTCGCGCAGGGCGTCGTTGACCGCCAGGCGCTTGACCTTCTTGCCGTCGACGAAGTTGTAGTAGTCCTCGGTCTTCAGCTTGGGCAGGCGGCTGCTCTCGATCAGCTGCTTGATCTGCGCGGCACGGGCCTTCTGTTCGGCCTTGTGCTGCTGCTGACGGTTCAGCTCCTGGTCGCGCGCCAGCTTCTCGGCATACGCCTGCAGGGCCGCCTGACGCTGCGAATCGTCCTTCTCCACCTGGCCTTTCTTCTCCAGGCGTTCCTGTTTCTGCTTCTGCTTGCCGGCCTGCTTGGCCTGCTTTTCGTTGACCAGCCCGGCCTTGAGCAGCTGGTCGCGAAGGGAAAGACTCATGATTCGACTCGTCGTTGATCGGTTCGTGAAAGGGGCGACTAACCGCAGGAAGCATCCTTCTCGGCCTTCTTGGCCTCGCCCCAGAGCGCATCCAGCTCGGCGAGGGGGCAATTCTCGATGGGCCGGCCGGCTTCCCGCAAGGCCTGCTCGATAAAACGGAAGCGCCGCTCGAACTTCTGGTTCGCGGCACGCAGCGCGTCCTCGGGGTTCACGTCCAGGTGGCGGGCCAGGTTGACCACGGTGAACAGCAGGTCGCCCAGCTCTTCCTTCAGTGCCGCTTCGTCGCCGGTGCTCATGGCTTCCAGCAGCTCGTCCTGCTCCTCGCGCAGCTTGTCGAGGATCGGCAGCGCTTCCGGCCAGTCGAAACCGACCCGCGCGGCGCGCTTCTGCAGCTTGGCGGCACGGCTCAGCGCCGGCAGCACGGTCGGCACATCGTCCAGCAGCGACAGCTGTTCGGGCGCGGCGGCCTTCTCGGCACGCTCCTCGGCCTTGATCTGCTCCCAGCGCTCCTTGATGGCCGCCTCGTCCAGGCGCGGCAGGTCGGGCGAGCCGTACAGGTCGCCGTCCGGGAACACATGCGGATGCCGACGCACCAGCTTGCGGGTGATGGCGTCCACCACCTCGGGGAAACCAAAGCGCCCTTCCTCGCCGGCCAGTTGGCAGTAATAGACCACCTGGAACAGCAGGTCGCCCAGCTCGCCGGGCAGGTGTGCGAAGTCGCCGCGCTCAATGGCGTCGGCCACTTCGTAGGCTTCCTCGAGGGTGTGCGGCACGATGCTGCGAAAGTCCTGCCGCAGGTCCCACGGGCAACCACGCTGCGGGTCGCGCAGGCGGGCCATCAGGTGCAGCAGGTCGTCAAGCTGGTACATGGGCTGTTCCCGTCAGTCAGGAGGCGCGCTGGCGCTTGGCCTCGATCACGTTCGGCAGCCGCGCCATGCGCGCCAGCAGGCGACCCAGCGCGTCCAGACCGGGAATCTCGACGGTCAGGGTCATCAGCGCGGTGTTGTCTTCCTTGTTGCTCAGGGTGTTGACCGCCAGCACATTGATCTTCTCGTTGAGCAGCAGCTGCGACACGTCGCGCAGCAGGCCGGAACGGTCGTAGGCGCGGATGACGATCTCCGCCGGGTAGGTCTTGACCGGCACCGGCCCCCAGCTGACCTGGATGATGCGCTCCGGTTCACGGCCTTCCAGCTGCAGCACCGAGGGGCAGTCCTGGCGGTGAATGCTCACGCCACGACCCTGGGTGATGTAGCCGACGATCGGGTCGCCCGGCAGCGGTTGGCAGCAGCCGGCCATCTGGGTGAGCAGATTGCCGACACCCTGGATCTGGATGTCGCCGCGCCCGCCGGGACGGATCACCTGACTGGGCGCGCGGCGCGGGATCAGTTCCAGCTGGTCGTAATCGCGTTCCGGCTCGACCAGGTGCTGAGCCTGGTTGACCAGGTGCGCCAGGCGCAGATCGCCGGCGCCGAGGGCGGCGAACATGTCTTCCACCGACTTCAGGTTGGTGCGCTCGACCAGCTTGTCGTAGTCGACGCCGGCCAGGTCCAGGCGCGCCAGCTCGCGCTCCAGCAGGGTCTTGCCGGCGATCACGTTCTGTTCGCGGGCCTGCAGCTTGAACCAGTGGATGATCTTGGCCCGCGCCCGCGAGGTGGTGACGTAGCCCAGGTTGGGGTTCAGCCAGTCGCGGCTCGGCGCCCCGCCCTGCTTGGTGGTGATGATTTCCACCTGCTCGCCGGTCTGCAGGCTGTAGTTGAGCGGCACGATGCGCCCGTTGATCTTGGCGCCCCGGCAGTTGTGGCCGATCTCGGTGTGCACGCGGTAGGCGAAGTCCAGCGGCGTGGCGCCCTTGGGCAGATCCACGGCATGGCCGTCCGGGGTGAACACGTAGACGCGATCCGGTTCGATGTCCACGCGCAGCTGTTCGGCCAGGCCGCCGATGTCGCCCAGTTCCTCGTGCCATTCCAGCACCTGACGCAGCCAGGAGATCTTCTCCTCGTAGTGGCTGGAGGTGGACTTGACGTCGGTGCCCTTGTAGCGCCAGTGGGCGCACACGCCCAGCTCGGCCTCCTCATGCATGGCGTGGGTGCGGATCTGCACCTCCAGCACCTTGCCCTCCGGGCCGATCACCGCGGTGTGCAGCGAGCGGTAGCCGTTCTCCTTGGGGTTGGCGATGTAGTCGTCGAACTCCTTGGGAATGTGCCGCCACAGGGTGTGCACGATGCCCAGCGCGGTGTAGCAGTCGTGGATTTCCGGCACCAGCACGCGCACCGCGCGCACGTCGTAGATCTGGCTGAACTGCAGGCCCTTCTTCTGCATCTTCCGCCAGATGGAATAGATGTGTTTCACGCGCCCGCTGATGTCGGCCTTGATGCCGGTGGCATTCAGCCGTTCGCGCAGCTGGTCCATCACCCGGGCGATGTACTGCTCGCGGTCCAGGCGCCGCTCGTGCAGCAGCGAGGCGATCTGCTTGTACTGCTCGGGCTCCAGGTAGCGGAAGGACAGATCCTCCAGCTCCCACTTGATGTGGCCGATGCCCAGGCGGTGGGCCAGCGGCGCATAGATGTCGAACACCTCGCGGGCCACGCGGTGACGCTTTTCCTCGTCGGCGTTCTTCACCGCACGGATGGCGCAGGTGCGCTCGGCCAGCTTGATCAGCGCCACGCGCACGTCGTCAACCATGGCCACCAGCATCTTGCGCAGGTTTTCCACCTGCACCTGGCTGTTGAACACCGTGGTGTCGCGCGGGTTCACGCTGGCGCTGATGGCCGCCATGCGCAGCACGCCTTCGATCAGCTTGGCCACCACCGAACCGAAACGTTCGCCGACCTTGTCCAGCGGCACCTGCCCTTCGCGCACCGCGCGGTAGATGATCGCGGCGACCAGCGACTCCTGATCGAGCTTGAGGTCGGCGAGAATTTCGGCGATTTCCAGACCAGTGCGGAAACTCGACGCGTTCTCGGCCCAGCGGTTCTGTCCTTCCTTGGCCTGCAATTCGGCTTCGCGCGCGAATTCGCAGGCAGCCTGCAACCCCTCGCGATCCACACCCGGGTCGAGCGTCGCCATGTGCTCGAGCCAGGCGTTGAGGTTGACGCTTCCGTCCGTGTTGATCGGCTGCTGTGCCCTGACCTGTACCATCTCTGCTTTCCCCTCTGGCATGCCCCGCATGCCGGCAACTACATCACGCCGCCCTCTCGCGGGGTCGGTCGATCAACGCATGACGGCCCGGCTCAGGCCGGGTCGCGCACAAACAAGGCCATGGCCTCGACATGCGCCGTCTGCGGGAACATGTCGAGCATGCCGGCTCGCCTGAGCCGGTAACCCCGGGTCGCCAGTTCGGCGGCGTCCCGGGCCAGTGTGGCCGGATTGCAGGAAACATAGAGCACGCGGCGCGCGCCCAGGGTTTCCAGCTGACGAACCATTTCCAGCGCGCCGTCGCGCGGCGGGTCGAGCAGCACGGCGGGAAAACCGCCCTGCGCCCAGCGTGCCTCGGCCAACGGCTGGGCCAGGTCCGCCTGATGAAACTGCACGTTGTCCAGGCCGTTGGCGGCGGCATTGTCGCGCGCCCGCTCGACCATGCCTGCTATACCTTCGACGCCTATTACTTCGCCAGCATGGCGCGCCAGCGGCAGGGCGAAATTGCCCAGTCCGCAGAACAGATCCAGTACCCGCTCGTCGCGCCCCGGCGCCAGCCAGTCCAGCGCCTGGGCGATCATCGCCTCGTTCACCGGGGCGTTGACCTGCACGAAATCCCCCGGCCGGTAGGCCAGGGTCAGCTGCCAGTCCGGCAATGCATAACCCAGCGCCGCGCCTTCACTCGCCGGCTGCGGCTCGCCCGCGCCGTGCAGCCACAGCTGCGCGTCGTGGGTGGCGCAGAAGGCCTGCAGGCGCGCGAGGTCCGCCGCGTCCAGCGGCGCAGTATGGCGCACCAGCACCGCCTGCGCGGTACCGCTGAACAGTTCGACATGGCCCAGGGCCTGCGGCCGGGCGAACTCGGCCAGCAGCGCCGGCAGCGCGCGCAGGATCGATTGCAAAGGCTGTACCAGCACCGGGCAGTCGCCGATGGCGACGATGGCCTGGCTGGCGGCGGCGCGGAAACCCACCTCCAGACGCCGGGCCTTGGCGTCCCAGCGCACGGCGATGCGCGCGCGGCGCCGGTAGCCGAATTCGGGACCGCTCAGCGGCGCCGCCCACTCCTCGGGCTGCAGGCCGGCGATGCGCTGCAACTGCTCTTCGAGGGTGCGCGCCTTGAGCGCCAGCTGTGCCTCATGGGGCAGGTGCTGCAGGGTGCAGCCGCCGCACTGGCCGGCGTGCGGACAGGGCGGCGTGCGGCGCTCGGGCGCGGCGACGAGGATGCGCTCGGCGCGCGCTTCCACCACCTGGCTGCGCGCGGCCAGCACCCGCGCCTCGACCCGCTCGCCGAGCAGCGCGCCGGCCACGAACCAGCTGCGCCCGTCGACGAAGCCGATGCCGCGCCCGTCGTGCGCCAGGCGTTCGATCTGCAGTTGCTGTTTCTTGCCCGTGGGCAGCGATGCCGAACGGGTGCCGTTACCGGTCTGGAAACGCAGACTCGGTGCGCGCTTGGCCATGTGTGTGATTCCTGTGGGGAAGCGGACGCAACCCGGCGACTCAGCGCGCCGGGTCGAAGACTCCGGTGGACAGGTAGCGGTCGCCACGGTCGCAGATGATCGCCACGATCACCGCGTTCTCAACCTCGCGGCTCAGGCGCAGCGCCGCCGCCACCGCACCGCCGGAGGACACGCCGCAAAAGATGCCTTCTTCGCGGGCCAGGCGGCGCATGCAGTCCTCGGCCTCGGCCTGGGACATGTCCACCACCCGATCGACGCGGCTGGCGTCGAACACCTTGGGCAGGTACTCCTGCGGCCAGCGGCGGATGCCGGGAATCGCCGAGCCTTCCATCGGCTGCAGACCGACGATCTGCACGGCCGGGTTCTGCTCCTTGAGGTAGCGCGACACGCCCATGATGGTGCCGGTAGTGCCCATGGAACTGACGAAATGCGTCACCGTGCCGGCGGTCTGCCGCCAGATTTCCGGGCCGGTGGTCTGGTAATGCGCCTCGGGATTGTCGTCGTTGGCGAACTGGTCGAGCACCTTGCCCTTGCCCTGGGCCTGCATGGCCAGCGCCAGGTCGCGGGCGCCCTCCATGCCTTGTTCCTTGCTGACCAGGATCAGCTCGGCGCCATAGGCGGTCATGGCCGCCTTGCGCTCGGCACTGGAGTTGTCCGGCATGATCAGGATCATCCGGTAGCCCTTGATCGCCGCGGCCATGGCCAGGGCGATGCCGGTGTTGCCGGAGGTGGCCTCGATCAGCGTGTCGCCGGGCTGGATGTCGCCGCGCAGCTCGGCGCGGGTGATCATCGACAGCGCCGGGCGATCCTTCACCGAGCCGGCCGGGTTGTTGCCTTCGAGCTTGACCAGCAGCGTGTTGCTGGTGTCGCCGGGCATGCGCTGCAGGCGCACCAGGGGCGTGTTGCCAATGCATTCGGCGATGGTGGGATAGCGCTGGGACATGACTTCGCGATTCGCAGGGTCAGGAAAAAGGGCGCCTATGATAGCCGCAAACCGCTCTGGCCTATATCGCAGAACGATCACAGGTTATAGCGGCAGGGTATAACCCCGGCACCCGGCATTGCTTGCATTGCATTTGTAGGAACGGCTTCAGCCCCTCCAGGAGCATCGCGGCTGAAGCCGCTCCTACAGGTCTTGGCGTTTACAGGTCCGTTGGCTGCATCAGCAGGCGCGGCGCAGCCTCGACGATCTGCCGCGACAGGTGTTCCATGCGCGGCGACTGCACCTTCCAGGTGTGCCAGTACAGCGCCACGTCGCACGGCGCGTCCGGGGTCAGGTCGAGCACCTCGCCGCTGGCCAGCGCGTCGCGGATCAGCAGTTCCGGCACCATGCCGTAGCCCAGCCCGTAACGGATGGCCTGGTAGTGCGGCTCGGCGCCCGGCACGTAGTGGGTCGGATAGGCGCCCGGCGGCAGGCCGAAGCGTTCCAGCAGGAAGGCGGACTGCAGACGGTCCTTGCGGGTGTAGGCCACCACCGGCGCGCGGCGCGCCGAGGCGCGGGTCAGGCCGTGGGCGAAAAAGCGCTGACGGAACGCCTCGCTGGCCACCAGCCGGTAGCGCATGATGCCCAGCGGCTTCGCCGTGCAGCCGCGCATGGGCTTGGGCTCGGTGCTGATGCAGCCAATGGCCAGTCCGCTTTCCAGCAGGCTGTAGGTGTAGTCCTGGTCCTCGACGGTCAGGTCGAGCAGCACCCGCTCGCGGATCAGCACCTCGGCCAGCGCCGGGAAAAACCAGGTACCCAGGCTGTCGGCATTCAGCGCCGCCACCACCACCAGCGGCGCATCGCTCTGCTCGGCCAGCTCGGCCAGCAGGTCGGCCTCCAGCAACTGGGCGCGACGCAGGTACTGCAACAGACGCTGGCCCAGCTCGGTGGGCCGGCACGGCCGGCTGCGCACCACCAGCGGCGTGCCCAGCGTGCTTTCCAGGGCGCGCACCCGCTGGGAAATGGCCGGCGAGGTGAGGTGCAGGCGCGCGGCCGCCTGCTCGAAGCTGCCGCATTCGATCACGGCCCGGAAAGCCTGCGTTTGTCTAGGGTCCAACTGCATGACAGGGCTCGGATTAAGAAAATGTTTGTATACCCTAAAAAACCTTAGCCATGTTCATTTCGCTGGCCGCCCACGGATAATCGCGCCCCTCACAGCCGCGCGTTCCGGAGCCTGTCGTGACCCTCACCCTGTTGTACGTCATCTACCTGATCGCCATCACCGCCGAAGCCATGTCCGGCGCAATCATGGGCATGCGGCGCGGCATGGACCTGTTTGGCATCAGCCTGCTGGGCACCGTCACCGCGCTGGGCGGTGGCACCGCTCGCGACCTGCTCCTCGGGCATTATCCGGTGGGCTGGATCGAGCACCCCGAGTACCTGTCCTTCACCATCGGCGCGGCCATCGTCACCGCCTTCATCGCCCGCCAGATGCACCATCTGCGCAAGATCTTCCTGATCGTCGACGGTCTGGGCCTGGTGGCCTTCACCGTGATCGGCTGCGACGTGGCGATGAGCATGGAGGCGCATCCATCCATCGTGGTGCTGGCCGGCGTGATCACCGGCATCTTCGGCGGCCTGTTGCGCGACATGCTGTGCACCGAGGTGCCCATGGTGCTGCGCCGCGAACTCTACGCCACCGTGGCGCTGTTCACCGGCGTGCTCTACGTGGCCCTGCTGTGGCTGGGTGTCGATACCCAGGTCGCCCCGCTGGTGGCGCTCGCCAGCGGCTTCCTGCTGCGCATGCTGGCCATCCGTTTCGGCTGGCGCCTGCCGCAATACGACGCGGAGAACATTCGCGGCCTGGATTGACCCGTATCACACCTACCGGGCTGCCCGATGAACGGTCGTCTCGCTACACTCACGCCATCGGTTCTACCTGGGACTTGCCGTGTTCTCTCATCTTGGCATCAAGGGTCGCGTTCTCCTGCTGACCCTCGTGCCCACCAGCCTGCTGGCAGTGCTGCTGGGCATCTACTTCACCTCCATGCAGCTGTCGGACCTGCATGCGCAGCTGCTGCAGCGCGGTCAGATGATCGCCGAGCACCTCGCGCCGCTCACCGCGCCGGCGCTGCCCAACAGCGATCCGGCGCTGCTGCAGCGCATCGCCAGCAAGGCCCTCGAACAGCCCGACGTGCGGGCCGTGACCCTGTATGACCAGGACGGCCAGATGCGCGCCCATGCCGGGCCGAACATGCTGGCGCAGACCCGTCCCGCCAGCCGCACCGATCAGCCGCAGCGCCTGACCGAGAGCGACACCACGCGCTTCGTGCAGCCGATCCTGATCAGCCACCTGACCCTCGGCGAAACACCGGCCAGCGGCGAACGGCCGCTGGGCTGGATCGAGCTGGAAATTTCCCACCAGGGCACCCTGCTGCGCGGCTACCGCAGCCTGTTCGCCAGCCTGCTGCTGATCGTCGCCTGTCTGGGCGTGGCGGCGCTGCTGGCCCTGCGCATGAGCCGGGCGATCAACACGCCGCTGTCGATCATCCAGAAGGGCGTGGCGCGCCTGAAGGACGGCGAGCTGCAGACCCGCCTGCCGGACATGGGTAGCCGCGAGATGGACCAGTTGGCCGCCGGCATCAACCGCATGGCCGCCGCCCTGCAGAACGCCCAGGAGGAACTGCAGCACAGCATCGAGCAGGCCACCGAGGACGTGCGCCAGAACCTGGAGACCATCGAGATCCAGAACATCGAGCTGGACCTGGCGCGCAAGGAAGCCCTGGAGGCCAGCCGCATCAAGTCGGAATTCCTGGCCAACATGAGCCACGAGATCCGCACGCCGCTCAACGGCATCCTCGGCTTCACCAAGCTCCTGCTGCGCAACGAACTGACCCCGCGCCAGCGCGACTACCTGCAGACCATCCAGAAGTCCGCCAACAACCTGCTGGGCATCATCAACGAAATCCTCGACTTCTCGAAGATCGAGGCCGGCAAGCTGGTGCTGGAGAACGCGCCGTTCAACCTGCGCGACCTGCTGCAGGACACCCTGACCATGCTGGCCCCGGAAGCGCACGACAAGCAGCTGGAGCTGGTCAGCCTGATCTACCGCGACACGCCGGCGGCGCTGGTCGGCGATTCGCTGCGCCTCAAGCAGGTGCTCACCAACCTGGTGAGCAACGCCATCAAGTTCACCCACCAGGGCACCGTGGCGGTGCGCGCCATGCTGGAAGACGAGGACGACGAGCGCGCGCAGCTGCGCATCAGCGTCACCGACACCGGCATCGGCCTGTCGGCCGAAGACCTGCGCCAGCTGTTCCACGCCTTCAGCCAGGCCGACAACTCGATCAGCCGCCAGGCCGGTGGCACCGGCCTGGGCCTGGTGATTTCCAAGCGCCTGGTCGAACAGATGGGCGGCGAGATCGGCGTGGAGAGCGTGCCGGGCCAGGGCTCGGAGTTCTGGATCAGCCTCAGCCTGCCCAAGGCCGAGCCGCTGGACGAACAGTGCGAAGACCTGCGCGGCCTGCGCGTCGCCCTGCTGGACGGCCACGACCTGGCCCGCCAGGCCCTGCGCCATCAGCTGGAGGACGCCGGCCTGGAGGTGCTCGAATACACCACCGCCGCCGAGCTGCTGGACGCGGTGGCCAACTCTCCGGATGCCCGGCCCATCGACCTGGCGGTGCTCAGCATCGACAGCCGCAGCCTGCCGCCGGAACGGCTGGGCCAGTACCTGCACGAACTAGAGGCCCAGGGCTGCAAGGCGCTGACGCTCTGCCCGACCACCGACCAGATGCTCTTCCACCAGGAACTCGGCGACGACCACCGGCAGTTGCTCAGCAAGCCGATCTGCACGCGCCAGCTGCACGGCAGCCTCTGCGAGCTGACGGGTCACCGGCCGAGCAGCCGCAACGAGGCGCCCGCCGCGGCGGCGCCGCAGTCCCGGCCGCCGCGCCTGCTGTGCGTGGATGACAACCCGGCCAACCTGCTGCTGGTGGAAACCCTGCTCCACGACCTGGGCGCCGAAGTCACCGCCGTGGACAGCGGTTTCGCTGCCGTCGAGCAGGTGCGCCAGCACAGCTTCGACCTGATCTTCATGGACGTGCAGATGCCCGGCATGGACGGCCTGAAGACCACCGAGGCGATCCGCGCTTGGGAAACCGGGCAGGCGCGGGCGCAGACGCCCATCGTCGCCCTCACCGCCCACGCCCTGGCCAACGAGCGCCGCGCCCTGCTGCAGGGCGGCATGGATGACTACCTGACCAAGCCGATCAACGAACACCAGCTCAGCCAGGTGGTGCTCAAGTGGACCGGCCTGAGCCTGCGCGGCGGCCAGCCGGCGCGCCAGAGCGAGCCGACGGGCGAACCGGGCAACGGCCTGCCGGTGCTGGATCCCGAGGAAGGCCTGCGCCTGGCCGCCGGCAAGGCCGACCTGGCCGCCGACATGCTGACCATGCTGCTGGATTCGCTGGAAGCCGACCGCCAGGCCATCCTGATCGCCTGGGAGCGCTGGGACCGCGAGGCGCTGATCGAACGCATCCACCGCCTGCACGGCGCCACCCGCTATTGCGGCGTGCCGCAGTTGCGCGCCGCCTGCCAGCGCAGCGAAACCCTGCTCAAGCAGGACGCGCCCGAGGCCCGCCAGGCGCTGGAAGTGCTGGTCGAGGCCATCCAGCGCCTGTCCCGGGCGGCACTGGCGGTCTAGCGATCACGCCGGTCGCAAACAAAAAAGGCAGCCTTGCGGCTGCCTTTTTCGTGTTGCGGGACCGGATCAGTGAGCGACTGCGCCGCTGGCACCGAGGCCGGTCTGCGAGCGGACGAACTGCGGCAGGAAGCGCGCGCGTTCCTCGCTGGCGGCCTGGGACCGGTCGGTGACCGAGAACAGCCAGGTGGCGGCGAAGGCGACGATCATCGAGAACAGCGCCGGATACTCGTAGGGGAAGATCGCCTGGGCGTTGCCCAGGATACCCACCCACACCGTCGGGCTGAGGATGGTCAGCACCACCGCGGTGCCCAGGCCGAGGATGCCACCAAACAGCGCGCCACGGGTGGTCAGGCCCTTCCAGTACATGGAGAGGAACAGCACCGGGAAGTTGCAGCTGGCGGCGATCGAGAAGGCCAGGCCGACCATGAAGGCGATGTTCTGCTTCTCGAAGGCGATGCCCAGCAGGATGGCGACCACGCCCAGAGCCAGGGTAGTGATCTTGGTGACCTTCAGCTCGTCCTGCTCGCGGGCCTTGCCCTTCTTGATGACGCAGGCGTACAGGTCATGGGACACCGCCGAGGCGCCCGCCAGGGTCAGACCGGCGACCACGGCCAGGATGGTGGCGAAGGCCACGGCCGAGATGAAGCCCAGGAACAGGTTGCCGCCCACGGCGTTGGCCAGGTGCACGGCGACCATGTTGTTGCCGCCGATGATGGCGCCCGAGGCATCCTTGAACTCCGGATTGGTGCCCACCAGCAGGATGGCGCCGAAGCCGATGATGAAGGTCAGGATGTAGAAGTAGCCGATGAAACCGGTGGCGTAGAACACCGACTTGCGGGCTTCCTTGGCGTCCGCCACGGTGAAGAAGCGCATCAGGATGTGCGGCAGACCGGCGGTGCCGAACATCAGTGCCAGGCCCAGCGAGATCGCGGAAATCGGGTCGCTGACCAGGCCGCCGGGGCTCATGATCGACTCGCCCTTGGCGTGCACGCTGATCGCTTCGGAGAACAGGCGGCCGAAGTCGAAGCCGACGTGCTTCATCACCATGATGGCCATGAAGGTGGCGCCGGAGAGCAGCAGGATGGCCTTGATGATCTGCACCCAGGTGGTGGCCAGCATGCCGCCGAACAGCACGTACATGACCATCAGCACCCCGACCAGCACCACGGCGACCAGGTAGTCCAGGCCGAACAGCAGCTGGATCAGCTTGCCGGCGCCAACCATCTGGGCGATCAGGTAGAAGGCCACCACGGTCAGCGAACCGAAGGCGGAGAGGATGCGGATCTGGGTCTGGCCGAGGCGGTAGGAAGCCACGTCGGAGAAGGTGAACTTGCCCAGGTTGCGCAGGCGTTCGGCGATCAGGAAGAGAATGATCGGCCAGCCCACCAGGAAGCCGATCGAGTAGATCAGGCCGTCATAGCCGGAGGCGAACACCAGGGCGGAAATACCCAGGAACGAGGCGGCGGACATGTAGTCGCCAGCGATCGCCATGCCGTTCTGGAAACCGGTGATGCTGCCACCGGCGGTGTAGTAGTCGGACGTGGAGGTGTTGCGCTTGGCGGCCCACTTGGTGATGAACATGGTGGCGGCGATGAACACCAGGAACATGACGATGGCCGTGTAGTTGGTGGCCTGCTTGACCACTTCGCCTTCCAGGGCACCGGCCGCCCACAGTGCGGGGGCGACGAACAGCAGGGCGGCACCTGCCAGGAGACGGGACATCATTGCTGAGCCTCCTTGATGATTTCGGCGGTCAGCTCGTCGAACTCGCCGTTGGCGCGACGAACGTAGATGCCGGTGAGGATGAAGGCGGAGAAGATCAGGCCCAGACCTGCGGGCATGCCCCAGGTGATGGACGAATCGGCGCTGATGCGCGTGCCGAACAGCTGGGGATCGAAGGCGATCACCAGGATGTAGGCCACGTAGAGGCCGAGCATGATGGCGGACAGGGTCCAGGCGAAGCGGCCGCGCCGGGCCACCAGTTCTTTGAAGCGCGGACTCTGTTCAATCCGCTGGGTTACAACGTCGTACATCTTGTTCTTGTCCTAAAAGCCAGGGAATTCTGGACGGGGCGCACTCTAAGCCCCTGACTTGTCAGTGAAAGTCGACATTGGTCGAATTGGCCGCCGGTCGTGAAAAGTTGCTGCGGTCGACATTTTCTGGTTTTCGCCGCCCTGAAGACGCACCGTCAATCCATGCCAAAAAGCTATCAGCCCCATAAAGGGGAAAAGTTTTTTCAATCAGGCCGTCCCCGCTAAGGTGCACACCAACGCAAACGATTCCCGAATCGGAACGGGGGACTCCACCATGCTCAAGACCGCGACCTTCACCGCCATGCACTTCTGTATCGCCTTCGCGGTGACCTATGTCCTCACCGGCAGCGTGGCCGTCGGCGGCCTGGTGGCGACCATCGAGCCGCTGTGCAACGCGGTGGGTTTCTTCTTCCACGAAAAGCTCTGGGAACGCTTCGCCCAGGCCGCGCCGGCCGCTGCCGAACACGCCTGGCTGGCCTGACCCGCCCGACGGGCCGGCGAGCGCAACCTGCCGCGCTAAGCTGCAGGAACCCTCCCGCCGGCCCGCGCCATGCCTCGACGCCTTGCCCTCCTGCTGCTGTTCGCCACCGCCCTCGGCGCCTGCTGGGCCTGGCTCGGCCGCGACCACCCGCTGGCTGACGCGGCGCCGCCCGAGCAGCGGCTGCAATGCGTGTCCTACAGCCCCTTCGGTCGCGACCAGTCGCCGTTCGACCGTCCGCTGCGCCTGGACCGCGCCCAGCTGGATGCCGATCTGGCCCTGCTGGCGCAGCGCTTTTCCTGCATCCGCCTCTACTCGATGACGGGGCTGCAAGCCATCCCGGAACTGGCGCGCAAGCACGGCCTGCACCTGGTACTGGGCGCCTGGGTCAACGCCGACCCGCACGACACCGAAGCCGAGATCCGCCTGCTCATCGACACCGCGCAGACCTATCCCGATGTGGTCCGCGCGGTGCTGGTGGGCAACGAAACCCTGCTGCGCCGAGAGGTCACCGCTACCCATCTGGCCCGCCTGATCGAGCGGGTCCGCGACAACGTGCCGCAACCGGTGAGCTACGCCGATGTGTGGGAATTCTGGCTGCGCCACCCGGAAATCGCCCCGGCGGTGGATTTTCTCACCGTGCATCTGCTGCCCTACTGGGAAGACGAGCCTCGGGGCATCGACACGGCGCTGACCGAAGCGGGCCGGATTCACGACGAGTTCGTCCGCCGCTTCGCCCCCAAGGCCATCCTGATCGGCGAGACCGGCTGGCCCAGCCAGGGCCGCCAACGGGAAACCGCACTGCCCAGCCCTCTCAACCAGGCGCGCTTCATCCGCGGCTTCGTGCGGCACGCCGAGGCCGAGGGCTGGAGCTACAACCTCATCGAGGCCTTCGACCAGCCGTGGAAGCGGCGCAGCGAAGGCACCGTGGGTGGCTACTGGGGAATCTACGACGCCGATCGCCACGATAAGGGCGTGCTCAGTGGTCCGGTGTCCAACCTGCCGGACTGGCCGCTCTGGCTGCTGCTCTCGCTCTCTTTATATGGCGGAGCCGTGCTGCTCGCCGGGCCGGGGGCGCGACTCTGGCTGCCGCCGCTGGCGGCGCTGGGCGCGGGCTGCCTGGCCTGGCAGGCGCAACAGCTGGCGGTGGTAAGCCGCAGTCCGGCGGAGTGGCTGTGGGGCGCCGCGCTGATGCTGCTCAATCTGCTGGTGCTGGCCCAGGCGGCGCTGCTGGCGCGGGGCACCAACCGTTGGCGCGGGCTGGGCGCTGCGCTGCTGCTGGCCAGCGGCTTCGCCGGCGCGGTGTTGATGCTCGGACTGGTAGTCGATGCGCGTTATCGCGGCTTCCCCTGGTATGCGCTGGTGTTTCCGGCGCTCTTCTTCCTGTTGCACCCTCGCCCCGTCAGCCCGCGCGAGGGGATGCTGCTGGCGGGTGTGCTGGCGTTGGGCATCCCGTTGCAGCTGTGGCAGGAAGGACTCGCCAATGGCCAGGCCCTGGCCTGGGCGCTGACCTGCGCGCTGCTGGCCGCGGCGCTCGCGCGCGCCGCCAGCCATCCCCGAATCTCCAGGAGCGTCTGTAGGAGCGTCTGTAGGAGCGACTTCAGTCGCGATGCTCCTGGTCCAGATCTGCACGAAACACCGCGCGGCTGAAGCCACTCCTACCAAAAGCGCTTACCCTGCGCGGCCTTCTTCTTAGCGGAGCCCCTCGCATGACCCCACGGCGCGCCCTGCTCGGGCTGCACATCGGCGCCCTGGCCTTCGGCCTGACCGGCGTGTTCGGCAAGCTGGCGCTGGCCGCGCCGCTGGTGATCGTGTTCGGCCGCGCGCTGTTCGCGGTGCTCAGCCTGCTGCCGCTGGCCTGGCGGCACAGGCGGCCGGGCTGGCGCCAGCTGGTGCTGCTGGCCGGCGGCGGGCTGCTGTTGGGCAGCCATTGGCTGACCTTCTTTCATGCGGTGAAGCTGTCCGGCGTAGCCGTGGCGACGCTGGGCTTCGCCAGCTTTCCGGCCTTCACCGTGCTGCTGGAAGGGCTGCTGTTCCGCGAACGCATTCGCGGCACGGAATGGCTGACGCTGCTGCTGGTCAGCGCCGGGCTGTTGCTGGTCACCCCGCAGTTCGAACTGGCCAGCGCGCAGACCACCGGGTTGCTGTGGGCGGTACTGTCCGGCCTGCTGTTCGCCCTGCTGTCGGTGGCCAACCGCGCCTCGGTGAAGGGCATTCACCCGTTCCAGGCGGCGCTCTGGCAGAACCTGACCATTGCCCTGTGCCTGCTGCCGCTGGCCTGGCATCTGCTGCCGGCGGTCAGACCGCTGGACTGGCTGTGGCTGGGGCTGCTCGGCGTGTTCTGCACGGCCATCGCCCACAGCCTGTTCGTGGCCAGCTTGAGCGTGCTCAAGGCGCGCAACGCTGCGCTGATCTTCGCCCTGGAGCCGGTATATGGCATCGCCGTGGCCTGGTGGCTGTTCGATGAACAACCCACCCTGCGCATGGCGGCCGGCGGGGCGCTGATTCTGCTGGCCATCGCCCTGGCGGCGCGGCAGAAGCATTAGCTGGAGGTCGGTGCATCTTTGGGGTCGGCTGGCGCCGACCTTGGCCGGGGTAAACCCGGCCCT
>NZ_DATJCS010000009.1:0-71688 GCF_035497915.1 Pseudomonas sp.
CGGTGCCCTGCAGCGGGTAGGTGTAGCCCGCGGTCAGGTTCACGCCGAGCAGCGAGCTGTCGTAGTCGGCCTTGGCCAGGGTGGTGGCGATGAGACGCTCGCCTTCGTTGGCGTTCTGGCCATAGGTCAGGCTGCCATCCATGAAGAAGCCGTTCTGGACGAAGCCGCTGTACAGGGTGAAGTTATGCCCCTGCACCTCGGTCTTGTTGCCACCTTCGGCATCCACATCGGTGTCCAGGAAGCTGTAGGCCAGACCCAGGGTCAGTTGCTCGTTCAGCTTGCCATCCAGGCCGACGGCGATACCGGTGGTGCTGGCGTCAAAACCGGCCACGCCATCACGCAGATCCTGGGTGGCGTCGCTGTTCAGCGCCTGCACCCAGACGCCGGTTTGCGCGAACGCACCGCCGGAAGACAGGCCGCGCGCGCCGCCGGTACGGCCGGCCGCCACGTTGCGGATCATCGCCTGACCGAAAGTGGCGGCCTGGCTGGCGCCGCCGCTGATTTCCGGGGCCAGTTGACGGGTATTCCGCGCCTGTTCAGCTTCACTGCCGCCAGTGAGGGCCAAACGAACCGGGTCGCCCGCCGGCAAGGATGCCAGCACATGATTGAACGCCGAGGCGGCCTTGGCAGCGTTGACTGCGCCCTTGTCGGCTTCGTTGCCGATTGCATCCAGAATCTCTGCCTCACCCTTGCCCGTCACGGTGGCAATGATCTGATTACCCTCGGACTTGTAGGTGTCGACAGTAAGGAGAATGGAGCTGCTTGCCACCTTCAGGCCGTTATCGACGAGGCTGCCTGCTTCGACAAGGGTGTATTGGCTGCCCTCGGCAGTGAAATCGCTACCCTTGGCCGCCAGTTTGATCTGTGAACCGTCGGAGAATTCGGCAGTACCTGTCACGAGCAGCAGCGGCTCGCTTTGCGAGGTTGCGGTGGACAGATTCATGCTGAGGATGGAGCCAGCGTGGACATCCAGGTTTCCTTCGATCCTGGTATGCGGTTGACCCAACCGCAGATGCCCCGCCTGGGTGGCGCTTCCCACAGACAACTGACCACCCTGCGCCATTTGAATGAGCGCCGACTCGTTGCCTTGCTGCCGATTGAAAGTGACATCGCCCAGCACATCAATTTTGGCCAGGCCAAGCAGATCGCCGCTGATGGTTCCTTGCTTCCATAGCAGATTTATCGGAGTCGGAGTCGTGCCCATATAGCCGGAGTAGTCAGCCTTGATCGCCGCGCGTCCCGATTGGGAAATAATGTCGCCCTGGTTGGAAATCACCAGCCCCTGGGTGCTGTTGGTAAATCCAATCCCTGCCGCATCAATGGAAATGGCCGTTTCGCCGCCCTCGATTCGGCCATTATTCACAATATGAGCATCATCGACGGCAAAGACGGTAGTCCTTTCACTCAGAGCCAAACCCACGCTACCCGCGCCGGCCGCCACAATATTGCCGTTATTTATAATCTGCCTAAAATGACTGTCTTCAAGGTAGATCGCTGTAGTTGAAATTTCATCGAAGCTTGAGATTTCTGAATTAACAACGCTGACGCCGTCAATGGATCTCCCGCTGGCCGTGATAGTGCCGCCATTTATAATGAAACCCAGCCTTACGTCCCTGAAATCGAGGCCTTTGGCATTTTCGCTTTCCGCCTGAACGAATCCCTTGTTATCGAAATTCTTATACTCGGTGCCCCTGCTTGTAGTCTTTTCAAAAGCGGTGGAGTCGATACCAATGCCAACCACCCCAAGGGTTTCGGTGTAATAAGACGATCCATCCCCATATGTTCGCTCATCCCCATTCCCGGTTACGGTGATTCTGCCTTCGTTGACCAAGGATCCGCCAACCAAAGTCCCCGAAATCAATATCCCGGCAGCTGCGGGGCCATTTACCGCTATCGAAGCCCTATTAATTATGTTGGCATGAACAATAGAGCTGTATTTTTCCTGCAGCGTAAAATTTATATTTTCCAGGGTTTTTTCGCCAATCAACGCTATCCCGAAAGGACCCCATCGATCCTCACCCTCATTATAAATATCGCCTTGCGCATTGAGCGTGCCATCAAAACTCAAGTTTGTAGCGATAACGCTGTCCCACAAACTGAAGGCGCCTGCGCCATTGCCCCTGACGTCAATATTGGCATTAACGCCCAGTCCGCCGAACGAGGTATCCAAGCCGTAAACGGCAGAAATCGGATCACTGTCGGTCAGGGCGAGGTTGCCGCTGTAGGAGCCGTTCAGGGTCCACAGCTCTGCATATCCGCTTTCAAAGACCAAGCCATTGTTGTCCAGCTTGATCGTCTGTGCCTGCGTGGACAGAGCGGCGCCGGCCACGGCGACAGCCAGCAACGTTTTACGAAACAGGGGATTCATAGACACTCCTAGTCCTTATTAATTGCACAAGGGCTGTGATATCACTTCGATATCAAAAGCTGGGAGTCTACCTTGTTTGGACGCAGCTCAAATGTGCGCTGCTTCGCATGGCCTAGAAACGCGAGGATGCAGCAGGCGGCTTCCTCGGCCAGGTAAGAACTAGGTAAATTCCTGCTGACATCCGCTCCGCCAGGTTTCCCGACGCTAGGATGGCCTCGCCTGCCCATCCCGGGCGATCCATTGAGGTGGCGTCCATGAAACCTATCCGTCTGGCCATCGGCCTCGGCGCCATGCTGGCCCTGGGCAGCTCCCTGGCGCTGGCGGCGCCGGGCTACGAGCAGTCGCACCAGCCGCCACCGCGTCATGCCGCGCCGCCGCAGCACCAGGCCCCTCACACCAGCCGGCATCCGGCCATGCAGTCCGGACCGCCGCCGCGCCAGCAGGCCCACCCCGGCGCCCGTGCGCACCAGCCACCGGTTTGGCATGTGCGCCCGGCGCATCAGGCGTCCCGTCCGCCCACGGATTTCCGGTCGGTGCGCGTGCAGATCCACGCCAACCGCCATCACATCGGCTACGGCCCAGCTGGGGGCGGCGCCTGAACACTCATCAGCACCGTTACGTGCCGCATTACCAGGGTTATGAATGGCGGCGCGCCGGCGGCGATCTGGTGCTGGTGGCGCTGACCACCGGCATCGTTCACGAGATCCTGCACGACGTGCTGCGCTGACGCCGGCCATCCCGCCAGCCGCACCTCCCGAACGGTGTCAGGTCTGTTGAGCTGACACTCACGGGAGGATCCATCATGTCCTGGTTCGGCAACCACTCATCATCGACCCAGACCGACGTCGAAGCGGAGCTGACGCGCCTGCGGCGCGCCCTGGAGGAACTGAGCCGCGAACACCTGCGCGGCCAGCACGGCTTGTCCGGCTTGCGCAGCCGGGCCGAAGCACTGTGGCAGGATCGCGACTGGCACGCCCGGGATCTGCTGGACAGCACCCGCGCGGCCGGGCGCGCGGCGCAGGACTGTGCCCGTCATCATCCGATGACCAGCGTGGCGCTGCTGCTGGGGATTGGCGCGGCGGTTGGCTGTTACTTCTATTGCCAGCGCCGGTCGCATCACGACAACTGGCGACGTAACGCCTGAAGCACCGGCTCGGCCAAAGGGCGCACGTCGCGCCAGAGGAAGAAGGCTTCCGCCGCCTGCTCGACCAGCATGCCCAGGCCGTCGCGGGTGAGGGCGCCGTGTGCGGCGGCCCACTGGTTGAAGGCGGTGGGTTGGGCGCCGTACATCATGTCGTAGCACAGGGTATGGCCGGGGCGGATCAGCTGCGGGTCAATCGGCGGCACATCGCCGGCCAGGCTGGCCGAGGTGCCGTTGACGATCAGGTCGAACGGCTCGCCCGCATAATCGAAGCCGCAGGCGCGCAGCGGGCCGAGGTCGGCGAACGCCTCGGCGAGGGCTTCGGCCTTGCCTGGGGTGCGGTTGGCGATCAGCAGTTCGGCCGGCTGCTCGGCCAGGAAGGGTTCGAGGATGCCGCGCACCGCGCCGCCGGCACCCAGGATCAGGATGCGCGTGCCGCGCAGCTCGACACCGGCGTTATGGGTCAGGTCGCGCACCAGGCCGGCACCGTCGGTGTTGTCACCGAGCAGGCGGCCATCCTCCAGCTTCTTCAGGGTATTCACCGCGCCGGCGCGCTGCGCGCGCGCGGTCAGCGTGTCGGCCAGGCGAAACGCCTCTTCCTTGAACGGCACGGTGACGTTGCCGCCCAGGCCGTCGCGGAAGAACGCGCGGGCAAATCCCCTGAAGTCGTCCAGCGGCGCCAGCAGCGCCTCGTAGGTCAGCGCCTGACCGGTCTGCTCGGCGAACATCCGGTGAATCAGCGGGGATTTGCTGTGGGCAATGGGATTGCCGAAGACGCCGTAGCGGTCCATCTGAAGCTCCGGAGAAAAGGGTTACGACGCCAGCCAGTCACGGCCGGTGAGGAAGTGTTCGGTCAACCGCGCTTCCTCGCTGCCCGGCTCGGGGTGCCAGTCGTAGCCCCAGCGCACCTTGGGCGGCAGCGACATGAGGATCGACTCGGTACGCCCGCCCGACTGCAGGCCGAACAGGGTGCCGCGGTCGAACACCAGGTTGAATTCCATATAGCGGCCACGCCGGTATTCCTGGAAGGCCTTCTGGGCCTCGGTGAACGGCGTGGCCTTGCGGCGCTGCACGATCGGCAGGTAGGCCTGCAGGTAGGCGTCGCCGATGGCGCGCAGGAAGGCGAAGCTGGTGTCGAAGTCCCAGTCGTTCAGGTCGTCGAAGAACAGCCCGCCGATGCCGCGCGGCTCGTTGCGGTGCTTGAGGAAGAAGTAGCGGTCGCACCATGCCTTGAAGCGCGGGTAGACGTCCGCGCCGAACGGCGCGCAGGCATCGTGGGCCACGCGGTGCCAGTGCACACAGTCTTCCTCGTGGGCGTAGTAGGGCGTCAGGTCGAAGCCACCGCCGAACCACCACACCGGCTCGGCGCCTGCCTTCTCGGCGCAGAACAGCCGCACGTTGGCGTGCGAGGTGGGCACGTGGGGGTTGTCCGGGTGGATGACCAGCGACACGCCCATGGCCTGGAAGCCGCGTCCGGCCAGCTCGGGACGGTGAGCGCTGGCCGAGGGCGGCAGGTTATCGCCGAACACGTGGGAGAAGTTCACGCCGCCCTTTTCGATCAGCGCGCCGTCACCGATCACCCGCGTGCGCCCACCGCCGCCGGCCGGGCGCTGCCAGGCGTCCTCGACGAAGCGCGCGCGGCCGTCTTCGGCCTCCAGGGCGGCACAGATACGATCCTGCAGATCGAGCAGGTAGGCTTTGACGGCATCGAGCGGGACACTCATGAACCCAGCACCTTGGCGTAGTAGGAAAACAGGCGCGAAAGCATACCATCCGTGCGGTTGACGCCGGAGGGCGTGCGAGGGTTGGATAGCAGCCCCTCAACCGACAGCGGAGATCCAGCATGGCCAAGCGTATCCAGTTCAGCGCCCACGGCGGCCCCGAGGTGCTCGAATACCGCGACTACACGCCCGCCGAGCCGGGTCCCCACGAAGTGCGGGTGCGCAATCGCGCCATCGGCCTGAACTTCATCGACACCTATTTCCGCAGCGGCCTGTACGTGCCGCCGGCACTGCCGTCCAGCCTGGGCACCGAGGGCGCCGGGGAGGTGGAAGCGCTGGGCAGCGCGGTGACCGGCCTCAAGGTCGGCGACCGGGTCGCCTACGCCACCGGCCCGCTAGGCGCCTACAGCGAGCTGCATGTGCTGCCGGCCGACAAGCTGGTCAGGCTGCCGGAGACCATCTCCTTCGAGCAGGCCGCCGCGGTGATGCTCAAGGGCCTGACCGTGCAGTACCTGCTGCGCCAGACCCATGAACTGCAGCCGGGCGAGTTCTGCCTGTTCCATGCCGCCGCCGGCGGCGTGGGTTCGCTGGCCTGCCAGTGGGCCAAGGCCATCGGCGCCAGGCTGATCGGCGTGGTCGGTTCGGCGGAGAAGGCCACACGGGCCGAGGCGCTGGGCGCCTGGGCGACCATCGACCGCAGCCGCGAGGACATCCGCCAGCGCGTGCTGGAACTGACCGGCGGCGCCAAGTGTCCGGTGGTCTACGACTCGGTGGGCCAATCCACCTGGGAGATTTCCCTGGACTGCGTGGCGTCGCGCGGCCTGCTGGTCAGCTTCGGCAACGCCTCCGGCGCGGTGACCGGGGTCAACCTGGGCGTACTGGCGCAGAAGGGCTCGCTGTACGTCACCCGCCCGACCCTGGCCGGCTACGCCAACACCCCAGACCGTTTGCAGGCGATGGCCGACGAGCTGTTCGGCATGATCACCAGCGGCCGGATCCAGGTGGAGATCAGCCAGCGCTACGCGCTTGCGGATGCCGCCCAGGCGCAGACCGCGCTGGCGGCGGGGGAGACGGTGGGCTCGACGGTTCTGGTGCCGTAGGTATTGCCGAAGGGGGAAACCGTAGGCATCCATCGCGGCTGAAGCCGCTCCTACAGGGTTCGTGCAACCGTAGGATGGACAGCGTTTGCCTGGTCCACCAACGCGCCGGCACGGCGCGCTCGGCGGCCAGAACAGCGCTGACCGCCCTACGGAACGTGCACGGCGGGGTGCGTGCCGATCAGGACGGGCGGATTACCTTGCCGGTGGCCAGATCGCGGATCAGGCTGGGGTTGCGCCGACCGCCGAGTGGGCCACCCAGCAGGCCATCCAGCTGGCCGTGGAAGTACTGCTCGACGCGCAGGCGGCTGCGCGCCGAAGGCCGCCCGGCCGGATTCGCCGAGGTGGACACCAGCGGTCCCGTTTCAGCACACAACCTGCGCACCAGCGGATGGTCGCTGACGCGCAGCGCCACGCTGGCGTGCTGCCCGGTGATCCAGGCGGGCAGGCGGTTCTGATGCGGCACCAGCCAGGTGTTGGGGCCTGGCCAGGACTCGGCCAGGCGCAGCAGCCATTCGCCGGGCAGGTCGTTGAGCAGGAAATCGAACTGGGTGGCGCGGGCCGCCACCAGAATCAGCCCCTTGTGCATGGGCCGCGACTTGAGCGCCAGCAGACGGCGCACCGCCGCCTCGTTCCAGGGATCGCAGCCCAGGCCCCAGACCGCTTCGGTCGGATAGGCGATCACCCCGCCACCCTTCACCACGCCCGCCACCTGGCGGATGCGCCAACTGCTGTTCATGCCACTCGCTCTACCGAAAAAACCGGGCGCGCAGTGTACCGCAAGCGTCACGGGCGTTGCGGGCGGCTCGACGCCGCGCCGCTCACTCGCCCAGGCCACTCCAGATGCCCGCCTGGCAGGCCACCCGGCCATTGATTTCCAGCTCGGTGAGTTCGGCCAGCACCCGCGCCATCGGCCAGCCGCTGGCCACCGCCAGGGCTTCGCTGCTGTGCGGGGCGGCCCACAGCAGGGCGAGCAAGGGGTGCTCCGCCTGGTCCGGCTGCGGCGCGGCGGGTTTCGGCGGTATGACGCGTTGCCAGCCGCGCAGTTGCTGGAGGATATCCTCGACGCCTTCCACCAGACTGGCGCCATCGCGGATCAACTGATGGCAGCCGCGCGCGCCCGGATGCTGAATCGAACCCGGCACGGCGAACACCTCGCGACCCTGCTCGGCGGCCAGCCTGGCGGTGATCAGCGAACCGCTGGAGGGGCTGGCCTCGATCACCAGCACGCCCAGCGACAGCCCGCTGATGATGCGGTTGCGGCGCGGAAAGTTGGCCGGCAGGGGCGGCGCATCCAGCGGCAGTTCGGAGACCAGCGCGCTGCCCTCGGCGCGCATGCGCTCGGCGAGCCCCCGGTGCCGGGTCGGATAAAGGTGCCGCAGACCGGAGCCGAGCACGCCGATGGTGCGCCCGCCGACCCGCAACGCCGCCTCATGGGCGGCACCGTCGATGCCCAGCGCCAGCCCGCTGGTGACCACGAAACCGCCACCGGCCAGCTCGCGCGAAAAGCGCGCCGCGCATTCCAGTCCCGGCCGCGAGGCGCGCCGGCTGCCGACGATGGCCAGTTGCGGGCGCTCCAGCAGGGCCGGATCACCGGCGATGAACAGCAGCGGCGGCGCGTCGTCCAGCTCGGCGAGCAGGGCCGGATACTTGGGATGGTCCCAGCACAGCAGGTGCTGGTCGGGCTGCTCGAGCCAGGCCAGGGTGGCATGGGCGCACTGGCGCACTGGCGGGCTGCGCCGCGCCTCGGCGCATACGGCGGGCAAGCCCAGCGCGCGCCAGGCGGAAGCCGGGGCGCTGAGGGCGGCGCTGGCGCTGTCGAAGGCTTGCAGCAGGCGCCGGTAGCGGCGCGGCCCCAGCTCCGGCAAGGCATGCAGGCGCAGGCGCGCTTCCAGTTCGGCAGGCGAGGGTGGGTGGCTCATGCGATCGTCCCTGATCGGCAGATGGATGGATCAGGGCAGGATAGACGGGAGCGGAAATTGTGGGGGCGGGCCTATCCGGCGGCCAGACCTACCCGGCGGGATCATCCCGGCCAGAGGTCGGCCCCCGATGCACAACCGCAGCCCCGTCGGCCGGCGTGAAGCCGGCCCCACAGGGTAGGGCGATGTCCTCGTCGTCGTGGCCGAAAAAAAACCGCTCCGCCAGAGGCGAGAGCGGTCGGGGTAAATCCCTGCGAACCGGATCAGGGATTGCGAACCTTGTCGAGCACCGCCATCTGCCGGGTGGCCTGCAGGATCAGCCCGTAGCTGAGCTTCTCGTAGCTGCGGAACACCATCAGCAGACCGGCGCGCTCGTCGGGAATCTTCACCTGCTCGCCGGTGAGGCGGTCACGCACCGTCTCGCCGGTCTTGTAGATGGCCAGCACGTTGCCTTCACTCACACCGTCGCGGCGCCCCTTGTTGAGGGTCACTACGTCGTACAGGCCGATCTGCGTCACGCCGCGCGGCACGTCGAGAATCAGGCCGTCGACGGTCTGCAGCGGCTCGCTGGGCATGAAGGAGGAGGTCAGCGCCCGTTCCTCGGTGGAGAACAGGCGGTCGGCGATGCGGATTTCCTGGGTGGAACGGCTCAGGCGCAGGGTGGTGATGTCGCCTTCCTCGCCGATACGCTGGCCGGTGCCGATGTCGTCGGCGTTGATGCCCAGCACCTCGCGGGTGACCGGGTCGACATAGGTGCGGCCCTGGCGGTAGATGCCATATACCGGCTCGGCGTTGGGGAAGTGGCCGCGCGCATAGACACGGTCGTCCTTGCCGCTGATCACTCGCTCGGCGTTGCCGGCCACGATATAGGGCGCACGTTCGAATTCATCGGCGCTGTCGACGATGCGGTTGGCGAGCAGGAAGCTGTTGATCGCCTCCAGCGGAATCGGCGCGATGGCCTCGACCATTGGGGTGCTGCGCATCTGGGGCGAGAGCTTGACGGTGCCGCGCGAGGCGCCGCGCTCCAGGGTCAGGCGCGGCTGGCCGTCCACGTAGACCAGGCTGAGCACGTCGCCCGGGTAGATCAGGTGCGGATTTTCCACCTGCGGGTTGACGTGCCAGATCTGCGGCCATTTCCACGGCAGGTTGAGAAACCGCGCGGAGATATCCCACAGGGTGTCGCCCTTGACCACCGTGTAGCGCTCCGGGTGGCCGTCTCGCAGCTCGACCTGGGCTTGGGCCAGGGCGCCGCCGGTCAGCAGCAGCAGGGCGAGTAGTGTTTTCCTCATGAGCTGAATCCCTTTATCATGTGGCTCCGCGCGAAACTGCCCGGCCCCGTCTCGAAGCCTTGAAAACCGTGGGCTGCAGGCACTTTTGCACCGCTGCCGGATCTTAGCAGCGGGCCTTTTTCCAATTGCATACCTGTTTCACAAACGCTTATGGCCATTCTCAACATCCTCGAATTCCCCGATCCGCGGCTGCGCACCCTCGCCAAGCCGGTGGACGTGGTCGATGACAGCATTCGTCAGCTGGTCGACGACATGTTCGAGACCATGTATGCCGCCCCCGGCATCGGCCTGGCAGCGACCCAGGTAAACGTGCACCTGCGCGTGGTGGTGATGGACCTGTCCGAGGACCAGTCCGAACCCCGCGTGTTCATCAACCCCGAGTTCGAAGCACTCACCGACGAGATGGAGCAGTACCAGGAAGGCTGTCTGTCGGTGCCCGGTTTCTATGAGAACGTCGACCGCCCGCAGAAGGTGAAGATCAAGGCGCTGGACCGCGACGGCCAGCCCTACGAGCTGATCGCCGAAGGCCTGCTGGCCGTGTGCATCCAGCACGAATGCGACCACCTCAACGGCAAGCTCTTCGTCGACTACCTGTCGCAGCTCAAGCGCGACCGCATCAAGAAGAAGCTGGAAAAACAACATCGCCAGCAGGCGTGATCCGAACCCAAAGGCTTGCTTCGGCAAGCCTTTTTCGTCAGTGAGCTCCCATGCGTATCGTCTTCGCCGGCACCCCCGAATTCGCCGCCCAGCACCTGCAGGCCCTGCTTGAGGCAGGCCGCCAGGTGGTAGCCGTCTACACCCAGCCCGACCGCCCGGCCGGGCGTGGCCAGAAGCTGATGCCCAGCCCGGTGAAGCAACTGGCGGTCGAGCACGGCATCCCGGTCTTTCAGCCGCAGACTCTGCGTGATCCGGCCGCCCAGGCGGAACTGGCCGCACTGCAACCCGACCTGATGGTGGTGGTCGCCTACGGGCTGATCCTGCCGCAGGTGGTGCTGGATATTCCGCGTCTGGGCTGCATCAACAGTCATGCCTCGCTGCTGCCGCGCTGGCGCGGCGCGGCGCCGATCCAGCGCGCGGTGGAGGCCGGCGATGCCGAATCCGGCGTGACCGTGATGCAGATGGAAGCGGGCCTGGACACCGGACCGATGCTGCTCAAGGTCAGCACGCCGATCGGAGCCCAGGATACCGGCGGCACGCTGCATGATCGTCTGGCCGAACTGGGCGCGCGCGCCATCGTCGAGGCCGTCAATGGGCTGGAGGCTGGCACGCTCAGCGGCGAAGCGCAGGACGATGCGCTGGCCTGCTACGCCCACAAGCTCAGCAAGGACGAGGCGCGCCTGGACTGGAGCCGCCCGGCCGTCGAACTGGAGCGGCAGATCCGCGCGCTGCACCCGTGGCCGATCTGCCACAGCAGCCTGTCTGGCGAAGCGGTGAAGGTGCATGCCGCGCAACTGGCCGACGGCACTGGCGCGCCGGGCACGATTCTCGACGCCGGCAAGGACGGCGTGCGCGTGGCCTGCGGCCAGGGCGCGCTGCTACTCACCCGCCTGCAGTTGCCGGGCGGCAAGCCGCTTGCCTTCAGCGATCTGTACAACAGCCGCCGCGAGCAGTTCGCCGCCGGCCTGGTGTTCGGCGCATGAATCCGCGGCTAGCGGCCGCCCAGGCCCTGGCGGCGGTGCTGCAGGGCCGCGCCTCGCTGGGCAGCAGCCTGCCGCCGCTGCTCGAGCGCGTCGAAGTCCGTGATCGGGGGCTGGTGCAGGAGCTGGCCTTCGGCACTGCCCGCTGGCAACCGCGTCTGGCGCTGCTGGTCGAGAAGCTGCTGGAGAAACCGTTCAAGGCCGCCGACCGTGATGTCGAAGCCCTGTTGCTGGTCGGCCTCTATCAATTGTTCTACACCCGCGTTCCGGCGCATGCGGCCATCGGCGAAACGGTCGGCTGTTCGGACAAGCTGAAGAAGCCCTGGGCCAAAGGCCTGCTGAATGCCGTGCTGCGCCGTGCGCAGCGCGAAGGCGAGGCGCTGTTCGCCGAGCTGGAACGCGACCCGGTCAGCCGCACCGCCCATCCGCGCTGGCTGCAGAAGCGCCTGAAGGCCGACTGGCCGGAACACTGGGAAGCCATCTGCGCAGCCAACAACCTGCATCCGCCGCTGATCCTGCGCGTCAACCGCCGCCACGGCAGCCGCGACGCCTATCTGGATGAACTGCGCGCCGCCGGACTGGAAGCGGAGCCCTGCGCGTTCAGCCCCGACGGCATCCGTCTGCTGCAGCCCTGCGACGTCACCGGCCTGCCGGGCTTCGCCGAAGGACGGCTCAGCGTACAGGACGAAGCCGCACAACTGGCCGCCGGCCTGCTGGAACTGGCCCCCGGTCAGCGCGTGCTGGACGCCTGCGCCGCGCCGGGCGGCAAGACCTGTCATCTGCTGGAACGCGAGCCGGGCCTGGGCGAAGTGATCGCCCTGGACGCCGAACCGCTGCGCCTGACCCGCGTGCGCGAGAACCTTGAA
Organism: Pseudomonas sp.; assembly: GCF_035497915.1. Taxonomy (GTDB): domain Bacteria; phylum Pseudomonadota; class Gammaproteobacteria; order Pseudomonadales; family Pseudomonadaceae; genus Serpens. Next base: position 12,039 of record NZ_DATJCS010000009.1, read on the forward strand.
CGCCTGCGCCTGCAAGCCACGCTGGTCGCCGCTGACGCTCGCGACACCGCCGCCTGGTGGGACGGCAAGCCGTTCCAGCGCATCCTGCTCGACGCACCCTGTTCAGCCACCGGGGTGATCCGCCGCCATCCGGACATCAAGCTCACCCGCCAGGCCGAGGACATCAGTGCCCTGGCCACTCTGCAGGGCGAACTGCTGGACGCCCTGTGGCCGACCCTGGAGGTGGGCGGCATCCTGCTCTACGCCACCTGTTCGGTGCTGCCGGAGGAAAACAGCGCTAACATCGGCGCCTTCCTGGCCCGTACCCCAGGCGCGCGCGAACTGGGCATTCCCGGCGACTTCGGCCTCAAGCCGGCGCATGGCCGCCAGTTGCTGCCGCAGCCGGACGGCCACGATGGTTTCTACTACGCCAAGCTGATGAAGATCGCCGCTGGCCCACGCGGCTGATTCTCTGACGGCCAGGCCCAATCCACCCGCAAACGGAGCACAACGGTGAAGATCATCATTCTCGGCGCGGGGCAGGTGGGCGGCACGCTGGCCGAGCACCTGGCCAGCGAGGCCAACGACATCACCGTGGTCGATACCGATGGCGACCGCCTGCGCGAACTGGGCGATCGCCTGGACATCCGCACCATCCAGGGCCGCGGCTCGTTTCCCACCGTGCTGCGCCAGGCCGGCGCCGACGACGCCGACATGCTGGTGGCGGTAACCAACAGCGACGAGACCAACATGGTCGCCTGCCAGGTGGCCTACACCCTGTTCCACACCCCGACCAAGATCGCCCGGGTGCGCGAGCCGGCCTACCTGACCCGCGCGGGCCTGTTCGACAATGAGGCCATTCCGGTCGACGTGCTGATCAGCCCGGAACAGGTGGTGACCAACTACATCAAACGCCTGATCGAATACCCCGGCGCCCTGCAGGTGATCGACTTCGCCGACGGCAAGGCGCAACTGGTGGCCAGCCGGGCCTACTACGGCGGGCCGCTGGTCGGTCAGCAGCTCAAGGAGCTGCGCGCCCACATGCCCGGCGTGGACACCCGTGTGGCGGCCATCTACCGGCGCAACCGGGCCATCGTGCCGCAGGGCGACACAGTGATCGAGGCCGACGACGAGGTGTTCTTCATCGCCGCGCGCGGCAACATCCGCGCGGTGATGAGCGAGCTGCGGCGCCTGGAGGACAGCTATCGGCGCGTGGTGATCGCCGGCGGCGGCAACATCGGCGAACGCCTGGCCGAGGCCATCGAGAGCCGCTACCAGGTGAAGATCATCGAGAAGAGTCCGGCGCGCTGCCGCCACCTCTCCGAAGTGCTGGACAGCACCATCGTGCTGCAGGGCAGCGCCTCGGACCGCGACCTGCTGCTGGAAGAGAACATCAACGACGCGGACATGTTCCTGGCACTGACCAACGACGACGAGGCCAACATCATGTCCTCGCTGCTGGCCAAGCGCCTCGGCGCGCGCAAGGTCATCACGCTGATCAACAACACCGCGTATGTCGATCTGGTGCAGGGCGGCGAGATCGACATCGCCATCAGCCCGCAGCTGGCCACCATCGGCACCCTGCTCACCCACGTGCGCCGGGGCGACGTGGTCAGCGTGCACTCGCTGCGTCGCGGCGCCGCCGAGGCCATCGAGGCCATCGCCCACGGCGACGCCAAGTCCAGCAAGGTGGTGGGCCGGCGCATCGGCGAAATCGCCCTGCCGCCGGACACCACCATCGGCGCGGTGATCCGCGACGAGGAAGTACTGATCGCCCACGACGACACGGTGATCGAGTCCGGCGACCACGTGATCCTGTTCCTGATGGACAAACGCCATATCCGCGATGTGGAACGGCTCTTCCAAGTGGGGCTGGCATTCTTTTAAGGTGGGCGGGTCCGCAGGGAGACCGCCGTCATGCTCGCATCGCTGGAAAACATGCTCGCCAAGGGAATCGACAACCCGCTGCTGCGCTTCGGGCTCGGCAAGGGCTATCTGGATGCCGGCGATCCGGCCAGGGCCGCCGAGCATCTGCGCCGCTGCGTGGCGCAGGATCCCAAGTATTCCGCCGCCTGGAAGCTGCTGGGCAGGGCGCTGCAGGCCAGTGGCGACCTCGACGGCGCACGCCAGGCCTGGCAACAGGGCCTGCAGGCGGCGCAGGGTCACGGCGACAAGCAGGCCGAGAAGGAAATGACCGTGTTCCTGGCCAAGCTGGACAAGCCAGCGCGCCAGTAAGAGCGAGTCGAGGGGCTGGTAGGGTGGTCAACGCAACACGTTGGCCACGGCGGCCGGAACAGCGCCGATCGCCCTACACCTGAGCTGTGGCCGGGCGCCCCGGCAGCAGCCGCATCAGGGTGTTGAGCAGCATGCCATACAGCGGTACGAACAGCGCCAGGCTGATGGCCAGCTTGATCACGTAGTCCACCGTGGCGATTTCCACCCAGTTGGCGGCCATGAACGCGTTGCTGCTGTTCCAGAAGGCCACCGAGAAGAACACGAAGGTATCCATCAGCGTGCCCAGCGTGGTCGAGGCGGCGGGCGCCACCCACCACTGACGCAGGCGCCGCAGGCGGTCGAACACCTGGATGTCCAGCCATTGACCGACCACATAGGCGGCAAAACTGGCCAGCGAGATGCGCAGCACGAAATCTTTGAATTCCAGCAGGGCATCCACGCCCCGGTAGGCGCCTTCCTGGAACAGCACCGAGACTCCGTAGGAGGCCAGCAGCGCCGGCAGCATGACGCGGGCAATTACCCGGCGCGCGGCCTGCTTGCCGAGCAGGCGCACGGTCAGGTCGGTGGCCAGGAAGATGAACGGGAAACTGAACGCGCCCCAGGTGGTGTGCCAGCCGAACAGGCTGACCGGCAACTGCACCAGGTAGTTGCTGACGATGATGATGAGGATGTGAAACACGATCAGCACGGCCAGCGCGCGCTGGACGGCCAGGGTAGGCAACGGCATCGGATGATCCTTTTTTTGAGCTGGGGTGAGGGAACCCATGAGTGCCCGTGGAGGCGCGGGCGGCATTCTAGCGATTTTTCCGGCGCGGCGGGAGCCGCGCGTCATTCGAGAATGTAGAGCAGCCCGGCACCGTGCTCGTCGGTGCGCTGGATCTCCATCTCCAACACCGGCGCCGGGGTCGGCAGGCCCTGGATCTGCGCCTTGAGGCGCGAGCCCACAGGCAACCGCCCCAGCTCGCGCAGCTCGATGTAGATGCCCACCGTGGAGAAGTCGCGGGTGCTGGCATCCCTTTCGCCGAAGCTCTCGTGCCAGACGCGAATCTGCCACTGCAGCGGCGTGCGCGAATGACGGCGGCGATTGCCGCCAGCCTCGGTCAGTACCACTTGGCTTCACCCTCGGGGCGCTGCTTGAAGCGCTTCATGGTCCACATGTACTGGTCCGGGTACGCGCGGACATAGCGGCCGATGACCTCGCTCTGCGCCGCCACGGCGGTTTGCGCATCTTTGCTGTACATCGCCTCCGGGGCTGCTTCAAAAATGACCCTGAAGCCCGAGCCGTCCGGCAGGCGCAGCGCATGCAGGAACACCGCCTCGGCCTTATAGCCGCTGATCATGCCGTGCACGAACTTGCTGGTCAGCGCCTGGGCGCCCAGGAAGGGCACGAACAGGCCGCTGCTGCGGCTCGGCTCCGGGTCGGCCGGAATGCCCACCTGTCCACCGGCGCGGACTTCCTTGAGAACGCTGAGGATACCTTCCTTGGTGGAGGGCGCCGCGCGGTTGCCCATCTGCGTGCGCTGCTTTTGCAGAAGGTCATCCAGTGCCTGGATCTTGGGAGGTCGGTAGAAGACCACCGGTTTGCAGTGCGAACTGTAGAAGTGGTTGAGCACTTCCCAGTTGCCCAGGTGGCTGGTGATGCCGACCACGCCCTTGCCGGAGGCCAGGGCGTGCTCCAGCACGTCCAGCCCTTCGACTTCGCGTACCAACTGCAGGGTGCGCCGCGGATGCCAGATCCAGGCGCAGGCGCTTTCGGTAAAGGTCTTGCCGGTGCCTTTGAGGGCGTCGCGCAGCAACTGTTCGCGGGCCGCCGCGTCCAGTTCGGGGAAGCAGTGGGCGAGGTTGATGCGCGCCACCTCGCGGGAACGGTTCGGCAGGCGATACATCAGCACACCCACGGCCGAGCCCAGCGCCTGCACTGCGCGCCAGGGCAGCAGGGCCAGCAGTCTCAGGAAACCGACAGCCAGGGCTCCCTTGATTCTTTCCACACGCGCTTCCTCATGAAAAAAAGACGGCATTTCGACACTGTTAAACGGTCATTGCAAGAACATGGCCAGCCGCTATCAGGCGGGCGGCAAGAATCAGGCAACGGGGCGGGCGGCGCAAGCGCGATCCCTGGCGCGCCGACTAGCGCGGCGGGCGGCTGAGTTCGGCGTGACGCGGACAGTCCAGGGTGTGATCCATCACCATGCCGGCCGATTGCATCAGCGCATAGCAGATGGTCGGCCCGACGAAGCTGAAGCCGGCCTTCTTCAGCGCCTTGCTCATTGCCTCGGCCTCGGGCGTGAACACCGGCACTTCGCCGGTATGCACGGGGTGATGGATGTGCGGCTGGCCACCAACGAACGACCACAGCCACTCGGCGGGAGAGTCCAGACGCAGCCAGGCCTGGGCATTCTGCCGCGCGGCGCGCAGCTTTAGGCGATTGCGGATCAACCCGGGATCCTGCAACAGGCTCCCGATGTCGGCATCGCTCAGCGCGGCCAGCCGTTGCGGGTCGAATCCGTGCAGAACCTGACGCAGATAGTCACGCCGGCGCAGCACGATCAGCCAGGACAGTCCCGCCTGAAAGCCTTCCAGCACCAGCAACTCGAACAGCACCGCCGGGTCGCGCTGCGGCACGCCCCATTCCTCGTCGTGGTAGCGGATGTAGATCGGATCGTCAGTGCACCAGGCGCAGCGTGGCATCGGTGTTTCCTAGCGTCGTGGGCCAGTCTATCGGATATACTTCGCGGCTTTGAACGTCGCCGAAGCGCCTTTCGCCGTGGCGCTTTCTCCCGCATCAGCACAGGTGAAATTCCGTGAGCCAGACTACGCCCGCCGTGCGCACCTTCCAAGACCTGATCCTGGCCCTGCAGCAATTCTGGGCCGAACAGGGCTGCGTGATCCTGCAGCCCTACGACATGGAAATGGGCGCCGGCACCTTCCACACCGCCACCTTCCTGCGCGCCATCGGTCCGGAAACCTGGAACGCCGCCTATGTGCAGCCGTCCCGCCGGCCCACCGATGGCCGCTACGGCGAGAACCCCAACCGTCTGCAGCACTATTACCAGTTCCAGGTAGTGCTCAAGCCGAACCCGGCGAACATCCAGGAGCTCTACCTGGAATCGCTGCGCCGCATCGGCGTGGACACCCTGGTGCATGACATCCGCTTCGTCGAGGACAACTGGGAATCGCCGACCCTCGGCGCCTGGGGCCTGGGCTGGGAAGTCTGGCTCAACGGCATGGAAGTCACCCAGTTCACCTACTTCCAGCAGGTCGGCGGCGTCGAGTGCTATCCGGTGACCGGCGAGATCACCTACGGCCTGGAACGCCTGGCCATGTACCTGCAGGGCGTCGATTCGGTATACGACCTGGTCTACTCCGACGGCCCGTTCGGCAAGGTCACCTACGGCGACGTGTTCCACCAGAACGAGGTGGAACAGTCCACCTACAACTTCGAGCACGCCAATGTCGACAAGCTGTTCGAGCTGTTCGACCACTACGAGTCCGAAGCCAACCGGCTGATGGAGCAGCAACTGCCGCTGCCCGCCTACGAGATGGTCATCAAGGCCTCGCACAGCTTCAACCTGCTGGATGCGCGCCGCGCCATCTCGGTGACTGCGCGCCAGCAGTACATCCTGCGCGTGCGCACCCTGGCGCGGAACATCGCCCAGAGCTACCTGCTGGCCCGCGCGCGCCTCGGCTTCCCGATGGCCACCCCCGCACTGCGTGACGAAGTCCTGGCCAAGCTGAAGGAGGCCGAATAATGAGCGCTCAAGATTTTCTGGTCGAACTGGGCACCGAAGAGCTGCCCCCCAAGGCGCTCAAGAGCCTGGCCGAAGCCTTCCTGGCCGGCATCGAGAAGGGCCTGAAGGACGCCGGCCTGGCCTATGCCGCCGCCTGCTACTACGCCGCGCCGCGCCGTCTGGCCGTGCAGGTGAGCCAGCTGGCGGTGCAGCAGCCCGACCGTGAAGTGAACCTCGACGGCCCGCCGGTGCAGGCTGCCTTCGACAAGGACGGCAACCCGACCCAGGCCGCGCTGGGCTTCGCCCGCAAGTGCGGCGTGGAGCTGTCGGTAATCGACCGCAGCGGCGCCAAGCTGCGCTTCTCCCAGCGCATCGCCGGCCAGCCGGCCAGCGCGCTGCTGCCGGGCATCGTCGAAGCGTCGCTGAACGCCCTGCCGATTCCCAAGCGCATGCGCTGGGCGGACCGCAAGGAAGAGTTCGTGCGCCCGACCCGCTGGCTGGTGATGCTGCTCGGCGACAGCGTGATCGAGTGCGAGATCCTCGCCCAGAAGGCCGGACGTACCTCGCGCGGGCACCGGTTCCACGCCAACCACGACGTGCGCATCAGCCGCCCGGACAGCTATGTCGAGGACCTGCGCAGCGCCTACGTGCTGGCCGATTTCGCCGAGCGCCGCGCCAAGATCGAGGCGCGCGTCAGCGAGCTGGCCAAGGCCGAGAACGGCAGCGCCATCGTGCCGCCGGCGCTGCTCGATGAAGTGACCGCGCTGGTCGAATGGCCGGTGCCGCTGGTCTGCTCCTTCGAGGAACGTTTCCTCGCCGTGCCGCAGGAAGCGCTGATTTCCACCATGCAGGACAACCAGAAGTACTTCTGCCTCCTGGACGCCCACGGCAAGCTGCTGCCGCGCTTCATCACCGTGGCCAACATCGAGTCGAAGGACCCGGCGCAGATCGTCTCCGGCAACGAGAAGGTGGTGCGCCCGCGCCTGACCGACGCCGAGTTCTTCTTCAAGCAGGACAAGAAGCAGAAGCTGGAAACCTTCAACCAGCGCCTGGCCAACGTGATCTTCCAGGCTCAGCTGGGCAGCGTGCTGAACAAGGCCGAGCGCGTCTCCGCGCTGGCCGGCTTCATCGCCGAGCGCATCGGCGGCGACGCCGAGAAGGCGCGTCGCGCCGGCCTGCTTTCCAAGTGCGACCTGGCCACCGAGATGGTCGGCGAATTCCCCGAAATGCAGGGCATCGCCGGCTACTACTACGCCAAGCACGACGGCGAAGCCGAAGACGTGGCCATGGCGCTGAACGAGCAGTACATGCCGCGCGGTGCCGGCGCCGAGCTGCCGCAGACGCTGACCGGCGCCGCCGTGGCGGTGGCCGACAAGCTGGATACCCTGGTCGGCATCTTCGGCATCGGCATGCTGCCCACCGGTTCCAAGGATCCCTACGCCCTGCGGCGCGCCGCCCTGGGCGTGCTGCGCATCCTGATCGAGAAGGGGCTGGACCTGGATCTGGTCGAGGCCGTGGAATTCGCCGTCGCCCAGTACGCCGACAAGGTCAAGGCCGCCGGCCTGGCCGAGCAAGTGCTGGAATTCGTCTTCGATCGCCTGCGCGCCCGCTACGAGGACGAAGGCATCGACGTGTCCACCTACCTGTCGGTGCGCGCGGTGCAGCCGCGTTCGGCGCTGGACTTCGACCAGCGCGTGCAGGCCGTGCAGGCGTTCCGTGCGCTGCCGGAAGCCGGCTCGCTGGCTGCGGCCAACAAGCGCGTTTCCAACCTGCTGAGCAAGCAGGAAGGCCAGCTGCCAGCCGCCATCGAGGCCCGCTACTTCGACCACGCCAGCGAGTTCTCGCTGAACGCCGCCATTCAGCATGCCCTGCAGGACGTGCAACCGCTGGCGGCCGCGCGCTGCTACCGCGAGGCGCTGGAACGCCTGGCCGCGCTGCGCGAGCCGGTGGATGCGTTCTTCGATCAGGTGCTGGTCAACGCCGAGGACGCCAGCGTGCGCGCCAACCGCTATGCCCTGCTCGCGCAGCTGCGCGGCCTGTTCCTGGGCGTGGCGGACATCTCGCTGCTCGGTTAAGTGACGCCAGGGCTTCAGGCTGGACCTGAAGCCCTCTTCGAGACTGCCGTATGAAGTTGATCATTCTCGACCGCGACGGGGTCATCAATCAGGACTCCGACGACTACGTGAAGAGCCTGGACGAGTGGATTCCGATTCCCGGCTCGATCGAAGCCATTGCGCGGCTGAGCCGGGCCGGCTGGACGGTGGCGGTGGCCACCAACCAGTCCGGGCTGTCGCGCGGCTATTTCAGCGCACAGACCCTGGACGCGATGCACCAGCGCCTGCGCCGGCTGGTGGCGGAGCAGGGCGGTGAAATCGCCCTGATCGAACATTGCCCGCATGGACCGGATGACGCCTGCGAGTGCCGCAAGCCGCTGCCCGGGCTGTTCCGGCGCATCGCCGAACACTTTCACCTGGCTGACCTGCAGGGCGTGCCGACGGTGGGCGACAGTCGCCGTGATCTGGAAGCCGGTCTGGCGCTCGGTGCCGACCCGTTGCTGGTGAAAACCGGCAAGGGCCTGCGCACCCTGGAGAAGCCGCTTCCTCCCGGCACCCGGGTCTTCGCCGACCTGGCCGCCGTGGCCGACCATCTGCTGGAAACCCGTCCATGAGTGCAACGCAACGCCTGAAAACCGTGGTGTTCTACCTGCTGCTGTCCGCCACCGCCTTCCTGTGGGGCACCGCCAGCCTGGTGGTCGCGCCGCTGCTGCCGTTTCGCCAGCGCTACCGGGTCATCGTGCAGAGCTGGTGCCGCCTGGCGGTCTGGCTGGCGCGCAGCCTGGTGGGCATCCGCTACGAGGTGCACGGCCTGGAGAACATCCCGCAGCGGCCCTGCGTGATCCTCGCCAAGCACCAGAGCACCTGGGAGACCTTCTACCTCTCCGGCCTGTTCGCACCGCTGAGCCAGGTGCTCAAGCGCGAGCTGCTGCTGGTGCCGTTCTTCGGCTGGGCGCTGGCGCTGATGCGCCCGATCGCCATCGACCGCGACAATCCCAAGCTGGCCCTCAAGCAATTGGCCAAGCAGGGACATGAGCACCTGATGCGCGGCAACTGGGTGCTGGTGTTCCCGGAGGGCACCCGCGTGCCGGTCGGTGAAGCCGGCAAGTTCTCTCGCGGCGGCTCGGCGCTGGCGGTCAACGCCGGCCTGCCGGTGCTGCCCATCGCCCACAACGCCGGTCATTTCTGGCCCAAGCAGGGCTGGGCCAAGCACCCGGGCACCATCCAGGTGTTCATCGGTCCGCCCATGCTGGCCGAGGGCGAGGGCCCGCGCGCCATCAGCGAGCTGAATCAGCGTGCCGAACGCTGGATCAACGAGCGCATGGCTGAAATCGACCGCAGTCCGGCTGCCAGCACCCCCTCGCTGGTCAGCTGAGTGCGTTTTCCGTAGTCCCGGCCGGCGCACCGCCGGCCTCGCTGTGATCCGTGTACGCCCATGAATGAAGAATTGCTCACTCAGGAATGGCAGGCACTGATCCGCCAGTATTCCGATGTCCTCCCTGTTCTGCAGGCGCTGGCCGAGTCGCACCGCGTCGACCTCGCCCGCAATTTTTACGACCACATGCTGGAAAATCCCGACTCGTCGCCCTATCTCAGCCACGAGCAGGTACGTACCCAGCTGAGCAGTTCCCTGCAGCGCTGGGTCGTCTCGGTGTTCGCCGCCCAGCGGGCGGAGCAGGTGCTCGAGTGCATCGAGATGCAGCAGCATGTCGGCAAGGTGCATGCGCGCATCGAGGTGCCGGTGTCGCTGGTGCTGCGCGGGGCTCGTCAGCTGAAGAGCCACCTGTCCCGCCTGCTGCTGGAGAGCGAGCTGGACGCGCAGCTTCAGCACGCCGCCACCCGCCTGGCCTGCCAGCTGATCGACCTGACCATGGAGATCATGAGCCAGGCCTATTCGGCGTCCCACGACCGCAATTCCCGCGCCGAGGAGGCCTACCGGCTGTTCTCGGTGTCGCAGAACCTCGGTGCCGAGAAGGAACGCCAGCGCGGCGCGCTGCTGGACTGGGAGAACCAGCTGATGTTCGCCCTGGCCACCGGGCAACAGGCCAGCTACCTGCCGCGACTCGGCGATTCCGAGTTCGGCCTGTGGTTCCGCCACAAGGCCTCGCACGCCTTCCAGGGCTCGCCGGAAAGCACTTCGATCCTCGCCTACATCCGCGGCATCGACAGCCAGCTTGAGGCGCTGCGCGCCCGGGAGGCTGGCGAGCGCCAGGAGTTGCCGATCGACCTGCTGCGCCAGACCCGCGAGCAGACCAAGTCGATCCGTTTCCTGCTCGACAGCCTGTTCGAACAGGCCAACGATCTGGAGGCCGGCCGCGATGCGCTGACCCATCTGCTCAACCGCAAGTTCCTGCCGGTGGTGATGAGCAAGGAAGTGCTCTACAGCCGGCAGAGCGGTCACGGCTTCGCGGTGCTGCTGATCGATGTCGACCACTTCAAGCAGATCAACGACACCTACGGCCACGAGGCCGGCGACCTGGCGCTGCAGCAGATCGCCAGCCTGCTGACCAGCAACACGCGCGGCGGCGACTACGCCTTCCGCCATGGTGGCGAGGAGTTCCTGCTGGTACTGGTGGACATCGAGGCCGGTCGCGCCCTGCAGGTGGCCGAGGGCCTGCGTCAGCGCATCGCCTCCGAGCCGTTCCGCATCGGCGGCCAGACGCTGCAGCTCACCGTCAGCATCGGTGTGGCGGTGCATGATGGCCACCCGGACTACCAGCGCCTGCTGCGCCGCGCCGATCAGGCGCTGTACCAGGCCAAGCGCGACGGTCGCAATCGCAGCATTCTGCTGGCAAGCTGAGGCACGTCGCGTCCGGACGCCAATCCGGGCGCGGCGCGCTGTGTCTCTTACCTGCATAGGATTCCGTCATGAAGCTCTACTACGCTCCGGGCGCCTGCTCCCTGTCGCCGCACATCGTTCTGCGCGAGCTGGGTCTGGACCATCAACTGGAACGCGTCGACCTGCGTTCCCAGCCCCACCGTACCGCCTCCGGCGAGGATTTCAGCCAGATCAGCGCCAAGGGTTACGTGCCCGCCCTGCGTCTCGCCGATGGCGAGCTGCTCACCGAGGGCCCGGCCATCGTGCAGTACCTGGCCGACCAGAAACCCGAAGCCGGCCTGCTGGCCCCGGCCGGCAGCCTGGCGCGCGCCCGTGCCCAGGAGTGGCTGAACTACATCGCCACCGAACTGCACAAGAACTTCGGCGCACTGTTCCGCCCCGACGGCCCGGACGAGGTCAAGCAGGCCGCCCGTGCGGCCCTTGCCCAGCGCCTGCGCTTCACCGCCGAGGCCCTGCAGGATCGCGAATACCTGGTCGGCGAGCGCTTTGGCGTGGCCGATGCCTACCTGTTCGTGGTGCTGGGCTGGTGTCAGTACCTGGCCATCGATCTGGCGCCCTATCCGGTACTGCAAGCGTTCCAGCAGCGCATCGCCGAACGCCCGGCAGTGCAGGGCGCACTGAAGGCCGAAGGCCTGCTCAAGTAAAGGCAGCTCTCAAGAGGGTTATGCAACGCAGAAAAAAGGGGAGCCTGGGCTCCCCTTGAAGGTTCTAGCGTCTTTCGGTGCCTGCCCCGACCTTGTTGTTGTTATGGCCATGGGCGGTTGCTGCTGACGGCCCCCATGCGGAGCCAAGAGCGAACGTATTTTTTTGACCTGCGGATGTCGGCCAGCGACAGCCACGTCAAAAGAATCTGTTTGCTACATCCCTGCTGTCTTGTCGTTGTTCTGTCAGAGGCGTTGACTGTTGTTGTTATCGAGCGGTGCTTGTCATTGTTGTTGTGGGGGTCATTAGACCCATCCGGACGGCGGCCGGCAATAAGACCTAAGTCAATGATTTTCCGTGGATTCCCACTGCTAGGGGCGGCTGGGGAATGCACGGCGCGGGGTGGCTCACGTATGCTCACCGGCCGACACCGAGACTCACTCCATGATAGAAACCGGCGCCTACGCAGGGCTGTTCCTCGCCGCCTTCGGCGCGGCAACCCTGCTGCCCCTGCAATCCGAAGCCCTGCTGGTGGCGCTGCTGCTCAGCGAGCAGCAGCCCGTCGCCGGCCTGCTGCTGGTCGCCACCGCCGGCAACGTGCTGGGTTCCTGCCTGAACGCCCTGCTGGGCCGCTACCTTGAGCGCTGGCATGCCCGGCGCTGGTTCCCGGTCACGCCGCAGCAGCTGGCAAAGGCGCGCGAGCGCTACCACCGCTTCGGCCGCTGGAGCCTGTTGCTGAGCTGGGTGCCGATCATCGGTGACCCGCTGACGGTGATCGCCGGGGTGATGCGCGAGCCCTGGTGGAGCTTCCTGCTATTGGTCACCCTGGCCAAGGCCGGTCGCTACCTGGTGCTGACCGGACTGACGCTGGGCTGGACGGGCCAGGTTTTTCCAGCCGCATAAAAAACCCGGCGCAGGCCGGGTTTTTTATTCTCAACGGGCTGAGCGTCAGACGTCCAGGTTCGACACCGCCAGGGCGTTGGCTTCGATGAAGTCGCGGCGCGGCTCCACGGCGTCGCCCATCAGGGTGTTGAAGATCTGGTCGGCGGCGATGGCGTCCTCGATAGTCACCTTGAGCATGCGCCGGGCGGTCGGGTCCATGGTGGTTTCCCACAACTGATCCGGGTTCATTTCGCCCAGGCCCTTGTAGCGCTGCACACTGTAGCGCTTGCTGGTTTCCGCCATCAGCCAGTCCATGCCTTCCTTGAAGGTGCTGACCGCCTTGCGCCGCTCGCCACGCTTTACATAAGCGCCTTCCTCGAGCAGGTTGCCCAGCTTTTCGCCCAGCGCCACGACGCTCTTGTAGTCGTTGCTGGCGAAGAAGTCGCGGTTGAAGGTGATGTAGTGGGAGAGGCCGTGGGACTTGATCTCGATCTCCGGCAGCCAGAAACCGCGCTCACGGTCCTCACGCAGTTGCAGCTGGTAGGTGGCCTGACCGGAACGTTCCTCGGCCTTCAGACGCTCGCGCAGGCCGTCCAGCCAGCCCTGCATGGCGCTTTCGCTGGCGAACTGTTCCAGGCCGATGGCCGGCAGGTACATGAAATGCTCGGTGAGCTCCTGCGGGTACAGGCGCGACAGACGCTTGAGGGTCTTCATCACGGCGCGGTAATCGTTGACCAGCGCCTCGAGGGCCAGGCCGGAAATGCCCGGCGCGTTCTCGTTGACGTGCAGGCTGGCCTCTTCAAGGGCTGTCTGGGTCATGTATTCCTCCATGGCCTCGTCGTCCTTGATGTACTGCTCCTGCTTGCCCTTCTTGACCTTGTACAGCGGCGGCTGGGCGATATACACGTAGCCGCGTTCGATCAGCTCCGGCAACTGACGGAAGAAGAAGGTCAGCAGCAGGGTGCGGATGTGGGCGCCGTCGACGTCGGCGTCGGTCATGATGATGATGTTGTGGTAGCGCAGCTTGTCGATGTTGTACTCGTCGCGCCCGATACCGCAGCCCAGCGCGGTGATCAGCGTGCCCACCTCCTGGGAGGAGAGCATCTTGTCGAAGCGCGCCTTTTCCACGTTGAGGATCTTGCCCTTGAGCGGCAGGATCGCCTGGGTACGGCGGTTGCGGCCCTGCTTGGCGGAGCCGCCGGCGGAGTCACCCTCCACCAGGTAGAGTTCGGACAGCGCCGGGTCCTTTTCCTGGCAGTCGGCCAGTTTTCCTGGCAGGCCGGCGATGTCCAGGGCGCCCTTGCGCCGGGTCATCTCCCGCGCCTTGCGCGCCGCTTCTCGGGCGCGCGCGGCGTCGAGCATCTTGCCGACCACCGACTTGGCGTCGTTGGGGTTTTCCAGCAGGAAATCGGCGAAGAACTTGCCCATTTCCTGCTCCACCGCCGTCTTCACTTCCGAGGACACCAGCTTGTCCTTGGTCTGCGAACTGAACTTGGGATCCGGCACCTTCACCGAGATGATTGCGGTCAGGCCTTCGCGGGCATCGTCGCCAGTGGTGGAGATCTTGAATTTCTTGGCCAGACCCTCGGCCTCGATGTAGTTGTTCAGGTTCCGGGTCAGCGCCGAGCGGAAGCCCGCCAGGTGGGTGCCGCCATCGCGCTGCGGAATGTTGTTGGTGAAGCACAGGATGTTTTCGTTGAAGCCGTCGTTCCACTGCAGGGCGACTTCCACACCCACGCCGTCTTCTTCGCGCTGCACATTGAAGTGGAACACGCTGTTGACCGGGGTCTTGTTGGTGTTCAGGTATTCGACGAACGCCCTCAGGCCGCCTTCGTACTTGAACAGCTCCTCCTTGCCGCTGCGCTCATCGCGCAGCACGATGCCGACGCCGGAGTTGAGGAACGACAGCTCGCGCAGGCGCTTGGCCAGGATGTCCCAGCTGAAGTGGATGTTGCGGAAGGTCAACGCAGACGGCTTGAAGTGGATCTGCGTGCCAGTGCCCTCGGTTTCGCCCACCGGGGCCAGCGGCGCTTGCGGCACGCCGTGCACGTAGGTCTGCTCCCAGACCTTGCCAGCGCGGCGGATGGTCATTACCAGCTCCTCGGAGAGCGCGTTGACCACCGAGACGCCCACGCCATGCAGGCCGCCGGAGACCTTGTAACTGTTGTCATCGAACTTACCGCCGGCGTGTAGCACGGTCATGATGACTTCGGCGGCGGAGACGCCTTCTTCCTTGTGGATGTCCACCGGAATGCCCCGGCCGTTGTCGCGGACGGTGATCGATTCATCGGTGTGAATGGTGATGGTGATTTCTGAGCAGTGGCCGGCCAGCGCTTCGTCGATGGAGTTGTCCACCACCTCGAACACCATGTGGTGCAGGCCGGTACCGTCATCGGTATCGCCGATGTACATACCGGGGCGTTTGCGCACGGCATCCAGGCCCTTCAGTACCTTGATACTGGAGGAATCGTAGGTGTTTTGTTCGCTCATGCTTCACTCCGATGGTCTTGGGTGATTCGACCATGTTCCACGTGGAACATGGCTACTGGCGTTTCCTTCCGCCAGCCATCCGTCAATACGTGGGATTCGACGCAGGTAATGAACACCTGGCATTGCAGTTCTTCCAGCAGCCGGCACAGCGCCTTGCGGTGACGTTCATCCAGCTCCGAGGGCAGGTCGTCCACCAGGTAGATGCAACGCCCCTGCTTGGCCTGGTTAAGCAGATGGCCCTGGGCGATGCGCAACGCGCACACCACCAGTTTCTGCTGGCCGCGGGACAAAATGTCTGCCGCGTTATGGCCCTCCAGGCGCAAGCGCAAATCAGCCCGCTGTGGACCCGCCTGGGTATGGCCGAGCGACATGTCTCGCTGCAGGCTGCTGCCGAGCACCTCTTCCAACTCCCGGTCCTTGTCCCAGCCCCGGTAATAGCTGAGCGTCAATCCGGACAGCTCCAGTAACTGGGCCAGCGTGGCTTCAAAAACCGGCTTGAGAGCCTGCAGATAGGCGCGTCGATAGCTGTCGATTTCCCGACTGGCCAGGCACAGCTCGCGGTCCCAGGCAGCCTGCGCAACGGCGTCCAGTCTACCATGTCGAAGCCACGAATTCCGCTGCCTGAGCGCCTTTTGCAGGCGCTGCCAGGCGCTCAGAAAACGGGGTTCCACGTGGAACACTCCCCAGTCGAGGAACTGCCGACGCACCTTGGGTGCGCCTTCGAGTAAGCGAAAACTGTCCGGGTTGATCAGCTGCAACGGCAGCGCCTCGGCCAGCTGGGCGGCGCTGCGCGCGTTCTGTCCGTCGATGCGGATCTGCAGCTCGCCGCTGCGCTCGCGGCCAATGCCGAGGCTGCTGCTACCACCTTCGGGCAGCTGGATTTCACCGAACACGGTCAGCCCGCTGTCCTCGGCCTGGATCACCGGTTGCAGACGCTGGCTGCGGAACGAGCGGGCCATGCCCAGCAGATGAATGGCCTCCAGCAGGCTGGTCTTGCCGCTGCCGTTGGCACCGTGAAGGAGGTTGATGCGGGGAGAGGGCTGCAGGGTCACCGGCTGCAGGTTACGCACGCCGGTGACAGTCAGACGAAGCAGGGACACTTCGAAAAGGCGAGGCGCGTGTTACAGGCGCATCGGCATGACGACGTAGGAAGAGTCGTCGTTGTCGGCTTCCTGCAACAGCGCGCTGCTATTGGCA
The DNA here is from genome assembly GCF_035497915.1 of Pseudomonas sp. Classification (GTDB taxonomy): domain Bacteria; phylum Pseudomonadota; class Gammaproteobacteria; order Pseudomonadales; family Pseudomonadaceae; genus Serpens. The sequence continues at coordinate 28,085 of NZ_DATJCS010000009.1, forward strand.
TCGGACAGCACCAGGCGCACCTGTTCGGCACCCATCACGCCGAGCACATCGAGCAGGTAGCTGACGTTGAAACCGATCTCCAGCGCGGCACCCTGGTAGTCCACTGCCACTTCCTCTTCGGCCTCTTCCTGCTCCGGGTTGTTGGCCTGAAGCTTGAGCAGGCCGCTCGCCAGCTGCAGGCGAATGCCCCGGTATTTCTCGTTGGAGAGGATCGCCGTTCGGCTGAAGGCTTCGCGCAGCTGCTGGCGGTCACCGATCACTACCTTGTCGCCGCCGCGAGGCAGCACACGCTCGTAGTCCGGGAATTTGCCGTCGACCAGCTTGGAGGTGAAGGTGAATTCCCCGGTGGTGGCGCGGATATGGTGCTGGCCGAGGGTGACGGCCACCTCGCCGTCCTGTTCGGTGAGCAGACGTGCCAGCTCGAGGATGCCCTTGCGCGGCACGATCACCTGGTGGCGATCGGCGTGCGGGATGTCCGCGCTGAGCGCGCACATCGCCAGACGATGTCCGTCGGTGGCCACGGCGCGCAGCACGCCGGCATTGACCTCCAGCAGCATGCCGTTCAGGTAGTAGCGCACATCCTGCTGGGCCATGGCGAAACCGGTCCGCTCGATCAACCGGCGCAGCTTGCTCTGCGCGACGCTGAAGCCGAGCGAGCCCGGGCCTTCCTCGACACTGGGGAAGTCGTTGGCGGGCAGGGTGGAGAGGGTGAAGCGGCTGCGCCCAGACTTGATGAGCAGCTTCTGGTCATCGACGCGCACGTCGATCAACGCATCGCTGGACAGGCTCTTGCAGATGTCCATCAGCTTGCGCGCCGGCACGGTGATTTCACCCGACTCGGCAGGCTCCTCCAGGCTGACACGGCCGACCAGCTCGACCTCCAGATCGGTACCGCTGAGCGACAGCTGCTGACCCTCGACCACCAGCAGGACGTTGGACAGCACGGGCAGCGTCTGACGGCGTTCAACGACGCCGGCCACCAGCTGCAGGGGTTTCAACAGGGCTTCGCGTTGAATGGTGAAATGCATGGTGGGTTCCTTGCGAACAGGTGGTATCAGGTGGTCAGCGTGCGCAGCAGGTTCTTGTAGTCCTCGCGGATATCCGCGTCGGACTCCTTGAGTTCGGCAATTTTACGGCAGGCATGCAGCACTGTGGTGTGGTCCCGGCCACCGAACGCGTTGCCAATCTCCGGCAGGCTGTGGTTGGTCAATTCCTTGGACAGCGCCATGGCCACCTGGCGCGGGCGGGCGATGGAGCGCGAGCGGCGCTTGGACAGCAGCTCGGTGAGCTTGATCTTGTAGTACTCGGCGACGATGCGCTGGATGTTGTCGATGCTCACCAGCTTGTCCTGCAGGGCGAGCAGATCCTTCAGCGATTCGCGAATCAGCTCGATGCTGATCGGGCTGTTGGTGAAGTGCGAATGGGCGATCACGCGCTTGAGCGCGCCTTCCAGCTCGCGCACGTTGGAGCGGATGCGCTGGGCGATGAAGAACGCCGCGTCATGCGGCAGCTCGATACGTGTCTGCTCGGCCTTCTTCATCAGGATCGCCACGCGGGTCTCCAGCTCCGGCGGCTCGACCGCCACCGTCAGGCCCCAGCCGAAACGCGACTTCAGGCGCTCCTCGAGACCCTCGATCTCCTTGGGATAACGGTCGCTGGTGAGGATGACCTGCTGCCCGCCTTCCAGCAGCGCGTTGAAGGTGTGGAAGAACTCCTCCTGGGAGCGCTCCTTCTTGGCGAAGAACTGGATATCGTCGATCAGCAGCGCATCCACCGAGCGGTAGAAACGCTTGAACTCGTTGATGGCGTTGAGCTGCAGCGCCTTGACCATGTCGGCCACGAAGCGCTCGGAGTGCAGGTACACCACCTTGGCGTTGGGGTTCTTCTTCAGCAGGTGATTGCCCACCGCGTGCATCAGGTGGGTCTTGCCCAGACCGACGCCGCCATACAGGAACAGCGGGTTGTAACCATGCTTGGGATTGTCGGCCACCTGCCAGGCAGCGGCACGGGCGAGCTGGTTGGACTTGCCCTCGACGAAATTCTCGAAGGTGAAGGTGCGGTTCAGGTAACTGGTGTGCTTGAGCGCCCCCTCGACCTGGACGTTGCGCTCTACCGGGCGGCTGGGAGTCGGCGCAGCGACTACTGCGGGCTCGGCGACGGGTGCCGCTGGACCTGCATCGACCCTAGTGGGCGCAGGAGCGGGAGCAGCGACTGCCGGACGCGGCGCGGCATTCACCGGGCGCGCCGTACGCCGGGCACCGATCAGCAGCGAAACGGCCGGCGCCAGGCCATTGCCACGCTCGCCAAGCAGCTCGATTAGCCGGCCCAGGTACTTTTCGTTGACCCAGTCGAGAACGAAGCGGTTGGGGGCGTAGACCCGCAGCTCCTCCGGGTCACCTTCGACCTGCAGCGGGCGAATCCAGGTGTTGAATTGCTGGGCAGGCAGCTCATCGCGAAGCAGCTCGACACACTGCTGCCAAAGTTCCACAGACACGGATACCCCCAAGCCTCGAAGGCGTAAAACATGGTCGCCAAACAAGCCGGCATTGTAGCGAGCAGGGGGGGCGTTATCCACAACAAAGCGGCAGAACCGCCGAACAGCGCGGTGTCTGCGCCTGTCCGCGCGGCGTGTGGGTGAACTTGTTGATAAGACCAGGCAGAAGTCTGTGGGAAAGGCAGGGAACAAGCCCCTGGAAAACCGGCGTGTGGGTAAAACGGCGTTCCATCCACCGCTTGCTCCCAGCTCGCACACCGCAAAGGCACGTGTTTTCCGCCGACTTGTACCGCCTGCGACCCCTTGCACTGCCTGGAGTACGTGGTCTTATCCACAGAAAGACGCGAGGCCAATGCATAATCACAAGAATCATCTCTTTTCAAAAAATGATCTTCTCTATTCTTTCGTCGAGCCGAGGCTGGCTGGAAATTGACCTGACCCCGCGCTTTCTCTAGAATTGCCGGTCTCTTTAAACGGGGGCCACTCCCGGCCCGTAGTGACCACCAGGTAATTCATCATGAAACGCACTTTCCAACCCAGCACCCTGAAGCGCGCTCGCGTCCACGGTTTCCGCGCCCGCATGGCCACCAAGAACGGCCGTGCCGTCCTGTCGCGTCGTCGCGCCAAGGGCCGCAAGCGTCTGACCGTCTGACCACTGCGGCACTCGTGGTGAGCCGAAGTTTCGGTCGGGAAAAGCGCCTGCTCAAACCCCGACAGTTCAAAGCGGTCTTCGACTCACCCAGCGGCAAGGTCGCGGGCAGGAACGTGCTGCTCCTCGCCCGCGCAAACGGTCTGGATCACCCCCGCCTCGGGCTGGTGATCGGCAAGAAGAGCGTCAGGCTCTCGGTCGAGCGTAACCGTCTGAAGCGCCAGATCCGCGAAACATTCCGCCAGTCGCAAGACGATCTGGCTGGTTGGGATGTCGTGGTCGTGGCCCGCAAGGGTCTCGGCGACCTGGACAACCCGGAGCTTGCCGGCCAGTTCATCAAGCTCTGGAAGCGTCTTGCCCGGCTGCCACGCCCCCAGGACGATTCCCATGCCCCACAGCTCGCGGATGCGTAAACTGGCCGTCGCGCCGATCAAGTTCTACCGCTATGCCATCAGTCCCATGATGGCCAGTCACTGTCGTTTCTATCCGACCTGTTCCTGCTACGCGCTGGAAGCCATCGAACAGCATGGCGTTCTGCGCGGCGGCTGGCTGAGCCTGCGCCGACTTTCCCGCTGCCACCCCTGGAACCCGGGCGGTTACGATCCGGTTCCACCCGCTTCAACTCCCCGACCCCCTTCGATGGCCGAGTAACCATGGATATCAAACGTTCGATATTGCTCGTCGCCCTGGCAGTCGTCTCCTATCTGCTGGTTCTGCAGTGGAATGAGGACTACGGCCAGGCGGCCCTGCCGCCGGCACAGAATAACGTTGCCAGCAACACCGTCAGCGATCTGCCGGATACGCAAGCCAGCGCGCTCCACGACGACGTGCCCGTGGCCGAGCAGGCCCAGCCGCAAGCCAGCCAGGTGGCCGATGCCGCCAGCAGCGATCAGCTGATCCGCGTCAGCACCGACGTGCTGGAGCTGGCCATCAACCCGGTCGGCGGCGATATCGTGCAGTTGAGCCTGCCGAAATACCCGCGCCATCAGAAGAATCCCGAGGTGCCGTTCCAGCTGTTCGACAACCGCAGCGGCAGCACCTACGTGGCACAGAGCGGCCTGGTCGGCAACATCGCGCCGGACAGCAGCGCCGGTCGTGCCCGCTGGAGCAGCGAAGCGCGCCAGTACCAGCTGGCCGACGGTCAGGAGCAACTGGTCGTCGATCTGCGCTACGCCGATCAGGGCATCAGCTACATCAAGCGCTTCACCCTCAAGCGCGGCGCCTACGACCTCAAGGTCGAGTACCTGATCGACAACCAGAGCGACCAGACCTGGCACGGCACCCCCTACGCGCAGCTCAAGCGTGATGGCAGCGCCGATCCGTCGTCGACCACCGCCACCTCGGCCACCTACCTGGGTGCGGCGATCTGGACCCCCGAGGAGAACTACAAGAAAGTTTCCATGGGCGATCTGGACGACAAGCGCCTGAAGCAAACCGTACCGGGCGGCTGGGTCGCCTGGCTGCAGCACTACTTCGTCACCGCCTGGATTCCCGCCGCCAACAGCACCAACAACGTGGAAGGCCGCAAGGACAGCCAGGGCAACTACATCATCGGCTTCACCAGCGACACACTGAGCGTGCCGGCCGGCGGCCAGGGCGCCACCGCGATGACCCTCTACGCCGGTCCGAAGATCCAGGAAGACCTCAAGGCGCTGGCGCCCGACCTGGACCTGACCGTCGACTACGGCATCCTGTGGTTCCTGGCCCAGCCGATCTTCTGGCTGCTGGAACTGATCCACGACGTGCTCGGCAATTGGGGCTGGTCGATCGTGGTGCTGACCCTGATCATCAAGCTGATCTTCTTCCCGCTCTCTGCCGCCAGCTACAAGTCCATGGCCCGCATGCGCGCCGTGTCGCCCAAGCTGCAGGCCCTCAAGGAGCAGCACGGTGAGGATCGCCAGAAGATGTCCCAGGCGATGATGGAGCTGTACAAGAAGGAAAAGATCAACCCGCTGGGCGGCTGCCTGCCGATCCTGGTACAGATGCCGGTATTCCTGGCCCTGTACTGGGTGCTGCTGGAAAGCGTGGAGATGCGCCAGGCGCCGTGGATGCTGTGGATCACCGACCTGTCGATCACCGATCCGTACTTCATCCTGCCGATCATCATGGGTGTGACCATGTTCATCCAGCAGCAGCTCAACCCGACGCCGCCGGATCCCATGCAGGCGCGCGTGATGAAGCTGCTGCCGATCATCTTCACCTTCTTCTTCCTGTGGTTCCCCGCCGGTCTGGTGCTGTACTGGGTGGTCAACAACGTCCTGTCCATCGCCCAGCAGTGGTACATTACCCGGCAGATCGAGGCTGCGGCCAAGTAAGCCGGCGCCATCCGCCAAACCCTGCAAACGCCCCGTTCTCGGGGCGTTTTGCTTTGTGGAGAAACGTTCCATGCACAGCCGTGACACCATCGCCGCCGTCGCCACCGCCCAGGGTCGTGGGGGCGTCGGCATCGTGCGGGTTTCCGGGCCGCTGGCCCTGCCGATCGCCGAGGCGCTGAGCGGCCGCGCGCCGCGCCCGCGCCACGCCCATTACGGTCCCTGGCGCGACGCCGAGGGCCAGGTGCTGGACGAGGGCATCCTGCTGTTCTTCCCCGGCCCGCATTCGTTCACCGGCGAGGATGTGCTGGAACTGCAGGGGCATGGCGGGCCGGTGGTGCTCGATTTGCTGCTGGACCGCTGCCTGTCCCTGGGCGCGCGGCAGGCGCGACCGGGCGAGTTCAGCGAGCGCGCCTTCCTCAACGACAAACTGGACCTGGCGCAGGCCGAAGCCATCGCCGACCTGATCGAGGCCAGCTCCGCCCAGGCGGCGCGCAATGCCCTGCGCTCGCTGCAAGGTGAATTCTCGCGGCGCGTGCACGAGCTGAGCGAGCAGCTGATCCAGCTGCGCATCTATGTGGAGGCCGCCATCGACTTTCCCGAGGAGGAGATCGATTTCCTCGCCGATGGCCACGTGCTGCGCCAGCTGGAAGCGATCCGCGCGTACCTGGCCGAGGTGCAGCGCACGGCCGGGCAGGGCGCACTGCTGCGCGACGGTATGACGGTGGTGATCGCCGGGCGCCCGAACGCCGGCAAGTCCAGCCTGCTCAACGCGCTGGCCGGCCGCGAGGCGGCGATCGTCACCGACATCGCCGGCACCACCCGCGACCTGCTGCGCGAACATATCCACATCGACGGCATGCCGCTGCACGTGGTGGATACCGCCGGGCTGCGCGACACCGACGACCAGGTCGAGCGCATTGGCGTGGAACGCGCGCTGCAGGCCATCGAGGGCGCCGATCGCATCCTGCTGCTGGTGGACTCCAGCGCCTCAGAGGCCGACGATCCCTTCGCCCTGTGGCCGGAGTTCCTGGACAAGCGCCCGGCACCCGAGCGGGTCACGCTGATTCGCAACAAGATCGACCTGAGTGGCGAACCGGCCGGCATCCAGCAGGGGGCCGATGGCCACGTCACCCTGAGCCTGTCGGCGCGCAATGGCGCCGGCCTGGAGCTGCTGCGCGAACACCTGAAGACCTGCATGGGCTATCAGCAGACCGCCGAGAGCGGCTTCAGCGCGCGCCGCCGGCACCTGGAGGCCTTGCACCAGGCCGCCGCCCACCTGGATCACGGCCATGCGCAACTGACCCTGGCCGGCGCCGGCGAGCTGCTCGCCGAGGACCTGCGCCAGGCCCAGCAGGCGCTTGGCGAGATCACCGGGGCGTTCAGTTCCGACGATCTGCTCGGACGGATCTTCTCCAGCTTCTGCATCGGTAAGTGAGGAACAAGGCGGGCGGCAAACCCTGTGCACAAGTGCCCCTGAACCCGGTCGATAAGCCTGGGGATTTGTCGCGCATAACGCCCCCTGTGGATAGCTGGCCCAGTTCTCCCCAGCTTGCCGACCGCTTATGCCGAGCTTGCACCCGGCTTCGCCACAGGGTTGTCATTTCCCCCAGGCCCTTGTGCAGACGGCGCGGAGTCGGTTATCCACAGAAAAGCCCGCTTCTAAACATAGCTTTAAGAGAAAGCTCTTCAATACATTCATTTCTCTCTTATCTATAAGCCAGGTGGCCGGGCCAGGCGACGGCCAGACTTCTTTCAGGCTCGTCCAGCGCCTATACTTGCCGGCTTCCCTGAATTCCCAGCTCATAACCGCGAGGTGCGTGGTGGACTTCCCTTCCCGTTTCGACGTCATCGTGATCGGCGGTGGCCATGCCGGTACCGAGGCCGCCCTGGCCGCCGCGCGCATGGGCGTGAAGACCCTGCTGCTCAGCCACAACGTGGAAACCCTCGGCCACATGAGCTGCAACCCGGCGATTGGCGGTATCGGTAAGAGCCATCTGGTCAAGGAAATCGACGCCCTGGGTGGTGTCATGGCCCAGGCCACCGATGTCGCCGGCATCCAGTTCCGTGTGCTGAATGCCCGCAAGGGTCCGGCGGTGCGCGCCACCCGCGCCCAGGCTGACCGTGCCCTGTACAAGGCGGCGATCCGCAGCATTCTGGAAAACCAGCCCAACCTGTGGATATTCCAGCAGTCCGCCGACGACCTGATCGTCGAGCAGGACCAGGTCAAGGGCGTCGTCACCCAGATGGGCCTGCGTTTCCTGGCGGAAAACGTGGTGCTGACCACCGGCACCTTCCTCGGCGGACTTATCCACATCGGTCTGCAGAACTATTCCGGCGGCCGTGCCGGTGACCCGCCGTCGATCGCCCTGGCGCGTCGCCTGCGCGAGCTGCCGCTGCGCATCGGTCGCCTGAAGACCGGCACGCCGCCGCGTCTGGATGGCCGCAGCATCGACTTCTCGGTGATGACCGAGCAGGCGGGTGACACGCCCACGCCGGTGATGTCCTACCTGGGCAGGGTCGAGCAGCATCCGCGTCAGGTCAGCTGCTGGATCACCCACACCAACGCGCGCACCCACCAGATCATCGCCGGCAACCTGGATCGCTCGCCGATGTACTCCGGGATCATCGAAGGCATCGGCCCGCGCTACTGCCCGTCCATCGAGGACAAGATCCACCGCTTCGCCGACAAGGACAGCCACCAGGTCTTCCTCGAGCCCGAAGGGTTATCCACAAACGAGTACTACCCGAACGGGATCTCCACCTCGCTGCCCTTCGACGTGCAGCTGGAGATCGTGCGCTCCATCCGTGGCCTGGAAAACACCCACATCGTGCGCCCCGGTTATGCCATCGAGTACGACTACCTGGATCCGCGCGACCTGAAGTCCTCGCTGGAAACCAAGGTGATCGGCGGGCTGTTCTTCGCCGGGCAGATCAATGGCACCACCGGCTACGAGGAGGCCGGCGCCCAGGGCCTGCTGGCCGGCGCCAACGCCGCGCTGCGCGCCCAGGGCCGTGAGGCCTGGAGCCCGCGCCGCGACGAGGCCTACCTGGGCGTACTGGTCGACGACCTGATCACCCTGGGCACCCAGGAGCCGTACCGCATGTTCACCTCGCGCGCCGAATACCGGCTGATCCTGCGCGAGGACAACGCCGACCTGCGCCTGACCGAGCAGGGTCGTGCGCTGGGTCTGGTCGACGACACGCGCTGGGCGGCCTTCGAAGCCAAGCGCGAAGGCATCGCCCGCGAAGAACAGCGTCTGAAGAGCACCTGGGTGCGCCCCGGCACGCCCGAGGGCGAGGCCATCGTGCAGCGTTTCGGCACCCCGTTGACCCACGAGTACAACCTGCTCAACCTGCTGGCCCGCCCGGAAGTGGACTACGCCGGCCTGCTGGCGGTCAGCGGCGCCACCCCGGTGGACCCGCAGGTCGCCGAACAGGTGGAAATCCGCACCAAGTACGCCGGCTATATCGAACGGCAGCAGGAGGAGATCACCCGGCTGCGCGCCAGCGAAGACGTCCGCCTGCCGGCGGATATCGACTACACGGCGATTTCCGGGCTGTCCCGGGAAATTCAGCAGAAACTGACCCAGTCCCGTCCGGAAACCCTCGGCCAGGCCGGGCGGATTCCCGGTGTCACCCCGGCGGCGATTTCCCTGCTGCTCATTCACCTGAAGAAGCGCGGCGCCGCCCGCGGCCTGGAGCAAAGCGCCTGATGAGCCTCGTGACCGAACGCCATGCCGAGGAACTGCGCGCGGGGGCAGCCGAACTGGGCGTGGCGCTGGATGCCCGCCAGCACGAACAGCTGCTGGCCTACCTGGCGCTGCTGATCAAGTGGAACAAGGCGTACAACCTCACGGCCGTGCGCAACCCCGACGAGATGGTCTCGCGTCATCTGCTCGACAGCCTGAGCATCGTGCCCAGCGTCGCGCCGCTGGGCGAGCGCTGGCTGGACGTCGGCTCCGGCGGCGGCATGCCCGGCGTGCCGCTGGCCATCCTGTTTCCGGAGCGCCGTTTCACCCTGCTGGATTCCAACGGCAAGAAGACCCGTTTCCTCACCCAGGTGAAGCTGGAGCTGCAACTGTCGAACCTGGATGTTGTCCACAGTCGCGTCGAGGCCTTCACCCCGGAACAGCCGTTCCAGGGCATCTGTTCGCGGGCTTTCAGCTCGCTGCAGGATTTCGCCGACTGGACCCGCCACCTGGGCGATGCTGAAACTCGCTGGCTGGCCATGAAGGGCGTGCAGCCGGATGACGAGCTGCAGGCCCTGCCGGAAGACTTCCACCTGGAAAGTTGCCAGGTGCTGAAAGTCCCTGGTTGCCAAGGCCAGCGGCATCTGCTGATACTGCGCCGCACGGTCTAAACAGGGGAATGTGACAGCCATGGGCAAGGTATTTGCCATCGCCAACCAGAAGGGCGGGGTCGCCAAGACCACCACCTGCATCAACCTTGCCGCCTCGCTGGTGGCCACCAAGCGCAAGGTGCTGCTGATTGACCTGGATCCACAGGGCAACGCCACCAGCGGCAGCGGTGTGGACAAGTCCGCCGTCGAGCTGTCCGTCTACGATGTGCTGCTGGGCCATTGCGGCGTCGAGGAGGCGCTGCAGCACAGCGAACATGGCGGCTATCCACTGCTGCCGGCCAACCGCGACCTCACCGCCGCCGAGGTGGAGCTGCTCAAGGTGCCGACCAAGGAGCTGCGTCTGCGCAACGCGCTGGCTCCGGTGCGCGAGCGCTACGATTACATCCTGATCGACTGCCCGCCGACGCTGTCCATGCTGACCATCAACGCCCTGGCCGCCGCCGACGGGGTGATCATTCCCATGCAGTGCGAGTACTACGCCCTGGAAGGCCTGACCGACCTGGTCAACTCCATCCAGCGCATCGCCCAGGCACTCAATCCCGGGCTGAAGATCGAGGGGCTGCTGCGCACCATGTACGACCCGCGCATCGGCCTGGCCAACGAGGTCTCCGAGCAGCTCAAGGCGCACTTCGGCGAGCGCCTCTACGACACCATCATTCCACGCAACGTGCGGCTGGCCGAGGCACCCAGCTACGGCATGCCGGCGCTGGCCTACGACAAGCAATCCCGCGGGGCGCTGGCCTATCTGGCGCTGGCCGGCGAACTGGCGCGCCGCCAGGCCGCCATCCCCGCCTGACTCAAGGAACCCGCATGGCGATCAAGAAAAAAGGTCTCGGACGTGGACTCGATGCCCTGCTCGGCGGAGCCAGCGTGACCGCCATGCAGGAAGAGGCCGCCCAGGCTGAACAGCGCGAGCTGCAGTACCTGCCGCTGGATCTGATCCAGCGCGGCAAGTACCAGCCGCGTCGCGACATGGATCCCGAAGCCCTGGAGGAGCTGGCCCAGTCGATCCAGGCCCAGGGAGTCATGCAGCCGATCGTGGTGCGCCCGATCGGCGACAACCGCTACGAGATCATCGCCGGCGAACGCCGCTGGCGGGCCAGCCAGCAGGCCGGCCTGGAGAAGATTCCGGCCATGGTGCGCGAGGTGCCGGACGAGGCGGCCATCGCCATGGCGCTGATCGAGAACATCCAGCGCGAGGACCTCAACCCCATCGAGGAAGCCGTGGCGCTGCAACGTCTGCAGCAGGAATTCCAGCTCACCCAGCAGCAGGTCGCCGACGCGGTCGGCAAGTCGCGGGTGACCATCAGCAACCTGTTGCGCCTGATCGCCCTGCCGGAAGAGATCAAGACCCTGCTCGCCCACGGCGATCTGGAAATGGGCCACGCCCGCGCGCTGTTGGGTCTGCCGGCGGAACGTCAGGTGGAAGGCGCGCGGCACGTTGTCGCACGCGGCCTGACCGTGCGCCAGACCGAGGCCCTGGTGCGCCAGTGGCTGAGCGAAAAGGAACGGCCGGCCCGCGAGGAGCGCACCGATCCGGACATCGAGCGCCTGGAGCAGCGCCTGGCCGAGCGCCTGGGCTCGCCGGTGCAGATCCGCCATGGTGAGAAAGGCAAGGGCCAGCTGATCATCCGCTACAGTTCGCTGGACGAGTTGCAGGGCGTCCTGGCGCATATCCGCTGAAACACTTCACATTCGGCGATAGTCGGAAATCCACCATAAGGCGGTTGAGTGCCGGAGGGGACCACCCTATACTCGCCCCGCATTTTTCGGCGGCGGGTCCGCCGAGCCAATGGGACGACCGGTGAACTACCGCAACAAGACTCCGCTGTATCGCCTGCCGGTTTTCCGGGTGTTGCGGGCGCAGACCTTGGTGATGCTGGTTGCGGCCCTGTGCGGCACGGTCCTGTTCGACTGGCTCACCGGGTACTCCGTGCTGCTGGGGGGGCTGATCGCCCTGTTGGCCAATGTGTATTTCGCGTTCAAGGCCTTTCGTTATTTTGGCGCGCGATCGGCCCGAGCCATCGTCCAGTCGTTCTGGGCGGGAGAAATGGGCAAGCTGATTCTGACAGCGGCGCTGTTCGCGCTGGTGTTCGTGGCGGTAAAGCCATTGCAGCCGCTCGCTCTGTTCACCGGCTACCTGCTGGTGCTGGGCACGGGGGCAAGCGCATTGCTGCTGCTGAAAAACAATCCGAAGCATTGAGCAATTTGAGGCGACTATGGCAAGTACCCCGGCTGAGTATATCCAGCACCACCTGCAGAACCTGACCTTGGGTAAGTTGCCGGAAGGCTACGTTCGCGCCGATGGCAGCGTCCTCGATCAGGCCACCTGGACCATCGCCCAGACCGGGGCGGAAGCCAAGGCCATGGGCTTCATGGCTGTCCACCTGGATACCCTGGGCTGGTCGCTGCTGATGGGCTTCATCTTCATCTTCCTGTTCCGCATGGTTGCCAAGAACGCCACCGAGGGTGTGCCGGGCAAGCTGCAGAACCTGGTGGAACTCAGCGTCGAATTCATCGAAGGCATCGTCAAGGACACCTTCCACGGTCGCAATCCCCTCATCGCGCCGCTGGCCCTGACCATTTTCGTCTGGGTGCTGCTGATGAACAGCCTGAAGTGGATCCCGGTCGACTACATCCCGGGCATCGCCACCCTGCTGGGCCTGCCGGCCTTCAAGATCGTGCCGACCGCCGACCCGAACGGCACCTTCGGCCTGTCCCTGGGCGTGTTCATCCTGATCCTGTTCTACAGCGTCAAGGTCAAGGGCGTCGGTGGCTTCGCCAAGGAACTGGGCTTCACCCCGTTCAAGCACTGGTCGCTGATCCCCTTCAACCTGTTCCTCGAAATCCTCGGTCTGCTGACCAAGCCGCTGAGTCTGGCTCTGCGTTTGTTCGGCAACATGTATGCGGGTGAGGTGGTCTTCATCCTCATCGCACTGCTGCCGTTCTACGTGCAGTGGACCCTGAACGTGCCGTGGGCGATCTTCCATATCCTGGTGATCCCGCTGCAAGCGTTCATCTTCATGGTGCTGACCGTGGTGTACCTCAGTGCTGCCCATGAAGAACACCACTGAGCAACGCTCGATCCTTTGCAATCCCTAACCCCTTAGCTTCAGGAGCTTTACATGGAACTCGTCATCATCGCCGCCTCTATCATGATCGGTCTGGGTGCTCTGGGCACCGGCATCGGCTTCTCCATCCTGGGTGGCAAGCTGCTGGAATCCACCGCTCGTCAACCCGAGCTGGCTCCCCAGCTGCAAACCAAGACCTTCCTGATGGCCGGTCTGCTCGACGCCGTTCCGATGATCGGTGTTGGTATCGCCATGTACCTCATCTTCGTTGTTGCCCCCAGCGTCGCTGGCTAATCAATGATTTCCTCCGGGTGGCGGAGCGCATCGCCCGCCGCCTGGCTGCAATCACTGTGAAACAACGAAATAGCATGAGGTAGACCAGTGAACATCAATCTGACGCTGCTCGGTCAAACGCTCGCCTTCGCTATTTTCGTCTGGTTCTGCATGAAGTTCGTCTGGCCGCCGGTAACGGCCGCCATGAGTGCCCGCCAGAAGAAAATCGCCGAAGGTCTCGATGCCGCCGGCCGTGCGCAGCAAGACCTGAAACTGGCTCAGGAGAAGGTGTCCAACACCCTCCGCGAGACCAAGGAACAGGCTGCCCAGATCCTCGAGCAGGCGAACAAGCACGCCAACTCGATCATCGAGCAAGCCAAAGAACAGGCTCGCGCCGAAGGCGAACGCCTGATCGCCGGTGCCCGCGCCGAAATCGAACAGGAAGTGAACCGCGCCAAGGATCAACTGCGCAACCAGGTAGCGGCTCTGGCCGTGGCTGGTGCGGAGAAGATTCTGGAGTCCCAGGTGGACGCCAAGGTACACAACGATCTGGTCGAAAAACTGGCCTCCCAACTCTAAGCGAGGCGAGCGATGATCAATACCCAGACGCTTGCTCGGCCTTACGCCAAAGCCGCTTTCGAGGTCGCCAGCGCGGCCGGTCGTGCGGAAGCCTGGTCGGCCATGCTGAACCTGGCAGCCGTCGCCGTCGAAGTTCCCGAAGTCGCCGCGTTGCTGAACGACCCGCGCCTGACCCGCGAAAGCAAGGTCGAGGCTCTGGTTCGTCTGTTCGGTAGCGATATCGACGAAGCGTTCCGCAATTTCGTGCTGACCCTGGGCGAGAACGATCGCCTCGCGGTGCTGCCGACTGTGCGCGAGCTCTTCGAGGAGCTCAAGGCCGAGGCCGAAAAAACGCTCGATGCGCAGGTGGAAACCGCGTACGAGCTCAGCAACGAGCAACTCCAATCCTTGGCTGCCGCCCTGTCCAAGCGACTAGATCGCACCGTCAACCTCCAGCAGGCGGTGAATCCTGCGCTGATCGGCGGCGTCGTGATTCGCGCCGGCGACGTGGTTGTCGACGGTTCGGTCCGCGGCAAACTGAGCCAGTTGGCCGAATCGTTGAAATCCTGATTTGAGGGTCATGGCATGCAGCAACTGAATCCTTCCGAGATTAGTGAAATCATCAAGCAGCGCATCGAGAAATCCGATGTCGCCGCTCAAGCCCGCAACGAGGGCACCGTCGTCAGCGTTTCCGACGGTATCGTGCGCATCTTCGGTCTCGCCGACGTCATGTACGGCGAAATGATCGAATTCCCCGGTGGTGTCTTCGGCATGGCGCTGAACCTGGAGCAGGACTCCGTGGGCGCCGTGGTGCTGGGCAGCTACCTGAGCCTGAAAGAAGGCATGAGCGCCAAGTGCACCGGCCGCATCCTGGAAGTCCCGGTGGGTCCGGAACTGCTGGGTCGCGTGGTCGATGCCCTGGGCAACCCGATCGATGGCAAGGGCCCGATCAACGCCAAACTGACCGACGCCGTCGAGAAGGTTGCTCCGGGCGTGATCTGGCGTAAGTCCGTGGACCAGCCGGTGCAGACCGGTTACAAGTCCGTCGACGCCATGATCCCGGTCGGCCGTGGCCAGCGCGAGCTGATCATCGGTGACCGTCAGATCGGTAAGACCGCCATGGCGATCGACGCGATCATCAACCAGCGCAACAGCGGCATCAAGTGCGTCTACGTGGCCATCGGCCAGAAGCAGTCGACCATTGCCAACGTGGTTCGCAAGCTGGAAGAGCACGGCGCCCTGGCCAACACCATCATCGTTGCCGCTTCGGCGTCCGAGTCCGCTGCCCTGCAGTACCTGGCTCCGTACTCCGGCTGCACCATGGGCGAGTACTTCCGCGACCGCGGCGAAGACGCCCTGATCGTGTATGACGACCTGTCCAAGCAGGCCGTGGCCTACCGCCAGATCTCCCTGCTGCTGCGCCGTCCGCCGGGCCGTGAAGCCTACCCGGGCGACGTGTTCTATCTCCACAGCCGTCTGCTGGAGCGCGCTTCCCGCGTTTCCGAGGAATACGTGGAACAGTTCACCAAGGGCGAAGTGAAGGGCAAGACCGGTTCGCTGACCGCGCTGCCGATCATCGAAACCCAGGCCGGTGACGTTTCCGCGTTCGTTCCGACCAACGTGATTTCCATCACCGACGGTCAGATCTTCCTGGAATCGTCCATGTTCAACGCAGGCATCCGTCCGGCCGTCAACGCCGGTATCTCGGTATCCCGCGTGGGTGGCGCCGCTCAGACCAAGATCATCAAGAAGCTGTCCGGTGGTATCCGTACCGCGCTGGCCCAGTACCGTGAACTGGCTGCGTTCGCGCAGTTCGCTTCCGACCTGGACGAAGCGACCCGCAAGCAGCTGGAGCATGGTCAGCGCGTTACCGAGCTGATGAAGCAGAAGCAGTACGCGCCGATGTCCATCGCCGAGATGGCCGTTTCGCTGTATGCCGCCGAGCGTGGCTTCCTGGTCGACGTTGAAGTGTCCAAAGTGGGCGCCTTCGAGCAGGCCCTGATCGCGTACTTCCAGCGCGAGAAGGCCGACCTGCTGGCGAAGATCAACGAGAAGGGCGACTTTAACGACGACATCGACGCCGGCATCAAGTCTGGTATCGAAGCGTTCAAAGCCACCCAGTCCTGGTAAGCCGCAGCGGGAGCCGCAAGGCTCCCGCCTGCTAACCCGAAAGGTGTGAAATGGCAGGCGCAAAAGAGATTCGCAGCAAGATTGCGAGCATCAAAAGCACGCAGAAGATCACCAGCGCCATGGAAAAGGTGGCGGTCAGCAAGATGCGCAAGGCACAACAGCGCATGGCTGCCAGCCGCCCCTATGCTGAGCGGATCCGCGAAGTGATCGGCCACCTGGCCGACGCCAACCCGGAATACCGTCACCCGTTCATGGTGGAGCGCCCGGTCAAGCGAGTCGGCTACATCGTCGTCTCCACCGACCGTGGTCTGTGCGGCGGCCTGAACATCAACCTGTTCAAGGCCCTGATCAAGCACATGAAGGAATGGCACGACCAGAAGGTCGAGGCCGACCTGTGCGTGATCGGCAACAAGGGCGCGAGCTTCTTCCGCAGCTTCGGTGGCAACGTGGTCGCGGCAATCGGCAACCTGGGCGAAGCCCCGTCGATCAATGACCTGATCGGCAACGTCAAGGTCATGCTGGATGCCTTCCACGCCGGTCGCATCGATCGCCTCTACCTGGTGTCGAACAAGTTCATCAACACCATGACCCAGAAGCCGAACATCGACCAGCTGCTGCCCCTGGCATCGCTGGACGCCGGCGAGACCCCGCGCAAGGGTCTGTGGGACTACCTCTACGAACCGGATGCCCAGCAGCTGCTGGATGCCCTGCTGGTTCGTTTCATCGAGTCCCAGGTCTATCAGGGTGTGGTCGAGAACGGTGCCGCCGAACAGGCTGCCCGGATGATCGCCATGAAGAGCGCCACCGACAACGCCGGTGAGCTCATCAGCGATCTGCAACTGGTCTACAACAAGGCCCGTCAGGCTGCGATCACTCAAGAGATTTCGGAAATCGTCGGCGGCGCTGCCGCGGTTTAAGAACGGTTCAAATATTCAGAGGAACCAAACATGAGTAGTGGACGTATCGTTCAAATCATCGGCGCCGTCATCGACGTGGAATTTCCGCGCGATCAGGTGCCGAACGTCTATGACGCGCTGAAGGTCGTTGGCGCGCAAACCACCCTGGAAGTCCAGCAGCAGCTGGGCGACGGCATCGTCCGTACCATCGCCATGGGTTCCACCGAAGGCCTCAAGCGTGGCCTGGATGTGAACAACACCGGCGCCGCCATCGCCGTTCCGGTGGGCGCGGGTACCCTGGGTCGCATCATGAACGTCCTGGGCGAGCCCATCGACGAAGCCGGTCCGATCGCCAGCGACGAGCTGTGGGGCATCCACCGCGCCGCGCCGAGCTACGCCGATCAGGCGGGCGGCAACGACCTGCTGGAAACCGGCATCAAGGTTATCGACCTGGTTTGCCCGTTTGCCAAGGGCGGCAAGGTCGGTCTGTTCGGTGGCGCCGGTGTCGGCAAGACCGTGAACATGATGGAACTGATCAACAACATCGCCAAGGCGCACAGCGGTCTGTCCGTGTTCGCCGGCGTGGGCGAGCGTACCCGTGAAGGGAACGACTTCTACCACGAAATGAAGGACTCCAACGTCCTCGACAAGGTGGCGATGGTGTACGGCCAGATGAACGAGCCGCCGGGCAACCGTCTGCGCGTCGCCCTGACCGGTCTGACCATGGCCGAGAAGTTCCGTGACGAAGGCCGTGACGTTCTGCTGTTCGTCGACAACATCTACCGTTACACCCTGGCCGGTACCGAAGTGTCCGCGCTGCTGGGTCGTATGCCGTCCGCAGTGGGTTACCAGCCGACCCTGGCCGAGGAAATGGGCGTTCTGCAAGAGCGCATCACCTCCACCAAGGTAGGCTCGATCACCTCCGTGCAGGCCGTTTACGTTCCCGCGGACGACCTGACCGACCCGAGCCCGGCGACCACCTTCGCCCACCTCGACGCCACCGTCGTACTGTCCCGTGACATCGCCTCCCTGGGTATCTACCCGGCCGTGGACCCGCTGGACTCCACCAGCCGTTCGCTGGATCCGCTGGTCGTTGGCCAGGAGCACTACGACACCGCCCGCGGTGTGCAGTACGTGCTGCAGCGCTACAAGGAACTGAAGGACATCATCGCCATCCTGGGTATGGACGAACTGTCCGAACAGGACAAGCAGCTGGTGGCCCGCGCGCGTAAGATCCAGCGCTTCCTGTCCCAGCCGTTCCACGTGGCCGAAGTGTTCACCGGTGCCCCGGGCAAGTACGTGTCGCTGAAGGAAACCATCCGTGGTTTCGCCGGCATCCTGAACGGTGACTACGATCACCTGCCGGAGCAGGCGTTCTACATGGTTGGCACCATCGACGAAGCCATCGAGAAAGCCAAGAAACTGTAATGGGTCGCGCCCGGCGACGGGCGCTGTACCAGGGCGGGGGCGACCCCGCCTGACCTGACTACTGAGGCATTTGTATGGCTATGACAGTCCATTGCGACATCGTCAGTGCGGAAGAGCAGCTGTTCTCCGGGTTGGTGGAAATGGTCATCGCCCATGGTCACCTCGGTGACCTGGGGATCCTGCCCAACCACGCGCCCCTGCTCAGCGACCTCAAGCCGGGCCCGGTGCGCGTGATCAAGCAGGGCGGCGAGGAAGAAATCTTCTACATCTCCGGCGGCTTCATCGAAGTGCAGCCGAACATGGTGAAGGTTCTCGCCGACACGGCTACCCGCGCCAAGGACCTCGACGAGGCCGCCGCCCAGGAGGCCGTCAAGGCCGCCGAGAAGGCCCTCAACGAGCAGGGTGCCGAGTTCGATTACGGCTCGGCAGCCGCCCGTCTGGCCGAAGCTGCTGCGCAGCTGCGGACCATCGAGGCACTGCGCAAGAAGTACGGTCGCGGCTGATTCGGCGCACCGCATTTCCGCAAGACGAAAAAGGGTAGCTTCGGCTACCCTTTTTTCATTTTTGGCAGGGCCGCCCGGCCCCGCATGAAGCCCATCGCGCGCGGCCGAGCGCCGGCGCCTCGTTCAGGATGCATCCATGTCTCTCGATATCGTCATTCTCGCCGCCGGCCAGGGCACCCGCATGCGCTCGGCCCTGGCCAAGGTTCTTCACCCGGTGGCCGGCAAGCCCATGCTCGGCCATGTCATCGACACCGCCCGCCAGCTCTCGCCGCAAAGCATCCAGGTGGTGATCGGCCATGGCGCGGAAAAGGTGCGCGAGCGCCTGGCGGCCGATGATCTCGCCTTCGTGGTGCAGGAGCAGCAGCTGGGCACCGGCCATGCCGTGGCCCAGGCACAGCCGCACCTGAGCGCCGAGCGCGTGCTGATCCTCTACGGCGATGTGCCGCTGATCGAGCCGGCGACCCTGCAGCGTCTGCTGGAGCAGGTGACCCCCCGCCAGTTGGGGCTGCTCACCGTGCAGCTGGCCGACCCCACCGGCTACGGGCGCATCCTGCGCGATGCCGCCGGCGAGGTGCAGGCGATCGTCGAGCACAAGGACGCCAGCGAGGCGCAGCGCGCCATTCGTGAAGGCAACACCGGCATCCTCGCCGTACCCGGCCGCTGCCTGGGCGATTGGCTGGGCCGGCTGTCCAACAGCAACGCGCAGGGCGAGTACTACCTGACCGACGTGATCGCCATGGCGGTGGCCGACGGCCTGCGCATCGCCACCGTGCAGGCCGCCGACGAGATGGAAGTGCTGGGCGCCAACGACCGCATCCAGCTCGCCCAGCTGGAACGCCATTACCAGAGCCGCGCCGCGCGCCGCCTGATGGCCCAGGGCGTGACGCTGATCGATCCGGCGCGTTTCGACCTGCGCGGCGAGGCCACCGTGGGCCGCGACGTGCTGATCGACGTCAACGTGATTCTCGAAGGCCAGGTGGTGATCGAGGACAACGTGCAGATCGGTCCGAACTGCGTGATCAGGGATTCCGTGCTGCGCGCCGGCGCCATCGTCAAGGCCAACTCGCACCTGGAAGGCGCGGAGCTGGGCGAGGGCGCCGATTGCGGCCCGTTCGCCCGCCTGCGTCCCGGCGCGGTGCTGGGCAAGAAGGCCCACGTCGGCAACTTCGTCGAGCTGAAGAACGCGGTGCTCGGCGAAGGCGCCAAGGCCGGTCACCTCAGCTACCTGGGCGACGCCGAGATCGGCGCGCGTACCAACATCGGCGCCGGCACCATCACCTGCAACTACGACGGCGCCAACAAGCACCGCACGGTGATGGGCGAGGACGTGTTCATCGGTTCGAACAGCTCGCTGGTGGCGCCGCTCAACCTGGGCGCCGGCTCGACCACCGGCGCCGGCTCGACCATCACCCAGGACGTGCCGGCCGACAGCCTGGCGGTCGGGCGCGGCAAGCAGCGCAACATCGAGGGATGGAAGCGTCCGGTTAAGAACAAGCCGCAGGCCTGACGGAACGCCGGCCTTTAATGGGCTTTTGTAGGAGCGGCTTCAGCCGCGATGCTGTTCGGCTTTTGGGTATGTTCACGCTCAAAAGCTCGCGGGCGAAGCCGCTCCTGCAGGTCCGTGTTCCCTCCGCTTTCTCCTTGCAGCCGAACCGCTGCTATGTTTTGATTCGCGCCCTGAAAGTTTCGGATCGAAACATGCCGCTTCCCAAACGCAATACGCTGCAGCGTCGACACGCCCTCCTGGCCTTGCTCGCCGAGCAGGGCGAGGTGAGTGTCGATGCCTTGGCCAAGCGTTTTGCCACTTCCGAAGTCACCATCCGCAAGGACCTGGCGGCGCTGGAAAAGAACGGGCTGTTGCTGCGTCGCTACGGTGGCGCCGTGCCGATGCCGCAAGAGCTGATCGCCGACGAGCCGACGCAGAGCGCTTCGCCCTGGAAGCAGGCCATCGCGCGTGCCGCCGTGGGGCTGATTCGCGAGCATGCGCGGGTGATCATCGACAGCGGCAGCACCACCGCCGCGATGATTCCCCAACTGGGGCGCAAGCCCGGTCTGGTGGTGATGACCAACTCGCTGAACGTGGCCAACGCGCTGCGCGAGCTGGAGCATGAGCCGGCGCTGTTGATGACCGGCGGCACCTGGGACCCCCATTCGGAATCCTTCCAGGGCCAGGTGGCCGAGCAGGTGCTGCGTTCCTACGATTTCGACCAGTTGTTCATCGGTGCCGACGGCATCGACCTGGAGCGCGGCACCACCACGTTCAACGAACTGCTCGGCCTGTCGCGGGTGATGGCCGAGGTGGCCCGTGAAGTCATCGTGCTGGTGGAGAGCGACAAGATCGGCCGGCGCATTCCCAACCTGGAGCTGCCCTGGGCGCAGATCCATACCCTGATCACCGATACGCGCCTCGAAGACGACGCGCGCAAACGCATCGAGGCCCATGGCGTGAGGCTCATCTGTACCGCCATGGCCGAGCACCCCTAAGGAGAAACAACCATGTGTGGCATCGTAGGCGCCGTCGCCGAACGCAACATCACGCCGATCCTGCTCGAAGGCCTCAAGCGCCTGGAATACCGAGGCTATGACAGCGCCGGCATCGCGGTCATCGACAGCGATGGCCAGCTGATGCGCCTGCGCCGCTCCGGCAAGGTCGCCGAGCTGGAACAGGCCCAGCAGCAGGAGCCCCTGAGCGGCCGCCTCGGCATCGCCCACACCCGCTGGGCCACCCATGGCGCACCGTGCGAACGCAACGCCCACCCGCATTTCTCCAGCAACGAAATTGCCGTGGTACACAACGGCATCATCGAGAATCACCAGGCCCTGCGCGAGCAGCTCAAGGGCCTGGGCTACCTGTTTACTTCGGATACCGACACCGAGGTCATCGTCCACCTGCTGCACTACAAGCTGCACGAGATGGGCGACCTGGCCGCAGCGCTCAAGGCGGCCGTGCAGGAACTGCACGGCGCCTACGGCCTGGCGGTGGTCGCCGCCAGCCAGCCGGACCGCATCCTTGCCGCGCGCAGCGGCAGCCCGCTGGTGATCGGTCTCGGCCTGGGCGAAAACTTCCTGGCCTCCGACCAGTTGGCCCTGCGCCAGGTGACCGACCGTTTCCTGTACCTGGAGGAGGGCGACATCGCCGAGATCCGCCGCGACAGCGTGCGCATCTGGGACGTGGAAGGCCGCGAGGTGCAGCGCGAGACCCTGCAGTTGCAGGACGGCGCCGAAGCCGCCGACAAGGGCGAATACCGCCACTTCATGCTCAAGGAAATCCACGAGCAGCCCAAGGTGGTGCAACGCACCCTGGAAGGCCGTCTGGCTGACGATCAGGTGCTGGTGCAGGCGTTCGGCCCGCAGGCCGCCGAGCTGTTCGCCAAGGTGCGCAACGTGCAGATCATCGCCTGCGGCACCAGCTTCCACGCCGGCATGGTGGCTCGCTACTGGCTGGAAGGCCTGACCGGCATTCCCTGCCAGGTGGAAGTGGCCAGCGAGTTCCGTTACCGCAAGGTGGCGGTGCAGCCGGACAGCCTGTTCGTGACCATCTCCCAGTCCGGAGAAACCGCCGACACCCTGGCCGCGCTGCGCAACGCCAAGAGCGCCGGCTACCTGGCCAGCCTGACCATCTGCAACGTGGCCACCAGCTCGCTGGTGCGCGAGTCCGACCTGTGCCTGCTGACCAACGCCGGCCCGGAAATCGGCGTGGCCTCTACCAAGGCCTTCACCACCCAGTTGGTCGGCCTGCTACTGCTCACCCTGGCCCTGGGCCGCAGCCAGCAGCGCCTGGCCCCCGGACTGGAAGCCGAGCTGGTCGGCGAGCTGCGCCGCCTGCCCAGCCGCCTGGGTGAGGTGCTGGGCATGGAAAAGGCTGTGGAAAAGGTCGCCGAGCTGTTCGCCGAGAAGCATCACACCCTATTCCTCGGCCGCGGGGTCCAGTACCCGGTGGCCATGGAAGGGGCGCTCAAGCTCAAGGAAATCTCCTACATCCACGCCGAGGCCTACCCGGCCGGCGAGCTCAAGCACGGTCCGCTGGCCCTGGTGGACAGCGACATGCCGGTGGTCACCGTGGCGCCCAGCGACGAGCTGCTGGAGAAGCTCAAGTCCAACCTGCAGGAAGTGCGCGCGCGCGGCGGCCAACTGATCGTCTTCGCCGACGAACAGGCCGGCATGGACAAGGAGGACGGCGTGCAGGTCATCACCATGCCGCACGTGCACGAGGTGCTGGCGCCGATCTACTACACCCTGCCGCTGCAGCTGTTGTCCTACTACGTCGCCGTGCTGCGCGGCACCGACGTCGACCAGCCGCGCAACCTGGCCAAGTCGGTGACGGTGGAGTAATACGCAGCACTTCTGGTTGGAAACCCCGCGCGGCATCCTCTGCGGCGCCGTGTTTGTCGTACTGGCGTGACCCGCGCCGCCACCGCGGGCTCGCCTCGTCATCCCCGTATCGGTCTGAACTTATCCGGGTGTCCCCTGTTCTACAGGTGAACGTGCTTCGCCACGCCTGCCGGGACCGTGGGTGCGGTGTGGCCGACCCACAAAGGCGTGACCGCCCGTAAGGAGGCTCAGCGGGGGTCGCATTCGGTGGATGAGCTTGGCCAGGTTGCATGCGCCATGACGAAGACCAGCGAGCTGATCGTTTGCGAATACTGCGACGCGGTCTATCGCAAGTCGCCGCTGGCGCGTCACCAGCGCTCGGTCTGCGTGCGTTGCGGGGGCGTCCTCCAGCGCCATGTCGGACTTTCCGTACAGCAGCGTCTGGCCTTGAGCGTGACGGCCGCCATCCTGATGGTTTACGCCCACTTCTACCCGGTGATGAGCATCAGGCTGCAGGGCGTGAGCAACTCCGCGACGCTGTGGGACTCGGTTCGGATCCTCAGCGAGGGCTCCATCACCTTCATGGCGCTGGTAGCCGCCCTGACCATCATCATCGCGCCCATCCTGCAGGTGTTGCTGCTGATCTGGGTGTTGGTGTTCGCCATGGGCCACCGGCGCTCACCGGCGTTCGCGCTGTGCATGCGCGGGCTGGAAAGTCTGCGGCCGTGGAACATGCTCGAGGTGTGCCTGCTCGGCGCGCTGGTGGCGGTGATCAAACTGGCCGGAATGCTCGATGTGATACCGGGTGTAGGGCTGATTGCCCTGGCCGCCCTGAGCGTGGTGTTGATTTACATCGCTGGGCGCGATGTGCGCGATCTCTGGGACAGGCTATGAACGAGCCTCCGCTGGCCACCACCCTGAACCTGTGCCTGTGCCATGGTTGCGGCCTGGCCTGCGACATGCAGGAGAGTCCGCAGCGTTGCAGCCGCTGTGGCGCACCGCTGCACTGGCGCAAGAGCGATGCCATTGCCCGCACCTGGGCCTACCTGCTGGCGGCCCTGGTGTTCTACATACCCGCCAATGTGGTGCCGGTCATGCATACCAGCATGTTTGGCAGCGGTGGCGGCAGCACCATCATCGGCGGCGTCGTGGAATTCTGGAAAGGCGGCGCCTGGGATATCGCGCTGATCATCTTCATCGCCAGCATCGGCGTCCCCTGCATCAAGTTCCTGGGCCTGTCCCTGCTGCTGATCACCACCCAGCGGCACAGCGACTGGGCGCTGCGCCAGCGCGCCCAGCTCTATCGCTTCATCGAGCTGATCGGCTACTGGTCGATGCTGGATGTGCTGGTCGTGGCGCTGGTCGCCGCGCTGGTGCAGATGCAGGAGCTGGGCACCATCGAGCCCCGCCCGGGCATCCTGTTCTTCGGCCTGGTGGTGGTTTTCACCATGCTCTCGGCCATGAGTTTCGATCCCCGCCTGATCTGGGACGGCGCGACGTCCCGGGGAGACGGCTGATGCAGCAGACGCCGCCGCAACCGGCCCCCATCAAGACCCGGCGCTGGAACGTGTCGCTGGTGTGGATCGTGCCGATCGTGGCCCTGCTGCTGGGCGCCTCGCTGGTGGTGCGCAACTGGATGCAGGAAGGTCCGACCCTCACCATTACCTTCAGGACCGGGGAAGGACTGGTGGCCAACAAGACGGAGGTCAGGTACCGCAATCTGGCCATCGGTCAGGTGACCGCGATCAAGCTGGCCGAGGACAAGAAAAGCGTGAAGGCCACCGTGCGCCTGTCCAAGGAGGCGGAGTCGTTCGCCAGCGAGGATTCCCAGTTCTGGGTGGTGCGTCCGCGCATCGGCGCCAGCGGCGTCACCGGGCTGGATACCCTGGTGTCGGGCAGCTTCATCGGCGCCGACGCCGGTCAGTCGACGCGGCGCGCCGAACATTTCATCGGGCTCGAATCTCCACCGCCCATCACCTACGGGGAGGAGGGCAAGCGCTTTCTCCTCTCGGCGCCGGACCTTGGCTCGCTGGACATTGGCTCCCCCATCTATTACCGCAGGATTCCGGTGGGCCAGGTGATTTCCTACGCGCTGGATGCCGATGGCAGAAGCGTCACCATCGAGATTTTCATTCGTGCCCCACACGATGCGTATGTCACCGCGAGTACCCGCTTCTGGAATGCCAGCGGCATCGATGTGACCCTGGACGCCAAGGGCATCCGGGTCGATACCGCGTCGCTGGCATCGATGCTGGCCGGTGGGCTGGCCTTCCGTTCCCCGGCGTTTGCCCCGGTCGGCCAGCCCGCGGCACAAGGACAGCGCTTCCAGCTGTTTGCCGACGAGCAGAGCGCGCTGGCGCCACCCACCGGTGAAGAGAAGTTCATTCGCCTGCGCTTCGATCAGGCGATGCGCGGGCTGGCGGTGGGCGCACCGGTTGAGTTCATGGGGGTCGAGTTCGGCAAGGTCATTGCGGTGCAACTGGACTTCGATGAAGAGAAGCGGACGTTCCCGGTCATGGTCGATGCGGTGATCTATCCGGATCGTCTCGGGCCGGCCCATGCCAAGATGCTCAAGGCGCTGAAGCACTCACCCGACGACGAAACGGCCACCGCGCGGCTGATCGGCAATTTCGTGGAGCATGGCCTGCGCGCCCAGGCGCGCAGCGGCAGCCTGCTGACCGGTCAGCTGTACGTGTCCCTGGACTTCTATCCGCACGAGCCGCCCGTAGAATTCGATCTGTCGGAGCGGCCGATCCGCATTCCCACCATGCCCGGCAACCTGGAAAGGGTTCAGGAGCAACTGCAGCAACTGGTCGACAAGCTCAGTCAGCTGCCGTTCGAACGCATCGTCACCAATCTGGATGGCAACCTGAACGAGCTGCGCCAGGGGCTCCGCTTCTTCAATCGGCAGACCCTGCCGGGTCTGCAGACGACCCTTGAAGAGCTACAAAAAACGCTGGAGTCGGCCAATCGCACGCTTGCCGACGATTCCCCGCAGCGACAGCAACTCAACCAGGCCCTCAATGAGCTGCGGCGCATGTCCCGTTCGCTGCGCGAGCTGACCGACTATCTGGGCCGGCATCCCGAATCGCTGATCCGGGGCCGCCCGAAAGCCTCCGAACCCTGAGGGGGAGCCCATGTCGATGCTGCCCGAATACCTGTCGAGTCGCCTGGCGCCGGCCCTGGCGATCGGTCTGGCGCTGATCCTCGCCGCCTGCGCGAGTGAGCCGGTCAACTTTCACACCCTGGTTCCCTCTTACGGGGCGCCGGCCGCTGCTCAGACACCGGGCATGGATATCCGCCTCGAGCCGGTGGCGGTGCCGGCTCAGGTGGACCGTACGCAAATCGTCATTCGCCAGGGACGCAGTGGCCTGTGGGTCCTCGAAACCGAGTGGTGGGGCGCTCCACTGGTCGACGAAATCCACAGCGCATTGCAGTACCAGCTGAATCCACCGCCAGGTTCGCCGCCGACCCAACCCAAGGCTTCGCTATGGGTCGACGTGCAACGCTTCGATTCGGTGCTCGGGGAGTACGCCCTGCTGGACGTGAAATGGCGGCTCAAGCCGCTGGGTTCGGGCGCCGAGACCCATTGCCATACGGTCCTGAAAACCCCGGCCGGCGACGCCCTGGAGACGTTGGTGAATGCGCACCAGACCAATCTGATCACCCTGGCGGCGTTGGTCGTCGAGGCGAGTCGCGGCCGGTTGCGCAGCTGCGCGGGCGGCGGTGGATAAGTTCGGGACCACCGCCTGGAAGGGTTGGGGGGGCGCACCGGGAATGCCCCGGATGAACAACCTACCCAGAGATCACATCGAGCCGACGGATCGGCGCCCACGCCGCCGCAGGCGCAGCGGGTCGAGCAGAAGCACCATCAGGCTGGCGTACAGGCTGATGGCGATGAAAAGGCTCATGCGCACCGCGAAGGCATGGTAGACATCCTGCCCATTGGCGCTGTCCTGCACCGACAGGCCGAGCAGGATGAGCATGGTCGCCTGGGTGTTCAGCCAGAATCCCGGGCTTTGCCGGCTCGGCCGCAGGCCGTAGAGCTTGCGCGCCAGCAGCAGACCGACCAGCAGCATCCACAGGAAAAACATCCACAGGTGCACGAACAGGCCCAGCGCCCACCAGAACAGCATGGCCAGCAGGCCGCCGAGCAGGGTCGAGCCGAGCAGTTCCCGGACGGCCGTGCGCACCGGGGTCCCACCGCTCTGCTGGCCAAGGCTGACCGCCTTGAGAATGATCGCCAGGTAAGCGGACGGGTCGATCAGCGCCAGTAGGTAGGTCGGCATCACCACCAGCGTGGCCTGCAAGGCGATCCAGTCGGCATCCTCGGACAGCGGCGTCACCGCCGGCGCGGGCGTTACGCCGGGCGGTTCGGGAAACAGCACATGGCCGATCCACAGCGCCAGCACGGCGAGCAGCAGCCCCTGGACCAGCGCGCCGATCACCGCGAGCGCCAGGTCGAACTCGACGCTGCCCAGCGCGGAAATCATCGTCAGCCCGATCACCAGAAAGGTAGTGACCAGCGTGCTGCCGCTGCCCCGCAAACCACGACGAAAGGCCAGGAACAGCGCCACGGCCACCAGCAGCAGGGCGGCTAGCGGGGTGTGCTGCAGGAGCGGAATCAGCAGCAGCCCGCCGCTGGTGGTAAGCACCACCAGCACGATCAGTCCCAGGCACGCCTTGAGCGGCAGTGGCTGCTTGAGTCGGGCGAGCAGGAACGTGGCCAGCAGCGGGGCAATGAACGGCAGCGGCAGGCCGAGACCGAAGCTGGCCGCCAGGCACAGCGCGGTGCCGCAGGCCAGGCGCAGCGCCCGGCGGGCCCGCGGATCAGTAGGCATAGGCCAGCCAGCTCATCAGGTAGAGGAACCCGCGGCCGAGCGGATTGAGAGGGTTGCCCCGGGTGGGGAAGGCCATGACATCCGCCTGGCCGCCCACGCGGATGCCCCGCAGGTGGGTCAGTTCGTCGCGATCGATCTCGACGATCACCGGAAAACGCTGCGCCGGGCGCAGCCAGTCCCGGCTGTTCTCCACGCTCGGCAGGCTGCCGGGCGCGGTGCTCGAGCCGACACTGACGCCATAACCGACGCTGCGCACCCGGCCACTGAAGACCCGGCCGGGCAGGGCATCCAGCACGATGCCCACCGGGGTGCCGGGCACCACCCGGCCCAGGTTGTTCTCGGTCATCTCCGCCTGGATCCACACATCCTGCAGGGTAATCAGCGTCATCACCGGATTGCCGGCCACGGCGAACTGGCCGACGTCGGTGCGCAGGTCGGTGATCAGCCCGGCCGTGCGGGCCCGCACCTGGGTATTGGCCAGGTCCAGCTCGGCCTTTTCCAGGGTGGCGGCCGCGCTGCGCAGCAGGGCGTTCTGCTCTTCGCTGCCGCCCTGCTGTTCACGGGCGCGTTGCACCTCGGCCTGGGCCATCGCCACCTGGCTGTCGGCCTCGGCGTGGGTGGCCCGCGACACTTCCAGGCGGCGCAGGGAGATGGTGCCCGGATCGTCCCGGTACAGGCTTTCGAGGCGCTGGCGATCCTGCCGGGCCTTGAGCGCATTGGCTTCGGCGGCCGCCAGCTTGGCCAGCGCCGAGTCGATGCCGGCGGTGCTGGCGGCGATCTGCCGGCGGGTCGATTCGAGATCGGCGCGGGCCCGCGCCACGGCGATCCGGTACTGCTCGGGGTCCACCTCGAAGAGCAGTGCGCCGGCGTCGACCATCTGATTGTTGCGCGCCTGCACACGCACCACCCGGCCGGCCACTTCCGCCGCCACCGGCACGATGAAGGCCTGCACACGGGCCTGCTGGGTATAGGGCGTGAAACGGTCGGCGAGCAGGTACCAGACCAGGCTGACGACGATCAGCCAGACCACCCGGCGAACGCCCTTGTCCACCGGCGCGCTGGGCGCGGCGGGGGGCGTTTCCGGTTCCGCCACCGAGGCGGCGGGCTGCTCGTTCATCGGGGCGCTCCTGTGCCGGGCTCGTCCAGTAGATCGCCCCAGTGGGTGCGTTGTTGCATCTGCTCGCGGGTCGCCGCGTCGACCCAGGGTTGCGTGCCGTACCAGCCGCCACCGAGTGCCCGGTACAGGGCGATGAGGTTGCTGACCGCGCTGTAGCGGGTCAGCAGGTAGCTGTCCTGTTGCACCAGCAGGGCCCGCTGGGCATCCAGCACGCGCTGGAAGTCCGCCAGGCCTTCGCGGTACTGGGCGCTGGCCAGGCTCAGCGAGCGTTCGGCCGATTGCGCCGCCTCGCCGAGGATGCGCTCGCGCTCCAGTGCCTTGCTCAGGCCGCGGGCGGCATCATCGGCCTCGCGCGCCGCCTGGCGGACGGCGTCGCGGTAGACCTCGATCAACTGCTGCAGGCGGGCGTCCTGCACGCGGACGTTGTGACGGGTGCGGGTGAAATCCAGGTTCCAGCGCAAGCTGGGGCCGCCAAGCAGGTCCAGGGTGTCGGGCGCGCCGCTCAGCGAGCTGGTGGACCAGACGATGCTGCCCAGCAGGCTCAGCGACGGGTAGAGATCCGCCTGGGCCACGCCGACCAGGGCCGACTGGGCGGCGACATTCAGCTCGGCGGCGCGAATGTCCGGCCGGCGGCGCAGCAGATTGGCCGGAACGTCTTCCAGCACGGCGTGATCGACCAGTGGGATCAACCCCTCACGCTCGGCCAGTTCCGCCAACGGAGCCGGTGGTCGGCCGACCAGCACGGCCAGTGCGTTGCGTGTGTTCAGCACCTGGTCCTCCAGCTCGGGAATGCTGCTCGCCGTGGCCAGGTACTGGGTCTTGGCCTGCTGCAGATCGAGTTCGTCGCTCTGCCCGCTGGCAAACAGCTTTTCGGTAATTTCGAAGCTGCGCTTCTGCAGCGCGGCATTTTCCCTCGCCACGCGCAGGCGGGCCTCGGTGGTACGCAGCAGGTAATAGGTGTCCGCGACCTGCGCCCGCAGCAGCACGCGCACATCGTCGTAGTTGGCCTGGGCGGCGAAATAGCTGGCGTCGGCCGCTTCGATGGCGCGGCTGAAGCGGCCCCAGAAGTCCAGTTCCCAGCCGATATCCACGCCCAGGCTGTGCTGCCAGAAGTGGCTGTCCTGCGGATTACGGCCGCCGGACTGCTGGCGGTCCAGGTACAGGCTGTCGGCGCTGGCCTGCTGAACCTGGGGATAACGGCCACGACTGGCAATGCCCAGCTGGGCACGCGCCTCCATGATCCGCAGACCGGCGATCCTCAGGCTGCTGTTGTGGATATCGGCCTCGGCGATCAGCCGGTCGAGCAGCGGATCGCCGAAGACCTGCCACCAGGCGGACACATCCGGCTCCAGCCGCTGCTGGCTGGCCAGTGCAATGGCCGGACTGTTCCAATGATCGAGCCAGACTTCCCCCGGTGGCTGAAAGTCCGGGCCCACGCGCATGCAGCCACCGATGACC
This sequence comes from Pseudomonas sp., assembly GCF_035497915.1. Taxonomy (GTDB): domain Bacteria; phylum Pseudomonadota; class Gammaproteobacteria; order Pseudomonadales; family Pseudomonadaceae; genus Serpens. The sequence goes on from NZ_DATJCS010000009.1 coordinate 58,489, forward strand.
AGGACGCCCAGCAGCCACGGGTAGCGCGCCATCGCGGCGGCGGCGCTTCAGTGGTCAGGCCCAGCGGGCTGGGGTTGGTCCCTGACCCATTGCCAGAACAGCTGATAACCGACGGCCAGTACCACCGGCCCGATGAACAGGCCGATCACCCCGTTGGTGACCATCCCGCCCAGGGCGCCGATCAGCACCACCGGCATGGGCACGTTGACGCCCCGGCCCAATAACAGGGGTTTGAGCACGTTATCCGCCAGTCCGGCAATGAACACGTAAATGGCGAACATCATGGGCACGGTGCCGAAGCCTTCCGTGCTGAACACATAAATGATGACCGGGATGGTGATCAGTGTGGCCGGCAACTGCATGATGCCCAGCAGCAGAACCGCCAGGGCCAGCAGGCCGGCGCCGGGAACGCCCTTGATCACCAGGGCCACGCCGACCAGCAGCATCTGGATGAAGGCGATGCCCACCACGCCCATCGCCACGGCACGGATGGTGGCGGTGCACAGCTGGGCGATCTGCGGGCCTTTCTCCGGCCCGGAAAGGCGCGAGGCGATGTCGACCGCGCTGCGGTTGCCCAGCTCGCCATAGGCCATGAAGATGCCGGCGATGATCAGCGCGACAATGAAGATCAGCAGGCCAATGCCGAGGCCGGCGAGGGAGCCGAGGGCGAGCAGCAGGGCGGCCTTGATCTGCGGCGCAAAGCGTTGCATCGCACCCGTAAGATCGGTGGAGGCCTGCAGCCAGGTGTCATACAGCGGCCAGCCGGCCAGCGACGCGGCGGGCGGTGGCACGCGGAAATCGCTGCTGCGGACCAGGCCCACGGACTTTTCCACAGACTCGACCAGCGAAGCGCCCAGCAGGGTGAGGGGTACCAGCAACACCACCACGGCAACCAGCACCAGTAGCGTGGCGGACCAGCCATCATGGCCGCCCAGGCGGGCACGCACCCGGCGGTGCAGCGGATACAGGGTGACCGCCAGGATCACCGACCAGAGCATCAGGTTGAGGAACGGACGGAAGATTTCGAAGCAGAACAGCACCAGCACCACGATCAGGCCGGCGCGAATCAGCACATCGAGCAGGTCGCGCGCCTGATTGGAGTACGCGAAGGGCGGCATCGGCATCGGGGTCTCCTTGCCGCGCTGCGGCGCGGCGAGAGGGGCAACCCTCCGATAGACAGCGCGCCAGGGCAGATTGCACGTCGGGAACGGGCTGACGGCGTGCGTGGCCGCGCATCGGAAAACCGAGCCCGCCAGGCACTTCGTCAAGAATCCACCGGTCGGAATTTACACAGCTTCGGATACCGCACTGGTGGTAGGGGTATTCTCCGCTCCGGGCATCGTCGCCGAGGATGTCGCTGCAGTGGTGCTCCCCATTTTTCGGGAGATCAACTCATGATTGGGCGCACGAGTTTTCAGCTGCGCAAGCGAGTTCTGCTGGTCGATGATGACCTGGGACACCCGAACGGGGTACGCGGCCGGGTGTTGCAGGAACTGACGAACGAGTTCCGCTCACGCAACACCGACGTGATTGGTGCCGCTTCCTATGAGGACGGCATGGCCGCGGTGGTGTCCGACGCCGCGCTGCATTGCATCTGCGTCGACTGGACGCTGGGCCGCAACGATACCGAGAGCCATGCCCAGGCGCTGGAGCTGTTGCGCGCCATCCGCCAGCGCCACGAACGGGTGCCGGTGTTTCTGATGGCCGATCGCGATGCCAAGCGCAGCATCACCGTCGAAGCCATGGAGCTGGCCGACGAATTCCTCTGGATGCTGGAAGACACCGCGCCGTTCGTCGTCGGACGGGTTCTCGCCGCGATCGAGCGCTACCTCGACCACCTGCTGCCGCCGTTCACCGATGCGCTGATCCGCTACACCCTGAAGGAAGAGCACTCCTGGGCGGCGCCCGGCCACCAGGGCGGCATCGCCTTCACCAAGTCGCCGATCGGGCGGGTGTTCTTCGATTTCTTCGGCGAGAACCTGTTTCGCGCCGACAGCGGCATCGAGCGCGGCAACCTCGGCTCGGTGCTCGACCACAGCGGCCCGGTCGGCGAGTCCGAGGCCTATGCCGCGCGGATCTTCGGCGCGCACCTGAGCTATGCGGTGCTCAACGGCACCTCCGGCTCGAATCGCACGATCTTCATGGCCTGCGTCGGCGAAAACCAGTTCGCCCTGTGCGACCGCAACTGCCACAAATCCATCGAGCAGGGCCTGGTGCTATGCGGCGGCCTGCCGGTGTACATGACCCCGACCCGCAATCGTTTCGGCATCATCGGTCCGCTGCTGCCGGAACAGTTCGACCCGCAGCGCATTGCCGCCGCCATCGCCAACCATCCCCTGCGTGCCCAGGCGCAGGACGACCAGCCGGTCTATGCGGTGCTGACCAACTGCACCTACGACGGCATGTGCCTGAATGCCGAACGCGCCGAGGCCCTGCTGGCGCAGAGCAGCGACCGTATCCACTTCGACGAGGCCTGGTACGGCTATGCGCGCTTCAATCCGCTGTACCGCGGGCGCTTCGCCATGCGCGGCGATCCGCTCGAACACCGCGCCGACGCGCCGACGGTGTTCGCCAGCCACTCCACCCACAAGCTGCTGGCGGCGCTCTCGCAATCTTCGTTCATCCATATCCGCAACGGCCGCAAGCCGATCGAGCACAGCCGCTTCAACGAGTCCTTCGTGATCCAGGCCAGCACCTCGCCGCTCTACCCGATGTTCGCCTCCAACGAGGTGGGCGCGGCGATGATGGACGGCAGCGGCGGCTACAGCCTGACCCAGGACGCGATTCGCGAAGCGGTGGACTTCCGCCAGGCGCTGGCGCGTGTCCATCGCGAGTTTGCCAGCCGTGGCGACTGGTTCTTCCAGCCGTGGAACGCGCCCCGGGTTCGCGACGCAAGCGGCACGTGGGTCGATTTCGTCGATGCCGATGCCGAGCTGCTGGCGACGGATCCTGCCTGCTGGGAACTGGAGCCGGGTGCGCAATGGCACGGCTTCGCCGGACTGGAAGAGGGCTGGTGTCTGCTCGATCCGATCAAGGTCGGCATCATGGTGCCGGGCATGGGGGTCGACGGCACACTGGAGGCCGAAGGCATCCCCGCGCCCGTTCTCGGCGCCTTCTTCTACCGCAACAACATCGTGCCCTCGCGCATCACCGATTTCATGGTGCTGTGCCTGTTCAGCATCGGAGTGACCAAGGGCAAGTGGGCCACCTTGATCAACGTGATGCTGGCCTTCAAGCGCCACTACGACTGCAACCTGACGCTGGAGCGGGTGCTGCCCGATCTGGTGGCCGCGCATCCCGCGCGCTACAGCGGCATGGGCCTGCGCGATCTGAGCCGCGAGATGTTCGAGCACATGCGCAGCAGCCGCATGGACAGTCTGCAGGCCGAGGCCTTTGGCCAGCTGCCGCCGATCGAGCGCAGCCCGCGCGCCGCCTTTCAGGCCCTGCAGGCCGGCGACGCCGAACTGCTGCCGCTGTCGCAGGCGGCGGGCCGGGTCACCGGCGTCGGCGTGATGCCCTATCCGCCGGGCATCCCGATCGTCATGCCCGGCGAGAACCTGGGGCCGGCGGATGGCCCCTGGCTTCGTTACATCGGGGCCTTGCAGGACTGGGGCAACCGGTTTCCCGGATTCGAGAAGGAAGTGTCAGGGGCGGTGCACAAGGACGGCGACTACCACTTCTGGTGTTTGAAGTAAGCCAAACGTTGCCTGTGCCGCGGCCCTGTCCCCGGCGACAGCCGTAGCCCGTCCTCCAAGAGGGTTTTGCAATGAGTCACTCGCAAACGCCGCTGCCCCCATCCCTGGCGCAGCGCTATCCGGTGCTGATCGTGGCCAGTACCCAGGGGCATGAGGACAGCATCATCCTCAGCAGAGCTCAGGCGGTCATGCGGGCACTGCAGGCCCATGACCTGGAGGTTGAGCTGGCCAGCTCCCTGGGCGATGCTGAAATCGCCTTCCACGCCAATCCCGCCTATTGCTGCGTGATCCTTGCCTGGGGCCTGTGCGAGCAGGACCTGGACAAGGCCCGGCAGGTGATCCGCCTGATTCGCCAGCGCACCGCCCAGCTGCCGATCATGCTGGGCATGAGTCAGGCGCACCAGCGGCGCGTGCCGCTGCAGTTCGTCGAGCAGATGGACGGCTTCATCTGGCTGCCGGAAGACAGCCCGGACTTCATCGCCGGACGCATCGCGGCGGCCGCCAGCCGTTATCTCGACAGCATTTTGCCGCCGTTCTTCGGCGCGCTGGTCAACTTCGCCGACACCTGCGAATACTCCTGGCACACCCCCGGCCATACCGGCGGCACCGCCTTCATGAAGACCGCGGTGGGGCGCAGTTTCCTCGACTTCTACGGCGAGCAGATGCTGCGCTCCGATCTCAGCGTGTCGGTCGGCGAACTGGGCTCGCTGAACGATCACTCGGGGCCGATCGCCGAGGCGGAACGCTATGCGGCGCGGGTGTTCGGTGCCGACTTCACCTTCTTCTCGGTGGGCGGCAGCTCGGCCAGCAACCAGATCATCCTGCACGCCTCGGTCACCGACGGCGATGCCGTGCTGGTCGACCGCAACTGCCACAAGTCGCTGAACTACGCGCTGAACCAGTCCGGTGCGGTGCCGCTGTACCTGCGTCCGCGGCGCAATGCGCGCGGCCTGATCGGCCCGGTGCCGCAGAGCGAGCTGAGCCCCGAGGCGGTGGCGAAGAAGATCGCCGAAAGCCCGCTGGCGCGCGACAAGCAGACCCGCCCGGTGCTGGCGGTGCTGACCAACTCGACCTATGACGGGCTCTGCTACAACGTGCAGACCACCACCCGCGAGCTGAGCAAGACGGTCGACCGCATCCACTACGACGAGGCCTGGTACGCCTATGCGCGCTTCAACCCGCTCTACGAGGGGCGCTACGGCATGCACCGCGGCGAGCGGCACGCCGACGATGCCACGGTGACCGTGACCCACTCCACCCACAAGCTGCTCGCCGCCCTGTCGCAGGCGTCGATGATCCATATCCGCTCGGGCAAGGTGCCGGTCAAGCCGGCGCTTTTCAACGAAGCCTTCATGATGCACACCTCCACCTCGCCGCAGTACAGCATCATCGCCTCCACCGACGTGTCGGCGAAGATGATGGACGACGCCGGCGAATACCTCACCGACGAATCCATCAGCGAGGCCATCGCCTTCCGCCAGGCGATGGCGCGGCTGGGCAATGAAATGCGCCAGCGCGATGCCCAGGACTGGTGGTTCGGCGTGTGGCAGCCGGACGAGGTGGAGGGGGTGCCGTTCGCCGACCTCGATCCACGCGTGCTGCGCCACGGCGACGCTTGGGTGCTCAAGCCCGGCGACACCTGGCACGGGTTTGGCGACCTGGGGGCGGACTACTGCATGCTCGACCCGATCAAGGTCACAGTGCTGACGCCAGGGCAAAGCCTGGAGGGCGAGATGGAGGGCAGCGGCATTCCGGCGCCGCTGGTGTCGTCCTTCCTCTCCAGCCGCGGCATCGTGGTGGAGAAGACCGAGCCCTATTCGATCCTGTTGCTGTTTAGTGTCGGCGTGACCCGTGGCAAGTGGGGTTCGCTGGTCGCCGGGCTGATGGAGTTCAAGCGCTATTACGACGCCAACACGCCGCTGGAGCAGGTGATGCCCGAGCTGGTGGCCGAGCACGCCGCGCGCTATGCCGGCATGGGCCTGCGCGACCTGGCCGAGGCGATGCACCAGGACATGCTGGATTCGAACCTGCTGCACAACATGGACGCGGCCTTCAGCCTGCTGCCCGATCCGGTGGCCTCTCCGCGCGACACCTATGCGCGGCTGGTGAAGGGCGAGATCGAACAGATCGCCGTGCGCGACATGCTCGGCCGCACGGCTGCCGTGCAGATCGTGCCGTATCCGCCGGGCATCCCGTTGATGATGCCGGGCGAAAAGGCTGGCGCCGACAAGCGCGCCATCATCGATTACCTGCTGGCCATGGAGCTGTTCGACAGCCATTTCCCGGGCTTCGGCCATGACAACCACGGCGTCGAGGTGGAGCACGACGCCGAGGGACAGCTCACTTACAGGGTCTACGTGGTCAAACAGTAACGCCCGGCTCCCGCCGCCCGGGCGCGCTGCCCGGGCACAGGGCCGCCGCCGAGGACAGCGCGAGGAGTCTGGTATGGCTGAGTCAAGCAAGAAGATGGGCCTGGTGGGCCTGACCACCCTGGTGGCGGTCAACATGATGGGCTCGGGCATCATCATGCTGCCCTCGAACATGGCACAGCTGGGCGCCGTCTCGCTGCTGTCGTGGATCGTCACGGCGATTGGCTCGATGGCCATCGCCTACTGCTTCGCCCAGTGCGGCCTGCTCTGCAACCGCTCGGGTGGCATGTCGGCCTACAGCGAGGAGGCGCACGGCAAGTCGGCGTTCTTCCTGTGCTCCTTCCTCTACTTCCTGTCGCTGGCCATCGGCAACGTGGCGATCGGCATCTCGGCGGTCGGCTACCTGTCGTCGTTCGTGCCCTGGCTGAGCAGTGGCGCCATTCCCCTGTTCATCGGCACGGTCGGCCTGCTGTGGATCACCACGGTGGCCAACTTTGGCGGGCCGAACATCACCGGCAAGTTCGGCACGGTCACCGTCTGGGGCGTGATCATCCCGGTGGCCGGCCTGAGCCTGATCGGCTGGTTCTGGTTCGAGCCGGAGGTGTTCGCCGCCGCCTGGAACCCGAACGACATCGCCGTCAGCGATGCCATCACCCAGAGCATCCCGCTGACCCTGTGGGCCTTTCTTGGCATGGAGTCGGCCGCGCAGAGCTCCGACGCCGTGGAGGATCCCAAGCGCAACGTGCCGCTGGCCTGCCTGTTCGGCACCCTGGGCGCGGCGGTGGTGTATGTGCTGTCGACCACGGTGATCCAGGGCATCGTGCCGAACGCCGAGTTGGCCAACTCCTCGGCGCCGTTCGCCTATGTGTATGCGCAGATGTTCAACCCGGTGGTCGGCAACATCATCATGGCGTTGGCCGTGATGGCCTGCGTCGGTTCGCTGCTGGGCTGGCAGTTCACCCTCGCGCAGACGGCCAAGATGACCGCCGACCAGGGCATGTTCCCGAAACTGTTCTCCCGGGTCACGGCGGCGAACGCGCCGATCATCGGCATGATCGTCTGCGGCGTGCTGCAGACCCTGCTGGCGCTGTCGACCATTTCGCCCAACGCCAGCGAGCAGTTCGGCAAGCTGGTCAGCCTGGCCGCGGTGACCAACCTGATCCCCTACGTCACCGCGCTCACCGGCCTGCTGGTGATGATGTACAAGGCCGATGTCAGCCAGGCGGTGTTCAGCCGCAACGTGGCGGTTCTGTTGATCGCGATGGCCTACTCGTTCTATGCGATCTATGCCTCCGGCAAGGATGCGGTGTTCGGGGCCACCATCGTGCTGGTGGTGGGTTACCTGCTCTACGGCTTCATCGCCAAGAACTTCGTCAATGAGCGGCCCGCCGTCGTCGCGGGCAGCTAGGCGGGGTCTTTCCGATTGCCAAGACATCCGAAGGTAGGGACAGGAGATGAACATGAAGCCATACAACCCCGTCAGTCTGCTGCTCGCCGGCCTGTTCGCGCTGCTACCGGTGCTGGCTGGCGCCGATACGCTCGAACGTGTGCGCATGAGCAATACGTTCAACCTGGGTTATCTCCCCGATCTCGTGCCGTTCAGTGGCGAGGAGGGCGGCAAGGTCAGCGGCTACGGTATCGACCTGTGCCTGAAGATTGCCGACCGGGTCCAGAAAGAGCTGGGCCTGACCGACATGCGGGTGAACTACCAGGCGGTCAGTGCCGACACGGCCGTCGGTGCCGTGCGCGCGGGCGAGATCGATATTCTCTGCACCCCGACGCCGGAAACCCTGGAGCGGCGCAAGTCGGTGAGCTACTCGCGGCCGGTGTACACCGCCGGCCTTTCCGTGGCGGTGCGCGAAGACGCCGCCCCGGCGCTGGTCAGGGTGCTCAGTGGCGAAGCGGTGCACACCGGCCCGACCTGGCGCGCCACCATCAACCAGGGGCTGGCCAACCACACCTACGCCACCATCGAAGGCGGCATCACCGAAGACATGATTCGCGACCGGATGCGCAAGCTCGGCGTGATCGCCACCCTGGTCACGGTCGCCAGTCACGAGCAGGGCCTGCAGCTGGTCGCCGAGCGCAAGGCCGATGCGTTCTTCGGCGAGCGCATGCTGCTGCAGAGCGGTCTACGCAAGGGCGCATACGCCGAGCAGATGAGGGTGCTCGACACCATCTTCGCTTTCGCTCCGGTGGCCATGGCCGTGGAGCGCGGCGACGAGGACTTCCGGCTGCTGGTGGATACTGTGATCAGCGAGCTGTACCGCTCGGGCGGCATCGAGCAGTTGCACAAACAGTACCTGGGGGATCTCCGCGAGGGGGCAAGGCAGCTGTTTTCTGTCTATGCCCTGCCATAGGGCGAGACGGCCAGCCGGAATAGGTCTTCGGTGGCCTTCCGCGCCGGCGCCCTGATTAACCCATCAAGACAGGAGCAACACCATGAAGCGTTCCCGCATCGCCATCTCCGGGCTGTTGTTTTCCGCGCTGGTGCTCGGAGGTTGTGCCTCGAAGGACATCACCCAGCCGGAACAGTATTCCGGCTTCCTATCGGACTATTCGCGCCTGCAACCGGCTACGTCGGCCACCGGCCAACCGGTGATGCGCTGGATGGCGCCGGGGGTCAAGGTGGACAACTACCGGTACATGCAGGTGCAGTCGATCAGCTTCTATCCCGCCCCGAAGCCGACCGAGCAGATCAGCAGCCCGACCCTGGACGAGCTGCAGACCTACGCCCGTCAGCAAATCAAAACCGCCTTCAGCCGGCGATTCCAGTTGCTTGAGCCGGGCGCGCAGCCCCGTCCGAACACCTTGATCCTGCGGGCGGCCATTACCGGTGTGGAAGCCGAGGCCGAAGGACTCAAGCCCTATGAGGTGATCCCGATCGCGCTGGTGGTCGCCGCCACGACGAGCGCCACGGGTACCCGCGACCGTACGACGGAATTGTTCCTCGAGGCCGAGCTGCTCGACGCGAGTACCGGTCAGCCGGTGTTGCAGGTGGTGCGCAAGGGGTTCGGCGAGGAGTTGGAGAACCGCGAGGAGCAGGTCACCCTGGCGACCCTCAAGGGCGTGATCGATGGCATCGTGCGCGATATCGAGCGCTTCGAGTAGGGCTGCATCCGTGCCACCGCCGGCCCGGGTGTTCAGCCGGCCGCCAGGCGCGGTGCGCGGCCCGGCAGGCCCGGGGGCACTGATGAGCGGCTATCCCGCCGGACCGTCGGGCATCTGTCATGCACTACCTTGAAAGCGTTGGGACGCTCAGATCGCAGTTCTGCCACGCAAGGCGGGTACGCGGACCGACGATGCAGGAGCAATGCATCTCTTGCCGGCGGGCACGCCAGCCGGGCGAGCGATGCAGCCGTGATCGCGCTGAGCATTGAAGAGGGCGTCCCGTGCCAACGTACAGCCATCGCCTGTCGTGTTCCGGCCTAGCACTGGCCCTGCTGCTGGGGCTGGGCGGGTGCGGTGACGAGCCGCCACCCGCCGCGGCCGTACCGGACATCCCGTTCGTCACTGTCGCCCCGCAGGACGTGAGCATCCCCCTGGACGTGGTGGGCGAAACCATTGGTTCCGTCGATGTGACCATCCGCGCCCGGGTGGACGGTTTCCTCGAAGGCATCCATTTCAAGGAAGGCACCTTTGTCGATCAGGGCGCCCTGCTTTACACCATTGATCCCCAACCCCTGCAGGCCAAGGTTGCGCAGGCGCAGGCGCTGCTGGCCCAGGCCCGTACTGCCATGGTCAAGACCCGGTCGGACCTGGAGCGCATCCGCCCGCTGGCCGCGATGAATGCCGTCAGCAAGATCGACCTGGATGCCGCCGTGGCCAACTACGAAGCCGCGAGGAATCAGGAGGCGGCGGCCAAGGCGCAGGTGCAGCTGGCGCAGCTGGAGTTGGGCTACACGCAGATCCATGCGCCCGAGGGAGGGCTGATCGGCCTGTCGCAGGCCGAGGTCGGTGACTACGTCAGCCAGAGCAACAATGGCGGGATGCTGAACGTGATCTCGCGCACCGACCCGATTGGCGTGCGTGTCTCGATCACCGAGCGCGGCTACCTGGAGGCGGTACGGCGGCTGGCGGCGGCCACCGAGCGGGGCGAGGCCGACGGGATGCACCAGCGCACCCTCAAGCTGATCCTCGCCGACGGCAGTCTGTATGACCACTTGGGAACGCCCACCAAGGTCGATCGCAACATCGATCCCACCACCGGCTCGCTGACCATCGAAGCCGAGTTCCCCAACCCCCGGAACCTGCTGCGTCCAGGCATGTTCGCGCGCATCCGCTTCGATGCCGACGCGATCCAGGGCGCCATCCTGCTGCCGCAGCGGGCGATCAGCGAACTGCAGTCGGTCCACCGGGTATTCGTCATCAAGGCGGACGATACCGTGGAGGTTCGTCAGGTGCGGGTCGGGCCGCGGCTGGGCAGCTACTGGGTCATCGAATCCGGCCTGCAGGCCGGGGAACGGGTCGCGGTGGAGGGGTTGTTGCGATTGCGCCCCGGCATGACCGTGCGTCCACGCCCGGCCGGGACGGGGGATCTGCCGCCGGTGGCGGTGGGTGGCCAGAATGGGTGAGTTCTTCGTCCGCCGCCCGGTGTTCGCGATGGTGATCTCGATCCTTATCCTGATCGTCGGCCTGGTGGCCATGGGGCGCCTGCCCATTGCCCAGTACCCGGACATCACGCCACCGGAAATCAAGGTCGAAGCCACTTACGACGGCGCCAATGCGGTGAACGTGGAGCAGTCGGTGGCCACGCCGCTGGAGCAGAAGGTCAACGGCGTGGAGAACATGCTGTACATGAAATCGACCAACGCCGGTAACGGGCAGATGACCCTGTCGGTGGCCTTCGAGGTGGGCTCGGACCAGGACATCTCCAACGTGCTGGTACAGAACCGCGTCTCGGAAGGCGCCGCGCAACTGCCCGAGGAAGTCAAACGGCGGGGGGTGAAAATCAAGAAGGCGCTGGCCTTCCCGCTGATGCTGGTCACCCTGCGCTCGCCCAATGGCAGCTTCGATGCCGACTTTCTCACCAACTACATGTCGATCAACGTGCTCGACGAGGTCTCGCGTATCCAGGGGGTCGGCCAGGTCACCATCTTTGGCGGCTCCGACTATGCCATGCGCATCTGGATCAAGCCGGACCAGCTCAGCCGGCTGGCGCTGACCGTGCCGGACATCATCAACGCCGTGCAGCAACAGAACGTGCTGACCCCGGCCGGCAAGCTGGGCGGCCCGCCGGCGGCGCCGGGCACCGAGTTTGCCTACGCGGTGCAGACCCGGGGGCGACTGGAGACTCCGGAGCAGTTCGGCGAAGTGGTCGTGCGCTCCGACCCGGATGGCTCGCAGGTGCTGCTGCGCGACGTGGCGCGCATCGAGCTGGGAGCCGAGACCTACAACCAGATCGGCGCCTTCAACGGCCGGCCGGCGGCCGTGATGGCGGTCTATCAATTGCCCGATGCCAACGGTTTGCAGGTGGCGGAGCACATCCGTGCCGCCATGCAGCACATGCAGGCGCGCTTTCCCCAGGACATCGAATACGTGATCTCGCTGGACACCACCAAGCCGGTGTCCGCCGGCATCGAGGAAATTGTCCACACCCTGTTCGAGGCCACCGTCATCGTCACCCTGGTGGTGTTCATTTTCCTGCAGAACTTCCGCGCCACGCTGATTCCCACGCTGGCGGTGCCGGTGGCGCTGATCGGCACCTTCGCGGTGTTTCCGCTGCTGGGTTTCTCCATCAACACCTTCTCGCTACTCGGCCTGGTGCTGGCCATCGGCATCGTGGTGGATGACGCCATCGTGGTGGTGGAGGGGGTGTCGGAAAAGATGGAGCGGGGCATGGAGCGGCGCCAGGCGACCATCGAGACCATGAAGGAGGTCAGCGGCCCGGTGATCGCCACGGCGCTGTCGCTCACCGCGGTGTTCGTGCCGGTGGCGGCCATGTCGGGCATCACCGGGCGGCTCTATCAACAGTTCGCGATCACCATCGCCATCTCGGTGTGCATTTCGGCGGTGGTCGCCCTGTCGTTGAGTCCGGCGCTGTCCAGCACCCTGCTCAAGCCCCATGAGCATGGCGCCCGCCAGGGCTTGCTGGGGCGCTTCTTCGCCCGCTTCAACCGGGTTCTGGACAAGGTGACGGATCGTTACATTGACCTGACCGCCCGCTTCACCCACCACCCGCTGCGCGCGCTGCTGGTGCTCGCCATGCTGGTGGTGGCGCTGTTCGTGCTGTTTCGCGCGCTGCCCGGCGGCTTCGTGCCGGAAGAGGACCAGGCCTACCTGATGGCCAACCTGCAGCTGCCCGACGCCGCGTCACTGGAACGCACGCACGCCGCGGCGACCAAGGTCGAGGCCATCCTGGCGGCCGAACCGGCCATCGAGTCGTACACCACGGTGACCGGCTACAGCTTCCTCTCCGGCGCCTCATCCACCAACAACGCCTTCGTTTTCATCCAGCTCAAGGACTGGGATGAGCGCCCGGCGGCCGAGGATCTGGCTACCCGGGTCGCGCACCGGCTCAACGGCCAGCTGGCGGTCATCAACGAGGGCATCGCCATCGCCTTCGGTCCGCCGGCCATTCCGGGCCTGGGCACCGGTTCGGGTTTCTCGATGATGTTGCAGGATCGCAGCGGCAACTCCCCGGACTACCTGGCCGAGCAGGCCAAGGCCTTCATCGAGGCGGCCAGCGAGCGTCCGGAGCTGAGCGGGCTGTACACCACCTACCGGGCCACGGTGCCGCAGATCTTCCTGGACGTGGATACCCCGAAGACCATGAAGCTCGGGGTCGCGCCGGGCGACGTCAACCAGACCCTGGGTGCTTTCCTTGGCGGGGCCTATGTCAACGATTTCAATCGCTTTGGCCGGCTGTACAAGGTGTATGTGCAGGCCGAGACCGATTACCGCCGCGACCTGGCCGACGCGTCGCTGTTCTACGTGCGCAACAGCGGCGGCGAGATGGTGCCGATGAATACCCTGCTGACCAGCGAGGCCACCAGCGGCCCCGAATTCACCTACCGCTTCAACATGTTCCGCGCGGCCGAGATCACCGGCCGGCCGGCGCCGGGCTACACCTCGGCGCAGGCGCTGCAAGCCCTGGAGGAGGTGGCCGCCGCGGAGCTGCCCAGCGACATGTCCTA